>JANOFU010000037.1:0-140668 GCA_031413815.1 Hyphomicrobium sp. | reverse complement strand
CGGCGGGTCCTGCATTCCGGCAGGTGGTGCGCGCGCCGCGGAAGGGTTGGCTGCGTCAGCCGAGAAAGTCCTTCCGATCCCGCTCCCGCATCGCATCAACACGACGCCTCGCGAAGACGCCCCCGAGTGATGCGGGATGGCGCGAGTATCAGCGAGGTTTGGAGCGCGAGGATAACTTCGGAAAAGCGAAATCCGCGACGTTCAGATCGGGTGGTTAATCGTTCAATTTCCCGATGCGACGTCAGCGATGCGGGGTCAGGCACCCCAAAAGGAGCCTGGCCCTATTTCGTTTGACCCATTCCGTTGGTGTCTGACACCGCTGGTCAGCTCACGATAATTTTCTTTTTCTTTTCGCCGTGGGTTTTGATCAAGCCGTACAAGCGGGCGGCATTCTTGGGCGCAAGGCGCACGCACCCGTGCGAGGCCGGGCGTCCAAGACTGCGGATTTCGGTGGTGGCGTGGATGACGTAGCCGTCCTTAAAAAACACCGAGTGCGGCATCGGCGAATTGTACCACTGCTTGGAGTGCCACATTTTCGTCATCCACGTCGGGCGCCAGGCACCACGCGGTGTTTTGAAGCCCTTGCGGCCCGTTGAAACCTTCCAGGTATGTTTGAGCTTGCCGCCGACATAGACGTTCATCTTGTGCGCAGACCGGCTGATTTCCACTCTAACGGCGGGATCTTTGCCGTAAGTGAGCGCCGCGTGTGCGCTGGTAGTCTGTGTGAGTCCGGCAAACGCAATGGCGAGGAACATAAATGATAGGTGATGCAACATGACAAACCCCACTGTTTGGTTATGTTTTTGACGCCGATCGCGGCGGCGCTGTAAGACTTCCAGGAGCGGAGCCGCAGTCGAGTGCGCGATTGCTGCGGTGCGCGACCCTGCGCGCATCACGGCGCCAAATCGAACTCCGGGCGCGGACGGCTCCGAGTAACATTGGTTAACGGATTGATTTGGAGAGCAGAGTCGGTGTCTTTTGCGCTCGGGCCGGCAAACAGTTACTTGTGGGCTTGATAAGGGCACAACGCGGGGATCTCGATGAGCAGCGGACTTTTGGCGCTATTGGACGACGTGGTGGCTCTCGCCAAAGTGGCGGCCGCCTCTTTAGACGACATCGCCGCACAAGCCGCGAAGGCTGGCACCAAAGCCGCCGGGATTGTCGTCGATGATACCGCCGTGACGCCGCGCTACGTGGTCGGATTTGCCGCCGACCGCGAGCTGCCGATCATCGGCAAGATCGCGTGGGGCTCACTCAAGAACAAGATGCTCCTGCTCCTGCCTGCGGCGCTGCTGCTGACGGCGTTTGCGCCGTGGGCAATTACGCCATTGCTGATGTTGGGTGGGGCATTCTTGTGTTTCGAGGGCTTCGAAAAGCTCCATCACATGGTGATGGGTCACGACGACAGCCACGACGCATCTGCCGCTGCGTCCGCTGCACAACCCATCGGTGGCAAAGAGCTCGAAGATGAGAAGGTCGCCGGCGCCATCAAGACCGATTTCATTCTGTCTGCCGAGATTATGGCGATTAGCCTTGCCAGCATTACAGCGCCCGATCTGTTCACGAAATCCCTGGTGCTGGCCGCCGTCGCACTGATGGTCACTGGCGGTGTCTATGGTTTGGTGGCGCTGATCGTCAAAGCAGATGATTTCGGACTGTACCTTGCCCAGCGCGGCGGGCCCATCACCAAGTCGATTGGGCAAGGTCTCGTGAAAGGCATGCCGCCGTTTCTCAACGTCTTGTCCTTTATAGGCACACTCGCAATGCTGTGGGTCGGTGGCGGCATCTTCGTGCACGGTCTCAATCAGATGGGCTTTGGTGCGATTGAACATGTCATCCATGATGCGGCGGTCGCGATCGGCGGAGCAATGCCGGTGTTCGGAGGGGCCCTCGAGTGGCTGGCCAGCGCGGTGGGCTCAGCGTTGGTCGGGATTGTGATTGGTGCCATAACGGCTTTGGTGTGGACGCAGATGTTGGGTCCGGTGTGGCGCGCTGTGTGGCCCAGGGCGAGTGCGCAATGATTGCGGTGTAGTATGAACGGGGTCAGGCACTTCTGATCGCCACTCAACCGCAAGTCCGCCCGTGACGTGCCTTACCCCGCGCTCCATCAATTCCAGCGCTTCATGGTTGGCCCGCCGCGGTGGGTGTTGAGCACGTTCTGGTTCGCCTGATAAAGGAAGAAGGCGATGATAACGGCGAAGTAATTGCCTTGCAGCACCATCCAGGCGCAGTAGGCCGCCACCAGCATGCCAGTGTAGGCGATGAGGCGCATCGCCTTCTCGCGGCCCATCACGGGACCGAGCAAGCTCGCCAACGCCGTACCACCGTCAAGAGGGTGGGAGGGGAGCAGGTTGAACCACAGCAGCATCAAGTTCAGGCTCGACAGATGCGACAGCAAATTGCCGAAGCGCTGGGTTCCGGCCATGTCGTCAGTCGCTGATGGAATCGCATAGAGGGCAGTGCTCAGTGCATCACAGCCGAGCCACAGAATGAGGTTCATGGCCGGACCGGCCAGCGCCATCACGGTGCGGGGAATGACAGCGATGGGCATGTGGCGGTCGTAATAACAAAGCCCGCCTAGACCATTGAGCTCAATGTGGGTCGTTCCGACGCCGTACATCCGCCCCGCGAACGCGTGCCCGAATTCGTGCAGCAGAATCGACAAGGCAAGCCCGGTGACCAAGAGCAGCCCATAGGACATCATCTGCACGTTGCCAGAGGTGAAGTAGTGCAATCCGAAAATCACGAACAGCAGGATGAAGCTCGCATCCAGAATGATGGGGATGCCTGCAATGCGTCCGACTTCGGCTTGGCCCATGTATACATCCTGCTCCGCAATCGAATCCTACACGGAGTATAGTGTGGGGCCCGCCGTCCAGAATAGGCACTGAATGAGACAATCAGGCTTCGCGTGCGGCCCGGAGGCAGACCTGCCGCAGTCCATGAGCCTTGCGCCGGGCGGGTCCAGGCGTTAGAGCCCGGTCAAGGTTTACTGGATTTCTTGTCTGGTCAAAGTAGGGACAGACCTCCGCATGGCGATCGCATTCGTGTTTCCGGGCCAAGGCAGCCAAGACGTGGGCATGGGCCGTGAGTTAGCCCAAACCTTCGCGGCCGCGCGCGAGGTGTTCGACGAGGTCGATGAGGCGCTTGGCCAGAAGCTGTCGCAGATTATGTGGGAGGGGCCGAAGGACACGCTCACGCTCACCGAAAATGCGCAGCCCGCGCTGATGGCCGTGTCGATGGCGGTGATGCGCGTGTTTGAGCGGGAGATGGGGTTTTCGCTCAAGGACAAGGTCAAATTTGTCGCCGGGCATTCGCTGGGTGAGTATTCGGCACTGGCGGCTGCGGGAGCATTCACGCTCAGCGATACGGCCCGGCTATTGAGACTGCGCGGGCTGGCGATGCAGGCGGCGGTTCCAGTTGGGCAGGGCGCAATGAGCGCGCTGTTGGGCGTTGGCATCGACGTGGCGCGGCAGGTGGCGGCAGCCGCGAGCCAGGGCGATGTCTGCCAGGTCGCCAATGACAACGAGCAGACGCAGGTTGTGTTGTCGGGCCATAAGTCAGCGCTCGATCGCGTGCCGGACGCGGGCAAAGCGTTTGGCGTGCGTCGCGCCGTGCCGCTGCCGGTGTCGGCGCCGTTCCATTGTTCGTTGATGCAGCCGGCCGCCGATGCAATGGCGGGGGCGCTGGCCAAAGTGGACATTAAGACCCCGGCCGTGCCCGTGGTGGCCAACGTGCTTGCGGCTCCGATCACCAACCCAGATGAGATCCGCAAGCGGCTGGTCGAACAGGTGACAGGCACCGTGCGCTGGCGTGAATGCATGCTCTACATGGCCGCCAACGGGATCACGGACATCTACGAGATTGGCACTGGCAAAGTGCTGTCGGGTCTCGCCGGCCGCATTGATAAATCGCTGAAAGCGACTCCCGTCGGTACGCCGGCGGATCTTGACTCAGTGTTTGCTGCACTATCATGTTAACGAGGGTCTCATGTTCGATCTAACTGGCAAAACAGCTCTCGTGACTGGCGCAACCGGCGGCATCGGGGCCGGCATCGCGCGCGCTCTGCACAGCGCTGGCGCGACCGTTGCGATCTCGGGCCGTCAAGTTGATAAACTCGAAGCGCTCAAGGTCGAGCTCGGAGGCCGCATCGTGGTGACGCCGTGCGATCTGGCCGATCGGGCCCAGGTTCAAAAGCTGATTGATGAGGCGATCAAAGCGCTGGGCGGCCGGCTCGATATTCTGGTCAACAACGCAGGCCTCACCAAAGACAACCTGTTTATGGTGATGAAAGATGAGCAGTGGGATGACGTGATCGCCGTAAACCTCACATCGACATTCATGCTGTGCCGGGCTGCTGCGCGCGCCATGCTGCGCAACAAGTCGGGCTATGGCCGCATTATCAACATTGCGTCAGTTTCAGGCGTGTTCGGCAATCCGGGGCAGGGCAACTACGCGGCCTCGAAGGCGGGCATGATCGGCATGACCAAGAGCCTTGCCCGCGAGGTCGCCAACCGGGGCATTACCGCCAACTGCATCGCGCCGGGCTTCATCAAGACCGCCATGACCGACGCGCTGAACGAAAAGCAGCAGGAAGAGATTTCCAAGATGATTCCCGCCCAGCGCTTCGGCTCGGTCGAGGATATCGCGGCGGGCGCCCTCTATCTGGCCTCCAACGAGGGCGGATACATCACCGGTCAGACGCTGCATATCAATGGCGGGATGGCGATGGTCTGACGGCGGAGGATGGCCTGAGCTGGCCAACTCTGTTTGAGCAGAAACTGGGCGGCCCAGGACGGTGCACTGCGGCAGAATCCCGCCTTTGTGGCCAAGGGCGGGGAAGTGTGTTAACGAGCCTCGTTTTCTTGCTGCGGAACTTGGGGAAAAGCCCTAACGATCGTGGTACGAGCGCTGTCAGGGTCCAGGGACTCAGGTAGCCGGACAAGGCTGGCGGGGTGGGCCCGGTCAGAGGCAGACGTGTTAGAACAGTTAGACAAGGGACGCGAGGAAGACGATGAGCGAAGTCGCAGAGCGCGTGAAGAAGATCGTTGTTGAGCATCTAGGCGTCGAGACCGAGAAGGTCACAGAGAACGCCAGCTTCATCGACGATCTGGGCGCGGATAGCTTGGATACGGTGGAGCTCGTCATGGCGTTCGAAGAGGAATTCGGTTGCGAGATTCCCGACGATGCGGCCGAGCATATTTTGACGGTCGGCGACGCCGTGAAGTTCCTCGAAAAGAACGCGACTGCGGCCTAGCTCCTCAGTCCTGTCGCAAGACAGCGTTTGGGGCAGCTGCGTGAACGAGATCAAGGCGGCGTTCGGGTCTAGATTGCCCCGGACGCCGTTTTTTTTACATAACCGGACTTTTCCAACTGGACTTTTCCAACTGGACTTGGGGTGCGCCGGGCGAGCGTCCTCTGAGATCGTCGCGCGCAATCGAATAAGGAGACGTAGAGGTGGGCGGCATGATGCGTCGAGTGGTCGTTACGGGAGTGGGTCTCGTTACTCCGGTAGGCTGCGGCGTGGACGCATCCTGGGCGAATTTGCTGGTGGGGGCCAACGGCGCGCGCCGCGTGGAAGAGTTTGACGTCTCCGACATCACCTGCCAGATCGCCAACTTTGTTCCCCGCGGTTCCAAAGACGAGGGCAAATTCAATCCTGACGATTGGATGGAACCCAAAGAGCAGCGCATGGTCGATGACTTCATCATCTTCGCCATGGCTGCTGCAGACCAAGCCATCGCCGACAGCGGTTTCAAGGCCGATACGATCGAAAAGCAGGAATCGACCGGCGTTCTGATTGGCTCAGGCATCGGTGGACTGTCGGGCATTGCCGATACGTCGCTCTTGTTGAAGGAAAAAGGACCGAGGCGCGTTTCCCCATTTTTCATCCCCGGCCGATTGATCAATCTCGCGGGCGGGTATGTTTCAATCAAGCATCAGCTCAAAGGCCCTAACCACGCTGTCGTAACGGCGTGCGCGACGGGCACACACGCTATCGGTGACGCAGCCCGTATGGTGGCCCTGGGCGACGCAGACGTCATGGTGGCGGGCGGAGCCGAGAGCCCGATCTGCCGGATTGGCTTTGCAGGTTTTGCGGCCTGCCGCGCTTTGTCGACCGGCTTCAATGACCGGCCCAAACAGGGATCGCGCCCCTACGACAAAGACCGCGATGGCTTTGTGATGGGCGAAGGCGCCGGCATTGTCGTTCTCGAAACGCTCGAACATGCCAAAGCGCGCGGCGCAAAGATTTATGGCGAAGTGATCGGCTACGGCATGTCGGGCGATGCGTTCCACATCACCGCACCGTCTGAATCGGGTGATGGCGCGTACCGCTGCATGCGGGCGGCTCTCAAGAACGCGGGCATCACCGCAAGCGACATCGACTACATCAACGCACACGGCACCTCGACGCCGATGGGCGATGAAATCGAATTGAGCGCTGTCGAGCGGCTGTTCGGCAATACGGCCGCCAAGCTGTCCATGTCCTCCACCAAGTCGGCAATTGGTCATCTTCTGGGAGCCGCTGGGGCCGTCGAGGCGGTCTTCTCGCTGCTCGCGCTGCGCGACAATATTGCGCCACCGACCCTCAATCTCGACAATCCGTCCGTCGAGACGGCCATTGACCTTGTGCCACACACGGCCCGCAAGCGGGAGATCAACACTGTGCTGTCCAATTCATTCGGGTTCGGCGGTACCAATGCCTCACTGATTATGCGTCGCGTCGCCTAAGCCTGCGGGCATTTTGCCAAAGGGTGTTTAGCAGGCCAATTCTCCAGGTTTCGCCATAATTTCTACCCGCGTCAGTGGCTTATTCGAGTGAGGTTGGAAACCCCTGGAGGCACCCCGCGTGCCGCCGGTGCTGACGAGGACCCTTTAGTATGAACCAGCGCCGCGATGTGCCGCCGACGCTTCAGACCGGAAACGGCATGAGGCCGCGCAGTCCGTCCGAGGCGCTTGAGCCGCAGCGTGCGCCGCAGCGTCCGCGCAATATCAAGGTGCGGCGCGAATCTCGCGTTCTGAACGGCCTCGTGCGCGTGTTCAGCGGCATCCTGACGATTGGTGTCGTCACGATGTTTGTGATCGGCGGCGGGGCGCTCATTCTCAATCACGTGTACGAACGGCCCGGCCCCCTCGACGTGACGCGGACGGTCGTGATCCAGAAGGGTGATGGCCGCATCGCCATCGCCGATAATTTGGAGCGCGAAGGCGTCATCACCAGCCGCTGGGGCTTCGTCGCCAATCACCTGCTGCGCAATTATTTCGGTCGCGGAAAACCGCTGGAACTCAAGGCCGGGGAATACGAGTTCAAGAAAGCCGCGAGCATGCGGCACGTGTTGGAAACGATCAGCGAAGGCAAGTCCGTTCTCTACAAAGTTACAGTGCCCGAAGGGCTGACCAGCCAGCAGATCGTCGAGCGGCTCAAGGCGGACGAAACGCTGACAGGCGACATCGCGGCGGTGCCAGCGGAGGGCAGCTTGCTGCCGGACACCTATCGCGTGTCGAAAGGGATGGCGCGCCAAGAACTGTTGGAGCGCATGCAGGCCGAACAGAAACGGTTCCTTGATGGGATCTGGGAGAAGCGCAAAGCTGGTCTCCCAATCACAAGTCCCGAGCAAGCGATCATCCTGGCGTCGATTGTTGAAAAAGAGACGGGCCGCCCCGATGAGCGCGATCGCGTTGCAGCCGTGTTTATCAACCGTCTCAACAAGAAGATGCGCCTGCAGTCCGATCCGACAATTATTTACGGCATCGTGGGCGGGCAGGGGCCCCTAGGCCGCTCCATCACACGCGCCGATATCGATGCCAAGACGCTCTACAATACCTATCGCGTTGGTGGCTTGCCACCAGGGCCGATCTGCAACCCAGGCCGCGCGGCCATCGAGGCGACGCTCAATCCGGCCTCGACGACCGACCTCTACTTCGTCGCGGACGGCACAGGTGGACACACGTTCTCCGACACATTGAGCGAGCACAACTCGGCCGTGCAAACGTGGCGCCAAGTCGAGAAGGACCAGAAGTCCGACGACGCGGCCGAGCCCGTGCAGGTCAAGGTCGATGTCAAAAACGCCGCCAAGCCGGACGGCGGCGTCAAACCCGCCGAGACCAAGGGCGATACGGCAAAAGCGAGCGAGACACCGGCGAAGCCAGCCGATGCCAAGAAGGGCGAAATGCGCGCTGCTGTGCGTGAAGCTCCGCCCGCAGCTGCGCCGGCTCCCGCTTCTGACGCGATTCCCAGCCCGCCAGCCGAAGGCTCCGCGGCCGTTGCGCCCGCTGCCGCCGCCACAGCCGTATCGACCATCCCGCTTCCGGTCCGCAAACCGAAGAAATAAGGCCGTTCCCGGCGTTTTCCCTGTGTTGGTGCGGTGCCAGCCTCCCGTTGCCCTTGGCGCGGCGGGTGGTTGCGGCTATTCCTACGGGGCGCGCGCACGCCGCGGCGGGGCGGTGTTTTGCCAACCCGTATCGAACCGGAAATGCGGGGGCCTACGTGAACGGTGCCGGGATCACATGACGCTGAAGAGCATGACGGGATTTGCGCGGACCGAAGGCACGCACGGACCCTACCGCTGGCATTGGGAAGTTCGCAGCGTCAATGGCCGCGGCCTCGATGTGCGCCTGCGATTGCCGCCGGGCTTTGATGTCTTAGACGTGAAAGTCCGCGACGCCGTCACCAAACGCTTCGTGCGCGGCAGCCTCAATGTTTCTCTCAATGTGCAGCGGCAGACCGAGGCATCAGACATTCGCATCAATGAAGCAGCCCTTGCCCAAGTGATCAAAGCCGCAGAGCGCGTGCGTGCGCTCACGGGCGCGCCGCCACCGGCTGCGGAAGGATTGCTGGCGCTGAAGGGTGTGCTTGAAGTCAGTGAAAGCTCGGAAGACGAAGCAGCTATTGCTGCGTTGCATCAGGCGATGCTAGCGAGCCTTGACGCAGCGCTGACGTTGGCTGCGCAGTCGCGTGCGGCAGAAGGCGCGCGCCTGGCGCTCATCCTTGGCCAGCAAGTCGATGAGATTGATCGCCTCGTTGGCATTGTCGAAGCTTCCCCTGCGCGCACGGCCGCCGCTATTAAAGAGCGATTGTCGGAGATGGTTTCAAGAATCATGGACGCTGGACCAGGTCTTGATCCCGCCCGGCTGCATCAGGAGGCGGTGCTGCTTGCGACGCGGGCTGATGTGGAAGAAGAGGTCAAACGGCTGCACGCGCATATTGCTTCGGCGCGTGAGCTGTTGGTGGACCCAGCGCCCGTGGGCCGCAGGTTTGATTTTCTGGCGCAAGAGTTCAACCGGGAAGCCAATACGCTGACGTCGAAGGCCAATGATCCTGGCATTGCCCGCGCGGGCTTGTCGCTTAAATCGGTCATCGATCAGATGCGCGAACAGGTGCAGAACATTGAATAGCAAAGCAGAAACTTCGAACTCTCCGGTGGCGCGCCGCGGTCTGCTGTTGGTGCTGTCCTCGCCATCGGGTGCTGGCAAAACGACACTCTCGCGCCGGCTACTGGAGAGCGACGGCGGCATCGGCTTGTCGATTTCCGTGACCACGCGCAAACCCCGTCCTGGCGAAGTTGATGGCAAAGATTATTTCTTCATCGATGAAGCCAAGTTCACCTCAATGCGCGACTCGGGCGAGTTGCTGGAGTGGGCGAAAGTGTTTGGGAATTTCTACGGAACGCCACGCGCCGCCGTTGAAGCCGCCATCGCCAGCGGTCAGGACGTGCTGTTCGATATTGACTGGCAGGGCGCCCAGCAGCTGGCCGAAAAAATGGCTGGCGATCTGGTGCGCGTGTTTATCCTGCCGCCGTCTGGCGAAGTTCTTGAGCAGCGACTGCGCGGCCGGGCGCAGGATCCCCCGGACGTCGTGGCCAAGAGAATGGCGGAAGCCTCGGCTGAGATCAGCCATTGGGCGGAGTACGATTACGTCATCGTCAATGCCGAAGTGGACGACAGCTTGACAGGTCTAACATCCATACTGACCGCAGAGCGACTGAAGCGAGACCGGCTCCTTGGGCTGTCAGGGTTCGTTCGCGGGCTGCAGGCGGCGCTGTGATTGAATTCGCCGCCGCCTTAAGTGTTCTGCGTTTTCAGAACCGCGGTCCCGCAGGGGCAACCATGTCGCGCGCTGCGCGGAGAGCATCTGTCAGACGCTGCCAAGCCGTGACCGGCTCGCCGTGATCAAGTGCTGCACCCAGCGCCAGTGACGAGCGGTGCGCGAGGGCTGCGTCGATTGCCGCGACCCTGTCGGCCGCCTCCCGCCGGTCGAAGAAGATGAAGTTGTTGATGTAGCGCCCGACTTTAACGGATTGGGTTAGGCTCGCGGCGGCCTGATCGCGCGTGCCATCGAACTGCTCAATCGGGTTGAGGAATTTGCCGTCGAGGAAGTATCCTGTGTAGCCGATGGCTTCCAAGTGTTCGCGGACACTGCGAACGGCTTGGTGCCGGTGGCGCTCTTCAATTTCGATGACGATCGTTGGATGCCAGCGCTCCAGCGTGCGTGCAGCACCCTCAAGCACAGCCAACTCATGGCCTTCGACATCGATTTTAATGAGTGCGACGCCGGTAAAATCAAAACTGTCGAGGGTGGCGGTTTTGATCTCGTGGGTCTCAATGGAGCCGCTGCTGTCCCACTGTGCGCGGGTCTGCTCTTCAAGACTGCCCAATTCGTTGTAACCGCGCGGCAGCATGAGCGTCGCCGATCCTTGGGTGTTTGACAGCGCTATGCGGAACACATCGCCATTGGCAGGCTTGGCACGGGAGAGGTACGTGGCGAGAGAGGGCAACGGTTCGAACCCGCAAACCCGATTGTAGTGGCGTGCGAGGTGATAAAAGTAGACGCCTTTGTTCGCGCCCGCATCGATCGCCAGTCCCTTTCGCTTGCTGAGCAGTGGGATCAGCGCGACTTCAGGCTCCAACAGCCAGGTGCGGTTGGCCAGGACGGCGAGCGTCAGTCGCGGAAACGCCCTCTGGCTTAATCCACGCAACCACCATTTCAATTGTTTCATAGGAGACCTCGATCGTGAATATTGCGGCAATGATGGCAATGTCTGCCGGGTCAGCCTCGCTTCGGTCGTGACTGAGACCGGCAGACGAGACGCCCTGCGCCAGCTGGAGAAGATGGTTAATAAAGAAGATGAATGCGACAGGAAAATGTGAGGGGACACCATCACTGCACTGATCAAGGGCCCACAGTGGGTTAGAGGGTTTGGCTCTGATCCAGGATGCCCTGCACCTAGCCGCCCCGCCGCGTCTCGGGACAATCAGGCGGGTTTGCGCTGCCGTTCGTAGAGGGCAGCCAACAGAGCGAATTGCGCGACGGTCAGGTTCTCAGCCCGCAATTCTGGCGAGATGCCGGCCTCCCGCAACAACAGCTCCGGGAACGGCGTCAGCTGCTTCAGACTTTGACGCAACATTTTGCGGCGCTGGCCGAAGGCGGAGGCCGTGACCTGACCCAGTACTTTCACCGAACAGGCAATCTCAGGGGCGCGCCTGGGTACAAACTCAACAACAGCAGATGCAACTTTAGGAGGTGGCGTGAACGCGGACGGCGGCAGATTGAGAACAATGCGCGGAACCGTGCGCCATTGCGCGATGACGGCGAGCCGTCCGTAAGCTTTGGTGCTGGGTTCGGCTGTGATGCGCTCGGCCACTTCCTTTTGAAACATGAGAACCATGCGGCTCCACCACGGCGGCCACGGCTCCGTTTCAAGCCAGCCAACAAGGAGGGCCGTGGCAATCCCGTAGGGCAGATTGGCAACGATCGTCTTGGGTTCGTTCGTTGCATCGAGAAGTGCCGGCCAATCGGTTTCGAGCGCATCGCCCGAATGCACAGCAAGGCGGCCCGGATAGGCCCGCTCAATATCCGTCAGCGCTGGGAGACAGCGCGCATCGCGCTCAATGGCAATGACGCGCGAAGCGCCTTCGAGGAGCAGCGCGCGCGTGAGGCCGCCGGGGCCGGGGCCCACTTCGACGACGGTGGTGCCCTCAAGCGGCGAGGCAAGCCGGGCAATGCGCCGCGTCAAGTTTAGATCGAGGATGAAGTTTTGCCCGAGGCTCTTTTTGGCGTCGAGGTCGTGGTCGCGGATGACATCGCGCAGCGGCGGCAACCCATCTGGCGAGGGTCCCGCGCTGCTCATGACGGAACGCCAACGGCCAGCCGCCGGGCGGCGATTTCAGCGGCGATTTCCAAACTTGCGATCAGGCTTTCAGGTGAGGCGCGGCCTTGTCCCGCAATATCAAACGCGGTGCCATGGTCAGGCGACGTGCGCACGAAAGGCAGCCCCAGAGTGACGTTGACGCCTGTATCAAAAGACAGCGTTTTGATCGGAATCAACGCTTGATCATGATACATGCAAATCGCAGCGTCATACGTCAGCCGGGCGGCGGCGTGGAACAGCGTGTCGGCCGAATGCGGACCACTGATCGACAACCCCTCCGCGCGAAGCTCGTCAATTGCCGGGCCGATGATCTCGCGCTCCTCGTGGCCGATGGTGCCGCTCTCGCCGGCATGCGGATTGAGCCCAGTCACAGCAATGCGCGGATGGGGCAGCCCAAAGTCGTCGCGCAGGGCGCGCCACGTGGTCCGCACCGTTTCAAAAAGAAGTTTACGCGTCACGGCACTGGGGACATCGGCCAAGGGGATATGAATGGTCAGGGGCACAACGCGAAGCTCGCGAGAGGCCAGCATCATGACAGGGTGATAGTGTTTGCCCGGCACGCGGGCTTCGGCCAGAGCGCCAAGAAACTCTGTATGTCCGGGATGTTTGAAACCGGCTTCGTAGAGAACACTCTTGGCGATCGGGTTGGTCACCAGCGCCGATGCCTCGCCGCGGACGACAGCAGCTGCCGCATGTTCGATCGAGGTTGTGACGGCTGTGGCATTGGCCGCTGCCGGCTGGCCCGCCACAGACCGCATCGAGAGTGGCACCGGGATCACCGGTAGAGCATCGGGAAAGATGCCAAACGCAGCCGAGGGATGATCTACGAGAACGGCGGTCAGTGGAACGCCGACGTCGCGGGCGCGTATTTCAAGCAGCGCCGGGTCGGCGAACACGACAAACGGATGAAGCCCGCGAGCTGCGCGGGCTTGCCAGGCGAGTGCCGTGATCTCCGGGCCGATACCCGCCGGGTCGCCCATGGTGACCGCGAGCGGCGCCAGCTGCCGCTGGCTAGCCGGGCTCATCAGCGGTACTCGATGGCCGCGTCCTGGCGCAGGTCCTTCAGATGCTTGCGGGCGAGAACTTCGAATTCTTTCTGGCGCAGTTCGGCTTGCGCATTTTCCCTGCGCTCGGCATTGGCGGTGATCGCCTTGCGTCCGCACACGGCCCAGATTTCAACGCCACCCGCGCCGACGCTGGGCGGCAGGAGTTCGCCATCTTTGGCGTTGAGCAGCAGGCTGCGCGTCGGTTCAGGGATGGAGCCTGCGGTTTTGCTGCCGAGGTTTTCGAACTTAGCTCCCGCCACTGTTGCTGCGTTGCTGGCCATGGCCGCGCATCCGCCACCTTTTTGCGCGAGCGTATCGGCCTCGGCTAAGCGCTGGGCAACGAGTTTTTGATCCAGTTTCGGGGGGATTGGCAGGGTCGTGCGCTGGAGCTGCAACTCAAAGCTATCTTCGGCGTTGCCGGGTGATTTCTCGACGAACCTGTCAACTTCGCGGTCCGTAATCGCGATCTGGCTGCCGAATTTGCGGCGAATGACTTCCTGCCAGGACATGTTGGCCTTGAAGCGCGAGCGCATCATGTTGATGTCCGCGCCGCTCCCCTTCAAGTGCTTGGCGAATTCGGCATCGGTCATCTTATTCTTCTCGGCAATCCCGCGGATGATCCGATCCACGTCTTCTTCGCCGACGGCCACATTCAGGCGTTTGGCTTCCTGAAGCTTCAAGCGCTCGTCAATCAACTCTTCGAGGGCCTCCTTTTTGAGGCCCGGCAGAACGCTGTTGCGCGCATTGTCCATGGCCTGCTTTTGCAGGCCCATGGCGAACTCTTTTTTGCGCCGCTCGAAAATATCGATGATCTGCTCGCGCGACTTTCCTTCGTTGGCCTTGATCGTGTCGTTGAGGATGGCCTTCAGACGTTCGGATGTCGATGGCGCCTTGATCATGGCCTTGAACGCGGCCTGCGCCTTTTCGCCGACGTTGGCGCTCATGCCCATCATGCGCTGGCGTTGTGTGATCTCGTAGGCGGTGATCGGCTCATCGTTGACGAGCACAGCGATCGACAATCCCGAACCCTTGGCCTTGCCGGGAGACCCATCGCCTTTGGGATCGATGGCAGCCGACTTGGTGCCGGCTGGCGTCTTCGCAGGCGTCGCTTTATCGGGAGCGGGTTTGGCGGCTTTCGCCGGAGATGCTGGCTCAGCTGGCGTGTTGGGGACGACGACTGGCGGCAATGTGGAGGTCTGCGGAACCGTAACGATAACCTCCTCAGCACGCGCAAGGGTGGCTGCGGCCGCTGCCAAGACGAGGGCAACCGCACCGACGGTGATCCTGTGAGGGGGGCGCATGGTTGCGCTCATACCAGTGTCTCTCTTGCTTTAAACGCCCGATTCGGCGGAGGTCTATCCTAGCGGACGGCGACGCTCTCTGATCGCCTTATCCACTGGAAGGATGGCCCTCGCAAGGCAGACAATCTGGGTTTACCAGCAAATGGGCGCGAATGCCGCGCGCTTCTGGATCAACGCGGCGGCTGATCTTCGCTGAACACGTGATCGAGGGCATCGGCCTTATAGTTAAGCCCACCCAGGTATTTGTATTCGACGCGGAACATCAATGTGCGGTCCGGTTCGATCTCGCGCTGGGCATCGACAATGAAGGTTTCATTATAGGTCGCGCTGAGCATGAAGCAATCATCGAGGTATTGAATCTGAATACTATCGGTGAGGCGCTGGCCGCTGTCGATATCAAACCGCATCGCCCCGGTGACGCTCCACTGGTCGGTCAGTCGGAGCCCTAGCAAGCCACTGACGTCTTGGTTTTCGTCTCCCGGCAGTCCGAGTTCGGGATCGTTGAAGACGTAGCTGTAGGCGACTTGAGCGGCAAGCGGACCATAGTTGACGGCGCTCGCAACGTCCGCGCGCCGAATCGCTAAGTCATCTTCGTCGAGGCGGGTCTGTGCAATCACACGGAACGAGTCCGTCGGGGCGAGATAGGCACCGACGACGTAGTCGGACGCGTCGTTCTCCAAACCGTTGCGCGGATTGAAGACGGGATTGCAGTCATCATCGACCCCAGGTGCAATAACGGTCTGCACCGGAGCGGGACCTGCACCATCGGGGTCACAGTTGATGGCCTGGCTGGAGTACGCGTTATCCCCCTGCAAATGGAAACTCTGGCCGGCGAGGAGACGGGCATATCCGCCGTTCCAAGCCTGGAAAGTATATTGCAAACCAACGTTGGCGCGCGTGCCCGTTTCCAGCCGGTCCCACCCAGAGAATTTGGAGGTTTCAAAGAGATTGGTATCGTCCCACACGAGGCTTTTGGCATCTTCGTCAGGAAGGCGGTTTTGTTCGACGCTGTTCTGACGGGCCACGATCTGACCGATCGGCTCGATCACATGCGAGGCCGAAGCTGTGTTTGCGATCCATGGGTAGGATACCGTTGCCCCGCCCGTCGCCATGCCACGAGCGACTTGCTCGTTGTCAACAGCCAACCCCGTGATGGGATCACGATAATTGTTGAACTGATAGAGATCGCCGCGCAACTCCGCGAACGGCGTGTACGTGATGCCCACCGCATCGGTCAGGCGGCGGCGCCACTTCGCTCTGGCGACGACGCGCGTCAGGCCTTGATCGGCGGCATCGATCACGCCATCGGAGCGCGAGAAGCTCAATGCATTGGCGTCGAATTTCAGTTCGCCGCCCACAACCGGATCGGCGACGACATAATTGTAATCGACAATCGGATGCACGAGTGACTCGGATTGGTTCGAGTCATCCAGCAACAGACCGCCGAAATGATAGAAATTTGTCGCGAAGTAATTCCGCTCCGACTGGCCCTCAAAATAGACGTTGTTGACCCGGTCTGTGAGGAGAATGTTGTCGAACTTGTAGAACCGGCGGAACGTATCATCGCTCTCCAACGTGATGTCCCAGCCATACCTCCACCAGCTCGCCAGCGAGAAATCGCCTTTTGTTTCAAGTGTCCCGCGGAACCCATCAAGCTCAGCCCGGCGCTCGGGCGTGAACAGCGTGTTGTTGGGCAGATCGCCACCGTCTTGATCGATGCCGGCGATTTTTACAGAGTATTGGCCGTCAGCCAACCGGTGCCGCCACAGTCCCTGCAGCAACACGCCCTGCTTCGCCAGGTACATAGGCGTGAACGTGAAATCGTAGTTTGGGGCCAGCGCAAAGTAATAGGGGACCTCCGTGAAGAACCCCAGATCTTCCGATGATCCGAACGAGGGTGCCAAGAAGCCGCTCTTGCGCTTCACCGATGGGTCCGCGTGCTGGAAGTAGGGGAGATACAAGATGGGCTGCCCGAACATTTCAAACTGGGCATCCTGATAACTGATGGTGGCGGCAGTCTGGTCATGGGTCACTTTGCGAGCTGCAATACACCACAGCGGCGGAGTGCTGCCGTCGCTCTTGCAGGGCGTGAACTTCGCATTGGTGAATTCCGTGACATCACCGTCGCGGCGTGTGCCTTGCTCGGCCGAGATGCGTGAATTGTCCTTTGCAACGACACTCAACGACTGGATAAACCCATCCCGGAAATCGTCGGTCAGCGTGTAACTCTCGGCGCGGATGATATTGCCGGTTGCCTGCCTCAGGACCACGTTGCCGGATGCCGATAAAGTGTTGGCGCTCTGATCGTAGACGACTTCGTCGGCGGTCAGATTGTTGCCGTCGTACTGGATCTCGACGTTGCCACGCGCAATGACCTTGTTGCCCTTGGTGTCGTAGATCAGCTCGTCACCCTGCAAATGCAGCGGCAGAGATTTGTCGATCTTCGGTGTCTCGCCGAAAATGCCGCCCTTAGGCGTGGGAAATGCGGACGGAACCTTTGCTGTGCTCTGCGCGACCGCGGCACCAGACCCTAGCATCAGGGCCGCTGCAAGACACAGAGCGATAGACGCAAAAAATCGCCGGTGGCCACCCGCTTGTCTGCGCGGCCCCGTTGCGATGTTAGCGCCTGTAAATGCCCGCGGTGTCCGCGTAGCACGCATCACTCAGCCGTCCTCCTGGTGCAGCAGCACCGTTGTTGTGATCAGAATGACCAGAGAAACCGGGAGCCAAACCGCTACCCAAGGAGCCACCAAACCGGCAACACCGATCTGACGCGACACCTCTGCCAGCAGAAAGAACCCGAAACCCCCCACCATTCCAGTGATGACCATAGTCTGGATGCCCCCGGAGCGGAATGACCGCAACGACACAGTGGCTGCCAAAAGTACCATCGCCAGGCAAAGAATTGGCCTTGACAGCAGCAGCTCGTATTGAACTTCGAGCCGGGCGGTCGAAAGTTTCGCTTTTTCAGCCACTTCAATGAGCCCCGGCAACTCCCAAAATGAGACCGAAATGACGGTGCCGAGTGCATCCGTGGCGCGCTCTGGGGTGAGGTAAGTTGAGAGCAGGTAAGTGCTATACCGTTGCGGCTCGCGGCCTGCTTTGGAAACCACGGCATTGTCCAGCTGCCAGTACCCATCTTTGAGTGTCGCCGTCTCCGCTTCGATCCGCTCTGAGAACCGGCCGGTCGGCTCGAAAATAAATGCATCCACCTTTTTGAGCAGTGTGCCGCGCTTGGAGACATGGGCGGCTGTCAAAACCGATTGACCGTCGTCACCATCCTGTCGCAGCCAAGCGCCGACCGAGCCAGACTTTAACAGCTTAGATTCCCTGCCGAAATACTCAGCAAACAAGCGTTCGGATTCATCACGGGCCGACGCGGCGATAGGATTGAAGATTAAGACGCCGAACAGTCCCAATGCGAGGGCGACCACAATGCCGGGGCGCAGAAACTGCCACGCAGACATGCCGCCGGCACGAATGACGGCCAGTTCGCTCTTTCGCGACAGCATCAGGAGCGTGCCGATGGACCCGACGAGGACTGCGAACGAGATCAGGAATTCTGTATAGGCCGGCAGCCGCAGCAGCGTCAGCCAGCCAAGCTTCCAGGCCGCAACACTGCCGTACTTTCCCGATTGGCGGAGGATCTCGACCAGGTCGATCATAAAGATCAGCAATGAGCACAATGCGAATGTGCCCAGAATCGCCACCAGAAAGCGGCGCGCGATGTAGACATCCAGTGTCGAGGGAACCAGACTCACGGAGTTATCCTCGCGCCGCTTTGGCATTGAACACGCGCAAGCGCATCTCGCGGCTTCGTTCCAAAAGCCCGTCGGTCCAGTCACTAACGCGGTCGCCCAGGGTAGGTCCGCTGCGCTGACGCCCACTGCGTACCATTGCGACGGCTGCCAATACGATCGCGATGATAGGGATGGCATAGAGCAGAGGCACGAGATGAGGCTTCAACACCACGACGTTGTTGAGCCCCAAGCCGGCGAGGCGCGAGGCCGTCGCAATCGTGAACCCTGCGACCAGTCCCTGCATCCGGTTCTGACGCGTACTGCGCGCTTGACCTGCGGCCGCCATAGCAATCATCACAAAGGCGATGGGGTAGAGCGGACTGGAAAACCGCTCATGCAACTCGGAGCGGAACTGACCGGGAGCCCTCTTGAAGCTGATGCTTGTTTTCTCGGGGTTGGCGAGCTCGCTGTAATATCGCTCACGCGGCTTGAGATCGACGTCGTCCGACGTTTTTTGCTCGAACTCATTGAGATCAACAGCGTAGCGGTCGAACACGATGATTTGAGCCGGTTCTTTGGGCTTATCTTGACGCACGATGTGGCCGTCAATCATCACAAGGAAGGCGCTATCGTCCTGCTTCACGATTACGCCGCGATCCGCCAGATACGAGGTCTGCTCCTTCGGTTTGCGGGTGTCGTGCATGATCAAACCGATCAGTTCGCCATTGGTGGAGCGCTCGCGGATATGAAACGTCAGGCCCGTCTCGGGGCTTGTAAACCGCCCGGGTTGGATCACTTGGCCCAGGAGGTCAGTGCGCATCGCGACGACGTACTCGCGCAACTGCCGCATGCTCCAGGGGAGCGCGAAATGATTGACGTAGGCGACAGCGGCCGCGACGATCAAAGCAAGCACCAACAGCGGCCGCGCGACGGCCCATATGGTGGCGCCGGCGGCGGAGTAGACAATCAACTCGCTGTCGCCGTTCAGCCGGTTGAGCGTGTGCATCACCGCGATCAGGAGTGCGAACGGCGCGATCAATGCCATCAAGTTTGGCAGCGCCAGCGTGGTCATTTGGAACAACGCCCACGCGTCCTGTCCTTGGGTGGTGACGACGTTGAGCTGGCGCAACGCGAGCGCAATCCAGACAATGCCGGCCAACGACGACAGGATGAGGATCAGTGCGCCGGCCGCCTGCCGGAATACATAGCGCGAGAAAATGCTCATCTCTGGTCCGGCCAACTGCCTAGGTGTCGTGGCAACGAGGGATCGTGGTAAACGGTCAGGCTGGCGTGGCACGCGATTCCCCTGATCGCGCCCCACATGGCCGTCCCATAGCACGGTGGCGGAATTTCGGCCCAGTCCAAGGCCCTAGCGGCAGATTCGGAGCTTGCTCTTGTGCCTGTAAGTCCTGCGCCGGTCTGGGTTCGGTCTTGATCCCCACAGGCCCGGCTTGCAGTTCGCTCCGAACCGTTTAATCATTGTTTTGAAACCGCTTTCTCTCCCCTTGCCGGCAGCAGAGCACTCCCAGCGGCGCTGGTGCGCCGTCGAAGGGGCCTGCACGGTGCGCCCGCTCCGCTTGAGGTGCGCGCCTCCAGCTGGACGGAGCCGAGCTGCCCAGGAGCCTGTCACGATGACTGACCACCTCGATATTGTCTTTTCGCCGCTGAACGCCAATCCAGAGCCCGTTTGCGTCGCGTTCGCCAGCCGCGAATTGGGGATGGGGAGTGCGGTGACGGCACTCAACCAAAAGAGCGGCGGAGCGGTGTTGAAGGCGGCAGATGCAGCAAGTTTCAAGGGAAAAGCAAAATCATCGATTGAACTGCTGGCGCCTCCCAAGCTCGACATCGCGCGGCTGATCCTCGCGGGCGCGGGCAAGACCGAAGACCTGAATGAGACGGACTGGGCGATGCTCGGTGGGTATGCCTACGGGCAGATTGCCGCCCGCAAGACCCAGCGCGCCAGCATCGTTTCGGATTTCGCTGACACGGGCGATACCAAGGACGAGGCGGCGGCGGCCACCCTCGCGTTTGGCGCGTTGCTGCGCCACTATAGCTTCACCAAGTACCAAACGCGCAAATCCGGCAGCGATGACGCCAGCGAAGTGGGTGCGTCTGGGACCCGCGATGGCCTGGAACGTCTCGTCATTCATTGCGCCGATCCCGAGAAGGCGCGGACCGCCTTTGCGCGCCATCGTGCCGTCGCCAATGGCATTGTGATTGCCCGGAACTTGGTCAATGAGCCCGCCAACGAGCTCGGGCCGGTTGAATTCGCCGACCGGATCAAGGAGCTCGAACGCACAGGGCTTGAGATCGAAGTGCTCGATGTGGACGCGCTCACAGCCCTGAAAATGAACACGCTTTTGTGCGTCGGGCAGGGCAGTACGCGACCCTCGCGCGTCGTTATCATGCAGTGGAATGGTGCCAAGTCGAAGCGCGCCAAAACGATTGCCTTCGTCGGCAAGGGTGTCGTGTTCGATACCGGCGGCATTTCGATCAAGCCGGGCGCCGGCATGGAAGACATGAAGGGCGACATGGGCGGCGCAGCCGCCGTCGTCGGTCTGATGTCGGCATTGGCGGAGCGCAAGGCCAACGTGAACGCTGTCGGTCTCGTCGGGCTCGTTGAAAACATGCCGTCGGGTAATGCCGTGCGCCCCGGCGACATCATCAAGTCCATGTCAGGTCAGACCGTCGAAATCATCAACACCGACGCCGAAGGCCGCCTCGTGCTGGCCGACGTGCTCTGGTACACGCAGGAGCGGTTCAAGCCGAAGCTCGTCATCGATCTGGCGACACTAACGGGCGCCATTATGGTGGCGCTGGGCAAGGAGTACGCGGGCCTATTCAGCAACGACGACAAGCTGTGCGCCGATCTCAACGACGCCGCCAAGGCGACGGGCGAGAAGATCTGGCGCATGCCGGTCGACAAAGCCTACGACAAGATGATCGACAGCAAGTTTGCCGACATGAAGAACATGGGCGGCCGCTGGGGCGGCTCGTGCACGGCGGCAGCGTTTCTGCATCGCTTCATCAAGGATACGCCGTGGGCGCATCTCGATATCGCCGGCACGGCGATGGACAGCGGACGAACGGACATTAACACGAGCTGGGGGTCGGGCTGGGGTGTGCGGCTGCTCGACAGGTTCGTGGCGGATAACCATGAGAAGTGACGTAAAGGCTCAGTTGGCAATTCGGCAGTGGGCAGTGGGCAGTGGGCAGTGGGCAGTGGGCAGTGAAGATTAACAAATTCTGTCAACCTGTACCAAGTTCAAATAACAGCGCTCCTTGTCATTATTTTCCATAATATATATTATGCGAACGGTGGAGGTAGGGTGCGAGTACGAACTTGGAACTTGGCGGCACTCTCGCGGCTCTATGGCAGATGCGCCTCGGCTTTGCGCACGCACGCTGCGATGATCGCAGCGTAAATCGCGGCCACGAAACCGGCCAACACATTGACGCTCAGCACGATGCCAAGAACGCGTGCCCAGCTTGCGGGCATAAACGTGCCCAGAAGCGTCACGACGAAATCGTCGAACGCCTGCTTGAGCCGGAAGAACAACTCGCTCACCTGCTCAACGTTTGGCGTCTTGGGCATTTCCCAGACGATGCTCCAGCCGATGTCGCTGACGGTCGGCGATGGCACCAAACCATAGAGCGCCATCACGGCAAGGCCGGCGGAGAACATCAGCCCCAGCGGCGGACCCAATCTGAAGAACCCCCAGCGCGTCGGCATGGCGTCAAGTTTGTAGGTGAGCATTCTCAGCAGCGCGGACCCTGCGTAGACCACCACGCCGAACGCGATCGCCACCCACAGCAGGCGGTCCTGGTCTGTACCCGAAAATGTGAACAGCGCGGCGACCCCCGCCAGCAGGCTTTTGAAAATCGCTTCCAGCAGGCCGACGATAGGAACGAGTACCCCGCCCCCTGCCCGCCCGGTGCCAAAGTAGAACGGCCATTCGTTTCGGAGCCGCATGATCTCGAGCCGCGATCCAATGATCAGCGCCAGCGCCGCTGTCAGCGCCGCGAACGCCACCGGATAGCGAAGTCCAAGCCATGCCACAGCAGCCACCGCGGCGATCTCCGCCGCCATGATGAAACCGTTGAGGAGCACGCGCAGGGCTTGCATGTCGGGATCGGCCTTGGAGGACGCGGTGTGAGACACCTCTCATAGGTGTCTGACACCTTCTACGCAGAATTTGCGGCAATGGCCAAGGGCCGCCGGAACATGACCGACAGATTGTTCGCGGGCATCTGCTCAACGAGCGGCGCACTGAAGCCGTGCTTCGCTGCCACCTCGGTAACCGCCTCAAGGTCCCGAACGCCCCACTCAGGATTTCTCGATTTGAGATCGCGGTCGAACGCTTCGTTGCTCGGCGCGGTGTGCTGACCATCCCTGCGATAGGGTCCATAGATATAAAGCAACCCACCCGGCGGCAGCACACGCGCCGCACCGCGGATCAATCCCTCAGTCGCGGACCACGGCGCGATGTGGATCATGTTGATGCAGATGACGGCGTCGGCCTGGTCAACGGGCCAGGTCACTGCCGCCGCATCGAGGACAAGCGCCGGGCGCACGTTTGCAAGTCCCAGCGCACCCGCCCACGCATCGATACTCGCGTGCGACGCCGCGTCCGGATCGGTCGGCTGAAAACTGAGATCAGGCCCGCAAGCAGCAGCGAAGAAGGCTGTGTGTTCTCCCGCCCCACTGGCCACTTCCAAAACTAGTCCGCGCCCGGGCAAATGCGGTTTGAGTACTGCGAGGATCGCCTCGCGATTGCGAACGGTCGATGGCGCGTAGCGGCGGGCGTCAGCGTTCATGGTTGTCCGGTGTTCCGTTGGTGTCAGGCACCTCTGAGTGGTGCCCGACACCAATCCCATGACATCAATCTATCATGACACCGGCTTGTCCAGCTTACAGACCGCATCACCCGTACGTGCCAGCTGCGCGCTGAACGGGAACGAGCGGCGGAAGATCATCAACTCCGGCCCGGTATCGCCAACGAAATTCAGCCGCGGCGGCTGGCCGTTCTCGCCTTCGCGCAGAACTGTTTCGACCACATAAGCCTGCGTGCCATCCGCCAGTGTCAGCTTGCCGGTGAAGCCGAGCCGCTCATCTTTCATGGGTGTGAGTTGTAGCGCCTTGCCCCCGCAGGTTTGATCTTTGGTGACGTCGATCCCGCACCAGCCCTCGGCGCAAGCGACGATGTCGAGCGTCAAGGTGCAGCCTTCGGGTCCGCAGCGCGAGGCGTCGGCCGACAGGATGCGCGGCTTGCCCGACCATCGGCCGCCGATATCCGTCAAGGCGGGCGCTGCGGCGGCTCTCGACACACCGAAATCCGGTGCAGCGCCGCCCATTGCCCAAGAGAGGCCACACACCAATGCGACACCAGTTGCCATGACGATGACGCGTCCGAACGCACTGGCTGATCTGCGCGCGCTGGGCACGCCTGCCCTGGCGGCTCTGGCGCTGCTTATTGTGCCGGTTGGCGTGGTTGCGATTGGATCGGGCTCGGGGCTCATCGCACTACCTTTCGAAATGCATCTCGTCGATCTGAAACTTCCCGGCGTGTTCCGGGTTCATATGCTGGCATCGGCGCTCGTGCTGCTGATGCTGCCGGTCGTCATTGCGATCCGGCATCGCGCGCGCCTTCACCGCATGATGGGCCGGCTGTTGGGCGCTTTCGTGGTGATCGGAGGGCTGACGGCGCTGCCAGTTGCCATATTCAGTCACTCCTCGCTGCCGGCGCGCGCAGGCTTCTTTGCCCAAGGCGTCGTGTGGCTGGCGCTCTTTTTGGCCGGCTGGCGGGCCATCCGCGCTGGTGAGCGCGACCGGCACATTGTGATGATGCTGGCCATGGCCGCCGTCACGACCGGTGCGGTTTGGTTTCGGGTCGTCACGGGCACAGCCATCCTGCTCGATTTGCCGTTCGAAGCGACCTACGCGGTGGCAACCTGGATCTGCTGGCTCGTGCCATTGGCGCTGGCAGTCTCGTGGCGCGGCCAACTGGTGGACTGGGCCCATGGCGCGAGGCCGCAGCCCCTCGCCCGCGAGCCCCTCCTCGTCTAGTCTTTGCATATGACACAGACATCCGGCGCACCGGGCGGCCTCGCTCGCCTTCTCTCCATCATGGCTGATCTCAGAACCCCGGGCACAGGTTGCCCGTGGGACCTAGAGCAGACCTTTGAGTCGATCGCGCCGTACACCATTGAGGAAGCCTACGAGGTGGCGGACGCGATCGCCCGCCGGGATCTGGTGGATCTCAAAGACGAGCTGGGCGATCTACTGCTCCAGGTCGTCTACCATTCCCGCATCGCTGAGGAGCAAGGCGCCTTCGTGTTTGACGATGTCGCCAATAGTGTCGCAAACAAAATGCTACGCCGTCACCCGCACGTGTTTGGCACGCCTGAGCAGCGCGCGGCTGGCGCACAACCCGATTTCTGGGCGCGCATCAAGGTGGAGGAACGTGCGGAGAAGGCGAACGAGCGGTTAGCCCGCGCCGGATCGCCAGCCACGGCACCCCTCCCCTCGACGGGGAGGGGCCGGGAGTGGGGTGTTGAGGCTGGCCGAACCCGCGAAGATGCGAAGCAGCCTCTGCCCCCCACCCCTAACCCCTCCCCACTAGGGGGAGGGGAACCAAACAGGCTGGAAGCGCAATCACTGCTCTCCGACGTCCCCATCGGCCTTCCTGCGCTGACGCGCGCCGTCAAGTTGCAGGACAAAGCCGCGCGCGTTGGATTTGACTGGCCGTCGCTCGGCCCTGTGTTCGGCAAACTGCGCGAAGAATTGGCTGAGTTCGAAGAGGTCGCCCTGTCGGGCGATCCGCGAGGTTCGGCGTTGGGGTCAGATCCTGCGGGTCTGACCCCAAGCCCCACGCCAACTAGTGATCGCAATGGGGTCAGACCCGCAGGATCTGACCCCGGTGTAGCCAATCGCTGCAAGATCGAAGAAGAGCTTGGCGATCTGTTGTTCGTCATGGCCAATATCGCGCGCCACCTCGACATCGATCCCGAGACAGCACTGCGCGGCGCAAACCACAAGTTCACACGCCGCTTTGCCTACATCGAGGCTCGCCTTGCCGAAGACGGCCGCACGCCCGATCAATCCACGCTCGAAGAGATGGACCGGTTTTGGGATGAAGTGCGGGCAAAGGACAAAGCAGATCCGGCCGGCTAGGCCATCGGCTTTGCAATATGTTCTGGCTGGAACCCGAGACCAAGAAGGCGAGCGGGAATCCGGGACAAAAGTGGCAAGCCCGTGATCAGCCGCAGAGCGAGCGGTGGAGCAACCGCCGCCCCGTCTCCAAGTGCAGGCGCAATAACAGTCCGCTGGAGGAAAAGCTGCATCCGCTGAGTTGCGCGCGTCGCCCAATCACGCCGCTTCTGGACATTTTCAACATCACGATCCGTCAATCTTTTGTCGCGCAACGCAGCGCCAAGAAGGTTGGCCGTCGCAACCGCATCTTGAATCGCGAGATTGATGCCAACTCCCCCAACCGGGCTCATGGCATGGGCTGCGTCGCCGATGCACAACAACCCGGGCTTCCACCAACGCTTGAGCCGGTCAACTTGCACGACCAGCAGCTTCACATCGTCCAGACTGGCAATGTCGTTGGAGCGTTCAGCGTCGACCGGCAAAAGTGCGCTAACGGCTTTGCGGAATTCAGCAAGACCTTTTGCTCGAATGCCCTGGTTTGCCCCTTTCGGAATGACAAACGCACATTGCCAGTAGCTTCCCCGATTAAGCATGATAAAAATCCGGCCGCGGTCGAAGCGTGCTTGAGTTTCAACTGTATCAGTCGCGTGTCGCGGAAGCCGGAACCAGAGTGCGTCCATGGGTGCACCGTACTCATGCGCCTTAAGGCCAGAGAGACGGCGGAGTTCAGAAGTGCGTCCATCGGCAGCGACACAGAGGCTTGCGTGGATGGTCACTGCTCCCTCCGCGGTCTCGGCTGTCATGCCAGTGACCCGCCCCTCCTCAGTCACCAAGCCTATTGCCTTGCAATTCATTCGCAGTTCGAAGTTTGGATATGCGCGCGCTTTCTCTGCCAGGAAATTGAGAAAGTCCCATTGCGGCATCATGGCGATGAAGGGTGCCGCTACCTTAAGCCGTGAGAGATCGGCCAATGTGAGCTCGTGCTCGCCAAAGCTTGCTCTTAGGCGATGAACCTTCTCGTGTGGTAACTTGAGGAATTCTGTTAGCCAACCAAGCTCGTGCAGAACTTCCATTGTCGAGGGGTGGATCGTGTCGCCGCGAAAATCGCGGAAAAAATCAGCGTGCTTCTCAAGGACAAGAACTGAGACCCCCACACGCGCAAGCAGCACGCCGAGCATCATCCCGGCTGGCCCGCCCCCGGCTATCACGCAATCTGTTTTGCGTTCACGCGACATCACACAGCTACATTTTGGACTGCCGCAACGGCTACGTCAGCGCCTCGCCGCCCGCTTGAATCAACCCCGCCCTATTCAGCTGTGACAGCAACCGCCCCTTCTTTTCAGTGGCAAGGCGAACGCGGAACGACAGGACACCGCTGTCCTCATCGGTCTCGCGCGAGAGTACGTCGCAGTTCTCATAGAGCCACGCAATCAACTTGCCTTCATGCGCGGGGATTTTGAGTTCGAGTAGCTCATCGGCAATGCCAAGACGCGCATCGATCGCGTCGAGCAGAGCATCCATTCCTTCCCCTGTCATCGCGGAGACGAGAACGGGCCGGCGCTCGACCCAGCGCGATGCTCCCATCGCTTCGTCCCGCGAGATGGCGGACAGCAGATCGACCTTGTTCCACACCTCCAGGATGTGACTGTGCTCAGGCACCGTATCGATGCCAAGGTCTGTCAGGACCTGCTCGACGTCGCGCGCTTGCGCGTCGGACTCGGGGTGCGAGATATCGCGCACGTGCAGAATGAGATCAGCTTCGATGACTTCTTCCAACGTCGCTCGGAACGCGGCCACCAGCATCGTCGGCAGATCGGAGATGAAGCCGACTGTGTCTGACAGGATGATGCGGCGACCGCTTGACAGCTTCACCTCGCGCAGCGTCGGATCGAGCGTGGCAAACACCTGATCCATCGCCAGAACGCCCGCGCCCGTCACGCGGTTGAACAGGGTCGACTTTCCGGCGTTCGTGTAGCCAACGATGGCGACCACTGGATATGGCACCTTGCGGCGTCCTGCGCGATGTAGATCGCGTGTTTTCACAACTTGAATGAGCTCTTTCTTGATGCTCTCGATGCGCTGCTCGATAATGCGCCGGTCAAGTTCAAGCTGGGCTTCGCCTGGGCCCCCGAGAAATCCGCCACCGCCGCGCTGACGCTCCAAGTGGGTCCAGGCGCGCACAAGACGTCCCTTCTGGTAGGTCAGATGTGCGAGCTCGACTTGTAGACGCCCCTCCCGGGTGCGGGCGCGGCGTCCGAAGATTTCCAGAATGAGCCCAGTGCGATCGAGCACCTTGGCGTCCCACGCCTTCTCAAGATTGCGCTGCTGCACGGGTGTGATCGGATGATCGACGATGATCAAATTGGCGGTCTTTTCGACAGCCAGCGCCTTCAGTTCCTCGACCTTCCCCGATCCAAACAGTGTCGCTGGCCGGGGCGTCGTCACGGGCACAATGACACCGCCTGCGATTTCCAGATCGATGGCCTCTGCGAGACCCTGGGCCTCTATGAGACGGTCGGCAGGCGAATGGATGTATCCAGGTCCGCCGAACTCGGCTTGCTTGTTGTTGACGCTCGGGCCGCGGGCCAGCACCGGCACAAGCACGAGCGCACGCCCGGTCGATGGCCGCGTGCCACTATCAGACGGCGCGCCTCTGGCGGACGCCCTGCTCGACCCATCTTGGACTGGCTTGTCGATAACGCGTGAACCTTTAGCTGTCGTCGCCGGGTTCGCCGTCCATCAAATTGACGGGGGCACCCGGCATAATGGTCGAAATCGCGTGCTTATAGACCAGCTGCGAATGACCATCACGGCGTAGCAGAACGCAAAAGCTGTCGAACCAGGTGACGATCCCCTGCAGCTTAACGCCGTTGATGAGAAAAATGGTCAGTGGAACTTTCTGCTTCCGGACGTGGTTGAGAAACGTGTCCTGAAGGCTTGGTGCCCGTTCTGCGCCCATTGTTTTTGTCCGTTTATGGAGGGTTCTTGTTTTTGGTCAGGGTGAATTTGGCCGGCGTTGCTGGATCCCAACAGGCATGCTTGCTCCGCCCGCGAAGCCAACAATACCGTGTTTTGTTCGCAGGTGCAGCAGAATTGGAAGGGGTCGCCGCCAATTCCATGAATGATCCGGGGACGGCGTGTCAGCCCGATGAAATTTCGGCCATTTTGTGGAATTGAGCACGCAGAAGCCGCGTGATGGGACCGGGTTTTCCCGGCCCAATGAAGTGGCCATCAATGGCGACAACCGGCATGACGGTCCCCGTGGCCGAGGTGATAAACGCTTCAGCGGCGGTCCAGGCTTCCGCCAGTAAGAACGGCCGCTGTTCGAGCGTCAGGTTGTGCGCGCGTAGCACATCCAGCAGCGTCAGCCGCGTCACGCCGCCAAGAATGTGCTGATCGGCATGGCGCGTAACGACGCGGCCATCCTTCAAGATGATCCAAGCGTTGCTTGACGCGCCTTCCGTGACAAAGCCCGCGTCATCGACGAACCAGGCTTCGAATGCGCCGGCGCGGCGCGCTTTTTCCTTGGCGAGACACGCCGGCAGCAGCATGACGGTTTTGAGATCGCAACGGCCCCAGCGGATGTCGGGCGCGCTGGTGACGGAGATGCCCTTTGTTGCGCGGACATTGACCTTTTCGGGATCGAGACGCCGCGCAAAACAAACGAGCGTCGGCGTGGTTCCCGCCGGTGGGAATGGAAAATCGCGCTGAGCCTGACCGCGCGTCACCTGCAGATAGACGAGGCCATGGGCAACCCGGTTGCGGCGCACCGTCTCGCGAAGCACCCGGCCCAGCGCGCCATCGGACATGGGACTGGGAATTTCGATTTCGCTCAGCGATCGCGTCAGGCGCGCCATGTGCCGGGCTTCATCAATCAGCCGCCCACCGCGGAGTTCAAAGACTTCGTAGACCGCATCCGCGAACAAGAACCCGCGGTCCTCTGCATGTACCCCCGCATCCGCGTAAGGCAGATAGCGGCCGTTGACATAAATGCAGCGGGTCATGCAGGGGCGTCCTTGGCGCAGGCAAGTTCAGAAATAGTCGGGGCTGACACGGAACAGCTGCTCGATCTGGCGCACTTTGTCGGCACGCGCAAACAACACCACACGATCGCGCACTTCGAATTCAGTCGAGCCGTGCGGGGTCACGATGTCTCCATTGCGCAGAATGGCACCGAACCTCACGCCATCGGCAAGATCGAGTTCTTTGATGGTTTTGCCGACGGCAGCCGTTGTTTCAAGAACCTCCGCCTCCATCAACTCGCCGGCTCCGTTATGAATTGTATGAACCGCACGGATGCGGCCGCGCCGGACGTGCTGCAAGATGCGCGACACCGTGATGGCGCGCGGGCTCACTTGCGCGTCGATGCCGAGCGAGCGGATCATGCCTGCGTAGTTCGCCGAATTGATCAGGCACAGCGAGGACTTGCAGCCCATTTGCTTGGCCAACGCTGACGTCAAAAGGTTCACCTGATCGTCGTTGGTGACGGCGACGAGCGTATCGGCCGCATGAACTTCAGCTTCGCGCAGCAGATCTTCCGACAAGGCCGACCCATGCAGAATGACGGTGCGATTGAGCTTCTCAGCGATCTCAACGGCCCGCTGACGGGATACCTCGATGATCTTGATCCGGATGCTGGGATGGCGCTCTTCGATCTCGCGAGCGACGTAGAGCCCGATATTGCCGCCGCCCGCAATCACGATGCGCCTGGCTTGCACTTCTTCATGACCAAATATCTGCAACGTGCGCGCGGTCTGATCGGCATCGGCGATGACAAAGACCTCGTCACCTGTTTTGATCTGATCCGACCCATGCGGCACGAACAGTGTTCCACTGCGGACAATGGCGACGATGATGGCTGTCAGATCTGGGAACAGCCCCGCCAGCTGGGTCAGCGGCGTATCGATCACGGGACAGTCTGGCCCACACGCAATGCCCAGCGCGACGGCTTTCTTGTCGGCGAAGCTGACGGTTTCGAACGCACCCGGCGTCTCGAGCCGGCGCAAGAGCTTATTACCGACTTCGATCTCCGGCGAAATAACCTGATCGATGCCCATGCTCTCGCGTGCAAACAGTTTCGCCCAATTTTCATCCAAGTAGGACTGGGCGCGGACGCGGGCGATTTTGGTTGGGATATCAAACAGCGTGTGCGCCACTTGGCACGCGACCATGTTGACTTCATCATGCAGCGTGACGGCGATCAACATATCGGCTTCGCGCGCGCCAGCCCGTTCCAGAACATCAGGGTGTGCGGCGTGACCTTGGATGGCGCGCACTTCGAGCACATCGTTGGCGCGCCGAACGAGATCTGCGCTCGCATCGATGATGGAGATGTCGTTGCCTTCGGCCGAAAGGCGTTCAGCAATGCCTGTGCCGACCTGACCGGCGCCGCAGATAATGACTTTCATGGGTGATTGCGCCGGCCTGAGGTCATTTGAGTTGCAGCTACGGGTTCCGCGCCCACCAGCCGACTGTGCCTAATCCTACTCCAAGTCGCACGGCTTCGGGCTAATCCTGTGCGTCGCAGGCCGTCAAATCAAGCGGTACGCACTTCTCCGCCCCGCTGCTCCGACGAGACACCCAACGCGCGGAGTTTACGATGCAGCGCCGACCGCTCCATCCCAACGAACTCCGCCGTGCGCGAAATGTTGCCGCCGAAGCGATTGATCTGCGCCAGCAGATACTCGCGCTCAAAAATCTCGCGCGCCTCGCGCAGGGGCAGCGACATCAGGTGCTCCGCTCCGCCGTTGACCGGCAGCGGCACATTGGAACCGATCTCTTCGGGCAGCATCTCAGCTGTCACGACGGCATTGGGCTCGCCCCCCGCCAAGATCATCAGGCGTTCGATGTTGTTGCGCAGCTCCCTCACGTTCCCCGGCCAGTCATGGGCCTGGAGCACGGCAATCGCGTCTTCGCCGATGCGGCGCGGGGCGAGGCCCGAGGCCTGACTCAACTGCGTGACGAAGAACTGAATGAGTTCGGGGATATCCTCGCGCCGCTCGGCGAGGCTCGGAACACGAAGCGGCACGACGTTGAGACGGTGATAGAGGTCCTCGCGGAACCGGCCCTCCTGCATTTCGCGCTCAAGATCGCGGCTCGTCGACGATATGATCCGTACATCAACGGCCACCTTCTGTGCGCCGCCCAACCGGAGGAATTTTTGCTCGACCAGAACCCGCAGCACTTTGCCCTGCGTTTCAATCGGCATATCGCCGACTTCGTCGATATAGAGCGTACCGCCGTGGCTTTCCTCAAGCGCGCCGACTTTGCGTGGACCGCCGGACCGGTCTTCGGTGCCAAACATCTCTTCTTCGACGCGGTCGGGTGCCATGGCCGCGGCATTGACGACGACAAACGGTCCTTCAGCACGCTGCGACTTCAAATGGATGACGCGGGCCGCCAATTCTTTGCCGGTGCCGGACGACCCGCGGATCAGGATGCGGCTGTTGGTCGGCGCCAGCCGCTCGATCTGGGATTTGAGCTGATTGAGCGCACCGGATTTGCCGATCATCTCAGCAGACACAGTCGAACGTTCCCGCAGCTCCTTGACCTCGCGCTTGAGCTGCGACGCTTCCAAGGCTCGCAGCGTGACAAGCACCAAGCGATCGGACTTAAAGGGCTTTTCGATGTAATCATAAGCGCCCCGCTTGATTGCGGTAACAGCGGTTTCGATGTTGCCATGGCCCGATATAATCACCACAGGCAGATCGGGATGTGTGCGCTTTATGACGGTCAACACTTCCAATCCGTCAAGACGGCTGCCCTGCAGCCAGATATCGAGAACGACAAGTTGCGGGCGGCGTTCTTCGATCGCGCGCAAGGCCTCATCACTATCGCGCGCCATGCGCGTGCGATGTCCCTCGTCTTCGAGTATGCCGGAAACCAAATCGCGGATGTCGGCCTCGTCGTCGACGATCAGGATATCTGCGGCCATCGTGTGCTCCTCGGATGAATGATCGACTAGGCGGCGTCAGGCGCAGTCACGGCACCTGCTTGCGCGCGTTGAACCGGAAACTTTTCTGTTGTGGCTTGGCTGTCGCGCGGGATGGGCAGCGTAATCCGGGCGAGTGCACCAGCCGGACGGTCCGGAGCTTCCGGTGCATCGTCCAATGTCAGCGCCCCGCCGTGCTGTTCGGTTATTTTTTGGACAATGGCGAGCCCCAGTCCTGTGCCTTTGTGACCCTTTGTCGTGACGTAGGGTTCGAGGAGTTTTGACCGGTTCTGCTTGGGCAAGCCAATGCCGTTGTCGATCACATCAATCTCAAACCGGTCCGGCAACACGCGCACAATGGTCTCGACGCGGCCCCGGTGGGTGCGTCCATTCTGGCCAGCACTGTCGACGGCTTCCGTCGCGTTCTTCACCAGATTGGTCACAGCTTGCGTGATGAGACGGCGATCGAACGATGCGAGGATGGGGGTCTCGGGCATCTTGAGTTCAAAAGTTAGGGATGGATTGCTCTCGCGGAACAGGATGACGGATTCAAGCACGGCATCCCGCAGATCGCTCTGTTCCATAACAGGCTTGGGGACGCGCGCAAAGGCTGCGAATTCATCGACCATCGTTTTGATGTCGCCCGCCTGACGTTCGATCGTTGCGGTCAATTTCTCGAAGGTCTCGCGGTCTTCGACGATCACCTTGCCATACTTCTTGCGCAGGCGTTCCGCCGACAGGATGATGGGCGTCAAGGGGTTTTTGATTTCATGCGCGATGCGGCGCGCGACATCGCCCCACGCCGACGTGCGCTGGGCGGTCACCAACTCCGTAATGTCATCGAACGTCACCACGGAGCCGACCTCGCCGGAGGCCGCCTTTTCCTGTGTGACGCGAACGGAGAACGTCCGTTCTTCAGTGCCGATTTGCAGTATGATTTCGTGCTGTGTCTTTGGTTTCAGGCCCGGCTCGTTAGGATCACCGAGCAACTCGGCAAATGCCGGGAGCGCTTCGGCGAGCGGCTTGCCCACGACGGCCGCCTCGCTCGTTTCCAACAGTTGTTCCGCCGATCGCGAGAGCAGCGTTATGCGGTCTTGGCTATCAAGTCCGATCACCCCGGCCGTCACTCCCGACAACACCGCCTCCATAAAGCGGCGGCGTTCCGACATTTGCTCGTTGGCCGTCATCAGCGCATCGCGCTGGTGTTTGAGTTCCCGGGTCATCGTATTGAACGTGCTCGACAACCGGCGCAAATCACCCTCACCGCGGCGCTCGGGCAGTTCGACGTCTAGATTGCCGGTCGAGACCTCTTGGGCGCCCGCAATGAGCCGCCGGATCGGAGCCACGAACCGGCCTGCGAACCACAACCCGGACCAGATGGCGGCCAAAAGCGCGGTCATCGAAATCATGGTGTAGATCAGGGCGTGAGCGAGCTTCAGACCGCCGCGCGCGAGCCGCAGGGCATTGTATTCGTCGACCCCTGCTTCGGCGCGCTGCAAGTGACCCATTACCTTGGCGCTCACGTTGCGGGTGACATAGAGAAGCTGGCCGGGATAGCGCGCCAGTTTTGCCAGCGCAGTGATGCTTGCCCCCTCTGTTGACTTGATGAGGGCAATCTGGCCGTCCGCCGCTTCATCCAGCGCGGACTGCGGCGGCGTCCGGTACGGCAGTTTTTCATCTTCAATAGCCGCAAGCAGCCGCTGGCCCTTCAAATCGACCAGATACGCGACCGGCAGTTCGCGCAACCCGGCCTGCGCAATCAGAAGCTGGCGCAGCTGAGCCTGGTCGCCTTGCATCAGATCCGCCGTGGCATCGAGATCGCGCGCCATATTGGCGACGTCGGTGCGGATCACCTGGCCGTGTTCTTCGAGATAGGATTTCGCAACATCGAGCGAATTGGCGATGATGGCGCGGGTGCGCGTCGAAAACCAGCTGTCGATGGCCCGCGAAAAGGTGGTGGTCGCTGCGACGGCCAGCAGGATCGCAGGCAGCGCGGCAATAAGCGAGAACAGAGCGACAATGCGGACGTGAAGCCGGGAACCCGGCACTTCGTTGCGCCACGCCTGCCACAGACCCCAGAACTGCCACGCAATGACGGCGATCATAGCGATGATCAGAACGACGTTGATCGACAGCACGTTGAAAACAACGCGGTTGCTGGGGGCGATCGGGGTCAGGCCGGTCAGAATGAGATAGGTCGTCAGCGCCGAAATGAGCGACAGAACCACGACGACCAGGCCGATGGAAAACGAGCGCTCGCCGGACTCAAGCTGCGGTGCTGATCGCTGGCCGCCACCCTCGCCTGCTGTCCCTGGCCTATCCGCTGTCGCCATTGCCCGCCGGTTTCAAAAGGCAGCCGCAACGGGTCCACACCGTTCCGCCCACCCATCGCCCTTGATTGTTATGGCTCAGATCGCTCGCATCAGCGCTGCACCAAAGCCCCAGCACGGCCCGAAAGCCACGCCCGGCGCGCTCGAACTGACGCGCCGTGATCACAAGAGATAGGCAAACTGTGACATTTTCGCGACTAAGTCGTCAATCGCGAACAGCAAAGCACGCTGCGGCCCGTGGGTCGGGCTCACGGAGCGGGCGTGCGGAAGACCTTAATATCGAGGTCCTTGATGCGGCTGCGCAATGTGTTGCGGTTCAATCCTAGCAGTTCCGCAGCCCGGATCTGGTTGCCCCGGGTGGCTGTCAGAGCCGCCGCCAACAGCGGCCGCTCAACTTGGCGGATGATGCGGTCATAAACCCCGGCAGGCGGCAGCTCCGACCCAAAGTCACCAAAGTACCCGGCCAGGTAACGCTCCAACATCTCCGGTAAGTCTTTGGCGTTGGCATTCCCAGCGGGCGACTGGGACGGTGCCGACTCCATCAATTCGTGCTCCACAATCTGCTCGGTGAGCAGGTCCTGGGTATGCAGAGCTGCAATCCGGCGAACAAAGTTCTCCAGTTCGCGAACGTTGCCGGGCCAGGGGTGAGTTCTCAGACGCTCAATGGCACTCTGCTCGATCGAGCGCTGACCCAGACCTTCGCGTGCGGCTTGTCGCAAAAAGTGCCGTGTCAGATCACCGATGTCGTCCGTGCGTTCGCGCAGCGGGGGCAACCGCATCGGCACAACGTTGAGCCGGTAAAACAGATCTTCGCGGAACAGTCCCTGCTGGATGTGCGAGCGCAGGTCACGGTGCGTGGCCGCAACAATCCGGACATTGGTCCGGATGGGCGTGCGGCCGCCGACCGTCGTGTACTCGCCCTGCTGCAACACCCGCAAAAGCCGCGTCTGCGCTTCGAGCGGCATATCGCCGATTTCGTCCAGAAAGAGCGTGCCGCCTTCGGCCTGCTCAAAGCGGCCTTGGGTGCGGGCCTGCGCGCCGGTGAAGGCTCCCTTTTCGTGGCCGAACAATTCACTCTCGATCAGCTCGCGCGGGATTGCGGCCATGTTGATCGCGACAAACGGCCCATGACGCCGTTTGCCGAAGTCATGCAGCACGCGTGCGACGAGCTCTTTGCCCGTTCCGCTCTCGCCCGTGATCATCACAGTGAGTTCGGTTTGCGTCAGCCGCGCAAGCGACCGGTAAATGTCCTGCATCGCGCTGGAGCGGCCAATCAGCGGCAGTTCCTCGCCTTCATTGGGTTCCGGCGGGCGTTGCGGGCGGCGGGCCTGTCCTGCCAACGCGCGGGCAACGACTGCGACGACTTCCGACAAATCAAAGGGCTTGGGCAGATATTCGTAAGCCCCCTTCTCGGCCGCCGTCAGTGCCGTCATCAACGTGTTCTGCGCACTCATGACAATGACCGGCAGATCGGGCCGCGCCTTCTTGATGCGCGGCAGCAGATCAAATGCGTTCTCGTCGGGCATAATAACGTCGGTGATGACGACATCGCCCTCGCCCTGGCTTACCCAGCGCCACAGCGTGGCCGCGGTTCCTGTCGCGCGCGGCGTATACCCGGCCCGGGCCAGCGCCTGATTGAGCACGGTCCGGATCGCGCTGTCGTCGTCGGCAATCAGAACAGTTCCTCGTGCCATATTAAGGTGCTCCTGATCGGGTGCCGGGCCGTGTGCGGTCTTGCATTGGCAGCAGCACGCGGAAAATCGTTCTGCGGGGTTCGCTGTCGTATTCGATGATGCCGCCATGGTCGCCGATGATTTTGGCGACGAGCGCAAGCCCCAAGCCGGAGCCGGTGCGCTTGGTCGTGACAAAAGGATCGAACAGGTGCGGCCGCAGTTGCTCTGGCACGCCGCTGCCGTTGTCTTCGATCTGGATCAGCAGCGGCAGACTGATGCGCGTGTCCGAGCCTGGTAGGGTCAAGCGCACGCCGGGCCGGAACGCCGTCTGAATCGTAATCCGGCCCTGTTCCGTGTTGTCCGACGCGGCTTCAACAGCATTTTTCACGAGGTTGAGGAAGGCCTGAACGAGTTTGTCGCGATTGCCCGGCACTGGCGGCAAGGACGGGTCGTAGTCTTCGACGAACCGGAGACCGCGGCCGAATCCCGTCTCGGCCAGGCGGCGCACATGGTTGAGCACGTCGTGGATGTTGACGGGTTCTTTGACGAGTGGGCGTTCGTCGCCGAACACTTCCATGCGATCGACGAGATTGCGGATGCGGTCGGTTTCCGAGCAGATGAGTTGCGTGAGCGCCCTGTCCTCGTCACTGAGATCCGGCTCAAGCAGCTGGGCCGCCCCACGAATTCCCGAAAGCGGGTTCTTGATTTCGTGTGCGAGAACGGCGGCCATGCCCGACACCGTGCGAGCTGCCGCGCGATGGGTGAACTGACGCTCGATCATCTGCGCCATGTTGCGCTGTTGGATCATGAGGATGATCAGGCCCGGCTGATCGGGGAACGGGCCGGCGTGCACATCGACCAGCTTGGGCACCATGAACTTCAGCGAGGCCATTTCAACGCCATACTCATTCACTGTGGCGCTCGATCCGCGAACTTGATCGAGCAAAGCCAACAGCGGGCAACCGAACGCCAGAATGTCGTCGAGGCGCATGCGCTTGAGCATCGCAATGCTGGTTGATAGGAACGCCTCTGCCGCAGCATTTGCAAAGATGATGCTGTTGTCTGCCCCCAACACGAGGATGGGATAGGGCAAAGCGGATAGGAGCTGATCGAGCTCCAATGGGCGATGGCTGGGAGCTTGCGCTTTCAGCGGGGTTGCGGCGCTGGTCATGCGGCCGCCTCGCGGGCTTCGTCGTAAAACTCACCGAGGCCGCGTAAGACTGTTGCCGGATCGTCTTCGGTGCACAATCGCCGCCGCCACGCCTTCACGGTGTCCATTGGACGGCCGCTCGTCTCCAAGTACCAGCCGACGTGCTTGCGGGCGTTGCGAAGCCCCAGATGCGCGCCGTAGTGCGACAGCATCGCGTTAACGTGATCGCGGGCGATGCGGCCCTGCTCGGCTAAAGGTGGGGGACCAGGATCATGACCAGTGCGCAGCGTCTCCGCAATGCGCGCGGGCTGCCATGGCGCACCATACGCGCCGCGCCCAATCATGACGCCGTCAGCGCCCGACGCTTGAAGTGCCGAAGCGGCGTCCTCCGGCGATTTGATGTCGCCATTGACGAGTACGGGAATGGACACGGCGTCCGTGACATGGCGCACGAAGGTCCAGTCGGCGGAGCCTTTGAAGAACTGACACCGCGTGCGCCCGTGCACCGTGATCATCTGGATGCCAGCGGTCTCGGCCCGCCGCGCCAAATCGGGTGCGTTGCGGCTCTTGTCATCCCAACCCAAACGCATTTTGAGAGTGACAGGCACTTTGACTGCGCCGACGACCGCTTCAACAAGAGACAACGCATGATCAAGATCACGCATGAGGGCGCTGCCGGATGCGCGGCCCGTCACTTCGCGCGCTGGGCAGCCCATGTTGATGTCAATGGCGCTGGCCCCGTAGCCCTCGCACAGTCGTGCGGCCTCCGCCATCCAGTGGGCTTCGCATCCGACAAGTTGTATGACATAGGGGGATAATTCCCGGCCTTCGGCGCGGCGGACGACGGACGGACGAGCGGCGGCCAACTCTGAGCTCGCCACCATCTCTGACACCACCATTCCAGCGCCCAAACTGTGGGCGAGTATGCGAAAGGGCAGATCCGTCACCCCGGTCATTGGCGCAAGGACGATGGGATTTTCGAGCCGGATCGGACCGATTTGGAGTGCGCTCATAGCATTGACTTCAAAGATTGCCTAGCGTTTAGGCAGCGTCGCTAACTGCCTTGAGTTTGTGCACACTACGCACGCTCGTGGGCTTTTGCAAGTGCGAACACTCCCATCCACGATTGCCTGGCAGGGGCGGCACAGTTATGCAGGGCACCAGCATCCACTCAGGAGTTGGACTTGACCGCAGCTGCCCTCATCGTCGCCGCCGGCCGTGGACTGCGGGCGGGGGGTGGCGTCACCCCTAAGCAATATGTGCGTGTGGGCGGCGTTCCGGTGTTGACCCAGGTCCTCCAAACGTTTGCTGCTGCAGCGGACATCGGCGTGCTGCAAGTCGTCATTCATCCAGATGATATTGAGCTCTATAAGTCGTGCGTTCCCTTACACGCGCCCAAGCTGATGGCCCCGGTGATGGGCGGCGCGACGCGGCAAGCGTCGGTCCGCATGGGGCTGGAGGCTCTTGCTTCGCATGCGCCGGACCGCGTGCTGATCCATGACGCCGCCCGCCCGTTCGTGTCTCCGGGCACCATCACAGACGTGATCCGCGCGCTCGACGGGCACGCCGGAGCCATTGCCGCCGTGGCCGTCGCCGACACGTTGAAACGCGCGCGACCCGACAGCACAATCGGCGCCACGATTGATCGCGCGGGGCTCTGGCACGCACAGACGCCACAAGGGTTTCGCTTCAAAGATATTCTGGACGCGCATCGCAAAGCGGCGATCGCCGGCCACGATGATTTTACCGATGACGCCGCCATTGCTGAGTGGGCTGGGCTTGCCGTGGCCCTCGTTCCTGGCTCAACGGCCAACGTCAAACTGACGTCAGCAGCTGACATCGAGCTTGCCAACCAGAGGCTGCACGCCGCACAAGGTCTCATGTTTGAACCTCGCACCGGCACTGGCTTTGACGTCCACAGGTTTACAGACGGTGCGAGCGTCTGGCTGTGCGGTGTCGAAATCCCCCATTCTGCAAAACTGGACGGCCATTCCGACGCGGATGTCGGATTGCACGCGCTGACCGATGCGATCCTCGGCGCGCTGGGCGATGGCGATATCGGCCAGCACTTCCCACCCAGCGATCCGCAATGGAAGGGAGCGGCCTCGCGCATGTTCCTCACCGATGCCGCCCGGCGCGTGTCCGAACGGCACGGACGCATCGTCAATGTCGATATTACGCTTTTGTGCGAAGCCCCTCGCATCGGTCCCCACCGGCCGCAAATGCAGGCCGCGATCGCAGGTGTGCTCAGCATAGAGCCCGGCCGGGTTGGAATTAAAGCCACGACGACAGAAGGACTTGGCTTCACGGGCCGCCGGGAAGGCATCGCAGCCATGGCCAGCGCCTTGATTTTACTGCCAATCGGGACATGACCCCGCCTGCGACCCGTTCGCACCCCCTCCGATTGACCCCTTTGCCAGAATCGCGGCATCACCACATCAGTGGTTGTATGACCAAAAAGCATCCAGAGGCGCAGTGATGAACATCATGACCCAGACGCTCGAGCGGGCCGGCAAAGAGCCCGCAACCATGGCCGGTATTGCCGAGGCCACGGCCACGACCTGTTTGGCGACGCGCGTGCGCCAGCTGTCGCGCATTATCACCCGCGTCTACGACGACGCCATGCGTCCGCTCGGAATTACGGCGAGCCAGTACACGCTCCTGGCCCAGTTGGCCGCTCGCGACGGAATCACCGCCGTTGAGATCGGCCATGAACTCGACATCGAAAAATCAACGCTGTCACGCAATCTGAAGCGTCTGCTGGCGCTGGGCCATATCATTATGGATCCACCTGCTGGCCGCCGTGGCCGTGGATTGCACCTGACGCCGAAAGGTCAGGGCGTACTGAAGGACGCGTATCCGATCTGGCAGGGGGCCCAGTCGCGCGCTATCGCCGTCATGGGTGCCGATTGCCGCGCCACGCTGGATGGACTGCTCAAGCAGGCTGAGCGGCTGGCAGCCGTCTGAGGCGATTTGCAGACCGGTCCCTTGAAGGGCTAGAGTTCAGCCGGCGTTTCCCGAGGGAGGCGCCGGTTTTCGTTTTGTCGCGGTCGGCCATCGAAGGACATCCGGCGTGTTTCCCCCCGAGTTCATGTCCAAGGCCCAGAGCCTCATCACTGCGCTGGGAGACGCGGGGTTGAAATTGGCAACGGCTGAGAGCTGCACGGGGGGCTTGATCGCAAGCCTGCTCACTGAAATTCCAGGCTCGTCCAGCGTTGTGGACAGGGGTTTCGTCACCTACTCCAACGCGGCCAAGTGCGAACTGCTGGGCATTGCCCCCGCCCTCATTGAACAGCACGGTGCGGTCAGCGCCGAAGTGGCAATCGCGATGGCCGAAGGGGCTTTGAGCCGGTCTGCCGCGCACATTGCTGTGAGCGTGACCGGAGTTGCCGGTCCTGGCGGGGGAACCGTGGCAAAACCTGTTGGACTGGTCTATCTCGCCGTGGCCCAATTGAAGGCAGCGACCGTAGTGAAGGAGTGCCGGTTCGGAAATCATGGACGGCACGAGGTGCGACTGGAAAGTGTCGCGGCCGCCCTCGATCTCCTGACGTCGGCATTGAGCGCGAACAGACAGAAAGCAGCTTATTGATGGCGCGTGGCTTCCCGGCTCAGAAACTCGCGGTCGCGGTGCTCGCGTATGGCGTGGTCTGCTCAGCGGTTCATGCGGCCGACATGACGGCGCGAGAACTGACCGAACAGTTATTCAAGGCAAATGCCGCAATGCCTCTCGATCTCAGCGGCCGCAACCTTGAAGACCTCGATCTATCGACGATCAACTTCAAGAAAACCAAGTTGAGCGGCGCGCGGTTGTTTGGTGCGAACTTGTCGGGTGCAAATCTCACAGGTTCTGACCTCAATGCGGCAAACCTCGATCGCGCAAACATTATCGGCACAAAGTTTGATGGCGCCAATTTGTCCGATACGAGCATTCTGCGGCCGTCAACGGGAACGGCCCGGGATCAAACCGATGCGCGCGACGCGCCGAGTTTTATTGAAGCGAACTTCTCTGGCGCTAAAATTTTTGGCCAGTTGAGCCGGATCAACTTTACCAGGGCGAACTTTGGCAATGCCTCGCTCGCCCCGTTCGGCAAGACCGGGTTCATCGAAGACTTGTTTCGCACGGAGATGGAAGGCTCGATGCTGGAAGGCGCCAACTTCGCCGGTTCGGACCTCACGTACGTGTCGTTCCGGTTTGCCAATCTCAAGGGTGCCAATCTGTCCGGCGCAAAATTGCACAACGCCGATCTCTCAAAAACTGATTTGACGGGGGCTGATCTCACCGGGGCGGACGTCAAAGACGCTGATTTTGACGGCGCAATTTTGAAAGACGCAAAGGGTCTTGAGACCCTCGCCAGCCGGGCTGAAGCGCATAACTGGCCCAAGGACGTGAACTAAACAGCCGGTTTGGCAGTGCTGGGGCGGCCGTAGACAACGCCCGCGCGCTCTTCGAAGGCTTGAGAAAAGCGCCGGAACGCAGTGTCAAACAATCCCCCCATGAGCAGGGTGAGGAAGGGCGACTTGAAACCGTAGTCGATAAAAAAATCAACGTCGCATCCGCCGTCCCTCGGCACAAATGTCCACCGATTGTCCAAATGTTTGAATGGGCCGTCGAGATACGCGACGAGGATTTGGCGCTGATCTGGCTTCAAGAGAACGCGCGTGGTGAAGACCTCGCGGATCGCCTTGTAGCCGACGCCCATGGTGGCGACGACCTCGTCGCCCTCAGCTAGCGTTTGCCGGCTTTTGACGGTGAGGCTGTCACACAGCGGCAAAAACTGCGGGTACTGCTCCACATCCGCCACTAAGGCGAACATTTGTTCGGCGCTGTAGGGAACACGGCGAATGGTCTTGAACGTCGGCACGTCGCGCTCCCGCCGCGGCGGCGGCCACTCTGAAAGTGTTACCTGGCGATGATGCGCGCGATTACAATCACAATCAGCGCGCCGATTGTGGACACCACGATTTGATCGCCGATTGGGAAGCCCGTCGTGAACGGCAACTTGAGCAATCCAGCCTGGACGAGAACCGCTCCTAGAAATGACCCAACAATTCCGACTAAAAGATTGCGGATGAGACCGCCGCCTCCGAGCAGCATGCCGGCAAGCCACCCCGCCACCAAGCCGTTGAACACCATGACCACCCAAGGGAACACCTCAGGCCGTTGCATGTATTCCCAGTATCCGGCGACTTGATCCACGGGCGTTCCCCTATCTCAGCGGCTGTGCGCGGCCTCGGTTGTTGGTGTGTCCGGAGAGTGTCTCAGGCGGCACCGTTGCGCAACCCCGGTGTCAGCCCCGTCTCACGCTGGAGCAACGTGGCAGCGGGCGCCCAAATATTGATTGAGTATCCGGTTGTAGCTCTCCGCATCGGCGCGTGCGGCCGGCGATAGCTTTCTCCCGGCGCTGAGCGCTTCAACATTGCCCTGAACGCCCTTGCCGAGCAGCCTGTCCAACTGGCCGCGCAAGGTTTGGCAGGTTTCCCCGACCGGAAGAGCTTTGGCACCCGGATCACCGCCGGATGATGCGCACCCCGCCATCAAGATCGCCAACGCTGGAACTACAGCCCATCGCGCCGCTGCCCTCAGTCGCCTCACCCGAAACCTCCGCACGTGCCCGCTGCCGGAATCCAAATCCAATTTGCGTTTCACCACACACACCCTATGACCGCAACCCCTGCAGGCTCGGGTGTGGCCGGGAAGCAGCACCATCCGCCGATTGCACCCACGCCAGTGGCAAGCTCTATGCGGTCTACCGCACTCAAGCGGCCACTTTGAGCAAAACAATGGCAAAGCGCTCACTGAAATAGAAAACGCCTCCCAAGGATCTGGCAGGCGTTCTCATCGTCCCAGGGCAACCGTGTTCTGGTCCCGGTTTAAGGTTTGGCCGCCTGTGCAGCAACCGGTGCACCTGCCGCTGCAGCGGTTGGAGCGATCGCTGAGGCTGAAGCTGTGGCTGCATTGTTTACGGAGGTTTGACCAATCGATTGTGCGGCCCGATTGGCGACAGCTGATGTGACCGGCTGAACGAGCGCTGATGTCGGCGAACCCGTTGCGGCCGGAGCGACGGCTGCGCTCTGAGCGGGTTTCGGCGTCAAGGTCGAGCACTTGGCCTGGAATTCCGCGTTGGCTTTATCCAGTTCCGTCATTTTGACCAGCGACGCGCGCTTGACGCTGACGGTCTTTGTTTTGCCAGCCGATACCTTCTCAATCCGCTCGGTCACGCCATCTTTGCGGAGCGTATCGATCTGCGCTGTGAGCGCGACGCAGGCCGGATCGACTTTTGGCATCATTGCACCCGGTGCGACAGCAACGGAAGCAGCCGGTGCCACCGACGATGTCGTGACGGCGCTGCCACCCAGAATGGTGTTGTCGCTAGCGCAACCCGCCAGTAATCCCGTCCCGAGCACAAAAAGTGCCATCGAATTTGCGCGGACCATGTTTATCCCCCACCCCAATTTGCCGGATCAATAGGCTACCCTGCACACTTCTAAGGCTGCTATTGAGCGTGCCACAAGATGTGACAGCTGGGGATGACGTTGATGGAATGGGATTGACACCTCCGAATCTGTGGACAGAAGCGGCGTGTGCCCTGCTGGCTGCACGTTTCCCGAGGGCGTGGCGAGCCCATTAGAGTGACCCGCCGACCTATGAAAGTCTGCCACCGCCTCACCACCAGAAACCGGGATTGCCCAGCGCCATGCTGAACACCACCCTCGCCGATCAGTGGCTGACCCTGTTTCCCGGCCTCGCCCAGATGGAGCCTGCACATTTGCAGCGTGCGCGCGCTGTGCTGACGTTCAAGCATCTCGCAGAAGGCGAGGTCGCCTACCGGCAAGGTGCAAGTTGCCCGTCTTACGTGATGTGCCTCGAAGGCCGGACCCGGATCTTTAAGGCTTCGGAAACCGGCCGCGAAATTCTGCTGTACCGGGTGGGGTCCGGCGAGACCTGCGTTTTGACCACATCGTGCCTGCTGGCAGGCCGTTCGTTTCCCGCCGAAAGCGTCGCCGAAGTTCCTGTAACGTTAGCTGCAATCCCTGCGCAAACGTTTCATGAGTTGATGCAGGCATCCCAACCCTTCCGGCAGTTCGTGCTCGACAACTATGGGCAGCTGATGTCCAGCCTCATCATGCTCGTCGATGAAGTTGCGTTCACCAGTCTCGATCTGCGCCTCGCGCGCAAACTGCTGGCGGAAGCTGGCGACACCGGCATCGTCGCGACGACACATCAACAATTGGCGTTGGACCTCGGCAGCGTGCGAGAAGTCATCAGCCGCTACTTGCGCGAATGGGAACGTAAGGGCTGGATTCACACCTCGCGCGGCGCCATTGAAGTTGCCGATCGCTTAGCACTCGCCCGTTACGGTGAAGGGCCGTGATGGGGTCAGACGCCTTTAGTGCTTCGTGCGGCCTTTGAGTTTGCCGCTGCGCTGGCGGCCCTGCGAGACAAGGCCACGGTCATAGCCCTCCGAAATCGCTTGTGAAGCTTCCGATTCCGTCAAGTTGCCCTGCAGAGCGATAGCGCTGGCGATGTGGCCGCTGATGTCGGCCAGCATGCGGCCCCACTCGCCAGGACTGTCACGAAAGGTATCGGGGTCAAAAATCACGTGTAGGGCGCCGTCGGCGACCCACGTACGCAGCACCTCAATCGCCACATCGGCGTCGACAATGCCGTCGGGGATTTCCAACTCTTGATGGTCTTCAGAGGCCATGCGCCACCTCATATGATCGGGTCCCGCTGCACGGGCTTTAACCCACACCTAAGGCGTCAAAACCCAGGCTGCAAGAACAACCAACGCCGCGATCTGCCAAAGCCACGCTACTCCCTGCGCAGCACGCGGTCATCGGGGTGAACGTAGCCGAGCACATCACGGGCAATCTCTTCGACAAGATCGGGATTGGGCAATTCGGGGGACAGCAGCGCCACATCGTGCGCGAGCTTGGAGCGCACGGCCTCGAGGCTGCGGATCTCGAACTCGACGAGATCGGAGCGTTCGATCATTGCTGATCGGGCCTCGAGGCCGTGGCGGCCATAGAGTGCGTGATGGGAGAAGTAGGCTGTTGAGGACAGGCCGCAAAGCAGCACAAAGGCCTGTCGCAGCCTCGAACGCCAATCATGAATGGTGGGACGCAGCACGGGGTTGTTCGTCGTTACGCAGCAAGAGATCCGGGAACGGTTTGACGTGTACCCGAAGAGACTTAAGGCCGGGTAAAACACCGTTCGATTTTCAAAAAACTGTTATGTGCCAGCCCGTGACCGCAGGATCGAACGGCCCGCATACCGCGCCACATCGCCCAATTCGCCCTCAATGCGAATGAGTTGGTTATACTTGGCGAGGCGGTCAGAGCGGCACAAGGATCCGGTTTTGATCTGTCCGCAGTTGGTGGCGACCGCGAGATCGGCAATGGTTGAGTCTTCCGTTTCGCCCGACCGGTGTGACATGACGGCCGTGTACCCCGCGCGCTGGGCCATGGCGACGGCGTCGAGCGTCTCCGACAGCGAGCCGATCTGGTTGACCTTGACCAGGATCGAGTTGGCGATGCCCTGCGAGATGCCCTGCTGCAAGCGCTCGGTGTTGGTGACGAACAGATCGTCGCCGACGAGCTGGCATTTGCTCCCGATCAACTCGGTGAGCGCTTTCCAGCCGGCCCAGTCGTCTTCCGACATGCCGTCTTCGATGGAGATGATCGGGAACCGCGCGGCGAGGTCCGCCAGATACTTCGCGTTGCCCTCGCTGTCGAGAACTTTGCCCTCGCCCTCAAGACGGTACTTACCGTCCTTGTAGTATTCGGTGGCCGCGCAATCGAGTGCCAGCATGACGTCGACGCCGGGCGTGTAGCCCGCCCTTTCGATCGACGTCATGATGAAGCCAAGCGCTTCGTCGGCACTCTTGAGGTTCGGCGCAAACCCGCCTTCGTCGCCGATGCCCGTATTGTGGCCTGCGTCCTTCAAGCCCTTCTTCAGAGTGTGAAAGATCTCCGCGCCAATCCGCACGGCCTCAGCCGCGCTTGAGGCGGCGACTGGCATGATCATGAATTCCTGGATGTCGATCGGGTTGTCGGCATGCATGCCACCATTGATGATGTTCATCATTGGCACGGGCAGGACGTGCGCCGAAGCGCCGCCGACATAGCGATAGAGCGGCAATCCGCTGGTCTCAGCCGCCGCCTTAGCCACGGCGAGCGAAACGCCAAGAATAGCATTCGCACCGAGGCGCGACTTGTTCTTCGTGCCATCGAGCGCGATCATTGCCGCGTCAATGCCGCGCTGGTCTTCGGCATCCATGCCGGCCAGCGCGTCATAGATTTCGCCGTTGACCGCATCGACGGCCTTGGTGACGCCCTTGCCCATGTAGCGAGCCTTGTCGCCATCTCGAAGTTCAACCGCCTCATGTGCGCCCGTGGACGCGCCCGACGGAACGGCTGCGCGGCCCATGGCGCCGTCCTCCAGCACGACATCGACCTCAACCGTCGGATTGCCGCGGCTGTCGAGAATTTCGCGACCAATGATATCGACGATGGCGGTCATGGGTGTCCTGCTCGATGGGCGTTGATTAGGATGCCGGGTTGCGCATCAAAGCTCCTGGCACCAATATCCGCGGGTTGTAGACCCTGCCCCGTCGGTCGCAAAGACCCCAGGGGCGATTTCGCCCTACCCCGTCGGGCAGTTTGCGGCTAGATCGGCGTTCGAACTCCGCCGCCGCTGCTCAGGAATTACCGCCTCGTGGCTCAGACTTCAGCCCTCGTTCTATTTTCCGGCGGTCAGGATTCGACCGTGTGCCTCGCATGGGCGTTGCAGCGCTATCACCGTGTCGAAACCGTGGGCTTTGCCTACGGCCAGCGGCACGCGGTCGAACTGATCCAGCGCGACGTGGTTTTGCGCGAGCTTGCCAAACACGACACGTGGGGTCCACGGCTTGGCGGCGATACGGTGCTACAATTGCCCGCGCTGGGCAGCATTTCCGACACCGCTCTGACGCGCGACACTGAGATCGCTTATGCCGCATCCGGTCTGCCGACGACCTTTGTGCCGGGACGCAATCTGTTGTTCCTCACCTACGCTGCGGCTCTCGCATACCGCCGCGGAATTTCAACTCTCGTCGGCGGCATGTGCGAGACGGATTTCTCAGGCTACCCGGATTGCCGGAACGAGACGATCCAGTCCTTGGCACAGTCGCTCTCCTTGGGTCTGAATCGACCGGTGACGATCGAAACACCGCTGATGTTTGTTGATAAGGCCACCACATGGGCCATGGCGGACGATCTCGGCGGTCCGTCGTTGACCAGGCTTATTATTGAGCACACCCACACCTGCTACCTGGGCGACCGCACGCAGCACAACGCGTGGGGTTATGGCTGCGGCAAGTGTCCTGCGTGTCAGCTGAGGGCCAAGGGTTGGGAGACGTGGCGAGCCGGCCGGACCGGTTGAGGGGCGGAGCCGCGCCTGTCAATCAATCGCAAACAAATCCGCGACAGGAACGATCAACCCAGGCGGATCGAGGACGAGATCGCCGTCGCGGCGGATCTCGGTTGCAATCTTATCCGTCGACTGCCGCCTATGATGAACGACCGTCTTTTCGTCTGCATCGACAATCAAATAGTGATGAATGCCTGCCACCGAGAAGTAACCGGTGAGTTTTCCACCGCTATCGTAGCCCCGTGTGCTGGGCGACAACACTTCCACGACGATCACCGGCGTTTTAACTTCCACGTCTTTCGGACCCATGCGTGGGCCAAGGTAAACGAGTGCATCGGGCTCGAACGCTGTTTTGTCGGTAATGCGAACGGTCATGCCGTCTGGCATCGCAAAGCATGCAATTGCCGCCTTTCTGACGGCAGCCTTCAGAGCACAACAGACCGCATGTTTAACTTCTGCGTGTAATGCCCGTTCTGGCGACATCTGGTACACCACCCCATCGACAAGCTCATACCGGCCGGGCCGGTCAAGAGCCCAGACCAGAAACTCGTCTACGGTCATCCGCACTGGTGCGTGAATATTCATGGGAGAACCTTATGCCAAGGTTGGAAAAACGCAACCGCTCCAACAAATCGCTCGAGCCCGCCCTGGCCTTTGCGCGCTTTCAAACCTTGGTTGCAAACGGGTTGAAATCCGTATCGCGGTCGAAATAGTCCTCGTTCTCTGCCTTTTTCAACGCAGCAACCACCCGTGTGGTCACCGGCAGCATCACAACCTCCACTCCTGTCTTGGTGACGAACTGGCTGATGACGAGCGTCAACACCAATTCGTTTGGCATGATGCCAGAGTTGTAGAAGGCGAGCGGATAGAACAGCGCGGAGTCTACCGCCTCGCCCGCAACGGTTGACGCCACAAACCGCGAGCGGATGTGGCGGCCTTCGGTGGCCACTTTCATTTTCGCGAGGACAAACGAATTGACGAACGAACCGCACACGAACGCAATTATCGACGCCGCAGCGATCCGCCACGTGTTGCCGAACGCGATTTCGTAGACCTTCTGGTTTTCCCAAGTGGGCGCGGGAGGAAGCGCAACGACGACTGCCGCCATCACCGATGCAAAGATCAGTGCGGCAAACCCCGTCCAGATCACGCGGCGATCGCGGCCGTAGCCATAAACTTCTGTCAGGATGTCGCCGAAGATGTAGGACACGGGGAAGAACAACACGCCCGCGCCGAAGGTGACCGCGCCGATCAACGGCAGATCAAGCTGGGCTGCTTTCGCCGGTCCGATGAGGTTTGAACACACCAGCACCACGACAAACGCGACCATGACCAGGTCGTAGTACCGGTAGCTCGGCTGCGGTGAGTTCACGCTGTCCCTCGCGCCATATTGACATGGGGCTACACCCCGCTAGGCATCTACGCATGTATCATGTCAAAGAGATCTTCTACACGCTCCAGGGTGAAGGCGCGAATGCCGGCACGCCCGCCGTATTCTGCCGGTTCGCCGGCTGCAATTTGTGGTCGGGCCGCGAAGAGGACCGCGCAACAGCGGACTGCGAGTTTTGCGACACGCTATTCGTCGGAACCGACGGACCCGGCGGCGGCAAGTTTGAAACGGCGGATGATCTGGCACGCGCCTGCCGGGAAGTCTGTACAGCAGCAAGCGGACCATCTTTCATCGTGCTCACCGGCGGCGAGCCGATGCTGCAAGTCGATCAAGCGCTGATCGATGCGCTTCACGCGCGCGGCTTCAACGTCGCGATTGAAACAAACGGCACACTGCCAGTGCTCAACACGATTGATTGGATCTGCGTCAGCCCGAAAGCTGGAACCGAACTGAAGCAAACATCAGGCGACGAACTCAAGCTCGTGTACCCACAGGCCGCACTCGATCCGGCCTCACTGCTCAATTTAGATTTCGAGCACCGGTTCTTGCAGCCCATGGACGGGCCACGCCAGGCCGAGAACACGCAAGCCGCGATTGCATACTGTAAGGCCAACCCGCCGTGGCGATTGTCCGTGCAGACGCATAAAGTGCTGGGGATTGCCTAGAAGAGGCAGCGGGGGGCTGGCAACCGGCAGCGGATGTAAGCTTAGTCTTAACGTCGCCCCTCCTGCCCGTTGCCTGTTGCCCGCTGCCTTACTTTCCCCTATTCCACCCCCATGAAGATCTACAAAGACTTCCAATTCGAGGCGGCGCACTTTCTGCCGTCGGCGGAACCCGGCACGGCGAACGCGCGCGTGCACGGGCACTCGTTCCGCGCGCGCGTCGTCATCGACGGCGAGCCGGACGCGGAAACGGGTTACGTTTTCCATTTCGACGAACTGACCGCTGCTATTGCGGACACGCAGGACGCCCTCGATCATCGGCTTCTGAATGACGTTGACGGTCTGGCCGCGCCGACGCTGGAACGCATCGCGATCTGGATTTGGACGCGGCTGGCCAATCGTGTGCCCGGCCTCGCCGAGATCCACGTGTCGCGCGATAGCTGCCACGAAGGCGTGATCTATGCCGGCCCCGCGCAGGTGTCGCGTCTGGCGGCGGAGTGATAGTCTGCTAGGGTGCGTGCGTATAGTGGAGGATGGGTATGGCGGTATTGGATCGGGATCAGGCGTTCGCTGTCGTCTCAGGTCAACTGCGGGACATTCAACTCGATATGCGCGCGCAATTCGCCGACATCGATGCGCGCTTCGACGTGATAGACGGCCGTCTGGATACGTTCGACGGGCGCCTGGACAACACTGACCGGCGACTAGGCAAGATCGACAGCCGCCTCGACAAGATGGATGCAAAGTAGATGCGCTGCCGCGCGCGATTGCCGAAATTATAGCAAAGAACAAATAGCCCGCTGATGGTATCCAAACCACCCGCCGTCACCCAACTCGGCCAGCAGACGCCCCTTCCGCAAAGTCCCGAGGCCGCGGTGCTGGAGCGCGTGCCGAACCCGCATCCCGGGACGCACTACGTGGCCCGCTTCACGCAACCAGAATTCACGTCGCTCTGCCCTGTCACCGGGCAACCCGACTTCGCGCACCTGATGATCGACTATGTGCCCGACCAGTGGTTGGTCGAAAGCAAATCGCTGAAGCTCTATCTCGCGTCCTTCCGCAATCACGGCGCGTTCCACGAAGACTGCACGGTTGCCATCGGCAAACGGGTCGCTGACCTCCTGCAGCCGCACTATTTGCGCATCGGCGGCTACTGGTATCCGCGCGGCGGCATGCCCATCGATGTGTTTTGGCAAACGGGTGCAGTGCCGAACGATGTCTGGCTTCCTGATCAAGGCGTCGCGCCCTATCGCGGGCGTGGCTGAACCGGGCCGCTCAGCAGCCGTTCCACCTACGCGCTGCCGCCAAGCCAAACGGGCAAATCTTTCTGCGACGGGTGCGGCGCGCCTGAAAGTGCGTGCACCCGGTCGAACAACTCCGCCAAGAGTGCTTTGCGATCTTCGCCGCACGCCAAATCCTCGAATGGCACCACATCGCCGGCATGGGCGATCAGGCTCTTGCCGACGCCGCGGCGGAACTCGTGGATGAGCATGGAGAGCCGCAAGGTCAGACTGTAGCGCGACACCAGGTGGAACAGGGGGCTGCATTGTCCCTCAAAGTAGACGGGAAGCACGCTCGCCTTGGAGGATTGGACGAGCCGCGCCACAAACCCCTTCCACGGCAAATCGACGGCGCGGCCGAAGGGATCGGGCGCGGTCGCTACGCCGCCCGCCGGAAATACAACGATGGTCGTGCCCTCTGCCAACAACCGCACCGCTTCTTTTCGCGTCGCAACGTTCGTCTGTTGGGCGGCCCGTGTTTCTTCAAAGTCGATGGGAAGCGAATACGGGCGAATCTCCGGCACCACCATGATGTCTTTGTTGATCAGCACCTTGAAGGGGCGGCCCAGATCCTCAGCGATCGTGAGCGCTGCAATTCCGTCCAGGATGCCAAATGGGTGATTGGCAATGAGCACGAGCGGCCGCGCCGGGTCGAGGGTCGCGGGCCATTGACGCGATACAATCTCCAGATCGACGTCAATCAGCCCGAGCATCGGGCGAATGACGGCCCGGCCGGAGGGCACGATTTCGCTGCGCCAACGCTCATAGAGTGGCGCGAAATAGTCACGGCCCGCCGCCAGCTCAAGTGAGCGGATCAGCCACTGGGTCGGTGGCGGATCAGTTGGCTTTGCGTAGGTGAATTCGGGGAAGCGGCGTTTGACGTTTAGCAAGGGCGGGGCTCAATTGACGGTAAGGATTATGCGCGTAGCAGGAGTCTGCGGCAACCATACGACATTCCCTACAGACCGGGCGCGCTCAAACCGGGATGATCTGCAGGCTTTGGGTCTTGCAGACACACGATCTGCTCATCGGCAGATAGTGGGGTCCGATCGGAGGCATTCCGATGAATGTGATTTGGCAAACGGGCGGGCTGCCGAAAGGCGTCTGGTCGCCTGTTCAGGGCGTCGCGCGGTATCATGGGCGCGGCTGAAACGCGCAATACTTCCGGAGTTTCCTAGGTAACAGCCAAGCGGCCTGAGTCATTGTCAATTGGCCTCCTGATGTCCAATTCTGGAGGCTGACATGTCGCAATCACTCCTTCCAATCTATCTCGCAATGTTCTTGGGTTCAGCGTTCCTTGCCGCCACATTGGCTGTCACCGGCGCCTAGGTCACGGGCTGCATTTGTCCGTTGCTGAGGAACCGCATGCGTTGGGCGGCTTGTGGTTTTAAGCACGTCTCCCGGCTCCCAAACCACCGCAGACGGTTGCGTTGCACCCAGTCATAAAGCGGATCGCCAACAAAATTTGGCACCATGCGCCCGATCGCACCCAGCCAGTGCCACGGCGCCGGTAGTGTCCGGGCAGCAGCCAGTGCGCCGGCCCATTTAAGGTGAGGCACGCCCGCTGTCAGCACCATGAACGTATCGAAGCGCTGGGCATCCAGGCCATAGTGGCGATACAGCGCCTGCGGAATTGGCTCCTGGATGGCGGCAAATTGGGATGTGCCGTCAGGGTCACGGGTCAGCATCCACTGCACGCCTGTGGAACACAGCACACACAGTCCGTCGAAAACAATCAACGGCCGGGTGTCGTCGAATGCCGGGACTAACGCATCGTTGCGATAGCTGTAGGCCGACCGTGGCATCGCCTCTCCTAACAGCCTGATGGGTAGACTATCAATATCTAGGGGTCCGATCTGCCACATCCAGCGCCGGATTTGGCGGCAAACGGACGCAATGTGAGGGCCTATCCCCAAAGTCCTGGGATTGCCGCCCGTTGCCTCGAACAAGCGAGGAGACTCGCGCTAGAAATAAGTCAGTCGCTCACTCTAGCCAACGTTGAGGATGGCCATGCCAACTCGTTCAATGACTGCTGTTGCGCTGGCACTGAGTGTGCTGTTGGTCCCCGCTGCAATCAAAGCCGAAGACGTTGATCCACCCATTGACTGCGCCAATGCGCTGTCGACACATGACATGAATTTCTGTGCCGACAAAGAGTTGGAACGCGCCGATTCCGCCCTAAATGAGGTCTACAAAAAGGCACTTGCGTCGATCCCAGAAATGGCGAGCGAACCGCCCTATGACGCCAAGGGCTGGGAAGCCGCCTTGCGGGCCTCCCAACGCGCGTGGGTCACGTTTCGCGATGCGGAATGCAACGATCACGTGGCGATGTTCTGGACCGGCGGCACCGGCGCGACCGGCGAAATCTTGGGCTGCAAAACCGAAAAGACCGAGCAGCGCACGAAAGAGCTGAAAGACCGCTACGAGGCACCGTGAGGGCATCCCATGTTCTGCTCTTAGTGACCCGAAGTCTGGCACTGCCCCCCCTGTATCCCCATCTTTGAAACGTCGACGTGAAATCTGCGACGGATTTCGCGCGCTCGGACGTTATCACTCCATCACACCGGGACTCGCAGGACCAACAAGGAGTACTGAGCATGAGACGATCTCTCGTTATCGCGGCCGGATTACTGGCTCTTATCACCGCAACGGCACCAGCGTCGGCCGTGCCGGCTCTGGACCGGGCGGCCGCTGGGATTGCAGCGGCATCGGACGTTTCGCCGGTCATCAAAGTCCACGGCTGGCATCGCAGCTGCCAGCTGGGCCGGTACGGCTGGCACCGGCACAGTTACCGTTATGGACGCGTGGGCTGCGGTCCCGTGCATCACTTCCGCGGCCATCACCGGCGCCATCATCGCCGGCATAACCACTAACGCCGGGCCTATCGGCCGACGTGGGGGAGATCCGCAAGGGTCTCCCCTTTTTTGTGTCGGGGTCCGGTGCGCAGATGGATATCTTGAGTTTAAGCGCAACACGTTTTCGCCATTGGAATCGGGCGGTTTCATAGCGGGGCGTGATTGCGCAAGGATTGACGATGACCAAACTTCCTCTCAACGTCGACGACCTGATGACCCGGCTGAAGGAGAATTCCCGCACCGAACTTGATCATATGCGGCGGCTGGCCGAGGCGATCCGCAGCGCCGACAATCAGCTGCTGGAAGAGGTGCGCGCGGTGACGCTGCTGCACGACGTGCGGCGCGAGGCAATCTTTGGGGAGCTGCAGCACCTCGCCAGCCGGCTGTGTGTCATGCCCAGCCGGTACGTCGAGAACGAGCCAAGACCCGCACTCAATCAACACCACCCCGAGCACCAGCCCGAACACGGGTCGCACCATCAGGACGACGCGGTCACCCTCGAGCCTGAGCCGGGCAGCGGTGCCGGTGATTGGCGCCGCGCCACCCAGCGCATCGACGAAGAGATCGATGACTTCTTTGACCGGACAGGGGCGCGGCATTGAGGGGCCGAGATCGTGTGGTGTCAGACACCACTTGAAAGGTGTCTGACACCGCTGGATAACGTCATAATCCGCAACCATGTTCAGCTTATGTGATTGCGCGTGGCTTCAAATACCACGATCAGATACGCACCGGCAGGAGAAGGTCGCCGTTGCGCACCGCGAAGCGCAACTGGATGAAAGTTCAGAGGCAGGTCAACAAACCTCCAGTCGCCCAAGATCCTGAAGGAGGACAACACCTACAGGGCTATTTGCTGGTTCAAGCCCGCCGCGAAAGAACCGCTTGCCCGCATTTGGCCGATGAAGGCCATCCTCGAAGAGTTCGACTACACGATCGATTTGATCAAGGCACATGATCCGGATCTGGTGATCTACGAGGATGGCTGGCAGGTGGTGGCGATGCCATGGCGCGGCCTATGGGCTAACGTGATGCGAAAGCATCGGGTCCGGAATTGAGCAAGCCGCTCCTGGTGTCAGATACCTCTTAAACGGTGACTGACACCATGAAAACCCAGCGAGATGTAAGGCCGAGCCAGGTCCCTTTTTCGTTTTTCCATTGACGCTACCTGCTAGCACCACAACCCCCGCCCCACATTGGACACGACCCTACGCAATGAGCTAAGGCTCCCCCGTCAACCGAGGACCTGTTCCGATGATCCAAATCCGCCGCTCCAGGACGCTCGCTGCACTCGCCATTCTCATCGGCCTTGCTGGCAGCGTTCAAGCCATGGCCGCCGAACCTGCCCCATCCACAGCCCCAGAGACCGCAATGACCACCACCGCTTCAGGCCTGCAAATCATCGACACCGCCGCTGGCACGGGTGCCTCGCCCAAAACCGGGCAGACCTGCGTCATGCACTACACGGGCTGGCTCTATAAGGACGGCGTCAAGGGGGCGAAGTTCGACTCGTCCCTCGACCGCGGCGATCCGTTCGAATTTACCATTGGCGTCGGCCAGGTGATCAAAGGCTGGGACGAGGGCGTGGCGTCCATGAAAGTCGGTGGCAAGCGCACGCTGATCATACCTGCGGACCTCGGCTATGGCGCGCGCGGCGCCGGCGGCGCCATTCCGCCCAACGCCACGCTCATTTTCGATGTCGAGCTGCTAGACGTGAAGGGCTAATCGCTAGCATTCGTACCTGATCTGGCTGGAGAACTGATGTCCAAGCAAACTGCGCGGCGCGCGGGTTTGACGATCGCAATGCTGGTGGTGCCCCACGGAGCCAGCGCGCAGTCGATTGATCCGGCAGTGTGGACCTGCGCTCAATTCACTACAGCCCGGAATTCCGCCGATCCCAGCGAGCAACTGGGCGCCTCGCTGGTCGTCGCGTGGATGATGGGCCGCGCCGCGCCGCAGACGCCGCAAGCCCGCGTTGATCTCAACGCTGTCACCCCGAACGCGACGAAGCTCGACAGCCTGTGTCAGGCCGCGCCTGCTGCTAGTCTGCAACAAATGCTCGCTCCTCTGATTGCACCAGACTCTTACTCATCTGATGCTCTAGAGGTCCCGGAGTTTCTGTGCTCGCACATGACATTCACGACCATCGAAGATGCGGCGGACATGGCCGCAATGGTGTTCTGGCATATCGGGCACTCATCGCATGGCGAGGCCACCCCGCGCATTGAAACCGGTGCCCTGGAACGCTACACCGCCAGAACCGGCGACGCCTGCCGGAAAGCGCCACAATCGACGTTCGCCGATGCCGTTAAGCAAGCGATTGACATGAAGTAACCGCCCACCCAATTGGAGCCCTGCTGAAATGCCCATGTCCGCGACCGAAATTGACCACCTGATCAAGGCCAAGTTCCCCGACGCCACCGTCGAGTTGAAGGACCTTGCCGGCGACAACGATCACTGGCAGGCGCACGTTGTCACCTCAGCCTTCAAGGGCAAATCGCGCGTCGCCCAGCACCAGATGGTTTATGAGGCGCTTGGTGGCCGCATGGGCGGAGTTTTGCACGCCTTGGCGCTGACAACGGCGGTGCCGCAAGAGTAAGTCTAAGCCGCAGTTGACTTCCCCCCCGCTGTCGCCACATTTGGGCTCAAGAAGCGTAATTCGACATGCGGCGCAGCCGCGCCAGGAGACCCGACCATGACTGACCAAAAGGCCCACGACTGGATCAAGACCACCATTGCTGCCAACGACGTGGTGCTGTTCATGAAGGGCACCTCGAAGTTTCCCCAGTGCGGGTTCTCGGCCCAGGTTGCCAAGATCCTTGACCAATTGGGCGTACCCTACAAGGACGTGAACGTGCTGGACGATGCCGCTATTCGCGACGGCATCAAGAGCTTCACCAACTGGCCGACGATCCCGCAGCTCTATGTCAAGGGCGAATTCGTCGGCGGTTGCGATATCGTGCGCGAAATGTTTCAAGCTGGCGAGCTGCACGACCTCGTCTGCGCCAAGGGCATCCCGCACGCGCACCATCATGGGTAAGGAGACTCTATCCCCATTCGCTTCCGAATGGGGAGAAGGTTGGGGTGAGGGGCAGCACTGCGCTCGAACACGTAGCTGCCCCTCACCCTAGCCCTCTCGCCGTAAGAACGGGGAGAGGGGACATGGCGAAGGACCATCTGATCTCATGCGGCTCGGCGGCAGACGCTTCCTGTTGAGCCTCGCCATCATCGGCGCCAGCGTGTGTCTCGCGCTCGGTATTTCGCTGCCGATCATCAAGCTCACCAAATACGTGTTTTGGTCGACGGAGCATTCGCTGCTGTCGACGGTGCAGGTTCTGCTCAACGACGGGCAGATGTTCCTCGGTTTGACGGTGCTGATTTTCTCGATCGTGCTGCCGGTGTTGAAGCTGCTGTATCTGCTGCTGGTCTCGACATTGCCCGTGACGGAACTGACCCGGCAGCACCGCCGCCTGCAGGCGCTGGAATGGCTCGGCAAATGGTCGATGCACGATGTTCTGGTGCTGGCGCTGACGATCTTCTTTATCAAGGCGCAAGGCATCTATGATGCCACGAGCCTGACCGGGGTCTACTTTTTCACCGCGGCCGTGCTGTTGATGATGGTGTCGTATGCGTGGCTGCGAACCGAGGGATTAGCGGCTGCTTCCGCACAGCAGCCCGAGCCGATGGTGTTTAAGCCCGCCTCGACCTTCCGCAACTTCGTGTTGTCGTTCCTGATTATCGTGGCGACCGTGTTCTTCGCGCTCGGCATCATCCTGCCCACGATACGCTTCACCACCGTTTACGTGTGGACCAATGAGCACTCCATCGCGACAATCATTTACGCGCTGTTTGAGAACCAGGAGTACTTCCTGTGCGTGGTATTGTTCCTGTTCTCGATCCTGTTTCCGTTCCTGAAGCTTTTTTATCTTCTGACCCTCGTCACATCGCCGGACATACCGGCCGAGTTCCGCAAGAAGTCGATCGCGACCATGGAATGGCTCGGCCGGTATTCGATGACCGACGTCATGGTGCTGGCGCTGATGATCTTCTATGTGAATTCGAGCGGCTACACCGAAGCGCGCGTGCTGCCCGGCGTCTACTTCTTCGCGGCCAGCGCGCTGATGACGATGCTGGCCTATGGTTGGGCGAACACCGTGGCCCCGCGGCGCGCGCGCCCTACCCTTGCGGCTCCAGCTGTTGCGGGCGAGCCTGTGCCGCTGCCAACTAATCCTGCCCGCCGGCATCGCCGCTGACAAAGAAAAGGGCCAGCGTGAGCCAGCCCAGTTTCGAATGGCGTTCGGATTGGTGTCAGTAACCACCCCGGGGGGTCGGACACCAAAAGAGTTAAATTACCGCGAATAGAACTCGACCACGAGGTTGGGTTCCATCGTCACCGGGTAGGGCACGTCCGACAACGCCGGAATGCGCGCCAGCTTCGCGGTCAGCTTGCCGTGATCGGCGTCAATGTAATCCGGCAAATCGCGCTCAGCACTCTTGATCGATTCCAGAACCAGCGGCATCTGTTTGGCCGCTTCCTTGACTTCGACGAGATCGCCGATCCGGACCCGGTAGCTCGGCACCGTCACCCGGCGGCCGTTCACAGTGACATGGCCATGCGAGACAAACTGGCGGGCCGCGAACACGGTCGGCACAAACTTGGCGCGATACACCAGCGCGTCAAGACGGCGCTCAAGCAAGCCGATCAGCTGCTCCGACGTCGAACCCTTGAGGCGCGCGGCTTCCTTGTAGAGCTTCAGGAACTGGCGCTCAGAAATGTTGCCGTAATAGCCTTTGAGCTTCTGCTTCGCCTTCAGCTGTTGGCCGAAGTCGGACGTTTTGGACACGCGCCGCTCGCCGTGCTGGCCGGGGCGGCTTTCGCGCTTGTTGAGAGGGCTCTTGGGGCGGCCCCAGATGTTTTCACCGAGGCGGCGGTCAATCTTATGTTTCGCGGATAAGCGCTTGGTCATCGTCGAGCACTCCAAAGTTGCATCAGCCCACCGGACAATCCAGCGGGCCTGGAGCGCCCCCTCCTCTGCCGGTCCTCCCATTTTACGGGACGTTTGGCTGACAGGTGAGGGCCACAGAGACGTCTCACCGCGGGTGCGCAAAAAGTAACGCGGGCCCGAAGGACCCGCGTGAAAAGGGTGTACAGGCGTGTCCGTCCGGCGTCAACTGCGCCAAACTTACTTCTTCTCGACCTTCTCGACGGCTGCGGGAACCGCAGCTGCCGGGGGTGTCGCCGGGGTCGCGGCAGCAGGTGCCGCGGCCGGTGGCGCAGCGGCGGTCGATCCCGTGGCCGCCGGTGCGGCTTTGCCATCAACGGGCGTCACGTTGACCTTAAAGTTCGGTCCCGTTTTCACGTAAGCCGTGATCAGTTCTTTGACTTTGGACCGTTGCTCATCCGTGCAGGTCTGCGAGGCGGTCTTCTTGTCTTCGACCACGACGTCCTTTTCGCCTTCCTTCTCGACAAGTTTGATCTTGCCAGTCAGAAGCATGACCGTCGTCAAGTGCAATTGGTTGATGTAGACGAGCTGCTGGTCCGTCCACTTCTTCTTTTCCTCTTCGCGCTTCATCAGCGACCGGTGATTGATGACCTGATCGTCACCCAATCCGCAAACCTGAGCGTGCGCCGAGATACGGCCAACCTTGATCACTTCCCGCGCCACATCGACCGGCACGAGGACTTCGGCCTTTTTCTTTTTGTCGATGACAATAACGGTCCCGTCCTGTTTGGAAAACTGTTGCGGGACCAGCGACCAAGCGTACTCCATGAATGAAATAACCGACTTCTCGCTCAACTCCTGCGCAGTTGCTGGCACCGCCAGCATCGCCATCATCAGCGCTGCGGCACCGGCAATCCCCGCCCTTCTCGTGGTTCGCATCGAAACTGCCCCTATCCTTTTTAAATCTGCATTTTGCCTGGCCCATCCGCATGCCCCGCGTAGGGGCCAATACAGTCCAGTTCATCGCATTCTTGCGGACCCCAGCGCGGTCGTGCCCCTCATCAAGCCGCGGGCATCGCTCGGCTCAAAACTTGGCCAGAACAAGGCAACTCATGTGGACGGCTTGCGCCCCGCGCCCTTGCCCTTGGCGAGCGTGGCAACTATGCCACGCAGGGTGCGAACTTCCTGCTCAGTAAAGCCTGCGCGCACGAACATCGCGTGCATGTTGTTCACCACGGAAGGGCGCTTCTGTGGCGGATTGAAAAAACCCGAGCGATCGAGTTCCATTTCAAGATGTTCAAATAAACCAAAGAGTTCCTCCTTGGTTGCCGGACGGTCGCCGGACATGTTGAGGCCTGCCGCAACCGGGGTTTCATAGGTCGTCACCCGGCCCAAACTGGCCTCATCGCCCGAGCGCAGCCACTCATATCCCAAGATCAGAACGGCTTGAGCAAGGTTAAGGGAGGCGAAGCGGCTGTTGACGGGAATCATGACGATGGCGTCGGCGTTGGCGACCTCCGCGGTCTCAAGTCCGTTGCGCTCGCGGCCGAACAGAATGCCGCAGCGCTCGCCGCGGGCGATGCGGTGGCGCATTTCCTGAACAACCTGCTGCGGTGTCATCACTGGCTTGCGGAGATCGCGCTGCCGGGCGGTCGTGGCACAGACCCAATTGAGATCACCGAGGGCCGCCTCCATCGAGTCGTAGGCGGCCGCATCGTCAATGATGTAGTTGGCCCCCGAAGCTGCGATGCGCGCCTTCTCGTTGGGCCAGCCATCGCGGGGGTTGATCAAGCGCAACTCGTCGAACCCGAAGTTGGCGCATGCGCGCGCCACCATGCCGATGTTGTCGGGAAGTTGTGGTTCGGTCAGGATGACGGCTGGCGATTGGCCCGACGCAGCGACCGGACTGCCCCTGATGTGCGCGCGGCGGATGCCATGGCGAAGCTTACGCAAAACCCGCCGCGCCCAGAACCAATAGTTCTCTCCGCTCCAGGTTTTCTCTAAGGCTGCGAGTGCCGGCGTTGAGATCGTATCCTTGCCTTGGCCGGCCAACCGCACCGCGCCATCACCAACAACAATCTCCTTATGCCGCGCGATAAACTCTTCGAGCGACTGAATGCCCTGTGCTTCTGTGCGCCGCTTGCAACCCGGGCACGTCACATTGTCAGATTCGCAGCGCAACTCCGCGCAATACGTGAGGACTGGCTCAAGGGTCTTTCGATCTAGCCCTGCAAGAGCCAACGCAGAGAGACCCGCATCGACCGTCTTCTCATGACAGGCATGCACAATCGCGCTGACAGGAACATCCGCCGTTTCGAGACGCGGCTCGGGAAATCCATCGGCGCCCGCCGCAGCAATCCTAACGTTCACATTGATCGTTCCTGAATTCATACCCAGAAGAAGCGCAGTCCTTACCTGCCTTTCATGTGCTCAGCAACGCACTCCTCACAGGGGCGTGAACACCAGAAATGAAACCCAGTCGGAACTGCCCCGTAAGTCCCATCATGCATGCTGACGAGAGCTCTCAAACGGCCTCAAGACATCAACACCTCAAACAAACCTCATAACCCAAAGGATCATGACCATGAGAACGCTCATTCTAGCCTTTGCCATGATGGCATCGACCGCGAGCCTCGCACACGCCAACGCGCTATCGGACAAGGTTCAGATGGACCATCCCGGTGTGACCGGCGCAGGCCGCACGGCCAACCCGCTGGCTCGCACTGACACGGGCGGCGTGTCGGATCGCGCCATGCGCCTTAGCCCTGGTGTGAATGGCAGTGGCTCGGCAATCAACCCCGCGGCACGTCCTGATGATGCAGGCAGCTTGTCTGAAAAGGCGTCACGTGATCTGCTCCGCCGCGTCAGTTAACGCCTCGCGTGGCCCATCGGACGGTTCGGGACGCCCCCCGCCTGAACCGTCCGGCTTTGCGCCTTGCTGCTGTGTACCCTGCGAACTTATCGCCGGTAGTAGGCAAAAAACTGTCCGATCTTGCATTGATGGGTAAAGCTGTGACGGCGGATGTAGGCGTAGCTCAGCCACGCATCATCCTGCTTGTCGAACGTCACGAGCGTACGCGATTGATCTTCAATGGCCCATTTGCTGCCCTGGCGATTCACGTCCAAGCGGCCCGCATCAAACGGCTGGCAGGTCTCACCCGTCATCGCCCCGGTAGGAGTTTTAATACCAGCGAGGAAGTACTCGAACGCTCCCGGAGCAACATCCGTTGATCCATCTTTCTCAAGCCGGCCCACCGTGCAACGATTGTTGACCTTGTAGTGTCTCATCGCCGCCAGCGCCCGCTGCGCTTCATCTTGGCGCTCACCCAGATCAAAGATGTTGCGGCCCTGGTAGACAAACTTCCAGCGGCCGTTGATGTCACGCAAGCGCACCTTCTTGGGATCGAACTTCGAGCAGTTGTCCGTCAACTGTACCGGCTTGCGCGCCGCCACCCACGCTGTCAGCACGCCGATTTTGTTGCTGGCGTAGTTGATCCGCATATAGCCTTTCTCACCCCACTCGGACCCCCACGAGTTTTTGATGATCCAAGCCTCATCGTCATCATCCCAGCCGACAATCGTCACCGCGTGGTTGATCCATTCATCGGTTGTCTCATTGAACACACCGCCGCTGTAGGCAGAAAATGCTTCGGTAACAGCCACCGTCGTCGCCAGCGGACCCCGCTGGCACAGCGCGTCCTTGATCATCTCTTTGGGGGTCGGGTCGTCGTAGTTTGACGGATTCTGGTTTTCATTGACCCAACCCCAGTAACTCCAGTGATAGGGGGTCGGCGTCGTCCACTTACATTTCGTATCTTCACCCTTGTAGGGATAGGTCTTGGCCGTTGCCGTCCCCTCACCCTGCAAATTCTCCCAGGCATCGGAATACCAACCGCCGTTCGCGCAGTCGCCCGCTCTTGAACAACTGAGCATCTGCTGCTCGGACCCGGTAAACGTGTCGCTGGTTCTCACATAATAGCTGCCTTCCATGGCCGCGATCGCCGCGAACGTCCAGCAACTGCCGCACGTCCCCTGATCTTTGACAGCAGTCACCGCGCCATGCTCGCGCCAATCGAAACTCTTTGCCGACGGATTGCAGACAGACGACAACCCCGTTGGCGAACTCGCCAGACTGCGCGTCTCTTTGACAAACCCATTGGCTTTGAGTGTTTCCGTCAGCGCCACTTCGCGGTCTGCTGCCCGTTTCGTTGACTGAACTTGCGTGCTCATCCGGCTGGCGAGATCCGAAGGTGGTTTTGTGCCTGCCAGTTTGTTCAGCGGACGGCGCAGCGCCTTCGACGCACCAACTACGAACGTCGGCTTACCGCCAATGAGCTTGTCGTTATCCGGTTTGAGAAGTTCGGTGCGGATCTCTTTGAGCTTGGTCTGAACCTCAGCCGGTGCTGTCTTCTCTTTCGCCGCTACGCTCTTCTTGAGCGTCTCGCCGCTCGCTTCATTAAGCTCGCGGATTTGCTTTTTCTGCTCTGAGACCGGAACGCGGTCTTGCGCCACGGCCCCGTGCCGGCTGCTACTGATCAATGCAATCAATGTGAGACCCAGCATGACAGCCGTGTGGAACATTGAAACGCGAAACATGGCAAACCCCCAAAGTATCACTCACTCAATCACAACCCCGAGCCGGAACGTTTTGGCCGGCTCGACGCCTTTCTCCCAGACCCGGCGGTACCCCAGCACGATCTTGCCCGTCCCGGATGCGTTGGCCACGAAGTCAAACCGCTGGGCACCGGGCGCTCCAACTTGACTGCCCGAGTTGCCGCCTGAGCTGCCCTGAGATGTCAGGGCCAAGGTCTCCGGAAGCGGTTCGGCGATATCCCAGTTGAACCCCGTCGATGGGTTGCTTTCAAGCTCAATTGCAAAGCGGGTCCCGCGGGCCATGGTTACTGTGCGGCTGTCGTCTTGTTCGCTGTAGACCATCGCCTGTTCCGCGGCGGGAACGGCGCCGCCTCCCGCCTCAGACCATCTCCAGCTCAGACCGAGCCCAGCCGCCACCACCAAAACGGCTGCGATCAAATCCCACCGCATGTTGCCACGCTCTCCTGTTGCCAAGCCACGCCGTTGTGTCCCGCCGCTGGCCTTGCACTGCCGGTCAAAGTATTGCATTGCAGCGACAGTCCCTGCAACGCCCGCCCGAAAGTCCCATCCATGGCCAAAATCAAAGTCAAAGGCACCATCGTCGAGATGGACGGCGATGAGATGACCCGCATCATCTGGCAGCTGATCAAGGACAAGCTGATCCATCCTTATCTCGATCTGCCGCTCGACTACTATGATCTTGGCATTGAACATCGCGACAAGACCAATGACCAGGTCACGATTGACGCCGCCAACGCCACCAAAAAGCACGGCGTCGCCGTCAAGTGCGCAACCATCACGCCGGACGAAGCCCGCGTCAAAGAGTTCAACTTGAAAGAGATGTGGAAGTCGCCCAACGGCACCATCCGGAACATTCTTGGCGGCGTCATTTTCCGCGAGCCCATCATCTGCAAGAACGTGCCCCGCCTGGTGCCCGGCTGGACGCAACCGATCATCGTCGGCCGCCACGCGTTCGGCGACCAATACCGCGCCACCGATTTCCGTTTTCCCGGCAAGGGCACGCTCACGATCAAGTTCGTCGGCGAAGACGGCACGACGATTGAGAGAGAAGTGTTCAAGTCGCCCGGCGGCGGCGTCGCCATGGCGATGTACAATCTCGATGACTCGATCCGCGAGTTCGCGCGCGCGTCTCTCAATTACGGACTGTTGCGCAACTATCCGGTCTACCTATCGACAAAGAACACAATATTGAAAGCCTATGACGGCCGCTTTAAGGACATATTCCAGGAGGTCTTCGACGCCGAGTTCAAGGCCGAGTTCGACAAACGTAAGCTCGTCTACGAACATCGCTTGATCGATGACATGGTCGCTTCCGCCCTGAAGTGGTCGGGCGGCTATATCTGGGCGTGCAAGAACTACGACGGCGACGTGCAGTCCGATACGGTGGCGCAAGGGTTCGGGTCTTTGGGTCTGATGACCAGCGTACTTCTGACGCCCGATGGCAACACCGTCGAAGCGGAAGCTGCGCACGGGACAGTGACGCGCCACTACCGCGAACATCAGAAGGGCAAGGAAACGTCAACCAACGCCATTGCCTCGATTTTCGCGTGGACCCGTGGCCTCGCCCATCGCGCCAAGCTCGACAGCAACGACGCGCTCGCAAGATTCGCTCTCACATTGGAAAAAGTCTGCGTCGACACCGTCGAAGCCGGTCACATGACCAAAGACCTCGCTCTCCTCGTCGGGCCCGATCAAACGTGGCTGTCGACGACCGGGTTCTTGGATAAGGTCGATGCGAACTTGAAGACGGCGATGACGTGATGTGACCGCAGGTTCGCCGACCGTGCGGTCCGCGTAGCGACGGCAGGCGGCCACCTAGTCAAGTGCGGGTGGAAAAAGAACAAGACTACTTAATTAGTCATACAAGCCACGTAGCAACCGCCCGCCCCCAAAACTGGGCCCCGCATTGCGCACCAGTTAGCGCGGATTTCATCCTCCGCGATTATCTTTCGCCGAAACAATGCGGGGAAAATCAGCTGTGATCTTCAATCTGTTTGGCAAAAAGAAACCGGCTTCCGCAGCGTCGAACATCGACGATATTCTGGCCGAGATGAACGCGCGCACTGGAGCTGCCACGCGCGCCAAAGAATTGCCCGCGTGGGCGCTCCTGTTGCGCTCTCCTTACAAGACCTATTCTACTGAGACGAGTTGGCTCGGTGGCATTCCGCACGTCCCCCCGGCCTTCGACTGGCCGGCGGGCAAAGACGGCCGCCCACTCCACTTCATTGCCCAAATCGATCTGGCCGCGTTGAAGCCCGTACCCTCCACGGGAGCTCGCGCGCCCGGGCTGCCCATCGATGGCGCGCTCTTGGTCTTCATGGGGGACGGATACGCCGTTCGTGTCCTTTCCCGGCGTGATCTGGCGCACGCCGTCGCCGCGACGCCGCCGCATACGCTGGCGGACGTATCCGAACAGGGCTTCTGGGGTCAGGGTTCCACCTTCACCCGCTGGCCGGTCGATCCGGTGGCGTACATAAGCCGCGGCGAGGAGCGCCCGGACTTTCTCCCCGACCCGTTCGCGACGCCGCAGCAATGGATCACAACCTGGGGCCTCGCGGCGCTCGAAGCGTCGCTGACCCACGACGCGCTTGCGCTGGAATTGCGACTTGGCCGCGAGTTCATGGCGTATCGCCAATCGCAGGAAGCCCTCGGCCGGGAGCTGCCGCAGATGGCGCACATCAAACAGCGCATCGCCCATTGCGCACTGATGGAGCACCACGCGCCCAACCTGCTCGCCGCGTTGCACGACTGGCAGGCGACGGCCGCCGCGCGGCCAGCCGATGGCACTGTCAATGTCAGTGCGCTGAATGCGATTTTTGCCGAGCGCACGCGTCTCAGCGCGGCGATGGAGAACAACTACGGCGCGCGTCCCATTCTGGCCGGCGATGCGCGCGTGGTGTGGCGGAAGATCCTAGCGGAAGCGCCGGGCACGCAAGGCCGCAAGGACTTCTCCGCCATCGCCTCCGCTTATCGCCCGCTCGTCGAAGCCAATGTGACGGACTGGCGAGGACACCGACTGTTTGGCCTTGAGCCAGAGTTTCCCAACAATGGGGAAGACCTGCGCAACCAGAACACGCTGATTTCGATTGCAGCCGACGCACTCATCGGTACGGAATCGGAGCACGACTACGGCTTCTCGGTGTGGCTCAAGTACGACGACATCGCCCGCGGCCGACACACCGGTGGACAGTTGATCCGGCACTGCGCTGTGTGAAGCGCCAACTGATCCGAAGGCTGGCAAGACAGGGCTACCGTCTCGAAGAAAGAGAACGGAGGCGGTCTCTCAAATTGGCAAGCTGCCTTCACCATCGCAAAACTACGGAGACAAAGCTGTCGCGGCGCTCACGTGATTTGCCGCTGTGAACAAAAATTGAAACAGCGCCCGCTTGTGCTATTCCCACCAGAAGATACCATCCCATAATGCTTTGCAGTAAAATCGCACGCGGCATCGCCGTTGCCTTGATCGTGTTGATGCCGTTCACGGCCGGTGCCAACGAGCCGCTTGAACGGCCCACCATCGCTGCCACACGCCCCGCAGCCTGGGCCAGGCCCATCGCGGTTCCCGGCGTTCCCAATCTCCATCGCGTCGCGCCGAACTTCTATCGCAGCGCGCAGCCCGAGGCTGCTGGCTTCAAAGCGCTCGAAAAAACACCGGGCATCAAGACCGTGGTTAGTCTGCGCGCTTTCAATTCCGACAAGCCGCTGCTCAAGAACACTGGCATCCACCTCGTCCGCGTGCCGATCCACACCTGGAACATCGAAACCGAAGAGATCGTGGCCGCCCTCGCCGCCATCCGTCGCGCCGAAGCAAGCGGGCCTGTACTGCTCCACTGTCAGCACGGCGCCGACCGCACAGGTCTGATCAGCGCGCTCTATCGCGTGCTGTATCAAAGCTGGACCAAAGATGCGGCCCTCGCCGAGATGAAAAACGGTGCGTTCGGCTATCACGCCATCTGGGGCAACATCCCTCGCTACCTCCGCCGCGTCGATCGCGTGGCGCTGCTGCGGAAAGTGGAACGGGCGAGCCGTTAACGCCGCAAACATTGACAAATCGGCGCGGCGGAAATAGATCGGCCCAGTTCGCTGAACGCACAGGTGCGGCATGGTCAAAGTCACCATTCACGAAGCCGAGACCAACTTTTCTGACCTCATCCGCCGGGTTGAGGCGGGCGAGGAGATCATCATTGCGCAGGGCGACAAGCCGGTCGCGATCCTCAAGACATACCAGAGCGCGGACATCCCGGCGCGCCGGGCCGCTGGCCGGGGGAGCCTCGTTGAAAAGGTTCAACCTATTCCCGATAGCGTGTTCTTCGGCCCCATGTCCGATGACGAAATCATCGAGATGTTCGGCCAAGACTACTTGGACCTGATAAACAGTGGAACGGCGAGTGGTGCGTAAGAGGATCGACGGTGTCAGACACTCTGAGTGGTGTCTAACACCAATCCGGCCTCACCAAGGTTGCACCGACATATCTTCGCGACGCTCTCATTTGCGATGTCCGAAGTTTTTGCAAGCCAAGTCCGGTTCCAAATGCGAAAACTTGGCGCCATGGTCCACCACTCCACATTCCGCTCTCGCACACCGATGATCGCGCGAGCGGCGGTCTTCTTAGCCGCCCTGACCGCCTGGGCTGTCCCGGCCAACGCCGGCGCCAGCGTCCCCGCCCACGCCGAACTCTTCACGCGCGCCTTCTCGCCTGATTTCGTCGCCACTGTTGACGACGCGCTTCCGGACGAAAAACCGCGCAACGTGAAGGTCTACTTCCGCGTCGCGGAATTGGGGCTATTGAAAGTCACATCTGGACGGGTCGTCGGCGCCGACCCCTTTGTTGGAACAGAGCGACCTGCATTTACCCAGGCCGTTCCCAACGGTGAATTCCCCGTGCGCCTTGCCGTCCTCCAGGGCAGCATGGGCCGTGGCCGCGTCGCCATCGCCCGGGTCGAGTTCTCTCCCGCTCCGGTCGTGCAATGGAGAATGGCTGTCACCGAGGGTCAGGACGTTTCGATCCTCAAGGACGACGAAATCTTCGGCTATCCGATCGACGCTGGCCTTGGCTCGTTCTTCGACCCCGCAACGGGAAAGGCCGCGGCCGAGCAGATGAAGGCCAACGAGGACGTGTCGGAAGCCTGGCTCGAACAGGGACAGAACGCAGGTGCCAAAGAGCGCGGCACTAACGGCGCGTTCCGGCTCCTGCTCGATGTCGGGACTGGCAACATCGCCGCATTCGACAGCGGCTGGGGCGACGGCATTTATGCCTCATGGTTCGGCTATGACGGGCAGGGCAACGTCGCTTCGCTGGTCACGGATTTCGACGTCATCGATTGGTCGAAGGCGAAGTGGTGAGGATTACGTCACAGGCGATTTTGTCGCCTTCGACTTCGCCCGCAACCCATGGCTCACCGTCCGCCCGGCTTTTCCGGCAGCCGCCTGCAGCGCATGGCGGAATTCATCGCGCTTTTCATGAATGGACGCGATCACAGGTCCCGTCGCAATTCCCAGATCCACCAGCGCGGCCTCAGATAACTGCAGGCTTGCTTCGATGGTTTCCGGCACCGCATCCGTCACGCCGATCTCATACAGATGGCGGGCATGATCGGCATCGCGAGCGCGCGCCACGATCGTCACATTGGGCCGGGCAGCGCGCACCGCTTCCACAATCTCGTCGGTCGCCTTCCAATCGTGAATGGTGATGATCACAGCTTTGGCCGTGCCTAATCCGCAGCGCTCTAGAAACTGGGGTGTCGTGGCATTGCCGAAGTAAACGGGCCGTCCTGCCGTGCGCGCATCGCTCACGAGGTCAGGCCGCTTTTCGGTCACCACGTGGCGGACGTGATGCACGTCCAACATGTCCGAGACCAGCGCGCCGACGCGGCCGTAGCCTACGACGAGGGCAACGGGGTTTGGGTCCTCAGGCATGGCCAAAAGTGCCGGATCCGTGGGCCTCGCGAGCGGAATCCGGAACACCCTTTGCGCCAGCGCATCCAGAACCGGGATCAGCGCCATCGACAGCGACGTCACCGCCAGCAATTGCGCCCCCGACTTGGCTGCAATGATCCCCGCTGTCGTCGCGAGCCCCAAAACGATCAGTGCAAACTCGCCCCCCGGGCCGAGAATGGCACCCGTCCGCGCGGCCACTGGCCATGGGAACCCGTAGGCCCGTGCGAGCACCGCAATGATCACGCCCTTGATCAGAATGAGTCCGGCCACACTGGCCGCGATCATCAGTGGATCGGTCGCCACCACACTCAAGTCCAGGCTTGCGCCGACGGAGAAGAAAAACACACCCAGCAACAGCCCTTTGATCGGCTCAATGGTCGCTTCAATCGCCTTGCGGTACTCCGTTTCCGCCAGCATGACACCGGCGACGAATGCACCCAAAGCCATCGACGCACCCGCCAGCGCGGTCATCACGCCGCTGCCGACTGCAACCAGCAACACCGCGGCCACAAACAGATCGCCACCACCGTGGGATGCGACCAGCCGGAACAGTGGACGCAGCACGGCGTAGCCCACCGCTGCCACAAGGCCAATCGCCAGAACCGCCTGCACAAAAGCCGTTGCCAAGCCTTGCCAGATCGAGCCGTGATCGCCCGGCGCTAAAATCGGAACGAGCAACAGCAGCGGGATCACCGCGAGATCCTGCAACAAGAGGATCGCGAAACTCGCCCGCCCGGTCGACAAAGACAGACGGTTCTGCGCAGCCAGCAGCTCGATGACGATCGCCGTTGACGACAACGCCAAGCTGAACCCGATGATCGTGGCCGCCGCCGCTGTCTGCCCCGCGGCTTGCGCGAGCAGGCCAAGCGCGACCGCGCACGCGATCACCTGCAGGGAGCCCAGGCCGAACACGAGCCGGCGCATGGTCCATAACCGCTGCGGCGCTAACTCCAGGCCGATGATGAAGAGCAAGAACGCAATGCCGAGCTCGGCCAGCGTCGCCAGCCGGGCGGGATCATCGACCGTGATCCAGAACAAGGCCGGCCAATGTCCGACGAGCCCGCCGAGCCCCTGGGGCCCGAGCGCCACGCCGCACAGCAGATACCCCAATACCGGATTGATCTTGGCCCGCTGCAACAGCGGCACCGCAACCGCCGCTGTTGCCAGAACGACCAAGACATCGCTGTAGGCAGCCATATCGATGGGCGCAGCCATTGCGGTGATCCCTCACTGGCGGCGGAGATCGCGCACCCTCGTTGCGCACGATCACTGCGTTTGTTGAGCGGCGCAAGCACTCAAATCGAGCGGCATGCCTACTTCTGCGCCTTGCCTTTGATGATCGCCAGCCGTTCATTGACTTGAGCCGAAAACGACTTACAGACCTTCTCATTGGCCGTGCACAACACCCCCGTTTCGGTCTTGATGGTGTCACCGTCCTTCACTTGCCGCTCGCAGATTGCGGACGGGTGAGCATTGGTGTTCTTCACCGAGAACGCCCAAAGGCTGCCATCTCCCGTGTCGCGGTTTACGAACATCTTCTTGTCGCGCCACACGCTTTCAACCGAGGGCATCTGCATATCGATGACCAGTTGCACCATGTCGCCAGGACGGCCACACATGGTCGTAGTGGTCTCCGCGCTGGCGGGCCAGCTAATCGCAACAACGCTTCCGGCCACCAATAAAAGTGCACGCACATTCATCGTCTCGTCTCCTTGGGTGGTCATTGGTTGTCGATGGTTGTCTTTCGCCGATCGGCCAGCTGTTACGGGGATCTTCTAGCTGCCGATCATGGCTTCAATTGCGGCAAGCGCATCAGCGGCCTTGGCGCCATCAGGCCCACCCGCCTGGGCCATGTCCGGCCGGCCGCCGCCACCCTTGCCACCGACGGCCTCCGCCCCGGCTTTGACAAGATCAACGGCACTCCACGTCTTGACCAAGTCATCCGTGACGCCGACTGCGAGGCCGGCTTTGCCGTCCTCCGTCACTCCAGCGATGGCCACGATGCCCGATCCGACTTGCTTCTTGCCATCGTCTACGAGGCCACGCAGATCCTTGGGGTTGAGCCCATCGACCTTGCGCGACAGGAGCTTGACCGTGCCGACGGTGCGGATGGCGTCGCCTTGAGCGGCGGCCGCAGCGGTTCCTGCGCCGCCAAGCGCCACTTGTTTCTTGGCATCAGCGAGTTGGCGTTCAAGGACTTTGCGCTCATCGACCAGCGCTTTCAGGCGGTCAACAACATCATCGGGCCGTGTCTTCAGAATGGCGGCAGCTTCCTTCAACCGCTCGTCCGCCTCCGCCAAGTACGCACGCGCGCCGTCTGCGGTCAGCGCCTCAAGGCGGCGCACACCTGCGGAGCTCGCACTTTCGCCGGTGACCTTGATGAGCCCGATATCGCCCGTGCGCCGCGCATGGGTGCCGCCGCACAGTTCGACGGACCATGCCTTCTTCGCTCCCGGCGGCGGCAAACCCATCGACACCACGCGGACTTCGTCGCCATACTTTTCACCGAACAGCGCCATCGCGCCCGTCGCCTTGGCCTCGTCGAGCGCCATCAGCCGCGTTTCAATCGCGCTGTTCTGCAGCACGATAGCGTTGGCGAGCGCTTCGACGGACTTCACTTCATCAGCACTCATTGGCTTTTGATGGACGAAATCAAACCGCAGCCGGTCGGGCGAAACCAGCGAGCCTTTTTGAGCCACGTGTGTGCCCAGCACCTGGCGCAGCGCTTCGTGCAGCACATGGGTGGCCGAGTGATTGGCGCGCGTCGCCGTGCGGCGGGCGTGATCGATCTCAAGCTCGACGGCATCGCCCGTTTTGAAACTCCCGGCCTCAACCTTGCCCATGTGGACAAACAGATCACCCAGCTTCTTTTGCGTATCAGAGACGCGGAAGACGGCACCCTTCGCTCCTTTGATCACTCCGGTATCGCCGACCTGACCGCCGCTCTCGCCGTAGAAGGGCGTTTGATTGAGGATCAGCGCGCCGTCGTCTCCGGTCTTAAGAGCCTTTGTTTCTTTGCCGCCCGATACCAGCGCCGTAATCACGCCTTCGGCTGTCTCCGTCTCGTAGCCGAGAAATTCCGACGCGCCGGTGCGGTCCTTGATTTCAAACCAGATGACCTCGGTCGCCGCGTCGCCTGAGCCCTTCCAGGCGCGGCGTGCGTCGTCCTTCTGCTTGTCCATCGCGGCCGAGAAAGCCTTGGTACCGACCGTGATGCCGCGCGGACGCAGAGCATCTTCGGTCAGGTCCAGCGGGAAGCCGAATGTGTCGTAGAGCTTGAACGCGACCTCGCCGGGGAACACGGCCCCAGACTTCAACGTCCCGGATGCATCACCGAGCAACTTCAATCCGTTCTCAAGCGTTCTGCGGAACCGCGTTTCTTCAAGCTTCAATGTTTCGGTGATCAGCGCCTGCGCTCCTACCAGCTCCTGATACGTGTCACCCATCTGGCGCACGAGGGCGGGCACCAGGCGGTGCATCAGCGGGTCTTTCGCGCCGAGAAGGTGAGCGTGGCGCATGGCGCGCCGCATGATCCGCCGCAGCACGTAGCCGCGGCCTTCGTTCGACGGCAATACGCCATCGGCGATGAGGAAGCTTGTTGACCGCAGATGATCAGCGATGACGCGGTGCGATGACTTCGCGGCACCTTCTGCGCGCACGCCCGTCGCATCAACCGACGCCGCGATCAACGCCTTGAATAGATCCGTCTCGTAGTTGTCGTGGGTGCCTTGCAGCACCGCCGAGACGCGCTCAAGCCCCATGCCGGTATCGATCGACGGCCGCGGCAGCGCCACGCGATCCCCCGGTCCCCGTTGCTCAAACTGCATGAACACGAGATTCCAGATCTCGATAAAGCGGTCGCCCTCCGCGTCGGGCGAGCCTGGAGGTCCCCCCGGGATCTCGTCGCCGTGGTCATAGAAGATTTCCGAGCACGGGCCGCACGGGCCCGTGTCGCCCATCGCCCAGAAATTGTCCGATGTGGGGATGCGGATGATGCGCTGATCCGCAAAACCCGTGAGTTTCTTCCAGATGCGGAATGCGTCGTCGTCATCGTGATAGACGGTCACCAACAACCGCGATTTATCGAGGCCGTACTCTTTTGTGGTCAGGTTCCAAGCAAGCTCAATCGCGCGCTCTTTGAAGTAATCACCAAACGAGAAATTGCCGAGCATTTCAAAGAACGTGTGGTGGCGCGCGGTGTAGCCGACGTTGTCGAGGTCGTTGTGCTTGCCGCCGGCGCGGACGCACTTTTGCGAGGTCGCCGCCGTCTTATACGGACGCGCTTCTTGGCCAGTGAACACGTTCTTGAATTGCACCATGCCAGCGTTGGTGAACATCAACGTCGGGTCATTGCGCGGCACCAAGGGCGACGACGCCACTACCTCGTGGCCATTTTTCCTGAAGTACTCGAGAAACGCCGTTCTGATCTCGTTGACGCCGGTCATTCCGTGGGCCCGCTTAAGCGCAAAATTGCGAAGTTGCGCCGTTGTAGCGACGCCGCTTGGGCCTGTCCACACAGCCACACACAAACACAGGGGCGGGCTGCCTGTGTCGCGCCCCGCCACCGGAACCTCAGTCCACCATCCTACGCTGAGGGGTTACCGCTTACCGCGGGCGCCCTTCTTGGGTGTTTCCTCAACATCCGGCAACACGCCGTCTTCGTCCGGGGTTTCGGCATCAGCCCCCGCTTCTGGTTCGGCCAGCATCTTGTCAACGATCAGACCCGCGTTGGCCCGAATCGCCTTCTCGATGGCGTTGGCGATCTTCGGATTGGCCTTCAAGAACTCCTTGGTGTTCTCCCGGCCCTGGCCGATGCGTTCGCCACCATAGGACATCCACGCGCCCGACTTCTCAATGAGGTTGGCCTTCACGCCCAGATCGACGAGTTCGCCGACCTTGGAGATGCCTTCGCCATACATGATGTCGAATTCAACCTGCTTAAACGGCGGCGCCACCTTGTTCTTCACAACCTTGACGCGGGTCTGGTTGCCGACTGGCTCGTCTTGATGCTTGATCTGGCCAATGCGGCGAATGTCGAGACGCACGGAGGCATAAAACTTCAACGCATTACCCCCGGTCGTCGTTTCGGGATTGCCGAACATGACGCCAATTTTCATTCGGATCTGGTTGATGAAAATCACCATGGTGCCCGACTTCGAAATTGAGCCCGTCAACTTGCGCAATGCCTGGCTCATCAAGCGCGCCTGCAGACCTGGCAGGCTGTCGCCCATCTCGCCTTCGAGTTCAGCCTTCGGTGTCAACGCGGCGACCGAGACGACCACCAGCACATCGACCGCGCCCGAGCGCACCAGCGTGTCAGCTATTTCCAAGGCCTGCTCTCCGGTATCAGGCTGCGAGATCAACAGATCCTCGACCTTTACGCCAAGCTTCCGGGCATAAACCGGATCGAGCGCATGTTCCGCGTCGATGAACGCGCAGATGCCGCCCTTCTTCTGCGCTTCCGCGATGACTTGCAGCGTCAGCGTCGTCTTACCTGAGGATTCCGGACCATAAATTTCAACGACCCGGCCCTTGGGCAACCCGCCGATGCCCAGCGCAATATCGAGCCCAATCGACCCCGTCGATATGGCCTCGATATCCATGACCTTGTCGCCGGCACCCAATCGCATGATTGAGCCTTTGCCAAAGTTTTTGTCGATCTGAGCCAGCGCCGCTTCGAGCGCCTGCTTCTTGTCCATGTTCGAGTTTCCCCCGTCGATTAATCTGAGATCTGGCTTGGTCATCGGGCACCTTATGGCATGAGTTGCAGATCAGCAATTTACAGCGATGTACCCTATTCGTTCTCATTCGTCAATCACGTTTTGTTCTCATATGCTCCGCATAGAACCTATGTGTCAAACCCACCGTGAACACCTGCCGAACAGCGGCCACAGTGAGCACGTAGACCTGTGATGGCGTCAGACACCACTTCAGAGGTGTCTGACACCAATTGGCGCCGAATCAGCTACTATGTTGCTGGAGTCATTAGAGGATATCAGACATGACCGACCGCACGATGATCGCCGTCGCCGGCAAATCCTTTTCGGTGCCGCGCCTCGCCAAACGCCTGCTGCAAGTGTTGACCGCGATGGGCCTGACCGCGCTTGTCTCACTCATTATCGTCGTCGCCAACAGCGTACTAATGTCGAAAGGCGGCTCGGTGCAGGGTCTCAACACGTGGCTCGGCTTCATCCAGCGCGCCGACATCATAGGAACCATGCTGCTGACCTCGGTCGTCACCGTTTGCTACTTCTACTGGGATCGCGCCAACTCCAGCAGCGGCTCGTCGAGCAACCGGCGGTAGGTTGGCGTCAACGCATTGAAATCCAAACGCCCGGCGAGCCCCCTCGCCCGGCGTTTTTTGTTGCGGCCTTGTAGATTGGCGTCGAGGAGAAGCGTGGCCGCGTTTCGACGATGACCCAACGCTTCGGTACAATTTAACGCCCACGACTGAACGCGGTGCCTGGTACAGCCTGTTCGAACCGAATCGGGTCGCTACACGTCACGCGTCGATCGCGTTTCCGAACCCGCGGGGACCCACTCATCCCGTCCCCTACTTCGCCAGTTCTTCCTTCACCTTCGCGGCCAGCTGCGGCAGCGAGAAGGGCTTAGGCAGGAATGCAAAGTCTTCGGTGCCGAGTGTTTCGCGGAAGGCTTCGTTGGGGTAGCCCGACACGAAAATCACTTTGATCGTCGGGTTGCGGCGGCGCAGCTCTTTGAACAGCGTCGGCCCGTCCATTTCCGGCATCACAACATCGGACACGACAATGTCGATCCGGCCTTCGTTCTCGGACATGATCTCAAGCGCTTCGACGCCAGTTGAGGCTTCGAGGACTTCATAACCTTGGCGCTTTAAAGCGCGCACGGCAAACGAGCGCACCACGTCTTCGTCTTCCACAAGCAGCACGCGGCCGGTGCCTGTCAGATCGGCGGGCCTATCCTTCTTCTTCTCTTTGACCGCCACCACCGTGTCGTCGATGTCGGGGATGTAGCGCGGCAGATAAACCCGGAACGCGGTGCCCTTGCCAACTTCGCTCGTGACATAGATGAAACCGCCCGACTGCTTGACGATGCCGTACACGGTCGATAATCCCAGCCCCGTTCCTTTGCCGACGTCTTTGGTCGTGAAGAACGGTTCAAAAATTTTCGCAATGACGTCGGGTGGCATGCCGGAGCCCGTGTCTGACACTTCCACCATGACGTATTCGCCGATCGGCATGCCGTCGAGACCGAGCTTCTGGCTCTCGCGCTCGGTCACGTTGGCCGTGCGCACGGTCAATGAGCCGCCGCCGGGCATCGCGTCGCCGGCGTTGACCGACAAGTTCAAGATGACCCGGTCGAATTCCGTTTTATCGACTTTGACGTACCAGAGATCGCGGCTCGGTTGAATCTTGAGAGCGATCTTTTCGCCGACCGAAGTCCGCAGCATACTCGCGTTTTCAGCAAGCACCTCGTCGAGCTGCAGCGATTCCGCCTGCAAAGTCTGGCGGCGCGAGAACGATAGCAACTGGCGCACCATGCCGGCAGCACGATAGGCGCTCGACTGGATGTTCTTGATATCTTTGAAGGCGGGGTCCGACGTGCGGTGCGTTTGCAGCAACAGATCCGAGAATCCGATGATGGCGGTCAGCACGTTGTTGAAGTCATGCGCGATGCCGCCGGCGAGCTTGCCGACCGCTTCCATCTTCGAGCTTTGCGCATACTGCGCCTCAAGCGCCTTCTGCTCAGTGGCGTCGATCACGTACAGCATGGCGGCTTCACGCGAGTTGCCAAACGTCGCCAGCGGGCTGAGGAACACGCGGCGCACCTGCTCGCGCTCACCGCCGACCGTGATTTCGATCGGTTGCGGGCTGGCGCGTCCGGCAAGCACCTGCTTGAGGCTGTCTTCGACGCTTGACCGCGTCAGCTTATCGGCCGTCCGGCACAGCACTTCGGCGGCGGGCTTGTTGAGGCCGCTCGACGCATCAAGCATCAACCGGGCGAATGCGCTGTTGGCACTAGCGATGCGGCCATCGGCGGACACGCTGGCAATGCCGAACGGGGCAGACTGGAAGAAGCGGTCGAAGCGTTCTTCACCTGCACCCCCGGTGTGCGCAATACCGGCTTCAAGTTCCCGGTTCATGAGCGCCAGCAACCGGCTACCATCGCGGCCGCTACGGGCCACGAGCTGCACGGGCAACAGGCGGCCGTCTTCGCGGGTGGCGTCGATTTCGAGCGTCACGAGATCGGGCGCACCTTCCCGCCAGGCGCCTTCGAGAAGTTCAACGGCATCAGCCGACAGAACATCGGCCAAGCGTAACACGCGCTGCGTGCGCGCGCCGGTCTGGTAGCCAAGCCAGCGGGTCAGCGTTGCATTCATATGGCGGATGGTACCGTCGCGGCCGGCTGCAATGAGACCGACTGGCGCGCTTTCGTAGTGACCAAGCGCATCATGCAAAGCCTGGCGCGCAGCCGCCTCACGCAGGCGGTCGTCCGTCACGTCGGCCACAGTCCATAGTGACAACGGGCCGGTCTCGCGTCGCATGCCCATATCGAAAGGCGCCGTTTCAATGGCGAGTGTTCGCGTCACGCCGCCGCCAGCGGCTGGCAACCGCAGATCTTCGCGGTGCCGGTCGCCACGCTCCGCCGCGCGGGTGAGCCGGAACAGCGCTTCACGCGCGGCGCCATCGCTGCCAAAGGCCGCGTCCAGCGAAGCCGCTTCACCAGACGCCGTGCGGCCCGTGAACTCTTCTAGCATTTTGTTGGTGTAGAGCGGCGTGCCATCGCGCCGGGTCACCAGCACGCCGCGGTCGAGACCTTCGGGGATGGCGCGTGCGAAGTCCGCGCCCTCAAGCCGTTCACCAACGCGAATATGACCCGCCATCAGTCCAAACAGAAAGAACACGCCGAACATCGCCAGCGTCGACAGAATGGTCAGCAGCAAGGGAGTGCCCGCACCACTTGATGCGATGGCAAGAATGAGAATCCCGAGAGCAGATACGCCGGCCACCACGGGCACAAAACCGCGCGCAGGCCCGGCGGGGGCAAACGCCGCCGCAGCCACAGCTCCGGCGCGGGGCTGGGTGACATCGCTTTCGCTCATGAAATCGAAAGCTATCTGATTCGACGGGCAGGCGGCCTGGAACGGCGGCATATGAACAACTCTAAGTTACGCAACGGACACGTGGATCTGCCGCTTGGCCCAGGTTGCCGGTCCCGCCCACATTCGAGGGCTGGTCCGGCGCTGGTCGGTCGCGACTTCGCTGTCAACACTTCGATCATTAGAGTTAAATTGACGTGAATTCCGGGCTATAGGACTGGTGACGATCTGCTTCGTTCTGAGGCGGGCCTGAAAATGCGGGGCTCAATCGCTGCGTTCGCGTCAACATTGATCCCAAATTGGATCGCACAGTGTGCCCACTCAGGTGCCCTGCTGCGATGCCGAGAGGGCGGCCAGGGGCGTGCGGGAGAACCGTGCGATATCAACGATGTGGGACATCATCTCGTACTTGCTGTTCATGGTGCTACTGGCCGCGGCCGTCGTCGCCGCAGCGTTCGTCGTCCGCAGTTATCTGTCTGGCAATTCACCAACCGCAGGATTTTTTGGCCCCAAGCCTGATCCGCGACTCGGCGTTATCGAACAGTCGAGTGTTGATGGCCGCCGCAAGCTGTTGCTGATCCGGCGCGACGACGTGGAGCACCTGATCATGACTGGCGGCCCTGTTGATGTCGTGATTGAAACCAATATCTCGGCGCGGCGGCCACGCGGTGACGTTGTCGAATCGCCCGCCGCCGTTTTTTCACGCCCTTCGCGCACGTTCGGCCAGGCTTCGGGCGGACAGGCTGCAAGCGGCGAATAATAGGACCACCATCCTGAAACAGCGACCCGTCAAGACCGACATCGGGCTGGCACCCTCTCACTCAGCAGCACGTCGCGCGACCGCACCGATCGGAACAAGCCTGACGCGGCTTTGGCTGCTTGCGCTTTTTGCGACGGCACTTGGTCTTTCGGCGGCTGTGCCCGCATGCGCCCAAGCGGATCCTCCGGCACCAGCACCTGCGGCCACTACACCAGACGCCGCCATCGCACCTGTACCAGCACCGCCGCCGCCGGCACTCTCGCCCGAACTCGAAGCCACCCTGCTCGATCAGGTGCAGCAACCTGCCGCCCACCTGCGCGCCGCAATTGATGCACTGGAAAAGGACGTCGATGCCGCCAAGGACAGCGACACTGGGCTGTCGTTGCAGCGCGTCGAGATCGAGGCGTTGCTGTCGGGCGCCGATCTGTTCTTGGAAAGCCTGCAGCCGCGCTATCAAGCGATCAACGCGCAAATTCAAAGACTGGGACCTCTGCCCGGCAGCGACGCGCCTGCAGAATCCAAGCCCATCCTAGCCGAGCGCTTGCGGCTCAATGCCCTGTCGGCTGAAATCGACGGGGCCGTCAAATCGACGGGGCTCGTTCAATACCGGGCGCGCGAACTTCTTTCACGTGTGCAGGAATACCGGGCCTCCATCTTCACAACGCAGTTGCTGCGCCGCACCGGCAGCCCGCTCAGCCCCACCACCTGGCAGGACGTCGCCAGCGAACTCCCGAAAGCCTCATCCGACTTGCACTGGATTGCCTGGCGCTGGTGGCGATCGGCGAAGGAAAATTGGGCGGCCCTGATCGGCGTCGTGGCCGGAGCATTCCTGTTGTACTTCGTGCTAGCCCTCGTCCGCGGCCGCATCTTATCGGGACGCCTGCCTCCAACTGGCGATATCGACCTAACGTACTTCGAGCGCGCGGCAACCGCAGGGTGGGTCGCACCACTGTTTGCGCTGCCAGCGTCGGCCGCCGCAGTGGCCATCACCGTCGGCCTCGACTCCATGGGCCTCACATTTCTGGGGACCGACCGGCTGGCGGTCACAGCTTTGCCGGCCGTGCTGGTGTTTATCGCCGTCGCCGCGCTCGCCAGGGCCATCCTACAGCCCAGCCGTGCGCGCTGGCGGCTCGTCAATCTCGCCGATGCGCCCGCCAGCAGCTTGACCCGCGCGGTGACCCTAATCGGCGCCGTATATGCCATCGACTTTGTCTTGAAAGAAATCATCCGCGTTCTCGCCCTGCCGCTTCCGGTCAGCGTCGTGGCAGCATTCCTGGCGAGCGTCCTCCTCGCAGCCCTCCTGCTGAAGATCGTGCGCACGCGCTTTGAGCCCTTGTACTCGGCACCGGCGGGGGATGCCGAGACTGGACTGCCCGACACACCACCCCAACACCCCGCTCAGATCTCATGGTTGAGCCCACTGCTGTTGAAACTGCCGCTGCTCGCCGTCGCAGGATTCATTCTCGCAACATCGCTGCTTGGATATGTGGCACTCGGCCGGTTTGTCGCGGGACTAGTCATCGTGACGTCCAGCGTCATTGTGCTTGTCATCCTCCTGCACCTGGCAATACGCGCACTCGCGGGCGACGGCAGCCCGGCAGCCAAAGCACTTGGCGGCGTCGTTCACGACCGGCTTGGGCTCGACGCCAACCAGGGCCGTTCGATTTCGCACGCGACGGTGCTGATCCTCAACGCCCTGCTCGCTCTGCTGGCTTTGCCGCTCGTGCTGCTTACGTGGGGCTTCACGCTGGCCGACACCTTGAGCTGGCTCAAAGCGCTGATCTTCGGTTTCGAGATTGGCCAAGTCCGCATTTCACTAGCTCAAATCGCCATCGCCTTGGTCCTGTTCATCGCCCTGCTGACGGTGACGCGACTGTTGCAGCGCTGGCTGTCATCGACAGTCCTGATGCCGCCGCGCGTGGATCAAGGCATCGCCAATTCGATCCATACCGCAGTCGGTTACGCGGGCTTCGCCCTCGCTGTTCTCGCGGCTCTGGCCTATGGCGGGCTCGACATCACCAATTTCGCCATTGTCGCTGGCGCGCTCTCGGTTGGCATTGGCTTCGGCTTGCAGTCGATCGTCAACAACTTCGTATCCGGCTTGATCTTGCTTGTCGAACGCCCGGTCAAAGTCGGCGATCTTGTTTCGGTCAATGGACATTCCGGCCGCGTGCGCAACATCGCAGTGCGCTCGACCGAAATCGAAACCTTCGACAAGGCGAGCCTGATCGTCCCCAACTCCGAGCTAATCACATCGACCGTCACAAACTGGACGCACCGCAATGCGCTTGCCCGCGTTCACATCAAGGCCGGCGCGAGTTACAAATCTGATCCTGAATTCGTCTACGCGGTTCTGCAGAAGGTCGCCAGCGAGTGCCCCCTCATACTACAGAAACCAGTGCCCGATGTTTCGTTCGACAACTTTGGCGCCAACGGCTTCGAGTTCTCGCTCAGCGCGGTCGTCGCCGATGTCGGCAAAGGCGGCGGCGCACAAACCGATTTGCGCATGCGGATTGTGAAAGCCTTCCGGGCTGCTGGCATTGAGATGCCCCACCCGCAGCATGACGTGCACCTGCGCGATCTAGATATGGTGCGCGATTTGCTGGCCCGCGTCGCGCAGGAGCGTGCGAAGACCGCTGAAAAAACCGTTGACTCAGCCGACCTGCCGAAAGCGCGTGCCGCCGCAAAGCCATAATCAGGTTAGAACTCATTGGCCCGGGATCGCAACGATCACCGGCTGTCTGCGTCGCCAAAGTCGCCTGGTGACAGTGCCGACAAATCGAACGAATGCACTTCGACCTTGGCAACCTGCTGGGCGCTCTCGGTCAGCGTCCGGCGCAGAGCTTCGGACATCTTGGCAGCCCCCGCCTGGTGCAGGCGCACACTTGCCGGAGAAATGTCCGTCGAGCCGGCTTCTGTCAGGCCGCTCACCACAACAACGAACACGGCCCACGTGGCAGCGGACCGCGCCCAGGATTTTCCACTTAGATCCAACATCGACTTTTGCACCGCTCACCACTCCCCGCGCTCACGCGACAATGATGAAAGGGTGCCCGGAAAACCTTGATGGTCCCTTAACGGCTGTGCCGTTCCGGCGCAGAAAGTTTGCGCGTGACTGGCCAGTCACTTTGGCCAGCCATGTTCGGCAGGTACAGCCGGTAGTGGTGAAGCGGGTCAGTCTTCCCGGTAGACGCGCTCGCGCCTCTCGTGGCGCTCTTGAGCCTCGACAGAAAGCGTAGCGATCGGCCGGGCATCGAGCCGCTTCAGGCCGATCGGCTCGCCGGTTTCTTCGCAATACCCGTAGCTGCCGTCTTCGAGACGGGATAAGGCGGCATCGATTTTTGAGATCAGCTTGCGCTGGCGATCGCGGGCACGTAGCTCAAGCGCCCGGTCGGTCTCGGATGTGGCGCGATCGGCGAGGTCGGCATGCTGGGTAGAGTCCTCATGCAACCCTTCGAGGGTTTCCTTGGTCTGCCGGATGATTTCTTCTTTCCAGGCCATCAACTTTTGCCGGAAATACATCCGGTGATGATCGTTCATGAACGGCTCGTCCTCCGACGGCCGGTAGTCGGGCGACAGCACGATGGTCGACATCTTGGCGCGCGCGGTCAGCTTCTTTTCGGGTTGCTTCACAGCTGCCTTTGTCACGGATTTTACGGGTGCAGGCTTGGCAGCAGCGGCATTTGCTGTTGCCGCTTTTGCGGCTGCTGGCGACGCCTTCGCAGCGGGCCTACGGGCGGGGGCGGCCACGTTTTTTGCTTTCGCGGCGGGCTTGCCGCGAGCGGGTGCAGAGGCCTTAGATTTGGCTCCTGCCGCCGGTTTTCCCTTCTGGTCGCGTTTGCTCATACAAAGCCTCCGCAAAGCTGACTTCCAGCCCCAACCCCATTTCTGGTGGGGGGCAACGCGCACGACCCATGCAAGTTGCGCTCCTATTGAAGTGCTGCGCGAGGGAAGTCAAGATTGTCGCGGGGGCGGCCGCTCGAATGCCACCATGAGTCGTCGAAACAGACCTCTTTTGAGAGCCTTACAGATTCTGCGCTGCGCCAACGGAGGGGGTCTAGCTGATCCGCTGGGTCGTTCGATTCAATTCTCCTTAAGCGGGCTTTTACCATTTTTATGCAATCTCTGATTGTGTCTCACTGTCAAACACTCCCTGACGGTGCACGCAAGTGGAACCTGCCCATTGGCCGAAAAGGAGACCGACCTCGCAATCCCCAAGCGGTGACAGGGCCTCCTGCACCGGACGCCCGTTTCGCGCCGGAATTCGTCTCCCTCCCACCGGGGTCCCCACCACCCCGTCCCGCGCCAGAAACAGTCCGGTCGCGCCATGTCGCTGCCGAACCGCCTGCCCCACCGGCGGTTCAAGCGCCGCTCCCGTCCACTCCCGGGAGCGGCGCCTTCGTTTGGGTCGGGGCGGTGCGCCGCCTTGCCCCCCTCAGTCGCGATGCGTACCGTGCCCCGCAATCCATGTTTTGCACAGGTGCGAGGTTCGATGAAGTTTGACGGCTCCAAGTCGTATGTTGCAACGGGCGACCTCAAAGTCGCGGTCAACGCCGCGATCACGTTGCAGCGGCCGCTGTTGATCAAAGGGGAACCCGGCACCGGCAAGACGGTGCTCGCCCTGGAAGTGGCCCGCGCCCTCAACACGCCCATTATCGAATGGCACATCAAATCGACCACCAAAGCCCAGCAGGGCCTGTACGAGTACGATGCCGTGTCCCGGCTGCGCGACAGCCAGCTTGGCGACGAGCGCGTCAAAGACATCCGCAACTACATCAAGCGCGGCAAACTGTGGGACGCGTTCGTGATGGACCGGCGTCCGGTCCTGCTCATCGACGAGATCGACAAAGCCGACATCGAATTCCCCAACGATCTTCTGCAAGAACTCGATCGCATGGAGTTCTTTGTCTACGAGACGGGCGAAACAATTAAAGCTCAGCAACGGCCGATCGTCATCATCACCTCCAACAACGAAAAAGAGCTGCCGGATGCCTTCCTGCGGCGCTGCTTCTTTCACTACATCAAGTTTCCCGACGCTGACACCATGGCCAAGATTGTCGAGGTACATTTTCCAAAACTGAAGCACCGGCTCGTGGCCGACGCGTTGCGCATTTTCTACGACATGCGCGATGTACCGGGCCTCAAGAAGAAGCCGTCAACGTCGGAACTGCTCGATTGGCTGAAACTGCTGCTCAATGAAGATATCGATCTTTCAACCCTGAAAGAAACCGATGGCCGAAAACTGATCCCTCCGCTCGCCGGCGCACTTCTGAAAAACGAACAGGACGTCCACTTGTTCGAACGCATCGCGTTCATGAGCCGTCGCAAAGCAGAGTGACGTGGCCTGAGCATTTACCTCGGTGCGAGCATTTGAGATCAAGCGTTGGCGATTGACTTTCGTCACGCCTCGGGCACACTTTCGCCAAGCATCTCGTCCTTCTACGTCTGCTGTTGATCCTGCGGCAGAAGAACAAATGCGCCTCTTAACAATAGGGGGTCTGCGACCCCCTATTGTTCGTAAGGAACGAGGGACGAGATGCCTTCCTCTCCGGACAACGGTACGGCGGCTGTTGACGCCTCTACGCCATTTCCCGGCGCGTCGTTACAGACCACTGAGCACGCTGCAGCCTTCCTCGATGTGAGTGTTGGCGATCTGATCTATGGCCTCTACCGCGCGCCTGACGAAACGCGCTATCGCCATTTCGAGATTCCGAAGCGCTCCGGCGGCATGCGCCTGATCAGTTCGCCCAATGGCATGTTGCGCGACCTGCAATACAAACTGTTACCCGTCTTTCAGCAGCTCTACAGCGCGCATCCGGCGGCCCACGGCTTCATTCCGCAGCGTGGGGTCGTCTCCAATGCCACGCCGCACGCCAGCATGCACCTCGTCCTTAACATCGACTTGCAGGATTTCTTTCCGGCGATCAATTTCGGGCGCGTGCGCGGCCTGTTTATGAACCCGCCGTTTTCGATGGGCCCGAAGGCAGCAACGATCTTTGCGCAAATCTGCACGTACAAAAACGGTCTGCCTCAAGGCGCACCCACGTCGCCCGTGCTGTCGAACTTCATTGCTGCGTCGCTCGACAGGCGGTTGTTGCGCTTAGCGCGCGAAAACAAAGTCACCTATACGCGCTACGCCGACGACATCACATTCTCAACCAACCGGTCCGTGTTCCCGCCCGCCCTCGCGCTGACGACGGTCGACAACAGCCCAACATCGACGGTGATCGCTGGTGAGGCGCTCGAGCAGGCGGTGCATGCCTGTGGCTTTTCCATCAATACCAAGAAGGTACGTCTGCAAGGCCGCGCTGTCCGCCAGAGTGTGACCGGGCTCAGCGTCAATGTGAAGGCCAACATCCAGCGCTCGCGCGTGCGCCAGATCCGCGCCATGCTGCATGCCTGGCAGAAGTTTGGGTTGGACGCGGCCGCTGCAGATCACTTCGCGCGATACAGCGGGCGGCCCAAAGGCAGCGTGCCCCTGCTGCCTGGCAAAGCGTTCCGCAACATCGTCTATGGGCACCTGTCGTTCATGAAGATGGTGCGCGGCAACGATGATCCTGTGTTTCTGAAGTTATGCGCCAAACTCATACCTCTCGATCCAAACCCCTCCAAGTTCATCCGCCAGATGGTATTTGGCGCGGAAGACTTCGACGTCTTCATTTCGCATGCCAGCGAAGACAAAGCCGGCATTGCGCGGCCCGTTTACGAAGCTTGCGAGCGGTTCGGCATCAAGGCGTTTCTAGATGAAGAGCACATCGCGTGGGGCAAATCCTTCACCGAGAAAATCAACACCGCATTAGGTGCGGCGCGAACCGTGCTGGCTGTCGTCACACAGAACTCTGTCACCAAAGAGTGGCCGCTCGCTGAGATCAACAGTGCGCTGGCGTTCGAAGTGTCGGGGGAGAAGTCGGTTGTCGTGCTGTTGGTTGGTAAGCCTGACCTGTCGCGATTGCCGCTGATCAAGACCAAGAAATACCTGGTGTGGAATGGAGACGCCGACCACGTCGCCCGCGAATTGAAGCAGTCCATTGCGCCACGGGGATTGCCCAAACAGAACAAACCTGAAGCCGCTCCGGATCAGCCGCCCCCAGTGGCCGCACGGCGCGTGACATCCGTTCCGAGCGTGCCTCTTGTTCCAAGCGTCCCGGCACCGCCGGCTGTACCGCTGCCACCACCTGTTCGCAACCCGCCGCCGCTGCCCGAAACCACTGTCAAACCATCCTTCATTCCAGTGGCCCCGCCGCCGGTCCCCCAAGCGGTCGCCGCGCCGGTCACTGACGAGACTCGCCGTAGCTTGCTTGCGCGGCTGCTGTCTGTGAGGAAGTTGGATAAGTAAAACCGCCTCAACCTTGTTTCAGCCGTGCAAATGCCCTAGCCGTCTGTAAGTGACGAGCGAGGATGTAATGGCCAACGTCAATCTCTCCGGCGGATGCCAGTGCGGCGCGGTGCGCTATCGCATTGCGGTACCGCTCGGCCGTGCAGGGATCTGTCATTGCCGCATGTGCCAGAAGGCGTTCGGATCGTGGGGCGCGGCTTTGGTGTCGGTCCCAGAACAGAATTTCAAGTGGACACGTGGCGCGCCGTCTCTGTTCCGGTCGTCATCGATTGTCGATCGCGGGTTCTGCAACCGCTGCGGAACACCGATGTTCATGCATGAGGACGCCAGCGGCGTGATCGACCTCGCAATTGGCACGCTCGATACACCCAATGCCGTGGCACCTGTCGAACAGGTCGGCCTCGAAGGCAAACTCGACTGGTTCGATGGCCTGTCCGGTTTGCCAGGTCATCGCACGCAGGATGAACGAACGGCTGAGGATTTGGGAAAACTCACATCATTCCAGCATCCCGACCATGAGACCGATCCATGGCCGCCAAAGTGAAGACCCTCTCGACAACGCTCCGAACCGCAGACGAGATCGTCGCGTCGGGACTCCTACCGGCAATGCGGCGAGATGAAATCGCCGCCGTGGCCCAGCGCTATGCCGTCGCTATCAGCCCGGCGATGGCGGCACTCATTGATCCGGCCAACACCAACGACCCGATTGCGCGGCAGTTTGTACCTAGCGCCCGCGAACTGGACGTCCATCCCAGCGAAGATGCCGATCCGATCGGCGATCACGACAAGAGCCCCGTGACGGGTCTGGTGCACCGCTACCCAGATCGTGTGCTTTTAAAGATCACGGGTGTGTGCCCGGTCTATTGCCGGTTCTGCTTCCGCCGCGAAATGGTCGGGCCCGAGTTTGGACGCAACTTAGATGGTGGCGAGATCGATGCCGCGCTGGCCTACATCCGCGCGCACCCTGAAATCTGGGAAGTGATCCTGACCGGTGGCGATCCGTTCATGCTGTCGGCCCGGCGCGTCGGGGACATCACAGTCGCACTTTCGAGCATCCCGCACGTCAAAGTGCTTCGCTGGCACACGCGGGTTCCAGTCGTAGCTCCAGACAAAGTCACAGCAGAGTTTGTCGAAGCATTGCGATCTGGCACCAAAACCGTTTACGTCGGCCTGCACGCCAATCATCCGCGCGAACTGACGGATGATGCCCAAGCGGCAATATCGCAGTTGGTGGACGCTGGTATCCCCATGCTCAGCCAATCGGTTCTGCTGAAGGGTATCAACGACGACGCAGAGACACTTGAAGCCCTCATGCGCGCCTTTGTCGAAGCGCGGGTCACACCGTATTATTTGCATCACGGCGATCTAGCACCCGGCACTTCGCAATTCCGCACGAGAATTGCTCACGGTCAAAGCCTGATGCGTGAGCTTCGCTGCCGTCTGTCCGGCATCGCACTGCCGGATTATGTGCTCGATCTCCCCGGAGCCCACGGCAAGGTGTCCCTGATGAGCGCTGAGGTCCGCGCGACGGAGGACGGCTACGAGATCAAGGATCAGGCCGGCCGGATCCACATCTATCGGGATTCGACGTCGCCGGTCGCGTGACCGGTGCTCCCACATGACTGATGCATCTGCCGTCGGTGCGCGTGCGTACCGGCACTATGCCTGCATTGCTTCAAGGCCCCGTCCATGTTGTTTGGTTCAAGCGCGATTTGCGCGTTGTGGACCACGAGCCATTGTATGAGGCTGCTAAAGCCGGTGCAGTGTTGCCCCTCTACATTTGCGAACCTGAGTTGTGGCAGCAGCCTGATGCGTCGGGCCGCCAGTGGGACTTTGTCCGCGAGTGCCTCACCGATCTCAACGATGATCTTTGTCTCCTGGGCCAAGCCCTGATCGTGCGCACCGGCGACGCCGTTGCCATCCTTCGAGACATTCACCAGTGCATGGGTGTGACAGCGCTCTGGTCCCACCAGGAAACCGGCAACGGCTGGACGTATGACCGCGACCGGCGGGTTGCGGCGTGGTGCCGGGAATCTGGCGTCCCGTGGCATCAGCCGCGCCAGCACGGCGTCGTGCGCCGGCTGACAGATCGCAATGGCTGGGCCCGGCAGTGGGACCGCCACATGGCGCAACCGCTGCTGCCCTTACCCCGCGTGCTGTCACAACAGAGCCAAATCAAAACCGGCAAACTGCCGGATACCCTTGAGCTGGGCTTGGCTATCGATCCATGTCCCGGCCGTCAGACTGGCGGCCGCGCACAGGGGCTCGACACCCTCAACAGCTTCTTGACCGATCGCGGTCGCACGTACCGTCGCGCAATGTCGAGCCCTGTATCGGCCTTTGACGCCTGCTCCCGGCTGTCGGCCCATCTGGCTTGGGGCAGTCTCTCAATCCGCGAAGTGACACAGACGGTTGCAGCGCGCCTGAAAGATCTGGACGGCCGCAATGACAGCGCAGCACGCGACTGGAGGGGCGCATTGTCATCGTTCTTAGGCCGGTTGCATTGGCATTGCCACTTCATGCAAAAACTCGAAAGCGAGCCAGCCCTTGAATTCAACAATCTTCATCGGTCCTTTGATGGCGTCCGGCCCGCCATTGCTGATCCCGTGCTGTTAGACGCCTGGGGCCGAGGCAAAACAGGGTTTCCATTCGTCGATGCCTGCATGCGCGCTCTCAACACGGCAGGTTGGATCAACTTTCGCATGCGTGCCATGCTGGTCTCCTTCGCCAGCTATCAGCTGTGGCTGCCGTGGCAAGTGACGGGACTGCATCTGGCCCGAAAGTTTACAGACTACGAACCGGGCATCCATTGGCCGCAAATGCAGATGCAGTCGGGCACAACGGGCATCAATACCATCCGGATGTATAACCCGATCAAGCAAGGACACGACCATGATCCGGCGGGGCGGTTCATCCGCCAGTGGGTGCCAGAACTCAACGAAGTCCCTGACGGGCACATCCACGAGCCATGGACTTGGCCAGGAGCCAAGGATGTTTTGATGGGCCGCTATCCCGCGCCGATCGTTGATAACACGGCTGCCTCAACGGCTGCACGCGATGCGATCTGGAAGGTTCGCACGGGCCGCCCGTTTCAGGCCACAGCTGATGCCATCCAAGCCAAACACGGTAGCCGCAAAAGCGGACTTTCCATGACCGGTCAGAAGCGCAGTGTTCGCCGGAAGCCGAAGCCGCAACAGTTCGAATTCGATCTGTGAGGTCTTAACGGAAGTTAAGGATTTGCCGTGTATGCAGGCACCATGTCCTCGTGTTTGATGAGAGATCACCTTTATGCCTTGCGCGTGCAGTGCCGGTTCGCACTGTTGCTGGCGCTCGTCATGCATCCCATCACGGCATCGGCCTGCCCGCTGGTTTTGCCGCCCGTTCGCGATCTTGATCTTGCGCGGTTCTACGCCGATGACGCGGGTTCCGTGGTCGATCCTGATCTGATGGAGCAGCATAAGACTGAAACGGCGACCGTCCGCGAGTTTCTCAATCGCGCGACCAAGGAAGCCGATGCCTCGTATCGCGAAACAACGCCGTCGCTTGGAACCTACCGCGCGCAGTGCTCCCTCGACTGGCTGGAGACGTGGGCGCGCGGCGGCGCGCTGCTCGGCAAGATGACCTCAAAGCAAGCTGAAGCCGAGCGCCGCTGGACGCTCGCTGGCGCGGCACTGGCTTATCTGAAGGTCAAACCCCACGCCAAACCTGAACAGCGAATTGCAATCGAAAAGTGGCTGCTCGATCTCGCATCGAAATCCCTCTCAGGGTTTGATGACCCGGGCGTCAAACGCAACAACCACTGGTACTGGATGGGACTTGGCGCGGGCGCAACCGCGTTGGCGACGGGCAATGAAGCCCTCTGGCAGCAGGCCCGCGGCATCCTCAAGGACGCTACACGCGACGTGGCGGCTGATGGGACATTGCCTAAGGAATTGTCGCGCAAGGGCCGCGCGCTGCACTACCACGCCTTCGCCCTGATGCCGTTGATGACACTGGCGGAGCTCGCGCGATTCAAACGCGACGCGCTTTCGGACGAAGAGACCAACGCCTTGCAGCGGCTCGCGTCGCTGACCCTAAGCGGCCTGTCCGAACCAAAGACGTTTGATCGCCTCGCTGGCGTCGCGCAAGACCGGCCCGTGAATGCAGGCTCCGGCTGGCTCGCCCTCTATCAAGCCCACCACCCGGGCAGTTTCCAAGACGTGGGTATCGAGACGCCGTCCGGTCACCGCTGGCTTGGCGGCAACGTGTTGCTGCTGCGACGCGCCCTCGCCACAGAACCGGCGGCTCATTGACATAGAGCAAGACCGGCGCCCAGTTCTGGTCAGTTGAGGCAATGCTCGAGGCCACAGTTGAGAGCGGGAATACGCAAGTGTCTGCGTTCGCATCTCCAGCAACCGGCGCAACCACCTTAGCTGCTTTTTACATCCTGGGACGGCCGCCGTGCACTGCGGACCCGCAGACATATTTGTTTGTCAGTTCCGCACAGAACAGCGCTCCAGCGCAGGCTCTGATATCATCTGGTGTGTATCACATGCGGGACCGCTTGAACGGGACCACGCAGACGCTGATCCTAGAACCATACAATGATATTTTGTTCGAAATGACTGCTTCACTTCAACTTTCTTTGTAGAGCTTCCCGGCGGTGCCGGATTTCCAGTAAGGACATTGCTATGAAAACGATTGCGACAGCCGTACTTTGCACGGCTGTCTGGGTGAAGCATGCCGTAGCCCTTGCCTGTCTCACAGCAATCCTGATTTACCCCGCTGCGCCGGCGGCGGCGCAATCGACGCCTGTGATGCGCAAAGGCGACGCGGCAGTGACGTCGTTCTCAGGCGCACTGGCACTTGCCGCGCCGCCTGCAGGCAGTCATCCTCTCGATACCACTCTGCTTGATCCGTCGAAGCCAACGCTTCAGGTGTTCGATCTGTCAAAACTTGGCGGCCCCCCCCGTAACCAGCTTGCACGAGCGCCAGTGCGGTTTGAAGCCAAGGCCGTTGATATCGGACACGTGTTTGCCGTCGCCGTTGACACTCCCATGGCACCTGTACCGCCCAACATTTACGCGGCCGCGACCTCGATGTTCGGACTGCAAATCGTCGATGCGTCATCCGGCGGCAAACTCACGCGCCTCGTCAAAGGTTCAGCGCGCGCACAATGGATGCCCGGCCAGTTCGGCCTGGACAAGGGCGGCGGACCTGGTTCGATCTGGAAGATCGATGGCGCCACAGGCTTAATCTCCCTGTTCGCCAACATCACCAGCGGCACGGTGGAGAATGCTGGTCCCGGTATCGGTGGCGTCGCCATCGATGATCTGACCGGCCATCTGTTCGCGACCAACCTTGAGACAGGCCTCATCCACCGATTGGACCAGACTGGCCGCGAACTCGACACCTTTGATCACGGCGTGACAGCGCGCGCCGCCGCCGGACTTCCCTCTGTTGCCGACGATCCTAGCAAGCGCATGGACATCAAAACTCCAGCCTTCAACATCGAAGAGCCGACAACGTGGGGCTATGCCAACTCAAAGCGGCGCACCATCGCCCTCGCCGTCGCCAATGGACGGCTTTACTATTCGGTCGCTGAAGGTCCCGTCATCTGGTCCGTCGGCCTGAATGTTGACAGCAGCTTCATCGACGACGCCCGCCTCGAAATCGACATCACCAACACACCCAACGGCAATCCCGTCACGGGCATCGTATTTGACGGTGCCGCAACCATGTACGTTTCCCAACGCGGTGAGAGCACTGGCAGTTACGACTTTTCGACATTTGCACGACCGCAGCTGTCCGTTGTCTCCCGCTACACATTCGACATCAAAGCAGCAGCTTGGAAAGAAACCCCGGAAGAAGTCGCCATCGGCATGGAGCCAGTCCACCGCGCCACCAATGGCGGCATCGCACTGAATTATGGCTATGATGCCAATGGCAACATCGACCTTGCCAAATGCCGCCAGTCACTGTGGACCACGGGCGAACACTTGCGCGCGGGGCAAGCCGGTCAGGCGATCGTTCACGGCCTTCAGGGCAGCGACAAAAATCACGTCCAAGTGCCAAGTACATCGCCAGCACGTTCCGGCTCGACGGCCTTACAAGGGGACTTCACCGGCAAAGTTCCTGACGCCGGATTGACGCCGCCGAAGGATGTCTGGTTCACCGACAACGACGGCATGTTCGAGGATGCGCAAGCGCATGCGCACATCGGCGCTATCGCGATCTACAATCCATGCGATCAGGTGGCCTCCGCGCCACGTCCCGCAGAACCACCGTATGTCCCCGGCACGCCCCGGCCACGCGCCGGCATTTACATCGACAAAGTGTGCGCACCCGCCTTGTTCGGATCAAAAACCCGGTGCGACGTCACTCTCACCAATGTGGGCACCTCGCCGCTTTGGGCGATCAGCTTGACGGATACCGGTACAGTCCTCAGCGGCGCGGGAGCCGGAACTCCCCTCGTGATCGACAGCGTCACCCCCGATGGCCTTGAGTTCGTGTGCTCGCCGGTTCCCTCAACGGCGGTCTCGTGCAGTCTGCCCCCGGCCGCTCTACCACCCGGTGCGACCCGTAAGGTCTCGATGCTGATCGATACCGATCCCATCTTCAGCGCCGGCAACGACGGCTACGAGAATTGCGCCACACTCGGCAACCCGTATTGGGGTCAAGCGTGCTTCAGATCGAAGGGTGGCCCCTCGGGCGGCGGTCTCGTGCTGAAGAAAACGGCGCCCGCGGTCTGCCTGCAGAATGGCCCTTGCACGTACTCTCTGACGGTCACCAATACCGGTGGACTGGCGTTCAATGGTGCCGTGCTGATCAGCGACGGGATGCTTCTCAATGGCGTTGTTCCCTCGCCAGCACCCATCACGTCGATCGCACCGCCGATGGGTTGTGCGGGCGGCGAACCCGTCGCCTTGCCGATTCAATGCACAACTAATCTGACCCTGGCACCCGGTGGATCGAAATCGTTTGACGTGACCATCACCATGCCGGCCGGCGATTTCTGGGCTCACAATTGCTTTGCCGTGACCGCGCCGGGTGTGCCGCCGGGTGACCTATCGGTGGTTGGCGCATGTGCCTGGACGAGGGTGGGCAATCCTTTGCCGCTCGCCAACCTGATGCTCAAGAAAACTGCCGGTGCGTGCGGCAAGTCCGGGCCGGATACGGTTCGCTGCAACTATGCCGTTTCACTGACAAACACCGGTCCCTCGCCGTTCAATGCGCCGGTCGCCATAACGGAAACCGTATCGGCGACGGCCACCATGGGCAGCCTTGATGCCACTTGGGGATGCGCCGGAGCGGCACCGAATTTTGCCTGTAACTCGGCCGGCAACGTCACGCTTGCGCCGGGAGCTTCGACCTCTTTTCCTGTGTTCGTTGACACACCGCGTATCGACATTGAGGCCAACACCTGTTTGGCCCCCAACACAGTGTCTGTGCTCCTTCCCGTTGGCGGGGACACCAATTTTGATGCCAGCGATGACACGGCCACGGCGATCGGCGATTCTGCCCTGTTGGAGTTTTTCGATCCCATCACCGGACTGACCACGGTCATCTGCGACCCCACGAACCTGCGCACAACGAAGGTGCCGGTCAGCGACTGCGCCAAAACGGGTGCGGGATATGAGTGCGGCTACAAAGTCACCATCACCAATATGGGACCCGATCCTTACAAGGGACCAGTCAATCTCAAGGATGAACTCGAAGGCGCGTCGAGCGTGACTGCGAGCGGCGACGGCTGGGCATGTGCCGACGGCGGATCGATAATCCAATGCTCCAAGCCGCCACTCACATTGGCGAAGGGTGCCTCGCTTGAATTGTCCGTTAGGGCCACTGTTCCCGAAACCGGTCAATGCTCCGCTCGTAACACCGCCACGATGACCTTCCCGCCTGCTGGAACGCGTTTCAATCTGAGCGGCGCCGACGACAGCGCGACCGCCACCGCGGCCATTGCCTCGCCAAAGTGTCTTGAGAGACCGGCGTGCAAGCAAGCCGGTCCTGGCGAGTTCGTCACAGCCAGCGGCACCTGCGCCTGCCAGACAGGCTCAACACGCGATAAGAACCGGCGCTGTCTCAGCGATACCGCTCCACAGCCGGCCGCCAAGACCTGTCCCGACGGCTATCCGGTACCGCAGAACGGTCTGTGCCCCTGCCCAACCGGATCGGCCTGGAACAAACTCGCGCGTGTCTGCGAAGTGCCATGCCAGCCTGGTGCGAATGAATATCTGACATCTGCCGGCCAATGCGTTTGCAAGGACGGGTTCGAACGCTCCGCAGGACGCTGCGTGCCCGAACGTGATGAGGACCGCTGCGAATTGGGTCCTAACGAATTGAGAACACCACGCGGCCGCTGCGTCTGCAAGGACGGCTTCGAGCGTGACACGCGCGGCCGCTGTGTTGCAGAGCTTAATCCTGCGGACGAGTGCGGCCGCGTGGGGCGCGTGTGGACCGGCAAGCGCTGCATCGATCCACCGCGCCCTCAGGACAAGTGCGTAGCCAGCGGCGGCAGCTGGCGAGGCGGGACGTGCCACTACGGCCCGACGGACCAGGAGAAGTGCGAGGCTCGCGGCGGCCGTTACGTCAAGGGCGACTGCGTGATACCGCAAAAGCAATGCCCTGACGGATTCATCGGCAAGTACCCCAATTGCACCAAGCCGCCGAAGCAAGAAAAGTCGTGCCCCGAGGGCACCTTCGGCAAACCACCAGTGTGCATCCCCATCAAGAAACCGAAGTGCCCGAAAGGAACGTTCGGCAACTACCCCAATTGCAAGGCGGTCAACGACACACCGCAGCCGCCAACCAAATGCCCGCCGGGCACAGCCGGTAGGCCGCCGAACTGCAAACCCAAAACAGAGGGGCCCTCAAAGACGCCGGACAAAGTACGGCCCGAGAAGCTGTCACCCAAGGAAAGTGGCAGACTCGATCCCAAAACTTTGCAGAAGTTGAAAGTTGCCAGGCCATAGGCGTGCCCGCCGGGCAAAACCAGAAAACCGCTCCGGTGCCGAACTGGGTTTGCTGGTGCGGTTTCGTAATGAGGCAGGCGGTGCCAGACCCTTGCCCACGGGGCGCCAGTCAAGCCAGGATGTCACGGTACGACGTGCGCGCGCCGCAAATGGCCGACGATGTCGTCGAAGATCGATAGCTGATCATTGGCGCGTGCAACCATCATGGCCCCCTCAAGGCAGGCGATGATCGAACGTGCACGTGCTTTAAGTTCAGCGTCTGACGCAGCCGTCCCCGTCGCCGTCCGCCCCAAGACTTGGGCCAGCCACTCGCTGCTCTTATTGAAGAAGCTGCGGACTTCGTGTTGAACCTCTGGCGGCAACGCGGCAAACTCTGCGCCCAAAATACAGAACAGGCACATGCGCCCGTCCTCGTTCAGCGCTCCGCGAAACGCGCCGATGAACGCCTCGGTCAGGATCCTGGGGGATTTCTTCGGGTTGAGAGGATCGCCCATGATCTCAAAAAAGCGGTCTGCGTACCGGCGGGCGACGGCAGCACCGAGGTTACCCTTGGTCGGGAAATGATAATGCACGCTCGCGCTCTTGATGCCGGCTTCACTGGCCAGATCGCGGAAGCTGAAGCCATTGTAACCGACCGTCCGCACGTGGCGTTCCGCCAGATCCAGAATTTCGGCTGATTTTCCAGTCACTTGATACACAGCCTTCCCTTTAAAAGTGCCCACCTATCACCAGATAGACGTTGACGGTAGCCGCGTAAAGTGATTTTGTCTATCTATCGATAGATTGATAAGTCGAACGAAAGCGGAGACATCGCTATGAGGCTCACATTGCCGCGCCGGAGTTTCATGTATGGAGGTATCGCCCTCATGGGATTTGCATTGGCCAGTGCAGCAGTTGCAACGCCCGCACAACCTGAAACCTGGCCCGTCATCAAAACCGACTTCTTCGGGGACCGAGTGATCGAAGATGGCCGTCACCTTCTGACACTGGACACGCCCGTGCGCGCAGAAGATGCAGCTCTGGTTCCCGTCTCGGTCCGCATTCCCGCCGCACACGCCGCTAATGTGGCCAAGCTGACGCTGATCGTCGATGAGAATCCCGCTCCTTTGGTCGCGACGTTTACCTACGGCCCGGCAGCAGGCACCGGCGACCGCTTCTTATCAACGCGCATTCGCGTCAATGCCTACTCAAACGTGCGCGCGATCGCCGAGACGGCCGACGGCCGGCTGAACATGGTCGCGAACTTCGTCAAGGCTGCCGGTGGTTGTTCCGCGCCAGCATCAAAAGACGCAGATGCAGCGCGCGCGGAACTGGGCAAGATGCTGATCAAGACCTACGCAGCGAACCCGGCGGCCAAAGACGGCCCGCAGGCTCAGCTTCTTATCAAGCACCCGAGCAGTTCGGGCTTCCAGATGGACCAGCTGACGGGGCTCTACGTACCCGCCATGTACGTTGAGCATGCCGAAGTGCGCCGTGGCAAAGATCTGGTGTTCAAGATGGAGGGCGGCATCTCCATCAGCGAAAACCCGAACTTCCGGTTCTCCTACGACGATGCCACAATGGAGCCATTGGAGGTCAGTATCACGGATACCAACGGCAACACATTTTCTGCCAAGTCGGCCTTGACCACACTCGGCGAGGCGGGTGGCCTTTAGCCACCGCGCCTCCACCTCACTCCGTTCGCATCACACCGCTGAAATCAGTCAGAGTTCAGGAGCAGTCCCGTGGCTGTTCCACACCCGCTTGATGAGCAGAAGCTGAATGCCCTGCTCGGCACGATGGTCACTGAACTGGGGGCTGCGGCCAACGCCTCGCTGGTGCTGCTCGGCGACAAGCTGGGTCTATTCAAGGCTCTTGCCAATCACGGCCCCCTGACGTCCAGCGATCTGGCGCAGCGCACCGGGACGCGCGAACGCTACATCCGCGAGTGGCTGGCGGCGCAAGCCGCTTCGGGCTTCGTCATGTACGACGCAGCAGACGAAGCGTTCTCGTTGTCGCCTGAGCAGGCAGCCGTGTTCGCTGACGATGACAGCCCCGTCAACATGACGGGCGGGTTCTATTCCCTCGCTGCGGTGTTTGCCGATGAGCCGAAGCTCACAGAAGCCTTCAAGTCTGGTGACGGGGTCGGCTGGGGCGAGCACTGCAATTGTCTCTTCTGCGGAACCGAGCGTTTTTTCCGTCCTGGCTACAAAGCCAACCTTGTCAGCCAATGGTTGCCCGCACTCGATGGCGTGGTTGAAAGGCTGAAGGCGGGGGCCCGCGTTGCGGACATAGGTTGTGGCCATGGGGCTTCAACCATCCTGATGGCCGAGGCCTTTCCAAAGTCGCGATTCAGCGGCTTCGATTTCCACGCCCCGTCGATCGACACGGCCCGGGCTCATGCCTGTGGCGCTGCCAATATCGATTTTGCGGTCGCCAAAGCGCAGAACTTCGGCGGTGAGGCCTATGACCTCGTGACCATCTTTGATGCGTTGCACGACATGGGAGATCCCGCCGGAGCCGCGGCCCACATCCGCTCCAGGCTCGCACCCGATGGGACACTCATGATCGTTGAACCGCTTGCGGGCGACGGCCTGCAGGACAACCTCCATCCGGTCGGGCGGGTCTACTACGCATTCTCGACGGCGATTTGCGTGCCCGCCTCCCTGAAGCAAGAGGTTGGCGCGGCGCTTGGCGCACAGGCTGGCGAACAACGGCTGCGGGAGACGCTGGCTTCTGGCGGTTTTACGCGGATCCGGCGCGCCGCTGAAACGCCCTTCAATATGGTGCTTGAAGCCCGCCCTTAGTCACACCCAAAATCATATGCGTAAAACGTGTTGACGGTCATCTGTAACCACCCGGCAACTTCCGGCAGCCTGTAAAAATGCCAGGACGCTGGGATATTTGGTCTTCCGTTGCACATGCGTTTCTGGTCAACTGATCTAGCAATCGGTCAACTCGCGGTCGTCGGCGTGTCTTGACGCAATATCAAATGCCGGGGCGCCGGCCGCTCGACTTAAGTGAAACGAAAATATATCAATCGCCGCCCGGAGGAACCCCATGAACGAACAGTTGAAGTCCGAAGTCTTCCACGGTGCCTGCCCCCACGACTGCCCGGACACCTGTTCGATGGTCTATGAGGTCAAGGGCGGCAAGCTCGTCGATGTGCGCGGCAACAAAGAGCACCCGATGACGCGTGGCGGCTTGTGCGTCAAGCTCAAGGACTTCCACGATCACCACGCCAACCCGGATCGCCTGATGTATCCGATGCGCCGCAAAGGTCCCAAGGGTTCAGGCCAATGGGAGCGCATCACGTGGGATGCCGCCATTAAAGAGATCGGCAAGAACTGGCGCGAGATCATCGCTCAGTACGGTTCCGAAGCGATCATGCCGCAAAGCTATCTCGGCAACATGGGCCTCGTGCAGGGCATCAACTCCGGCGATCCTTTCTTCAACAAACTCGGCACCACGGTCAATGAAAAGACGTTCTGCGCGTCAGGCTCGTCCACCGCGTGGCTGATGACGGTCGGGCCGACGGGCGGCGTCGATCCGGAAAGCTTTGTGCATTCGAAGTTCATCGTTATCTGGGCCTGCAACACGATCTCGACCAACCTGCACCATTGGCCGTTCGTGCTCGAAGCCCAGAAGCGTGGCGCCAAGGTTGTCGTCATCGATAGCTATAAATCGCGCACCGCGAAGGCGGGCGATTGGCACATCTGCCCCAGGCCCGGCACCGATGGCGCGCTCGCCATGGGCTTCATCAACTCGATCATCGAGCAAGGTCTTGTCGACCAGGACTACGTTGACAAGCACACCCACGGCTATCCCGAATTGAAGGCCCGCGCGGCCGAGTTCACGCCGGAGTATGTCGAGAAGGTCACCGGCGTCAAAGCCGCCGACATCCAGAAATTCGCCAAGGAATTCGCAACCGCTCAACCGAGCGCCATCCGTTTGGGCGTCGCACTCGAACGCTCGGCCGGTGGTGGTCAGGCGATCCGCGCGGCGTGCGCCTTGCCAGCCCTCGTCGGCTCATGGAAGCACGTCGGTGGCGGTCTCCTTCAGTTGCCGCTGTGGGACTTCCCCGTCGATTGGGTCAAGGTGTCCCGGCCCGACTGGAATAAGCCCAACCAGCGCGTCGTCAACAACCTGAAGCTCGGCGCTGCGCTGACCGGCGAGATGAAGCTCGATCCGCCGATCAAGTCGCTGTTCGTCTATTGCACCAACCCCGTCAGCCAGGCGCCCGAGACCAACAAGATCGTCACGGGTTTGCAACGGGAGGACCTGTTCACGGTCGTCTCCGAACACTTCATGACCGACACGGCGAAGTACGCCGACATCGTGTTGCCAGCCGCCATGGCGGGCGAAGCCGAAGACATGTTGTGGTCTTGGGGTCACTTCTACTTCACTTACAATCAGAAGGCGATCGATCCGCCGGGCGAGTGCCTCCCGACATCTGAGATGTGGCGCTTGCTTGCCGCGGAAATGGGCTTCGATGACCCGCTGTTCAAAATGACCGACAGCGAGTTGGCCAGCTATTACATCAATTGGGACGACCCCAAGATGCGCGGCGCCGATATGGAATACTTCAAGACGCACGGCTACTTGAAGATTGACGTTGGCTCGGCCGATACGCGCACGCCGCACAAGGACGGTAAGTTCCCGACGCCATCGGGTAAGGTGGAATTCCTAATCCCAGATGCCAAGAACTTCGTCGCCGGTCCGTTCCGCATGATGAGCGACAACAATCAGGATGGCACACCGGTCGATTCATTGCCCGGCTACGTGCCGCCGCGCGAAACGCCGGAGACCAACCCCGAACAGGCCAAGCTCTATTCGCTGAACATCATCTCACCGAAAAGCCACGGCTTCTTGAACTCGTGCTACGCCAACGAGCCGCACAAGATCAAAAGTCAGGGCGAGCAGTTCGTCATGATCTCGCCGGCGGACGCCGAGAAGCGGAATATTCGCGAGGGCGATCCGGTGCGCGTGTTCAACGGCCGCGGAGATTTCGAAGGCGTGGCGCGCGTCACCGACGATGTGAACCCCGGCATCGTCGTGGCCACACTCGGCTACTGGCGCTCGCTCAACCGCTCGGATGGATCGGTGAACTCGATCTCATCGCACGAGTGGGGCGGCCTCGGCCGCTCGCCTTCGTTCAACGACAATCTCGTTGAGGTTGCCAGAGTGAATTGAAGCCTTAGGAGGGCAGCCGTACTAAACCCGTCATCCCGTGCGCGGTGCAGCGCCGCTTCAGGCGGTGCACCGCAGACACGAGATCTTCGCCAGCCTGAACAAGATCCCGGATCAGCGCGATGACCAACGCTCAAGAACGGCACGCCGCCCACATTGCTTTGAGCAAGGGCTACACGTTGGAGAAGGTCGGTAAAGGTCCCCACCACGGCCGGTTTGCGATCGTCAACAAAGCCCAAGGGTCGCGCGTGCGGTCCGAAGTCCCCGGCGCCGAATTCACGTTCTCGCTGCAAGAAGCTGAAGCATGGTTGGCGGCGTGTGGGGGGCAAGACAGCTAGGCCCGATACTGGCTAACGAAACAACACGATTGTACGTCACGCCGCGTTGATGTTTGCACGCGCGATGAGCGTACGCGGCTAACACCCACATCGTCCGCGAGAAAAACAACTTGCGCCGCAATGCACAACAAACACTTGAAAATATATAGTTCTATAAGTCGCGTTCCTGTAACGCCGGACGCAAATCAGTGGTATTTTATTGATGCTCTACTTCAATCGGTAGAGCGCCCCAAACATTGATGGAGTGACGAATGGATCTGACCGATCAGAGGTTAGCCTGCTTGCGCATGGCTATGGAGCTGAACTGCAACACTGAACCTTTATTGAAGGCCGCTAATGAACTCATGAGTTTCATTGCGACCGGAACAGCACAGGCACCAGCGGAAGTTCTGACGAAGCAAGACACCGAAACCGCCGCCGACCCTGCGATTGATACCATCGCCGCCTGCGGAACGGCCCTTCAAATGCCGGACGTGGGAGGATTGGAGGCTGCCCAGCCGGCCAACCAGACTGCGACTACCGAGTCGCCCGCTGAAACCTCACCGGGTGAAAGCGAAATGACAGCCGAACCCGCAGACGTCGCAGAGACCATCGCCGATGTGGCAGCTGAAGCCGCGGCAGGCCCGTCCGTTGACGTCTCAACGGATGCGGCGACTGAAACCGCGGCAGACGGTGGCGTCGATCAGGACGCCACCGCAAACGATGACGCTCCGGCCATCGGTATCGCCAGTGTGGAGGATTCAACCGCGGATGGAGACGCCGCCGTTCACTAGCTGTTTGATTGACTGACGTGCTCGAGGGTGGACTCACAGTTTCTTGGACCGGCGTTGGATGCTGCAGCGCTAACTCCGGTTCCATCAAACGCTCTTGGCAGCGACCACTGCCTCAGCTACTGTCTATCCCAGGTGACACAATCGACAGTCAAACTCATGCAGGGCTTCTACGAAGAGCGCATTCTGTCCGTCCGCCACTGGACCGGCACCTTGTTCTCCATCCGCACGACGCGCAGCCCGGCGTTCCGCTTCACCAACGGCCAGTTCACGATGATGGGGCTCGCAACTGGCGACCGGCCATTGACGCGCGCCTACTCGATGGCCAGCGCCAACTACGAAGACGAACTTGAATTCTTCTCCATCAAAGTGCCGGATGGCCCCCTCACGTCGCGGCTCCAGCACGTTGCCAAGGGCGACACCATCCTCGTTGGCAAAAAGCCGACCGGCACGCTCGTGATGGACAATCTGCGGCCCGGCCGGGCGCTCTATCTGCTCAGCACTGGCACAGGCCTCGCGCCTTTCCTCAGCATCATCAAAGATCCGGACGCCTACGAGAAATTTGACAAAGTCGTACTGGTGCACGGCTGCCGCCACGTCAATGAACTCGCCTACGCAGAAAAAATCACGCGCGACTGGCCAAGCGATGAGTTCATCGGCGACATGCTGCGCGATAAACTGGTCTATTATCCGACCGTCACGCGCGAACCGTTCCGCAATCGCGGCCGCATCACCGATCTCATCACCTCGCACCGGTTGTTCGATGACATCGGCCTCGACCCATTCACCCCCGCCGAAGACCGCGTCATGCTGTGCGGCAGTCCGGACATGCTGGCGGATCTGAAAGCCGTGCTGCTCGATCAGGGCTTCACCGAAGGCTCCAGCGGCCAACCGGCCGAGTTCGTCATCGAGAAGGCGTTTGTCGAGCGGTGAGGCCACCGGTTAACCGTAACCCGCGCGACACAACCCCTCCCAATCGCAGCGCACTCTACCGGCAACGCTGGCCCAACCCTCCGCCCGGCGGCTAGTCTCACGCTCGGTGTTGAGCGTCGGGGGACTTTCATGCGTTGTATTTCCATTGCGTTCGCCGCCCTTGCGGCTGCGATTGCCGCCACCGGCGCGGCCCACGCCGATGCCATTTCCGATAACTTGAATGTCATCCGCATGAGCCCGCCGCTCACCTACTACACGCCGGGCACCATCGCGCGAGGGTATCTCGACAAGCGCACATTCCAGCGCACGGGTGAAAAGCTGCTGAAGGTCAATGTCGTGCGCTGCAAGGCGCCGTTCGATGCCGACGGTTTCGAACAGGCCCTCGATGGCGCGGCGTTCACCTCCCACAACAACACCTCGTTCGGGCTGTCGGCGGGATGGGCCAACATCTTGAACGCCTCGTTTGGGAGGAAGCACGTTGAGAGCGTCACCCTGACGTTTACCGGCACCATCTATGAGTACCCGGAGAACAAGCTGGAAGAATACCGCGTCAAGTGCCTCGGCTCGAAGAACCCCAAGAAAGACCAGAGCAAGTTCCAGTTCCAGATCGTGCGGCTCGCGGTTGGCCGGTTCGACTACACGCTGAACTTCGCCACCGATCTCAACGCCAGCGTCAAAGTTGACGTCGTCAACAAATTCGCCGGTGAACTCGGCGTCTCCGGCGGCATCGACCGCGGCGGCACCGTCTCCGTTCCCAAAGGCGCGATGGCGTTCCCGCTGTGGCGGGAAGAGTGGTGATCTTACAGGTTCCGACCCATCACGCCGAAGGCGTGTTTCCAACACGACCGGTCTGACCCCTTTGGTGCGTCGTGAAGATAATCTGTCATCCCGGACAAGGCCGCTCCCATGCGGCCGCAGATCCGGGACCCAGCACAAAACTGCCGAAGGCACATGAAATCATGACGGCTTCGCCGGATTCTCTCCTGGGTCCCGGCGCTCGCCGCAAAGACCGGCTCGGCCGGGATGACAGAAATTGGCGGACGCGCGATGTGCCTGACACCCTATCCCTATCCTCAAAAAAAGACCCCGGGACTCATGGGCCCGGGGTTGAGGTTGGGAGGAGGGAGGCAGCGTCGTGAGAGTGAAAACTTGGGCGTCCGTCGTTCGGTGTCAGACACCTCTCAAACGTGTCTGACACCATGAAATCAGTAGCAGTGCTGGCGGAGTTCCCAGGCGACAACCTTCATGCGGCCATTGGCGTCGATCTTGTGCACCGGCATGCGCACATAGCTGCAGTAGTAATCGCCGGCGCGGCCTTCGAAGCCATGGAGTGGCTTCTTGCTGATGTAGGTCTGCGAGAAGTATTCCTTGCCGCGGCCGCCGGCTTCCGCCGCGGTTACCGTCAGGACCGGCGAAAGAGCAGCGGCTGCCAGCGAAACGCCGAGAGCGAGAGACTTGATCGATGTGCGGGTCATGGTCGTCCCCTTTTGGGTGTGGCCCGTGGGCCGTGGGTTGATCTGATGGGCCCACTCTATGGCGCGCGCACGGGCGGCGCTGTTCCCGGCGAAACACCCGGAAACAAACCTAAAACCCTTTGATTTTATGTGATTTTCTCTTAATACGTCAGCACTTTGGCGTTGCCTTCCATGATTTCTTCGATCATGTAAGCGCCGCCGACGACGGCATCGCACTCCGGGATGAGATCATCCTTCGACATGGCGAACAGGTCGAGGCTCGGCGAACAGCAGACAAAGCGCACGCCAGCGCTGTGGGCATCCTTGATGAAATCATAAACCGACTTGGGGTCACCCGGTTTGACGTGCAATCCGGCCGCAACGCCCTTTTTCATCAGCTTTCCGGCCGTTCCCGTGCACAGCACCTCGACCGTGTAGCCCATGGCGGCGGCAACCGATGCCTGGAAGATGGGCGCGCCCAATTCCTCGCCGTTGCGGGCATCCGTGTTGGCCATGATGACGACCAGCTTCTTGGTCATGGGGTGCGCGCGTCCCAACCTGTTGACAATGGCGGCAGACTGCGGATCACGTGCCGTCGTGTGGTCCGCAAATCATCACGGTCAGACTATGTGCTGCGGGACACACCTGCAAGCCATCGTGTCCCAGGTCATGCCCAGGTGCTAGCGCTGGCCACATTCGCCCCACATGAGTGTTGCAACGACAGCGGGAAGCGCGCTAACGCGTGAGGAGTTGATGCTCTAGACACTCACTCCAACGTCACAGCCGGAGATCTACGCATGCGTTGGTCACTAACCCTCGGTCCCCTTGCCGCACTCGCGTTGGCCGGCTGTGCGGCCCAAGGCCAAATCACACCGGGCGCCGGTGTCGACGTCGGTGACGCCTCGCAAATCCGCAAGATCGTGCCAGCCGAACAGCTCGAACGGTCGTCGGCCACGCAATACGCGGCCCTTTTGCAGGAGAACGCGGCCAAGGGCACGCTGGCCAAAGACGGCGATCCGCAGCTGGCGCGCCTGCGCAAGATCTCGGCCCGCATTATTCCGCACGTGAGCAAGTTTAACCCCAGAGCCGCGCAATGGCAGTGGCAGGTCAATCTCATCCAGTCCGCCAGCATCAACGCCTTCTGTATGCCGGGCGGCAAGATCGCGTTTTATACCGGCATCCTTGAGCAGCTCAAATTGACCGACAACGAAGTCGCAGTCATCATGGGCCACGAGATGGCGCACGCGCTGCGCGAACACGGACGCGAACAAATTGCCAAGCAGGGACTGACCAAGATCGGCACCGAAGCGCTGGCGACCGCCGTCGGCGGCACGGCGGGCGAACTGGTCAAGTCCGGGTCTGGGCTGCTGTCGCTGAAATTCTCGCGCGACGATGAAACCGACGCCGACCTTGTCGGGTTGGAACTCGCCGCCCGCGCCGGCTACGATCCGCGCGCCGGTGTCACGCTGTGGAAGAAAATGGCAGCGGCGTCCAAGGGCGCGCCAGCGGAATGGTTCTCGACGCATCCCTCAAGCGACACCCGCATCGCCAACATCGAGCGCAACATGCCAGCCGTGTTGCCACTCTATGAGGCGCAGGCCAAGGCCGCGAAGAAGGGGTGAATGGGGCCCAACCTGTTACTCCGAACTACTCGGAAGCGGACGCAATCTCGTCCTTCCTGGCTCAATTACCACAAGACGGCCTTCCAATTGGCTGCCAAGCTCTGCAACGACACGTGACAATCGTTCTGCCTCTGCCTGATTTGACAGCGGGTCCATCTCAAGAAGCACGATTCCCGTAACGGGCAAGCGGCGCCTGATGACCAACTCTCCGAAGTCTTGGTCTTCTGTAATCAGGATGAGATTAGCCTCGGCGGCCTGTTTCAGAACCACTATATCGGTCACGCCAGCCGACGTTTCGCGGATGGACATCACATCATGGCATCTTGGCGCAAGCGCTTGATCGCAAGTCCGGAAACATTCTCATCGGCGAGGAAGCGCATACCTACTCTGCCGCAAGCACCGTTTCATGCTGCATATAGTCTGCTGCGAACGCCAGCGCCGCCTTGATATCCTCGGCGCTCAGGTGAGGATACGCCTCCAGCAGGTCTGCAAATGCATGACCCTGGCCGAGCTTGCGCAAGATCAATTCGACGGTGATGCGAGTGCCCTTGATACAGGGTTTGCCCATCATGACGGAAGGATCGGCCGAGATTCGCGCATTCTGCATGGTGTATGACCCAGCTAATCTGAGGATGATCATACACGGCTGCGCAGGGTTTGTCCCGTGCATCGCTAGTCACTTACACCGGGCACCATGCTGCAGACATCCTACACCCGCTGCGGAAACAACCGCCTGTAAATCAGGATTGTCGCCGGCAACAGCACGAGGTCGGCGAACAGTGACGCCAGCAGCGTCACGCCGCAGACAAGTCCGAACGTCCGCAGCGACGGCAGATCCGAGAACACCGTCACACCGAGCCCGAATGCTAAAACGATCGTCGTCAGAATGATCGCGGGACCAACCAGAATGCGCGCGCGGCGGATGGCATGCTCCGGCGCTTCCCCGGGCCGCTCTTCCATCCGCAGGCGGTTGAGAAAATGAATCAGCGCATCGATCCCCAATCCAAAGACAACGAGCAGCGCCACCACCGACGAAAACTCCAAGCCGCCGCTGGTCACCCACAACAGCGCCCCGGCCGTCACCACCGGGAACAGCCCCGGCAGAATGGAAATGATGCCGGCAAACGGCGACCTGAACGCCAGCGCTAACAGCAACGCCGCAACACCGACGCAAATCGGAATGCTTTCGTTGAGCTGACCGATCATGCGGGCGCTGTTGCGCGCGGCAATCGCCGGCAAACCGGTCACAGCAATCTCAAAGCCGGGGTGCTCTTTGCGCACGACATCGAGCGCTTTGTCGATCTTTTCGACCACCGGCAAGATCTCGCTGGCATCAATGTCGGGCAACCGCGCCGTCACCAGCACTGCGTTTTCATCAGCATCAATAAACCGGCGCACCAGATGCTCCGGCAGCAGGCCGACATACCTCTTGATCGTTTCGATGCTGCTGTCGCCGGTCTCGGCCAGCCACCGCCGCAGACTGTCGAGCGACCAGACGTTGCCGAGCCCGGCTTCTTTCTCCAGAACTTCGTGCGCCCGGTTGATCACGGACAATGTCGCGACATCGTAGAGCCCAATACCGGGCGCGCCGTCAGCACCGTCCTTGTTCCACTGGATCATGACGTGAACCGGATTGGCACCGGTCAACTTTTTGTCGAGGCTGCCTGTTGCCGCTAACGCCTGTTCTTTATCCGGCACCTGGTCGGCCAACCGGTAGCGTGGCTCGAGCGCCAAATGGGCGGCCCCAAACACCACAAACAAGGCCAGTCCCGTCAGCGTGTAAAACCACGGATGGCGCACCACCCGGTCAACAATGTTGCCGACGATGGTGCCCAGCCCGTCCATTAGACCATCGGCCGGCGTCCGGTCGCGACCGAGCTCGGCTTCATTGCGGATAAACAGCACGGCCATGAGCGGCAGCACCACGATGATGGCCACAAACGACACCAGCGTCGCCAGAGCCCCTGCCTGACCAAAGGCGCGGATAAGCCCCGACTCGGACAACTGAAGCGCAATGAATGACAACAGCGTCGCGGCGTGTGCGATCACGCAGGCTGGGCCCACCACTTTGACCGCAAACGCCGCCGCTTCTGCCCGCGTGTCACCCTCGCGCAACCGGATCCGGATGGCCGACACCATCTGCATGCTGTCGGCAAACCCCATCACCATCACGAGCGGCGTCATGATGTTGAGAAACAGATTGAGCTTGAAGTCGAGCCAGCCCAGCAGCCCCAGCGACCAGAGCACGGCGAGCACGGGCGGCAACGCCGCAACGGCCATGAGTGACACGCGCCGGAAAAATATTGCCGCAATCACGGCTCCAAACAACAGTCCCAGCCCATTGTACAAGAGCTGGTCGCGCTCGACCGCGTTGCGGATCTCAAGTTGCATCACCGGCGCGCCCGTGAGTTTGGTCGCGAGCCCCGAGCCCTTCAACTCGGCAGTGAGGACATCATTGATGCCGCCGATTACCACCCTCGCCGTCTTCTCCGCCACCACCGTCCGGTCGAGCGAAATCACCGCCAGCGCCAGTTGCCCGTCATCGGACAAGAACTTGCCCTTGACGATGTCGTTTGATTTCAACGCCTCGATCATTTGATCGTAAGCCGGGCCGTCGGGAATCTCGTCGGGCACCACCGGTGCGGCATACCCCGTTGCGTCGGGCTTGCCGCGCGCCGACAGCATCGAAATCAACCCGCCGACGCCGTCGGTCAGCTGCAGTTCGACAATCGCGCGGCCAAGGGCATCTAGCTGCGGCTTCTTGAGAAGATCCTTGCCCTCGACGACCACGAGCACGTCATACTCGCTCGACGGAAAGCGCCGGTCGATTTCCTCGTACTGCCGGAATTCCTTGGTGTCGGTGCGGAACAATTCCGACAGGCTGTCATCGACTTTCAGGCGCGCAACGCCCAGTGCCGCGATTAACGAGATGATTAAAACTGCGATTGCGGCCAACACCGGCGAACGCAACCCCAATAGCCCAAGCCTTGCAAGGCTGGACGAAAACAGGAGCGATGGTCCTGCTCCGCTCGCGTCAGCCATGCCTATTCCCTTTCCCGGCCCCAGACCCGTTTTTTTTCCGGCCGCGCTCTATGGCGGGGCCGTCAGTCAAACTGCGTGGCTCGCAAACCAGCGACGGAATCGCGCCGGACCGAGGGGATGGTTGCATCGGCTAAGGCTGTGTTGCAAGTGCCGGTTGAGCGGGGCGCAGACTTGACTTAAACCAAAGTGTGAAACCCGGGGCGCAGGTTCAAGCCCGAAAGGCGTGGAATGGCCGACAAAATTTTGGATACTCGTGGCCTTGTCTGCCCGCTTCCCATCCTCAAGGCAAAAAAGGCCATGACCGAGGTTCCGGCCGGCGGCACCTTGGAAATCCTGGCCACAGATCCGGGCGCTGTTGATGATTTTAATGCGTTTTGCCGTGCCACTGGCCACACGCTCGTCGAGAGCGGCGAAATGGACGGTATCCTGCGATTCGTATTGCGGCGCGCGACGTGACGCGCGAACAGGTGGCTGGCCCCGGCCCCATCCTTGACACCCAGCATGCACGCTCTCATAACGGGCGCCTTGCGCGATCCTTCCGGGGCGCGCGGGCGGTTAGCTCAGCGGTAGAGCACACCCTTCACACGGGTGGGGTCGCAGGTTCAATCCCTGCACCGCCCACCATCATCACAATCGAAAACCAATAGGTATGAGACGATCGCGCCCTCGATGCTCCCTCATTTGCCCGGCAGTGAAATACATGGGTTGCATCGAAACTGGTTTCGTAGCCCCAGTCACTCCCGCAAGGCGCGCTCGATCTGATCGCTTAATGGCTTGAGTAAGTATGACAGGGCGGTCCGTTGGCCCGTGGCAATGAAGCCTTCGACCGGCATGCCCGCGACGAGTTTCACGCCATTGAATTTGGCCGATTGTCCTTCGTCGAGTGTGATGCGCGCGGTGAAGTGCTCGCGCCCAGTGGTTGGGTCACGGGTCAGATCGGCACCAACGTGGATCACCGTCCCTGTAAGTTCGGGTGTTGCCTTCTGATTGAGGGCAGTGAACCTCAGCCGTGCTGGTTGGCCAACCACAACCTGATCGATGTCGCCTGGGGCAAGCCTTGCTTCAACGAGCAGTGCATCCTCGCTTGGAACAATCATCATTGCGGTCTCCCCGGGGCGTATGACGCCCCCGATGGTGTGGACGGAAAGATCGTGAACAATACCTGCCACCGGCGAACGCAGCTCAGTACGGCGTACCTGGTCGGCGGCGGCGAGGCGGCGCTCGTCCAGTTCACCGATCTGAGCGTCAACGTTCCTGATCTCAGTATGCGCTTCGGTCAGGATGCGCTGATCAAGCTCGGCCATCTGAAGTTCGATCTCTGCGATGTGGCTTTCAGACCGGGCAATTTGCGCTTGTAGCGCACCGTGCTCGCCTTCAAATCGCGCCACTTCACGCTGCACTTCTATCAGCCGCGGGAGATTGGTCAGCTTCTTCTCGCGCAGTTCTTCGACCATGCCGAGCTCCCGCTTGATCAGTGCTATCTCGCGCTCCTTCGCTTTGCGTTGAGCTGTGATCGCCTCGATCTCCTTGCGAATTTGTTGTATCCGTTCGCTAAGCCGCAACTTTTGTGTGCGCCAGCCGGTCATGCGTGCCTTCAATAAGTTCTCTTCACCGGAAAACGCGGCCTTCACTTTGGGATCTCTCGTATCGAATCCATCAGCCAGACGGAGCATCGCTTTGCCGTCGCGCTCGGCTTCCAGGCGGTGTTTCTCGCTCGTCAATCGGAGGATCTTGTTATCCAAGATTGCGAGTTGCGCGCCCGCTTGCGTCTCGTCAAGTGTCAGTAGAACATCACCGGCAGACACACGATCGCCGTTCTTGACGCGAATGTCGCCGATGACGCCCCCCGTCGCGTGCTGAATTTTCTTTGCGCTACCATCAACGACCAACTGACCCGGGGCAATAACTGCCCCCGAAAGTTCCGCGGTCGCGCTCCAGCCACCCAAGCCACCAATCAGAAGTCCCACCAGAACGAACCCGGCAAGTATGCGATTGAGAATGCCGCTCGACTTGCGCGCGAGCGTCTGACGTTGCTGGCGCTGCCGTGCATTCTGCTGCTGGTGCTCATCCGCAACCACGAGTGATTTTGACTTTGGAAGCGGGGTCACGGTGCTTGCATCCTTTTGCTTGTATCGGACTGGCGGCTGGCGCGGCCTGGAGCATTGGCGGCGGGCATGGCACGAACCGTGTTCTCCAGGACCTCGCTCTTCGGACCGAAGACCCTGAGCTGGCCACCCTCGAGCTGGGCGACCAGATCGCACACGCCAAGCATGCTCCGGCGGTGAGCGATCACGACGACGATTGCGCCTCGCCTGCGGGCGCCATGAAGCGCTTCGATGAGGGCAGCTTCGCCGTCGGAGTCGAGATTGGTGTTGGGTTCATCTAGGACAAGGAGAAACGGCTTCCCGTAGAGCGCCCGCGCAAGCCCGACCAGTTGGCGTTGGCCAGCTGAGAGCGCAAAACCAGTGGTCCCGACCCGCGTCTCGTATCCGTCCGGCAAGTGAACAATGACCTCGTGAATACCAGCCGCCTTGGCCGCTTCCACGACGAGATCGCTGTTTGGGTTGGGATCGAGGCGGGCGATGTTGTCGGCGATGGTTCCATCGCTGAGGTCAACGGCTTGTGGCAAGTATCCAATGAGAGGTCCGCGGTCCTGAACGGGCCAGCGGTCCATCGGCGTGCCGTCGAAGCGCAGCGTCCCGTTGGCCAGCGGGCAAACCCCGACTAGGACGCGAGCGAGTGTCGACTTGCCTGAGCCGCTCTTACCCACGATCGCCAGCCCACTTCCTGCCTGGAGTTGCAGCGATACGTTGCTGAGGCAGAGCCGGCGCGTAATGGGATTGAGAACGGACGCCCGCTCAAGGCTCACAGTGCTGCGCGGCGCGGGTAGCGCGATCGGGTGCGTGTGTGTTGCTGTGGACTGCGCCAATGGCCGCAGCCGGCCAAAACTTTGACGCGCCGCCGAGAAGGTGCGCCAGCTGGCGATTGCGAGTTCAGCCGGTGCGAGACCGCGTGCCGCAGCAATCGACGCGGCGATCATCCCTCCTGTCGTGATCTGATCGTGAATTGCCAGATATGCGCCAAGCCCCAGAATCGCCGACTGCAACAACAACCGCACCACCTTCGAGGCGGCCGCAAACCAAGCAATGACATCTGTCGACCGGCCTTGGGCGTCACAATACCTGTTATTGGCATCAAGAAAGCGGATGGCAGCGTCAGTTGCAAAGCCCATAGCAGCAGCGGTTTCGGCGTTGCGCAAACTGGAATTGAGTTCTTGTGAGCGGAGCGACGCTCTGGAGGACACGGTTTGCTCCAGGCCTTTCGTTGCCGCATCGGTCAGCCATGCCAAGGTCACGAGAGCGAGAAGCCCGCCGAGAGCGAGGAAGCCGAGAGCCGGGCTCAGAAGCCAGACGAAACCAAGAAACAGCGGTATCCACGGAAGATCGAGCAAGGCGCTTGGGGCCGCGCTCGTCAGGAAGCCCCGCATGAGATCGACATCCCGGATGGGTTGCACAGGATCTGCGGTTGGAGGATTGGCCAGAACAGCCCAGGTCGCGCTCTCTTGTGCGCGCGGCATCAACTCTTCATCAAAGCGGCTTCCCACTCTGGAGAGAATTTGGGCCCGGATGGCATCCAGCAACCCGAAAATGAGGTAAAGCCCTGCGACCAGCGCCGACAGAACCACGAGAGTTTCGATACTGTGGCTTGTCAGGACACGATCGTAGACCTGGAGCATGTAAAACGCCCCCGACAGGGCCAACAGGTTGATCACGCCGGACAGCATCAAAAGCGAGAGCCAAATCCAAGCACCGCCGAGGAATTGCTGCGCATTTCGAGTGGACATGTGATGGCTCACTTTTTTGCCTTGACGTGTGGATTTCGGATGAGACCAGGCAGGCGACACCCCGCCTGGTCACTCCGCACTTAGACGATCTCAAAATCCGAGGTCGTGAGACCGTTGACACCGGTCAGCGTCGCCACCTGAACTGCGGCAGCACCGCCCTTTCCATCGACGTCCCAGAGCAGAGCCTTTGATGTCGTGTTGAACAGGAAAGTGCCCTGACCGGCGACGGCAGCAACCGGTGCGCCCGAAGCGACGAGCCGCGACGGATCGAGGGAGTTTCCGGCCTGTAAACCACCACCGAACAGGGCCGCTTCGATGACAAGATCATCATTGCCAACACTGAAGTCGGTAATCACATCGCGGTTTACTGCGGTCCTTGCCAGAATAAAGAAGTCCTGGTCAGCGCCGCCCGTGAGTGTGTCGATCCCATTACCTCCGGTCAGCCGATCGGTGCCCAGACCACCAAGCAACACATCCAGTCCATCGCCACCATTGAGGATGTCGTCGCTCAATCCGCCATCGAGGCGATCGTTTCCAGCTTGACCGAAGAGCGTGTCGGAGCCGTCGTCACCGAACATCGTGTCGATGCCGTTACCGCCATTCGCCGTATCGTCACCATCACCGCCGGTCATGCGGTCGTTGCCATCGCCACCGAACATGAGGTCGGAATCGGATCCACCGTTGACCTGATCGTCGCCAAGTCCGCCGTAGAGTTCGTCTTCGCCGGCATCGCCATTGACGACGTCGTTACCGTCTCCGCCTTCAACGAGGTCGGCATCGTCACCGCCAGACACACGATCGTTGCCAAAGCCGCCGAAGACCTGATCCTGCCCGCTGCCACCGAGCGCTACGTCGTTACCGTCACCGGCAAACAGCACGTCACCGTCTTCCCCCCCGTCAAGCCGGTCGTTGCCGGTACCGCCGTACAGCGTGTCCATGCCTTGTCCGCCGGACAAGTTGTCGTCGCCGTCCTCGCCTTCGACGAGATCATCGCCTTCGCCGCCAATCAGCGTGTCGTTGCCGGTACCGCCGAAAAGTTCGTCGTTATCTTTACCACCATCGAGGGTGTCGTTGCCGTCGTCGCCGTAAAGAACGTCGTTGCCCTCGCCTCCCGACAGGCGGTCATTGCCGCCGAAACCTTCGAGGATGTCATTTCCTTGAAGACCATCAAGAACATCGGCAAGATTGGTGCCGACGAGCCGGTCATCAAACTCCGTTGGAACGGGCATGTTGAACTCCCATGCATTGCGTTGCTAGGCCGGGCCATACGCTCGGCACTCGCGGAACGCCGCTGCTTGGATGTTATTCCCCACAGTCCTGGGATGATCTGGAGGAAGAACCGGTGGCCCGTTCCAGTCATTTGCTGGAATAGGACGCGCGCTGCGGCGTTCACGCGCGTATCAGCCACCAAGCGGAGCGCCGCCATGTTCAAACTGCTCAGTCAGATCACCAAACCACGGATTGAATTTCTGTGTTCGCCAAAGGACCACGGCGTAATGGCCGAACCCGTCCCGGCTAAAGCCGCCATGCCGGATTGGTTCAAGAAATTGCCACCCGTCGACAAGAACCATCTTACCGCGATCAACAATGGCCTGACCGTGAAGCGCTGCATGCCGTTCCTAGATGCGCTGACGACGGGTTGGGTGATCCCAGTGGCCGCTACGGTTCGACTTGAAATTAAGGACAACGGCCAAACGGTGGACGCCGGTTGGGAAATCGACCGGACAATGGTGTCCAATCACGCCATGCATCAGATTGCTGGCAATCCGCGCGAGCCCCGGCCGCCGTGCAAGTTTCACAACTATTGGACCATTGTCACGCCGCCTGGCTGGAGCTGCCTGTTCGTGCCCCCGCTCAACCGTCACAACCCAGTATTTGAGGTGGTCTCGGGCGTGGTCGATACGGATACCTACAAGTCGTTGATCAACTTCCCGTTTCTCCCAACTGCAACGGACGGGGTGTACACAATCGAGCGTGGGACGCCGCTCGTTCAGGTCATTCCTTTCCGTCGCGAAAGCACACATTTGGAAGGTACGGTTCGTGTAGAGACCGAAGCTGAGGCAGATGTGCGGGAGCAAATACTGCGCAATACGCAGGCGTCTGAAGGTTGGTACCGCCGGTTGGCACGCGCCGCTCGATAGACGACAAACCCCGCACATAGACAGAACCGGCGGATCCACCGCCGGTTTTTTTGTCGTACGTCGGGGGGCGTCAGGACAGACCGGCAAAGAAAAAGGGACTGGTGCACCAGTCCCTTCCTCCCACCTGATCACGTGTTAGCGCGAGCGGTTCGAGCTTGAGTTCGACGAAGAGTTCGACGAGCTGTTCGAGGACGTGTTCGACGAGCTGTTGGAGCTCGAGTTCGAGGAGCTGTTCGAGCTTGAGTTCGACGATGAGTTTGAACTTGAGTTACTGGACTGCGCGACCTGAACGCCGTCCGCCTTCTTGGTAATCGCCGGTTTGTCAGCGAATTCACCGGTAGGAACGGCAGCCTGAGCTGCGCCAACGGCAAGTGCAGCGGTGGCAACTGTTGCCAGTGTCGTGATTGTTACTCGCTTCATGGATGTACTCCTTGGTTGAGTTTGGCTGCACCATATCGGCTCCAGCCGCACGGGAAACGCTCGCACTCATGGGCTATTCCCCACATTTTTTGCGACTCATCCCATTTTTTGAATGCGCGCAGAACCGCAGGGCGAGATTGTGAACAGCGCCAGAGCGATAGATGCGCGTTCCCGTGGGTATTGTGAGTTTTCTAGAAGGTGAACACACGGCGAATGGCACGGCCTGTTTTTCGCACGAACCGGATGACGGGAAGATTTGCTGCCCGCTGTGATCGTTGGGCATGCCGTCGCACAGTCGAGGGCCGGGCCTTGGGCCGTTGTGACGTTTGATGAGCAAAGGTGCGATGCAGTCTCGGACCCTCGGAAACCCCGGTGGCCGTCAGTGCCTGCTGATCACCGGCAACACTTGATGATGTGTCCGAGACAGCGAAAGATGTTGCTCTCTCGCTGGCCCGACCGGTCCCGGGTGTACTTGCTTGCCAAGGTGCCGCCTGATGCGCCGGCTGTTGCAGTGCAGGTGCAGCCGGCCGGGAACCAATCGCCTGCGGCAACAATGCGTATGCCGGTCCAACCAAGGCAATCAGCAAGAATACTCTCGCAACCCAAAGTGCACCTTGGGGCGAGGACATCGACCTCTTAAGTGTCTGCAACATCGGACCACTCCCTGCGCCGATCCCATTGAGCAAAGGCTCCACGTATCGTTTCGCGGGAGGGAACGCTCAAGACGGAAAACTATTCCGCATGACCTCCACGGCCTTGCATCAACGCAAGCCATGAGTTTGAGCGGCCCTTGGCCTTATTTCCAGCCACGCTTGATAAGCACCTTTTCATCACTTGCCGTCAGGGCCGGCTTGGCACCAATAGACTTCAGAACACCTTCGATGGCAGAGATTTCATTCCCTCCTGCAGGACTGTAGTCCTTATCGGGAACAGGTGGGGCTGCGGCGAGGCGTGCGGCACCCTCAACAAACCATCCACCGTCTGCTTTGCGGCAGGCAACAGCACCCGTGATTGCACTCCCTTCTTCGCCGGGGTGTGTCACTTCAAGTTCCCGGCAAACACGCCCGGCCTGATCGCGGAACGTTGCGACAATCATGAGTTCTCCAGCCTTCGATGCCGGGCCGTGTGATACGGCAACAGGATCGCCGCTCGATTGACTCTCTAGGATACGGTGCACGGGACCACCCTCTGGGGTGGGACCAACCGCGATGTCAAACGGTGCCGCTGTCGACCCAGGATCGCCGCCTTTACCGATCTGATAGCCGGTGAATGCACCGATCATGAGCGCAATCGAAGCCGCCAAGGGCAGCGCATACCCGCCAAACGGACCGGACGGCTTACGTTTTGAAAAGATCGGCACCACATTCGATGAAACCGGTGGCGTTGCCTGCGTCAATGGACCGGCCGAGCCTTCGGAGCCGAGGATCATTTCCGCAAGTTTATCCGACCGAACCGGCAAAGCCTCATCATAGGCCACTCGAGCCATCTCACCCGAACGCTTGAGCGCTTCGACAAAACGCTTGGCGTCCCGATCCGTTTCCAGAAACGCGATAACCTTCGCGGACTGCTCCGCGTCAAGTTGGCCATCCGCAAAAGCCACGAGAACCTCGTCGTCCGGCCACCTTGTGTCGCTTCCCTCTTTCATGGCGTTAAATGCTTTCGTTCTGCAGCTGACGTCCGTTGTTGGGCACCCAGCATATTAAAGACGCTTTGGAGCGCGGTTCGCGCTTCGCTCTCACTTGGCACGTATTGCGCTTGAACCGCTGTTCCCGCCGCAACAGTCGACACCGCGCTTACGACAGACCAACGTCCGGCGCGGTTCTGGCAGACAATCAAAAGTTCAGCCGGGATTTGCACCAACCCGGCGCTGAAAACCTCGAACTCGCGACACTCCTGACCGAACTTGTCTTTGAAGTCAGCAATATCAACAAACCGCAAGCCATTGGGCGCCGCCCAATCGGCCCCAGAGTTTCGCGCATGTTGAATTGCATCTGCCAGATAACTGTTTGGATCGACAAGGCCGAGCGCGGTTGCACCGGCCTGCAGGTGCCGTTGATCAGCACCCGGCAACTGCGCAGCCCCGAACCCAACTGCGAAGCATATGCAGGCGGCCAATGGGATAAACGTTGCAATAGAATTGAGTCTCGACCCGCGCCAACGTGGTCTCACAGAGAACCCCGGCGCTTTGACACTCAAAAGCGAACCAAGCCGCGTTGGTACTCCGCTGAAGTCGATTTCCGCAAACACCTGTTGCACATAGTGACGCGTGAGCTTGAAAAGCGCGACGGAGTGGCGTGCCTGTTCGTCGATGGCCAAGAGCCGTTCGACTGCGAGGCGTTCCTCGCACCGCAGTTGCCCGTCGGCATAGGCCACAAGTACTTCATCTCTGATGTACGTCATGGTGCAGGTCCCGCTGTTGTCACTTTGGCTCTAACGCGCTCACGCGGCTTATCTATTGCCTCTGCCAGTTTCCTCCTCGCTCGGGCCAAACGGCTCATGATCGTCCCGATCGGAACGCCAAGTGTGTTGGCAGCCTCCTGGTAGCTGAGACCATCAACTGTCACGAGTCCAAGCACCGCGCGTTGCTCCTCAGGAAGTTTCGCAATCTCTTCGCGAATGATGTCGAGATCCATCCGCGCTTCCAATTGCTCGTGTGTCCGTGCGTCGAACGCCGCGTTGTCCACGGCATCCGGGTCTCCATCTGCCGGCCGGCGCTTCCGGTAGCGAATGCGGTCGATCCAAACCGTGCGAATGATCTGAAACATCCAACTATCCAGCCTGGTTCCCGGTTCAAACTGATCAAGCCGTGACAAGGCCTTCTCACACGCCGATTGAAGAAGATCTTCCGCTTCGTCCATTGATCCGGAAAGGGAGTATGCAAACCGCCTCAGCCGAGGCAGCAGAGCAACCAGCTCCTTGCGTACATCCTGCCCCATCACTGGAACCATTCCTTTATTCGTGTTGCCCGGAGAAACGACAAAGCCGGGAGGCTATTCCACTTTCCGTCATGAATATTTGAACAAGACTCTATCTGTACCAGCCAATCGCCCGACGAGGTAAATCGACTGCGATTAGGGCGCATTTTGCAGGGAGTTCTCGTCAGACGCCTGACATGCGCGCCAAGCGTACTGGTTCGCTGACGTGCCGACTATGCTGACCACGGTACCATTGTGCAAGTTTAAGCCAGAACAATTGACGGGAATGAACCCGAGCCGGCGGCGTTTCCCTGGCGCTCGCTGTTCGACGGCGGGCGTTGACAACGCGAACCATCAGGATCTCAGCCATGCAAGTCATCAATATCCGCCAGCTCGCAAAAGCAAAGCGTGCCGCCTCAACCCGGCGAATCGACCTCTCACGTGCCCGTACACTTCTGTCCACCGGAATAGCACCGGCTGCCGGCGACCTCGTCCTGGCCCGTGTGACCAAAACAGGCCATCACGACGGTCTCGAACTGCTGTGCGGCCGCCGCGCGACTCTCTACGAGGGCGATCACATTCTTGTCTGCTATGCCAACCGTTACGCGCCCGACCAATTTGAGGCGGTCGTCCCAGAGGATCAGGGACCATGCCATCTGGTGGCAGCGGGCGGATTGGCAGGCAAGGCCTTGAGCTGGCATGCCGGAACACGCGCGCCAACAGAGATCACCCCACTGGGCATCGTGGCAGATGAAGCAAAGGTCCCGCTCAATATCCGTCAATTCTGCATCCCAGGTCCAGCCGTTGCGCCGCAAATCCCGGTGATCATCTCGGTCGGAACGTCAATGAATTCCGGCAAGACCACGACAGCGGCCCGCTTAATCTACGGGCTCACCAAAGCTGGCAGGCGGGTCGGCGCAGCCAAGGTCACAGGCACCAGCGCGGGCAAAGACACATGGCTGATGCGGGATTCCGGTGCGCTAGCGGTCTTCGACTTCAACGATGCCGGCTTCGCAACCACTTACTTGGAGCGAATGTCAGAGATTGAAGACGGGGCCTTCCGGCTGGTGAATTCTCTTGAACGTGCTGGTTGCGATATTGCAGTTCTCGAAGTGGCTGATGGCCTCTTACAGGCCGAAACCAAGGCACTGCTTGAACGCCCGCGGTTCAAGGCTATGGTGACGTCCGTCGTGTTCTCGTCGGTTGACTCGATGGGCGCCGTGTCGGGCGCTGTCTGGCTCAAGTCTTTGGGCTATCACGTCGCAACGCTGGCAGGGGTAATGACCAACTCGCCGCTGGCAGCGCGTGAGGCGGCCGCAGCAACGGGGCTTCTGGTCACGCCATTGCGGGACTTTGAAAATCCGAGTGTGGTCGGGTCCTTGTTTGCAGATTCGCGCCAGACCAATGTTGCGGCTTAGTGCGGTCGACCAGCCATGAAACCACTCATTTTAACTCCTGAACGGCGGCTCTTGCTCGTTTGGCTCGTGGTCAACGGGATGGCGCAAGCCTCACTCGGCATTGGCCTGGCGGTGCTGATGAGCGAAATCTTGCAGTCCTCAGGCCGCGATGGGCTGCAACACACACCAGCGATCATGGTTGCGCTCCTTTTCGCAGGGGCCCTACTGTTGGTCGTGTTGCGCGCATGGCAGCGTCGCGACGCAGAGGCCTTCGGCCTGACTTACGTCAGCGACCTGCGTGTGGCGGTGTTCCGTCATATCTGCTCACTTCCCGGGAGCAGCAGGGACCCTCCACTGGGTGCCTTGATGACCCGGCTGACTACCGACTTGTTGGCGGTGAAGAACTGGATCAGTTACGGCATCGCCACATCGATTGTCGCGTCGGTCACGATCGTTGGGTCCATAGCCCTTCTCGCGATCGTGGACCCGCGCCTCGCAGCCGTGAGCGCAGGTGCGTTCGTGATTGTTCTGTTATTGTCCGGCCTGTGCATTGCGCCACTCGACAGCACCGTTAAGCGCAGCCGGCGAACTCGCGGGAAACTGGCCAATCGGCTCGCCGAGAAACTTGTGTCGCGAGGCACGATCCAGGCCCTCAATCGCGCAGGTTCAGAATCTAAGCAAATCGAAGCTCTCTCGGTGGAGCTTACGGATGCGCTGGTCATTCGTGGTCTCTACAGTGGGTTCTTGCGTTTCGCTCCTCTGGCTGCACTCCCACTTGCTATATGTCTGCTTGCACTCCTTGACGCGGAGGTCCTGAGTGCGCTCGCCACGGAAGGCGGGGCTGGCAGCGTCGAAACGTCTCTCCTCGCGTGGATGTTCGTCATGGGATTGGCCGCGGCGCAACTGCAAGATGCCACTCGCGCGATTGACTATCGGGTCAGCTTCCGGCCGGCCATGCGCAGGGTCGATTCAATCTTGTCTCGCCGGGGTCTCGAAGGTGGAGAGGCTGATGCTGCATCGGTGTTTGCCAGTGACACGCTGACGTTCGCCATACCCTCGGCCGGACTCAGCAATGGTGGCGCGAAGCTTCCATGCACGCAGGGAAAACTCACGGTGCTCACAGGGGGTGACGCGGCACTGCGGTCCAAACTTGCGCGGCAGCTTGCATATCTCGACGTTCCGGGTGATGGGGCAATCCGGTGCAATGATACCGAATTGTCAGCCATGCCGCTTGGTGCCTATCGCCGGCATGTGGTGCTGGTTGCGCCGGATCTCGGTTTGCTCAAGGGAACGATTGGGGGAAATTTCCGCAAGGCCGGCGTGGATCCTAGCGCTCTTGACCACCTTCGCAACGTGCTGCGTATCTGTGGCCTGAAGGACCAATCGGACGACCTTGAGACATTCTTAGACTTGCGAGTAGGCAATCATGGCCGGTTTATCAGCGCGGCCATCAATGCACGCACACGGCTGGCGATCGCCCTCGCGCGCGCGCCCAGACTTTTGATTATCGATGATCCCGATCTCGCGGCCGCGGACGACGTCTGGAGCACGCTCATTCCATATGCAGAAAGCAACAGATTGATCATTGTCACAACACAGCAACCAGAGTTCGTTCGGGCGCAGACAGCACAGCAGGAAAACATCTCGGACTGGCAGCTCTAGGTCCGGCATGGCGCAGGCCGGCGGCTGCAGTCGGAATTCGAATACGGACGGACGCACCCGGAACCAGGAACTTCTTCCCGTCTGGAAAATGGCTAAAGTTGCAGTATGGTTACACATGCCGCCGAAGCGAAAGCGCCGGAAGCTTTATCGACAATTGCTGCTAGTCGAGTCCGCGGCAAACATGAGACACGTTGACTGATATATCGCGCTCAACTTGAGGGGCCACCTGCGGCGACGTAGTACAATTAATTTGCGATGAGGATGATGACTGACACTCGTGTGGCACCTGAATCTTCGCTAGACAGAAAGTCCAGCGCTTCTCGCGTCGCGAGCGGTTTCGCCGTGGCAATGCTTGCGGTTGCGTTTACCGTTCTGCTGCCAGCCAGTTTTTCGGCAATGTCCGGCCAGTCCGCCATCATCGCATCCGCCGTCGCGCAAGATGACGGTGATGATGACGATGATGGTGACGATGACGGAGGTGGTGGTGGCGGTGGTGGCGGTGGTGGTGGTGGCGATCCAGCCGCAGCCGGTGAATTGCCGGGTAACATCGATGACGGCGACAACATCGGGCCACGCGACAACGATAACTGTTTCGAGGAAACCGTCCTGCGCCCGCCGTGGCTTCGGCCATGTGACGACCGCCCGGCGCGCCCGCCCACCACGGCAGTAGGTCCGTCGTCCAGCGGAGCAGGATCATCGCGCGGCACCTCCGTTGATCGCGCTGCCCCGCAGGATCGTGTCGTTGGCGGTCAGCCTAGTCCGGCTGGACGTGCTGGTACGGCAGAGCCCGCGAACGCACTTCCTCGCGAAGTCGTTACACTGCGAGCCAGCGCTGCTGAGGTCACTCAGCTTGAAAATCGCGGGTTCATCGCCCTCGTGCGTTCGCCAGGTCCCCTTGGCGCGGGCGAACTCATCCGTTTTGAAGTGCCGGGCAACTTATCGACCATAGAGGCCTTGTCACTAGCGCGTGAACTCGCCCCTGGGGCTATTGTCGATTTTAATCACATTTACCGGCCGGCCCAAGCCATTTGCGACACGCTCGTCTGCCGGCAGCGCCGCGCGATCGGCTGGCCGCAACCGCCCAATGAGTGCAAAGTGCAGGCCTCTGTCGGTCTCATTGACACGTCAATAGATCGCGCCAATCCGGCCTTAGCGGGGCAACGCGTCGTCGTCCTAGACGGTGTTTCGGCCGGCCGGCCGTTCGCATCGAAGGACCACGGAACTTCGATTGTGGCTCTGCTTGTCGGCCGCTCCGATGCGGCCGTTCCGGGACTGCTCCCTCAAAGCGAAGCAGTCGTTGTTCAAGCGTTCCATTCTTCTGAGGCGGGGGAAGACATTGCTGACACGTTCGATATTGTCTCTGCTGTCGACGTGCTGGTGAAGCGCGGTATTGCGGTGATCAACCTGAGTTTCACCGGACCAAACAACAAGGTGCTGGCCGAAATCGTTCGCCAATCGATTGCGGATGGAGCGATCCTCATCGCTGCTGCGGGCAACCGCGGCCCAACCGGTCCTGTGGTGTATCCGGCGGGATACGAGAGCGTCGTTGCTGTAACGGCTGTTGGCGAAGACCTGCGGATCTACCGCGGGGCAAATCGCGGTAGTTTCATTGATTTCTCGGCACCAGGCGTCGATGTTCAAGTCGTATCGGCAAAGGTTGAAACAACGTTCGCTACCGGGACCTCTTTTGCCGCTCCATTCATCACGGCAGCGCTGGCTGCCGCCAAAACCAAAGACCCCGGCAAGCCGGTCGCAGATCTTATCAAATCCCTTCAAGGGACCGCGACTGATCTCGGCAAACCCGGCCGTGACCCGATTTTTGGGTGGGGTTTGGTTCAGGCGCAGGATGTGTGCCAATGATGCAGACCGTCAATCATCATCTCAAGACCGTGTTTGGCCAGCGTGTTCGGCGGGCGGCACTCAGCATGGTCTGCTTGCCGATCGCCTCGGGCGCGTTCGCGACGGCGGCCCTCGCGGCCGGCCTTGAAGGCGATTGCTGTGCCGACTTAGAAGAGCGCATTGCCGAGCTTGAAGCGACAACAGCGCGCAAAGGCAACCGGAAGCTGAGCTTAACAGTGTCAGGCCAAGTCAATCAGGCCATCCTGGCATGGGACGACGGCAACGAACAAAATGTCTATCAGGTAATGAATTCCAATTCGTCGGACCGCGTCCGGTTCGACGGTGCGGCGGCCGTTATGGGCGACTTGAAGGCTGGACACTATTTGGAACTCGGGCTTGGGCTGGACTCGACTGCCCGTACCGATCAGTTCGCGCGCGGCGCAGACAACGACGTCGGAGTGCGCCAGTCGATATGGTATCTCGATAGCAAATCTCTGGGAGCAGTCAGCGTGGGCCTCGGTGCGCCCGCCACCGATGACATTATTGCGTACAATCTTGGCGGCACGTCCGTTGCAGCTTCCGCTAACACCTCCCTGGTCGGGGGCAGCCTCTTTACACGCGACTCCACACTGGGTGGTCCCGCCGGTCTTAACTCCCTGTCATCTGGCAATACGATTTCGCTCAGGTGGCGGCGTTTTGTGGACCGGCTCGATACCCCAATTGCGAACATGGTGCGTTACGACACGCCCGTTTTTATGGGCTTTGCGGCGTCGGCATCCTGGGGAGCGGATGACTATTGGGACGTGGCGCTGCGCTACGCGCGCGAAACGCAGGACTTCAAGTTCGCCTTTGGCATCGGTTACTTCGAAGATCAGAACGAAACCGAAGATACGTTGAGCTGGCCGAGAGGTGGGGACACGGAACCGAATGGCCGGGACACCGAGATCCGGGAACTCAAAGGCTCCGCGAGCATCCTCCACATCCCTAGCGGGCTGTTTCTTTCAGGCGCCTATGTCCATAGGGAGTTTTCAGGCAACGACCTCGGCGTTCTAACGTTCGCCTGCTTTGCCTCAGGAGACGCGGCTGATATCCGGGCGCAGGGGGTCGGCTGCACCAACCGGCCCGATTTCGACTACTTTTGGATCTCAGCTGGCATCCGTCAGAAGTTTTTTTCGATTGGCGCGACGAGTATCTATGGCGAGTACGGCCGGTCGATGGATGCGATCACGGGTCTCAATGTCAGCGTGACCTCAGCCGTCGGCGGCGACATCGATTATGTCACCAGCAGTTCAATGGATATTTGGGGCCTCGGATTGGTTCAACAGATTCGCGACGCCGGTATGGACGTGTATTTCTCCTACAGGCACTTCGAAGCTGACGTTGAAGGCCTTGAATCGGGCGGAGGACGCTTGGTTGCTCCGTTAGAAGACGCCGATTTGTTTATGGCGGGCAGCCGAATTAGATTTTGATCAACGCGGGATTGCCTAGCTAGGCCTCTACACGTCAATCCTCCTGTTACTGAACCACTCGTTGCCGCCAAAGCGTATCAGCGCGGTACCTGACACCGGGTCAGTGCCATCGCGACCGCTCGACAACTGAGGCACAGCACCGCCTGCTCTGAGACTGATGCAGGCATTGTTGTCATTTCAGAAGGTGCGGTCCGCGTTGAAAGATGCGAATCGCATCGATCATGCACTTCATGAGATGGGCTCTGTCCATAGCTGTAACCGCTGGGTTCTGGAGACTTCGCCTGGAAGCGCCGCACCGCAAATTGTTGGCAACCCCCGGCAATTGTCCAGGGTCCGGAGTCATGTTTTTCAAAGCGTTCGGACACTCGGTGCAACGGACGGACTGTCCAGACATCCGTGCCGCCAAGCGTCGCCCGGTTTGGTCAACGGTTTAGTGCTTGCACGGGCTACCATCGTGCCGGCTAAGCCACGCGGCGCGTAGGGCTTCGTAATTTCTCATCGAGACGGAACGGGACGTGCGGTGCGCTCAACGCTGGGTTCTTGCCGGGCCGCGTCTCAAGCAGAACCGTCTGCACGGAGCGCCGCATTTGCCCGAGTTCATATTCACAGCTCAAGAGCAGCGATTCGCTCGTGTGCTGGTTGGACCGGACCTCAGCGACACTCTGCGTGGTAGAAGCAAAGCCGCCGATCCAGCGCACAAACGTTTCAAAAACAGCCACGTGCTCCTCCCCAGGCGAACGAACGAGCGATAAGTCGATTCGCGAACCGTCAGGGGGCGGAGGTCAACGGCGTTGTGGAGAACCGGTTTTGGGGCGCGTGCCCGACAGGGCATAGCTCATCATCTTGTAGGCGAGGTGAGCCGCCGTGTAATCGTACACGTGAAGGCCAGGCAACGGCGCCAGTTCCACGAGATCAGCGCCAACGATGGTTGAAACTTCGGCGGCCGCCCGCAAAATATCGAGCGCGTGCAGATATGACAGGCCACCTGGCGTCGGCGTGCCGGTCGCTGGCATCACAGCCCCATCGAGCGCGTCGATATCAAACGTCACATAGACCGGCTTGCCGGCGAGCGGCTTGACGATCTCGGCGATGTCCCAGCGCGCTTGATCCTTGGCAAAATGCATATGAATGCGGTGGCGGTTTGCATCCAGAAACTCAACCTCGCCGGACGAGATCGCGCGAATGCCGACCGACACGAGACTGATGTTCGGGTTGTCGAGCACGCGCCGCATGGCGGCGGCATGACTGTAGGGCTCGCCCAGGTAGCCATCGCGCAGATCCGCGTGGGCATCGAATTGCAGCACGACCAGATCGGGATACTTTGCAGTAAATGGCCGAATGGCCCCTGCGGTCAGCGAATGCTCGCCGCCCAGCACAAACGGAAAGCGCCCCTCGTCCAGCACGCGGCCGACGAGGGCCTCCAGCTGTTCCAGCGCCTTGTCGACCTTCTTCTTGATCTTCGGTTGTTTGATCGCGGCGATGCCATAGTCTTTGTGCGGCTCGCACCACAGCTCTTCGTCAAACAGCTCGAGTTGATGGCTGGCGTCGAGAATTGCCTGCGGCCCGTTCGCCGTTCCCCCGCCATACGACACGGACGCTTCGAGCCCGAACGGAATGACAACGCAGCGCGCGGTATCGGGATGCCCCACATCGGCCTCGCGCGGCTCAAGAAAGCTCTTGTGGCCGGGCAAATAGTCGAATGGCGCAAGCTTTTTGGTCATCACTCATCCGTCATTTTGTACGTTGGCCTGAAGTCTTTTTCACGGAGCCCAACAGGATCACTCGAAGCATGTTGGGCTTCACAAGTGGGTTCAGCCCAACCTGCAAGAGCGGCTGCCCTTGAGCGTCAAGCTCAGCTCTGTCCCGCCACAGCGGACACCGGTTCGGTGGCATACAGTGACATCATCGGCTCGTCGTCGAGGATCACCTCATCGTACTTGCCGTAGCCATTGAAATCGCCAGCCATGGCGCGGCCATATGCGCCGACATTGCCGATTTCAATGTAGTCGCCTTCCTTGATCGAGCCCGGCAGCAGGAACGGACCCTTCATATAGTCGATCGAGTCGCACGTCGGGCCCCACAGCGCGAATGGCTCCAGCGCCTCTCCCTTGCGGGGCGTGCGGGACACAAGCTGCGTGGGATAGATCCAATTCAAGTGCGCGGCATCAAACAGCACGCCATAGCCGCCGTCGTTGATAAACAAATCCGACCCGCGCCGCGCTTCCACGCGCACGATCAAGCTCTCGGCTTCGGCCACCAGCGCACGGCCCGGCTCGCACATCAGCCGGATGTTATCGCGCACCGGCAGCTTTTCGACGCCCTCGACGATGGCTGAGATGAAGCTCGACAGCGGGGCCGGCGTCATGCCGGGATAGATCGAGGGGAACCCGCCGCCGACATCAAGCCGGTCGATCACAACACCAGCCCGGCCGATCAGCTTGCCGACTTCGCTCAATGCCGAGGTGTAGGCGTCCGGCGTCATGGTCTGCGAGCCGACATGGAATGTGATACCGAGTTCAGCCGCCACCTGGCGCACCATAACAAGCAGCTTTGCAGCCTTCACGCCCGACGTGCCGAATTTGCGTTCCAGCGGAATGGCCGAATTGATCGGCGGCACGGCGATGCGCACGAACAGCGCCAAGTCGCGCGCGATGCCCGACGGCCCCGTCGTCTCATCGATAATCTTGTTCAACTCGTCTTCGCTATCGAGCGAATACGAGCGCACACCCTGCTCGTGATACGCCTTGCGTATCGCACTGCGCGACTTCACCGGGTGCATGAAATGCAGATGGGCCTGCGGGATCGTCACCGCATCGTCGAGCTCCGGCGTGGACGCCACATCGAAGTGCCGGATGCCCGCGCCGTACAGTGCGCCCGTCATGAACACCGACGAATTCGCCTTGTAGGCGTAGGCGACATCGCCGGGAAAGCGCTCAACGAACCAGCGCGCGGCGCGGCCAGCCGCATGCGGGCGGGAGGCAAGCACCGGCCGATCAGGCTTTTTGGCAGCAACAAAGGCAGCAGCGTTTGCAAACCGTTCCATCGCGAGCGGACCTCCAGCACACAAAAAACCAGAAGCGCCGTGCGAGCGTGCCGCCGTGCGTGACGCGGACATAGGGCGATTGCGCTCCCATGTAAAGAGCTTAGGCCCAATAGGGCACAAACAAGGTTTCCGGAGTGTATGCATGGCGCAGCGGTGTGCGACAGAACGGTGACCGAGCGGCTTAACCAGCGCCCGGACCTGTTGCCCCTGCAGGTGCTGGTGTGCGCGCAAACAGCGCGCCGATGCGGCCCACAAGTCCGTTCAAGATCTGGCGATAATAATCGGGTGAAAACGGCCCCCGGCGCAGGCACGGGTCGCTGAGATTGGGAGTGGCGGACGCCGCCACTTTGGCACACACCGAAGTCCACAGCTCACGGCCTAGCAACACCGGTTCGTCAGGCACCGACCAGGACTGAATGGTGCGGTCGCTCTGGATCAGCACCTCGGTTGCGTTGCGGCCAAACTCGGCGCGGACAATCGAGATATCTCCCATCGGCCGGAACACGGCGATCGCTGCGCCAGTGGCCGCGTCCCAAAGCCAGGCGTGTGAATCGTTTATCGCGAGCGTTAGAATCCGTTTTCCGTCTTCGGAGAACACGACGCTGCGCACAGGACCCGTATGTCCCTCGAGCGCCTTGACGAGCTGTCCTGTTTTTGTGTCCCACAGGCGCGGGATCGCGTCGCCCTTGGCGCGGGTGATGAGCCGCAAAGAATCGGGGGAGAAATCGAGATTGTCGATTTCGGCATCGCGGCCGTCAGCTGTGTGCCCATCGAGGCGGGTGACGCGCTTGCCGGTCTTCAGGTCAATGAGTTCGAGAGTTCCCCCGTTTTTCAGAACTTGCAGAGAAACGCGGTCTGCTTCGTTAAAGTAGCTACCTGAACTGCGGAAGGCCCCATTCGTTCTGATATTAGCGACGTTCGCGGCATCAGATTTACCGAACTCTGTGAGCTGTGTGGCGGACGGCACATCCCACAAGAACAACTTGCCCTCGCCGGCCCTCGTCCAAACGCGCTCATCATCTGACGTTGCTGTGATGGCGGTGACAGCCTGGCCCGGATGCGTCAGCGTGGCGGTCAATTTGCCGGTCGCTGTCTCCCAAACCTTCACACTCTGCAAATCGTCGCTCAGCGCGAGGATGAAGTGGCCATCCGCGGTCGGTGTCACGCTCATTTCGACGCCGTCCGGACCACGAATGTCCGCCAGCTTGGTGCCGGTTTTCACGTTCCACAGTTGGGCAACCGGTTCGTCCTTGGCAACGATCACGGCCCAAGGCAACTTTGAATCGGTGACAACGTCTCCGATGGGTTTGAACGGCCCGGCCAGCGGCGCCAGCAGTTGGCCCGTTTCGGTATCCCAGAGGTTCACGACTGTGCCACCATTCGACCACGTGATCAGGTGGCTACCGTTGGCTAGGAACCCAGTGCTGATGTCGTCCTCAGTACTAGATTTAATCTCCGCCAACCGGGTTCCCTCGTCCGCATTCCAAAGATAAGCCGCGCGCGCGCTTTGTGTCATCACTCGCCGCCCATCTGGCGAAAAATGCCCGCGGGTGGTTGCCAAGTCTGGCGCGTCAAGCGCCATCGTCTTGGCGGTGCCGCCTTCGAGCCAAGCAGTCAAATGAACCGGTCCCGTACTAAAGGGAATGGTCAGAATCTTCTTGCCATCACCCGATCTTACGCCCCGCATCAACCCTGCATACGGCAAGGCAACCGGAGTTAACGAAAGCCCTGGCAACGAAAGTTGCCAATAGACCCCTTTCTTCTTTTTTTCCATGCGCGCGAATGAGGACGGGCCGACCAAGAGGCCACTGACATTCCGCAGCCAACACACAGGACACAAGCTTAGCGTCGAAGTGACGGTCCAACCCAGCGGCTTTGAACTGATGAGCTTGGTATTCTTAAGGGCCCACATCCGCGCAGAATTGTCGTTTTGGGACCGGACCAAGAGCCGCTCGGGTTGAGAAGTCGCAACGGCGTCGGCCACAGCCCCACCGGCACCGCTTAGTACAGCAACCAGATGACCCTGCTTTGCATCCCAGACACGAACTGTTTTTCCGCTGGTGGAGCGAGTGTGTAGTAAGCCGCCTTCGGTAAACTTCGCAACAGAGACTTGTTGTTCATGGCCCTCGAGCCGTTGGATGAGGTCGCCTGTGCTGGCGCGCCAGAGCCGCGCTGTCGTGTCGTTGACCGCATAGGTCACAAGCGTGTCTCCGTCCGGTGAGAAACCAGCACCCGCGATGGTATCGCCGTGACCGGCGAGCGCCTTGACAGGTTTGCCACTCTCCGCGTCCCACAGCCAAGCAGAAGTGTCGCCCTGCGCACTCGTCATAGCGACTGCTCGATTTGGGCTCCAGAAAACCCTGTCAATTGCGCTGGTATGGCCCTCGAGCTTTGCGATCTCGCGACCGGTTTCGGTGTCCCATAAGAGCGCGGTGGGATCGCCTTCCGCTATTGTGATCAGTCTTTTTCCGTCACTGGAGAATGACGCGTTTTTGATTAGCCGTTCATGTCCACTCAGCGTCCAATTTGTGCTGCTGGCCGTGCTCCACAGCCGCACCAAGTTGTCCGTTTCCGCACGAGTAGCTGCCCAGCGGCCATCTTTGCTAAGCGTTACGAATGCAACTGTTTTTCCAGAATGCTCGTAGTCGGCAAGGCGTTGGCCACTCGTCGCATCCCAAAGCTGGGCCTTGGGTGACTTCTCAGCCAACGTTATGAATTTCGCGCCGTCGTCCCCCACGGGCCAGATCGTGACCCCGTTCCCATGATCCGGCAGCACTTTGACACTCAGCGTTGCGAGGTCCCACAATCGCGGTACAGCATCGCCATCTGCGACTGTCACAACCCGGTTTGACGACCCCAAGTGCTCGACCGTATCGACGCTTCCGCTGTGCCCTTCTAGCAAACCGAGCGGCAGTCCCGTCTCTCCGCTCCACACCCGCGCGAACTTTTCTTCATCATGCACTGTGATGACGAAGCGTCCATCATCAGTGGTAAACAGTCGCGTGATGTCTTTTTGTGACCCCGACAGCCGGGCCAGAAGATCACCTGACTGACCGTGCCAAAGAACTGGCACGGCATCTGACGAGCTCCACGTCACAATCCGCTCGCCCGCACCGAGGAAAGCGGCGCTGGACGTCCGCTGCGCCGGGTTTGTCTCATCCTTCAGAACTTTAATCCGCACCCCGTTTTCGGTATCCCGCAAGATCGCCGACTCTGCGGAGTCGCCAACCGTCACAAACCTCTTCTGGTCCTTTGACACCACGATGTCGCGAACCGCACCCGTATGCCCGTCCAGCACGGCAATCTCCGGATTATGATAGCGTGCTTGGCGAATGTCGTTTTCCAGTTTCGGTGACCAGTGCTCCAGCGGCGACGCCCCCGGCGGCGGCAATCCGGCGAGCGCGATCCGGTAGGCCTTGCCGAAATCGCCATCCTTCAACGCTTGCCCTGCTTTGTATTCAGCAACCCGTGCTTCTCGTATCGAGTTTGTGCGTTGTGACCAGAGGGTGCCCGCGAACAACACAAGTGTTAATGCGGCAGCAAAATAAGTCCACGCCGCCGCACGCCGCTGCGAACGTAGCTTTTCTCTCTGCTCGCTCGCCAATTCTTCGAGTGCGGCCGCTTTTTCCTTCTGTTCCTCCGCCGCACTGGCCAGCGCCGCAGCGGTGTCTTTGGCGGCTACCTCAGCCCTCTCCAGCGCCGCTGCCTGAAGCTTTTGCGCCTCCTCGTTCTCGCGCAAGAGCTGCTCGCGCTCATCGATTTGCTTTCGCACCGCGTCTTGTTTGACCGCCTCGGCGTCTTCGCTCGCCTTCAGAAATTCAAACTGCAGCGGCGTCGGGTCGGGGGCTGTCGTGGGCTGACGCGCAACCCAGGCCTTGGCGTCCGCGATGGCACTGCCCGTTAGCAGCCGCGTCTCATGCCGGAGGCTGTCCGCCCAGCGATTGGCGAGCCCCAGCAGCTGCGTGTGCTCGCGCAGCCAATCCAGATCGGAATTCAGCGCCGTCACAAGCAGCGCGAGCCCCGCACCAAAGCCTGAACCCGGCACCGACGGCTCGCGGTAAAAATGCATGTACTGCAATTTCTGCAGCCGCTCCGGCGGGCGCTTGCCGTCGAGGGGCATCGCAATAATCGGCAGAATGCGTTTGGAAACCTTGTTGGCCTCTTCGACCTCCCACTCGCAAACTTCCGAGATCGCCGACTCCGGCGACAGCACGAAAACGACCGTGTCGGCCTCGACGATCAGGCTCCGAAGGTGTTCTTCCCACGCCACTCCGCCGGGTGTGTTGTGCCGGTCGATCAGCGTGTTGAAGCCGCACGTCTCAAGCGCGGCGCCGAGTTGATCTGCAAAATCGAGACTATCTCTGCGGGAGTACGAAATGAAAACTTTGAGCCGGCCCGCATCTGCCGCACTGGGCTTCCTGCTTGCCTTTTCGCCCCCGTCCGCCACGCAATGACCCCAGACAATAATCAGCAACGCGCAATAACTGCAGAACACACCGTGTTGTAGAACCCGTCAAGTGTGTTTCGAGGGGCACGCAACGGCCCTTGCTCAGTCGCCCCCAAATCGGCGACGTTGCCGGGCGTGGTGCCGGTTTCTGGGCGCTGTGCGAGGAAGAGAGTGTTGATGACCGCGCTGCGCGACTTCGTCTCTGCCCACGCACCCGAAGCGCTCGCGCTTGGTGGGCTTGGCATCGGTGTTCTGTTTGGCGCCATGGCGCAGCGCACCGGCTTTTGCACGCTCGGCGCCATTTCGGACTGGATCAATCTGGGCGACACGCGCCGCTTGCGCGCGTGGGGCCTTGCAGCCGCCGTCGCTATTCTCGGCGTCGCGGCCCTCGACGCAGCGGGCGTCACGGACATGTCACGCACCATGTACCTGCGCCCGCGGCTCAACTGGGCTGGCAGCTTGCTCGGCGGCGCGATGTTTGGCTTCGGCATGGCGCTCGCCGGCGGCTGCACCAGCCGCAATCTCGTGCGCGCGGGCGGTGGCGATCTGCGCTCGGCTCTCACTTTGTTGATGATAGGATTGTTCGCACATATGGCCCTCGGCGGGTTGATCGGTCCGCTGCGCGCAGATCTCGAAGCAGCGACGGCGATGCCGTTGCCGATGGCCCGTCAAGGCATGGGTGATGCAATGGCGATGAGCCTTGCATCTGACCCCGTTTTCTCGCGCATGCTGGTGGCTGTGATTGCCGGGCTAGCCCTGATGGGCGTTACATTGGCAAGCCGTGACTTTCGTTTGTCAGGCAGACATCTCATGTCGGGTGTGATCCTTGGACTACTCGTCGTTGCCGGATGGGCGCTGACCGGGCTTGCCTTCGATGAGATGGCGGTGGTGCCGGCTGCGCCACCCGCCTCGCTGACGTTCATCCGCCCGACGGCCGACGCTTTTGATTGGCTGCAACGGTTCACCGCGCAGCGCATGCCGGGCTTTGGTGCCGCGACCGTGTTCGGCGCGGTGCTCGGCAGTTTTCTCATCGCCATTGCGACGCAGTCATTTCGCGTGGCGACTTTCGCTGATGCCAGCGACACCGTGCGCCACATCAGCGGCGCCGCTCTCATGGGCATTGGCGGCGTCATGGGACTCGGCTGTTCCATAGGCCAAGGCGTCACCGGTGTCTCGACGCTGGCGATCGGCTCGCTGTTGGCCGTCGCCGCCATTATCGGCGGCGCAATCCTCGGCCTCAAAGCGCTGGAACGCTGGGCATAAACGACAGCCGTCCACTCAATCGCTCCGTCATCCCGGCCAAGCTCGGGCATTGCACTGGCCCGAGCGCGCGCCGGGACCCAGGAGAGAATTGGGCGTAGCCCACAAAAAATGACCGAGCCTTCGGCACATTTGACGCTGGGTCCTGCATCTCGCGCGCAAGAGGACGCGCTTCGTGCGGGATGACGGACGGCGATGTGTTGGTTCTGTTGCGAGAACGCGATCACCGGGACCCTAAACCCAACACCCTAAACCCGCACTTTACCTGACCTCAATTGACAACCCAGCCCGGCCTTCATTCTCTGTGCCGACGGGAAGCTGTTCTGCAGGCTTCTCTGGCGCATCAGCTCCGCGGCGGCGTGCCCGGAATTTGCGGCCGTTCTCTTCGATGCGCTGATACTCGGCTTCCTTCTCGTTCGATGTCGCCAGAAACGCCCGCCAGTCCCCGAGCGATGTAAACCTCTGGCGTTCGAAATCATGCCCGATGCCTTCCGGGCGCTTGGCGTTGGCGTGGCAAATCCCAACGAGCCCCTGGCTTCCTGGTTTGTCGAGACGCAATAGATATTGGGCTCCACTCGCGGGAACTGAGATCGCGCGGCCCGCTGTCAACCGGTTGTCCTGTTCAAAGTCATTGGGAAACAAGACTGTCGCCTGGCCGTTGGGTTCGACGGCGATGATGGTCAGATAGCAATCGGCCGTGGCTTGCGCGTTTACGGTCAGCAGATCACCCTGTTTGAATGCCGTTGCCTCGCTCCACAACGACACGCGCAGGGCACCGCTCATTGGCCCACCTGGTGACGCTGCCTGCTCAGCCAAACCCTTCGCATCGTCCAGATTAGCGCGCAACGCTTGCCACTCCGCGCGCGGTAGAGGCCCCTGCCTCAGGCGGTGGGCCAGCGCGGCGGTGTCACCTTTGACGCTGGCAAGCCGCACATCAAACTTCGCGGCCAGTGCCCCGGCTTCCGCAGCCGCGCGCTCCAACGGCACGTCGCGAAGATACTCGGCGGCCAGAGCCGTTACTGCATCGAGGCCGGCAACGGCCGGCGTGCTGCTGGCCGCCAACACCTCAGTGGCGCGCGATGCTGTGTAGATGTCTGGCCGCCCTTGCACTCGTGCAGCGAACTGATCCCCATCGATCACAGCTCCGGCCGCGACACCTGCCAATTGATCCCAGTCTTCAAGCGACCAACCTGCTTCCTTCGGCCTCAACGCCAGCAGCGTGCTGCTGTCACTGAACACATCAATGGCGGGCGTTTGCGGCGACTTCGATAGTCCGGCCACGAGTGCAGTCACCGCTGCGCGGTACGCCGCCAAGTGTTCATCGGACACGCACGCATTGTAGAGGTGGGCAAGAGACACAAACCGGACGTCATTCGGCGCGGATTTGGCAAAGCTCTTGCGCCAGCCTTTGATGTCGCGCGCCACGTCCGCTGCCGTCACAGGATCACGATCTTTGCACGCCAGGTTGTCTGCAGGCGTTATGCCCGCAATCCAATCGCGCACATTTTGGATTTCACTCAAAGACGGCCCGGGTACCGGACCGAAGAACGCATCGAGTGGCCGGTGGCGGCTGAGCATGATCTGGTAGAGCCGCGACGCGTCGGGATCGCCAGCGCGGATCAGATGCGGCTGGCGCGCGATTGCCTCGACATCGAGAATGTTGCCGAGCAGTCCTTTGGCTGGCGGATTCTCAAGTTGGTCAGCATCGTGGCACCGGGCGCAATGGCGGGCCAGCACGTCACGCGCTTGTACGGCATAATGATCCTGAGCGAGTGTTGTCGGCGCAGCACCCATACATCCCAAGGCAACAGCGGCAGCACAGACCGCTGCACGCCGCCACCGCAATGCGTGAGCGCTCATCCGGCGTCCCGCGCCTGCCCGTGCGTAACGATCACCCAAACTCATGGTGCCCGGGAAAATAGCGGCGCGAGGCAACCGTTACTAGGGTTCTGCCGCCACAGGATCACTGCCATCTTCTTGGCTTGTCACAGTGACAGATGCCCGGCAATCATTGGCTAGACGCCATCTGGTCGAGTGCCGTGCGCGTCCGCGCGTCCATCACACCGGTCACGCGCCCGTCATAAAGTCCGCGCGCCGTGAGCTTGCGCTGCAGTTCGCGCCGCGTGGCAACACTCCACGTCTCAGGCCGGTTTTGCAGGTCCGACCGCGCCTGCGGATCCCCACCGTGATAAGCTCTCAAAAGGAGTTCAGCTGCCAGAGCAGGGCTTCGCGCCACGCCCCGGCCCTCATCATAGAGAACCGCCAATTCCCGCATGGCGCCTTTGTGGCCTTTGTCACCCGCGGCCTTGAGCCAGCCGACGGCTTGCGCGAAATCCTGGGGCCCGCCGATGCCCTTCAAATGCAGCAGCGCCAGATTGTACATCGCACGCGGCTGACCTTTGTCGGCTGCCCGCCCATAGAGTGCACGAGCTTGCAGCGGATTGCGCGCGACGCCCTTCCCCTCAGCATAGAGGTAAGCCAAGCTGGTGATCGCGTGCGCATCGCCCTTGTCTGCGCTGAGCTGATACAGCCGCATCGCCTCCGCCAAGTCGCCCGGCACGCCCTCGCCAAATTCATACATCGTCGCCAGCGACGCCATCGCGGCGGGATGATCGAGATCAGCTGCACGCCGGTACCAGAGCGCTGCCTGCGCGATGTCGCGCGGCACGCCGCGGCCTTTGTCATAAGCGCGGCCTAGCTCGTACATGGCGGCGGGCATGCCCACCTCAGCTGAGGACTTGTAGAGGCTTGCGGCCTCAGCCAGTTGAGCCGGAGTGGCCGTTGGACCATCAAGTGCAATCGCTCGCTCGAACTCACCGTCACCCTTGCCGCGAGTCGAACCGGTCACCACCTCGTTCTTGTTGAACGTCCAGCTCCACGGCAGCGTCTTCACCTCGAGTTTGGCGATCCGCACCAGCGCGACTTCCGTGAAGATGCCATCCGGATAGGCATCAAGATGCCGGCGAAAAGCTGCGGCCTCCGCCGACGTTTTGATCTTGTCCCACGCGGCAATCTCTGTCATGCGCGCGTCGTCCGCCGGACCGGTTTCATCGTCGTTGCGTGATGTCGCCTCGGGACGCGCCACCTTCGGCTTAAAGAAGAATTCTCCTGTCAGAGACGAATGCTCCCACGGCGTTTGCCGTCCGTTGGTCGCTTCAAGAACCTGGCGGCGGGCCCGGCGGAACACTTCTTCGAGCGCGACGCCTTCGAGCGGGATCGCCTTGACCAGGGCTGCCGTGTAGGGACTGTTGGTGCCGGTGCCGTCGAGCGCGACCTGGCCAGGCGCCGTTGCGTAGGCCATCAGCGTTCCCGATGGCGCCGTCACTGGTGCAAGACCTCGCGCCAGAGTGCGCGATGAGGCTGGAAACGGATTGTCTCGGCACGCGTCCAGCACCGCAATATTGAGGCGGCTTGCTGCGCGTTCCATCGTCTTCAAGAGTTCGCTGACGTTGACACCGCTGATGGCAACTTCTTCGGTGTCTTTGATGTCGGCGCCAACGGGGATGAGAAAGTTCTCGCCGTCCACCTGCACGCCGTGCCCGGCGTAGTAGAACAAGCCAACGCTATCGGTGGTCCTCAAGCGCCGCCCAAAATCGAGGATGGCCCTTTTCATCGCCGCCTGATCGCCGTCATACAGAGCCGAGACCTCAAAACCGACCCCGCGCAGCGTGGCCACCATCAGTTCAGCGTCGCGGCGCGGATTGGCGAGTGGCCGGGTTGCATAAGCGCTATTGCCGATGACAAGTGCGATGCGCGATTCAGCGCGCGCAGAAGCGGCCATGCCGGCAAAACCCAGCAGCAGCGCCAAAGCAGCAAAGGGCAGGTCGCGGCCAAGCCCCGCCAGACCGTTCCGGGTAAACCAATGGCGCATTCAATCTCCACACAGGCGCAAAGCCAGCACCCCCACGCCGGTAAGGCCGAATCGCGAGTGACATCCCAAACCATAAGGCGGCATCTCCACCCCACCAGACGCAAGCCCCCGTAATCCCCGGGCGATCGCGTCAACCCAGTTCGGCAAATCCGCTATCGCGCTCCCATGGCTGGACTTACAACCAAGGCAATGGACAAGGAGCGGGCCTCACCCCATGCGTCACGGCGGAAAACTACTTATTGATCAACTTGTTCTCCAAGGCGTCCAAAGCGTGTTTTTGGTCCCCGGCGAGAGCTATCTGGCGGCCCTCGATGGCTTGTTTGAAACCAACGCCATCCGCACCGTGATCTGCCGTCACGAAGGCGGCGCGGCGATGATGGCGGAAGCCACCGGCAAATTGACGGGCCGTCCGGGCATTGCCTTCTGCACGCGCGGGCCGGGTGCGGCCAATGCCGTCTCAGGCGTTTACGTGGCCCAGCAGGATCAAACGCCGATGATCTTGTTTGTCGGGTTGCCGAGCCGCGCCATGATTGGCCGCAGTGCGTTTCAGGAATTTGACTTGCAGGCGCTGTTCGGCAGCATCGCTAAATCTGTCGATGTGGTGCTCACTCCGCGCCGTATTCCGGAATTTGTTTCGCGCGCGTTTGAACTGGCAACATCGGGCCGGCCTGGTCCTGTGGTCATCGGACTGCCCGAAGACGTGCTGATGGAAACGGCCGACATTCGCGACGCGGCCCCTGTTGCCATGACACGCAGCGAGCCGTCAACGGCAGTCATGCGCGAGATTGAAGCGCGCATCGCGTCAGCCCAGCAGCCCTTGATGATTGTGGGTGGTCCTGGCTGGTCGAAAGACGTGCAGGACACCGTGCAAGCCTTCGCCATCCGCTTCGATCTTCCGGTCGCTGCTGCCTTCCGCTGCCAGGACTACGTCGACAATCGCCATCCCTGTTATGCCGGCCACGTCGGCATCGCCATTGATCAACGCCTGGCGGGCAGCATCCGGGCGTCAGATCTGCTAATTGTCCTGGGTGCGCCGCTCGACGACATCGCGACAAACGGCTGGCAACTGATCAAGAGCCCCGATCCCGATCAATTTATCATTCACATTCACCCCGGCGGTCTCAATCCCAAGGACGGCGTGCGCGCCCAGCTGTCCGTTGCCGCGTCGTCCGCCGGGTTCGCTGAACAGCTGCGCACCATCGAGCCGCCGCAGCAGCGCGCCTGGTCGACGTTCCGGCGCGACCTGCGCTCTGCTTTCGAAGCAACCCATCGGCCCATCGCGACGCCCGGTGCCGTGCAATTCGAAGAGATCGTTCGGGCCGTTTCAAACAGATTGCCGGAATCCGCGATCATCACCAGTGGTGCTGGAAACTACGGTCAGTTCGTGCACCGCTATACCAACTACAAAGGCTACCGCACGAGCTTGGCACCATCGTCCGGTTCCATGGGCTACGGTTTGCCCGCCGCGATCGCGGCCAAAATCGCCGATCCACAGCGCAAAGTTGTGTGCTTCGCAGGTGATGGCTGTTTTCAGATGACGGGACAGGAACTTGGCACTGCGGTCCAATACGGTTTGGCCCTCGTCGTGATTGTCGCCAACAACGGCATGTTCGGCACCATCCGCATGCACCAGGAGCGGTCGTTCCCAGAGCGCGTCAGCGGCACGAGCCTCGTCAATCCGGATTTTGCGGCGCTGGCGCGCAGCTATGGCGCGCGGGGCTACACTATCGAGCGGACAGAAGACTTCGCCCGCATCTTCGAAGAGGCACTCGACAATCCCCTGCCTGTCGTTATCGATGTGAAGATTGATCCCGAGGCCATCACACCGCAAGCGACGCTGTCGCAAATCCGCGCCATTGCCAAGCACGCGTCCAGCAACGGCACATGACTTAACCTTTGAGTCATCTTCGTTGAAAAAGTATGAATCTGCGCGATGCGCAGTTATCTATGACGTCTTGCTTTTCTGGACTAACGAAACGTTATCGGCTAATTTTGTGTCAACTGAAGCGCGTCGCTTAGTTCAATCCGGTGCCCCGCATGGATCTGCAAGCAGACAAACTGATCGGCGGTCCCTCCTCACGGTGGGCGAAGGTCTTGGCCTTTGTTTGTTTCGCGTTGGCCACGGGATTTCTGATCGGCTCACTCCTGCAGGGCCAGCCAGCCAAAGCCGCTCTAACTCACGCGCACGTGCTTCACCTTAGTCCTCCCCACTAGCTCTCCCCACGTCCCCAGCGTTTGATAAGCCCCCTCTGACCCCACAGAGGGGGCTTTTTTCCTGTTTGCGCCGCCGTCAAGACGTGGTCCAACGAGCGCTGATCCTTCTCAGCAGCAGGCCACCAGCACTCATGCCGCCGTCACCTCAGTTGCCAACCGTGTGGGCCCCGCCGCTCTCCGAAGGCCCGCCCCGCGAGTTGTGCACCGATTGCGGCGTCTCGCGCATGGAAGATCACAAGCGCTGCGGCCGCGCTTGTCAGTTCATTCAACCGGACTATCCAACCCTTGAAACGCAGGTCCACGGGCGGGCCCGCGATGCGGCCCGTACCGACGAAGTCTACTTCGGCCCCTTCAAGCGGATGGTGCGCGCCAGTCTGATCGCGCCGCGAGACGGCGCCCAGTGGACGGGCATCGCCACGCGGCTCGCCGAACGGCTGCTCGAAACCGGGCAGGTCGATGCCGTGCTAGCTATGGCGCCTGATCCCAACGATCGCTGGCGGCCCATGCCTGTGCTCGTGACTTCAGCGGAGGGCATGGCGCAATGCCGTGGCATGCGGATGGGATATGCGCCGTTGCTGGCGATGCTCGAGCCGGCCCGCGCTCAGGGCTACAAGCGGCTGGCGATCATCGGCATTCCTTGCCAAGTCTATGCGCTTCGAGCGCTCGAAAAGGAACTGGGCTTCGAGCGGCTTTATGTGATCGGCACGCCGTGCTCGGACAACACCACCACCGATCGCTTCCACGAGTTTTTGGCGCTGCTGGCTGAAGACCCCACGACAATCACGTACCTTGAATTCCGCGCGGACTATCACGTCGAGCTTCGCTTCACGGATGGCCGACGCAAGGAAATTCCGTTTCTTCTGTTGCCCATCTCGAAACTACCACCCGATTTCTTTCCGCTCACCTGCCGCACGTGCGTCGACTATACCAATGTTCTGTCAGACATCACAGTCGGCTACATGGGTGGCGAGGGCGAGCAATGGTTGCTGGTGCGCAACGAACGCGGTGAAGAACTTCTGGGCATGCTCGGCGATGAGGTTCGCACCACCGAACCGCGCAGCGCTGGCAAACGCGCTGGACCGGTGAAGGGCTTCCTGGCCAATGTCGAGCGATCCGCCGGTGGCCT
>JANOFU010000036.1:0-2186 GCA_031413815.1 Hyphomicrobium sp. | reverse complement strand
ATGGATCAGCCTCCCTTCATTGCGTTCGCAGCCTGACGAACGGCGGCGCGGATGCGCGTGTAGGTCATGCAGCGGCAGAGGTTCGCCGTCATCTGCGCGTCGATGTCGGCATCGGTGATGTTCGGATTGTCCTTCAGCACGGCGGCCGCCTGCATGATCTGGCCCGACTGGCAGTAGCCGCACTGCGGCACCTGGATGTCCTGCCACGCCTTCTGCACCGGATGCTCGCCCTTGGGGTCGAGCCCTTCGATCGTCACGATGGTCTGGCCTTCAGCCGCGCTGACCGGCACGACGCAGGAGCGCATCGCCTTGCCGTCGATGTGCACGGTGCACGCGCCACACATGCCGATGCCGCAGCCGAACTTGGTGCCGGTCAATCCCGCCTGATCGCGGATAACCCAGAGCAATGGCGTGTCGGCATCGACATCGACCGTCATTGCCTTTCCGTTGAGTGTGAAGGTCGTCATATCCGTCCCGCCATCAAGCGGCTCCACGCCGGAGCCCGGCTGGCAAGTAGCGCGCGCGGCGATCTCGATATCCGCCACCGACTATAGCGCTCCTGCCTACGGATGCTTCTCCTTTTGCGGGAGTCTGTCCAGAGGGCTAAACGATGTGACGTCAGGTGAAGCTGGCAACGCTATCTGCGAATGAAACGCACGCTGCGGATCAACGCATCGCGCACTTCGTAGATGGCGATGCAATCGATGCGGCCGCCATCGGCAAGACCGGTAACGGTCTCGTGGTCGATGGCGAACTCGCCCTCGTTCATCGTCGCATGGACGACGCAATGCAGATCAGGATTATCGCCGAAACGCGCGAGGTAGATGTCGGAGATAGCAGGCTTGACCGATGCGCGGCGCTGGCCGGTGGGCAGGTCTTCAAGCCACGCATCGTCTGCGAAAAGTGCCATGAAGCCTGCAAGATCGCGCGCGTTATAGGCAACGAGCTGGGCGTTGGCGATGTCGCGGGCTGTGGTCATAGTGCCGTGGTCTCGCAGTCGTAGCGCATGGCCGGATTCTCCGTCCGAAGCCGTTCGACTTCCTTCCAGGTCGTGTTCCAGTCAGCTTCTTCAGTGATCGGCTGGGGGCTACTCCCGGAAGCTGACTGAAACACCCTCCAAACGGGTAGGTCCGCAAGGACGCTCTCCTTCACCGCTTGAAGAAAAGTATCGAACCATTCGCTGTCCTGCCCGATCGACTGCCGCAGATCATCGCCCTCAGTCCAGACCAGCCCCCAAGGGCGATGCGGCCCAAACCCGTGCTCACAATAGGCGATGCCCTCACCGTGAGAGGTCAGGACAGTCCAGCACGGAAAGCGCTGACCTGGGTCGCCGTAATGCCAGATGCGAAGCACGCGCGTTGGCTCAACGAGACGCTGGGCTACAAAGTCGACAACCCGCTTGTCGGCAACACATGAAAGCTCAGCCGCAATCAACGCCTTGATCGATTGCGGATCAGCCTCCATCACGCCTCCTTCAACACCCCGCGCCGGATCTGATCCGCCTCGATGCTCTCGAACAGCGCGCGGAAATTCCCTTCGCCAAAACCTTCATTGCCCTTGCGCTGGATCAGCTCGAAGAAAATCGGGCCGATCTGGTTGGCGGTGAAGATCTGCAGAAGCAGGCCCTGGCCCATGGTCGGCGCGCCGTCGATCAGGATGTGGTTCTTCTGCAGCCGCTCGACGTCTTCGCCATGCTGGCCGAGACGCTGGCCGATGCCCTCGAAATATGTGTCAGGCGCCGACTGGAACGGAACGCCACGCTTCCGCAACGCCTCCACGCTGGCGTAGATATCGTCCGTGCCGAGCGCGATGTGCTGGATGCCCTCGCCGCCGTAGTCCTTAAGGAACTCTTCGATCTGGCTCTTGTCGTCGCGGCTCTCGTTGAGCGGGATGCGGATCTTGCCGCACGGCGACGTCATCGCCTTCGACACAAGACCCGTCTGCTTGCCTTCGATGTCGAAATACCTGATCTCGCGGAAATTGAAGATCTTCTCGTAATAGCTCGCCCACTTGTCCATGTTGCCACGGAACAGGTTGTGCGTGAGGTGGTCGAGATAGGTGAGGCCAACCGAGTTCTTCGATTCATTCGCGCCGGGGATCGGCACGAAGTCGATGTCATAGATGCCATGCGCGCCATAGCGGTCGACGAGATAGATGTACGCCCCGCCGATCGCCTGGATCGCGGG
>JANOFU010000035.1:0-3982 GCA_031413815.1 Hyphomicrobium sp. | reverse complement strand
AACTGCCGCTGGCATTTTCGTTGAAGGCAACGAAGATATAATACTCCATATTGTTCTCTCCTTGAGGGAGAGGAGGGAGCGAAGCGGAAGGTGAGGGGTATTCCGACAGTGAGAGCCGAAGATCGTTCAGCGTACATCTTAGAACTTGACGAAGCGTTTCTGAAAGGCGGAATAGTTCTTTCAGAGTGGTGTGCGTTTATTGTTCGTGAGTGTGATTATGCTTTTATTGCAGGAGCAAACCTTGCAACAACTATTACTTCACTATCGGGAATTGAAACCTATCTTCGTTCAGAGTACGAGCAAAGCAATGGAACTACGCTGTATACTTTGATTGAGCAGTCACCGATCAATGACGAACTAGGCTCAGGACTCATTGATTGAGATAGAAGATGAAGCTGGCAGCGATGCAAATTGCTGAGAAGAAGGTGTGAGCACAGCGGTCATATCGGGTTGCAATGCGTCGCCAATCCTTCAATTTACCGAACATGTTCTCGATTTTATGCCGGGTTTTATAAATCGCCTTGTCATAGATGTGCAAAACATTGCGATTTCGCCGCGGTGGGATGCAGGCAGCAATATCGCGGGCCGCGAGTGCTTCGCGGAACTCATCGCTATCATAACCCTTGTCAGCAATCAGTAGATTTGCGGTAGGCAGGCTTGGATAAAGCAGCTTGGCACCCGTGTGATCACTCATCTGACCTTCGGAGAGCAGCATGAGAAGCGGTTTACCCTCACCATCGCAAACGACATGGAGCTTGGAATTCAGTCCGCCCTTTGTGCGCCCGATACGACGGGGAACATCCCCTTTTTGAGCAGGCTCGCCGCCGTGCGGTGTGCCTTCAAGTGCGTGGCATCAATCATAATACGCTCAGGTCTGTGACCCTCGCCAGCCAAGTTCGCAAAGATGCGGTCAAACACCCCAAGCCTGCTCCACCTGATGAACCGATTATACAGCGTCTTGTGCGGGCCATAACCCTTCGGCGCATCCTTCCACATCAAGCCATTACGGATCACATAGACAATCCCACTCAAAACCCGACGGTCATCGACACGCGCAACACCGTGGGCCAGTGGAAAATGCGGCGATATCCGCTTCATCTGAGATTTACTCAACAGAAAAAGGTCACTCATCAAAGCCTCCATCAATAGGAAGCCTTGGATCAAATCTTCAACTGATCCGCAACAAATTAATAGGTCCTGACCCTAGCATTCAACGACCAAATTCGATTGTTTCAAACCTCATCGATTATTTCAAAAAGAACCTCTTGCGGACACTAGCCATCATCTGATCCGCAAGGCAATTATTGGGTCTTGGGCCATGTTAGGGAAGTCAGTTTCCTTGACGCGAGGCAAAAGGGTTGTCGGGATGTGGCACCGAACCATGTGTTCGCTATTTAGGTTCACAGTATTTGGTTTAGTTTCCTCGCAAACAGTTCCAAGCTTGCGCGGGCAACGGGTATGAAAAACACATCCGCTGGGAGGCCTCAAAGCGCTGGGAATCTCGCCGGTGAGTTTCACTCGATCCTGATGCCGCCCATCGATAGATGGAACCGAAGACAAGAGCGCTTCAGTGTATGGGTGGTGCGGGCCCGAAAAAACCTCTGCCGCCGGCCCCAATTCCATGACCTGACCCAAATACAATACGGCGATGCGGTCAGAAAGATATCGCACTACACCCAAATCATGTGAAATGAAGATATAGCTAACCTGTTTTTTGATCTGCAACTCAACCAGCAGATTGAGGATTGCCGCTTGTACCGAAACGTCGAGCGCCGATGTCGGTTCGTCACAGACAACGACGCGTGGGTCTCCTGCGAACGCTCGGGCAATGGCGACGCGCTGCTTGAGACCACCTGAAAGTTGCCGCGGTTTAGAACCTAGATAGCGATCTGACAAGCGTACCGACGCGGCGAGTTCGCGTACTCGCCGTTCAACGGCGGTACCAGTTGTTCCAACTAGGCGCGAAATGGTACGCCTGATCATCCGGCGAACAGTGTGAGAGCGGTTCAACGCCGAGTCGGGATTCTGGAATACAATCTGGATTGACTTCACCTGGGCCTGCGTGCGGCCAGCGAGAACAGAGGCCACGGGTTCTCCATCTAACAAAATAGTGCTGCCCCTATCGGGCCGCACCAACCCCAGAACACTCCGAGCCAGAGTGGTCTTACCACTGCCAGATTCGCCGACGAGCCCCAGCGTCTCTCCGGGCCGAAGATCTAGCGAGACGCCATTTAGCGCCTTGAACCCGTGTGTCTTACTGCCATAGGTCTTACTGACGTGTTGCAGTTGCAGGATCGGCTGGCTTTCAAGTTCGGCCTTTTCGGAAATATCCGGTAAAGCTTCACGAAAAGGAATTTCTCCCATGCGATCGGGGTAGTGGCACTTGCTGAAACGGTCGCCCAAATCGGCAAGTATGGGGTCCACCGTCCGGCAACGCTCATCCGCAAGCGCGCAGCGGCTGGCAAAGGCGCAGCCCTTCGACCGCGTGCCCGTCGACGGGAGAAAACCTGGGATTGTGGCGAGCGGGGCAACATCCTTGCTGCGGCCGCGTTGCGGAAGACAGCGCAGCAGCCCAACAGTGTAGGGATGGCGAGGATCACGGAAGATGTCCTCCGTCTTTCCCACTTCAACTAGGTGTCCAGCATAGAGAATGCCCACCCGATCGCACATGCGGGCAATTACCGCAAGATTGTGGCTGATGAACAATATGGAGGTCGAAAGTTCTTTGCGCAGCTGACTAATGAGATCGAGCACGTCCGCCTCGACCGTTGCATCTAGACCGGTTGTCGGCTCGTCAAGCACGAGCAGCGCCGGGTCGCTGGCCAGTGCCATGGCAATTGCGACGCGCTGCTGCATGCCGCCCGAAAGTTGGTGTGGATAACGGCCCATGACGCGCTCGGGATCGCTGATACGGACCCGCGCCAGTGCTTCACCTGTAAGTTTGTGCCACTCGGCGCGCGGCGCACCCGCCAGTTCGAAGACTTCTTCGATTTGGTGGCCAATGCGGATCGAAGGATTGAGGGCCTGCCCCGGATCCTGATATACCATGGCAACCGACTTGCGCCGCATTTCACGCAGGGCCTCGCCACCGAGCGACATCAGGTCCTGGCCATCAATCTCGATGCGGCCTTCGCTCACCAGACCATTTCGCGGCTGATAGCGCAACACGGCGTAAGCTGCGGTAGACTTGCCGCAGCCCGACTCGCCCACCAGCCCATAGGCCTCACCCCGCCCTATTTCGAGATTGATGCCGTGCAGAACCCGTCGCGTCTCGCCTTTCACCCGGTATTCGACGCCGAGATTTTCGAGTCTTAGCGCCGGATGTCTTGCCTCAATCATCGAGAGCACTCTGGATGCCGTCGGCCAAGAGATTGACGCCGATCACGAGTGAAGCGATCGCAAGGCTGTCAAACAACACAGTCCACCAGAAGCCGCCGCCGATGAGCCCGTAGTTCGACGAGATCGACAAACCCCAATCGGGCGAGGGGGGCTGAATGCCAAAGCCAATGAAACTCAACGTTGCAACTGTGAAGATGGCATAGCCGAGCCGCACCGTACTTTCCACCAGAATGGGCGGAAGAATGTTTGGCAGGATTTCCACGAACATGATGTAGAGACGGTTCTCACGCCGGAGTTCAGCGGCTGCAACGTAGTCGAGTCCGCGTTCAGTCAACACGCTGGCCCGCACAGTGCGCGCAATGATTGGAGCGAAGGTGAAGCCAATGACAAACAGCACGGTGATGATCGAGGTGCCAAGGGCCGTCAGCGCCAGCAGCGCCACGATGACCGTCGGCAGCGCCAGCACTGCATCGACCAGGCGGCTGAGAGCTTCGTCGATCAATCCACCGAAATAACCCATAGCCAAGCCCAATGCTGTACCAACCACGGTGCTGAGGATGGTCGCCAACGGAGCCACCGTGAGTATATCGCGCGCTCCGGCGATCACTCGGGAAAAAACGTCGCGGCCCAACTGGTCGGTGCC
>JANOFU010000034.1:0-44053 GCA_031413815.1 Hyphomicrobium sp. | reverse complement strand
CGCCAGGATTTCGCGCTTGGTGAAGGCGTGCTCGAGCCGGAACGCGAGCACGAGCTCGCGCGCCTTGCGCGTGAACGTGCGTTCGGGCACCGAGTTCGCCAAGGACGAGTTAGCAAGGTCGCTAACTCGTGGCGAACTGGCCTCTCCCGATGGGAGAGGCGTTCCGACGTTATGAACCGAGAGCGGCGACGTCAAACCTACGATCAGGTTGTGAATCGGGTCGCGAGCATTGTGGAGAAAGGTGTCTGACACCAATACTAAGCAGCTTGCGCGGCCGCTTTGACGGCATCGACAATATCGCCAACGACCGTTTGCACGATCTGCTCGTCGTCGCCTTCCGCCATGACGCGGATCACCGGTTCGGTCCCCGATGGGCGAATAACGAGACGGCCACCCTCGCCGAGCCGCTGCTTGGCGCCTTCGATCGCTTTAATCACGCGCGTATCGTCGAGCGGCTTCCCGTTGGCATAGCGGACATTCTTTAAGACCTGCGGCAGCGGCGTGAACCGTGCGCACACTTCTGACACCGGCTTTTCGGTTGCCACGACACACGCCAGAATTTGCAGCGCCGACACCAGCCCATCGCCCGTGGTCGTAAAGTCCGACAGCACGATATGGCCAGATTGCTCGCCGCCGACGTTGTAGCCGTGCTTTCTCATATGCTCGACGACATAGCGGTCGCCAACGGGCGTGCGCACCATGCCGAGCCCTTGGGTCTTGAGATACCGCTCTAGCCCGAGATTGCTCATGACAGTGGCGACGACGCCGCCGGCCGACAGTTTCCCCCGGCGATGCCAGCTTTCCGCGATCACCGCCATCAACTGGTCGCCGTCAACAATCGAACCCTTTTCGTCGATAATCACAACGCGGTCGGCATCGCCATCAAGCGCAATGCCAATATCGGCGCGGACTTCGCGCACCTTATCAATGAGCGCTTCCGGTGCTGTCGACCCGCACTTGTGATTGATATTGCGGCCGTTCGGCTCGACGCCGATCTTGATCACTTCCGCACCCAGCTCCCACAACGCTTCGGGGGCCACTTTGTAGGCCGCGCCATTGGCGCAATCGATGACGATGCGCAGGCCGCTGAGCTTCATGTTCTTCGGCAGTGTCCGCTTGGCGAATTCGATGTAACGCTCCTGCGCGCTTTCCACGCGCGTCGCCCGGCCGATCTTGTCGGCGGCAACCAGCAATTGCGAGGTGTCGGAATCGATCAGCCGCTCGATCTCGAGTTCCATGTCGTCGGATAGCTTGTAGCCGTCGGGATCAAAGAACTTGATGCCGTTGTCGTCGAATTTGTTGTGGGACGCAGAAATCATGACGCCGATGTCGGCGCGCAAGGAGCGCGTGAGCATCGCGACGGCCGGCGTCGGCATGGGGCCGAGAAAGAACACGTCCACGCCGACCGAGGTAAACCCGGACATCAGGGCAGCTTCCAGCATATAGCCCGATAGCCGCGTATCCTTGCCGATCACAACCCGGTGGCGGTGGTTGCCGCTCTGGAACAGCTTGCCGGCCGCCATGCCGACCTTCAAGGCCACCTCCGCTGTCATCGGATGACTGTTGGCGAGGCCGCGGATGCCGTCGGTTCCGAAATAGCGCCGGGACATGGTGGTTCTGGCTCCCCTTTATGGTCGTGCGTTCATGTCTGTTACGCCGGGAATGATGCAAAGCCCATGCCCCAGACGCCCATTTACCTTTGCCTGACATAGCGCGGTTCCGTCTCGCCGGTCCCGCATCAATTCCTGTTTTATACCGTTACAGGGCGGCCGCTTGAGGAGCGGCCGCCCGCCCGGCCCATGATTTGTCTGCTGACCAAAAGCCCGGAATCAGAGCATAGCAGGGTGACAGCATGAAATTTCGCTGGCGCGCAAAATGGATGGGGGGCCAATGGCTTACTTTTTGGCAGTTGCAAACCGCAAGGGCGGCGTTGGCAAATCGACGACGTCAGTCATGATGGCCCACGCGTTGGCCAGCCTGGGCAACCAGCGGGTGCTGCTGATGGATCTTGATTCGCAGTGCAATGCCTCCCTCATTCTGATGGGCGGCGAAGCTTGGAGCGTCGCCCGCCGCGAGGGCCGCACGATCTCGGACTACTTTTTCGACCTGTTCGACGAGAATCACCCCGAACCGCGCGACTACCTGGTCCACAACGTGGGCGACGTCCGCGACGCGGCCGGCAAGCCGCTGCGGGTGTCGCTTCTGCCCGGCTCGCTGATGCTCGAAGACGTCCAGGGCGAGTTGTACGTCAAGGAAGCCCGCCAATCGAAAGACCCGGAGACTGTCGGCAACCGGGTGCGCGGACGCTTGGAACGCCTGTTGCGCCGCTTCGAACAGAATTTCGATGTCGTGATCCTGGATTGCCCGCCGGGGCTGTCATTCGCCGCGCTGGCAGCTCTCAAGGCCGCCGACCAGGTGATTGTGCCGTTCAAGCCGGACTACGTGTCCCAATTGGCCGTCGACCGGGTGGCGCTGCTGATCGAGGAAAAGCGCAATACGGCCGACCTCGCCGAAATCCCGATTGCCAGCCGCAGGTATGCGTGTTTGGCCAATTCGGTGCGGGAAACCGGCCGCGACCGGCTGCTGATCGAGGAAATAGGGTTGCATCACCCCATGCTGGCGACGCAAATTCCCCACTCGGACGCGATTGCCAACGCGTTTGATTGGGACCCCTCACCCAAAACCATTGATGAGAAGTATGGATCGGGTGCCGCGTCCTTGCGCGCGCTGTTTGACGAGTTGCAGAGCGGCATCGCCGTCAGGCTCGCCGCTTGACCTTTGAAAGACACGACGAACCATGAGCAAGTCCACCCGTCCCCTCGCGGGGGCCAGCCAGAAGAAGTACTTTCGCGAGCTATTTGGCGCGCAAGACGGCGTGACGCCTGAGGCGGCAGCGCAGTTGCTGGCTGCCTGCGAGGCGGAGATCGCGCAGGTGCGTGTGCGGCTGCCTATTCCAGAGCGTGGACCAGCGCAGGAAAAGGCTCCATCAAAGCCAGTCACTGTCAAAACATCGAAAGCCCGCGCCGCGGCCCCTGACGAACTGGCGCGCGCAGCCTTTGATCCGTTCGCGTTTAGCCTGGTCGTGGTCATGACCAAAGGCGGCGCGACGGCCCTCAATGAAAAGCTCTCCGCCATTTCTGACGCCGACGACCTGCGCGCCATCGCCAAAGCCCAACACGTCGGCGTGCCAGCCGATCTCATCGATCCCGCCGCCATCAGGAATGCGCTGATCGAAGGCACCGAGCGCCGGATTGCCGACCGGCGAGCGGCCGCAAGCTGAGCGTGCGCGTTCCAGTTCCAACGCAATGAAAGAGCGCCGCGCCATGTCGCGATCGTCCGAATTGATCTCAGCCTTCTCGAATTACGCCCTGCGCTCGCGGTTCGGCGGTGTGGTCAACGCGCCGCGCAACGCCGCCAAAGACGCGTTAGGGCTGTACTTCGATTTGTTCGTCAAACAATACCGGACAGGCGGCTTCACGTTTGATATTCCACGCCATCTGACCTCGCGCGGGCTACGGGGCAAGTTTGTCGCTGACACCTATGAGCTGCCCGAACGCACGCTCATTGCCAAGCATCTGCCCGCAGACGCGCGCGTGCTGGAGCTTGGCGGATCGCTGGGCATCGTCTCGTGTCACGTCAACCGGCGGCTTAAAGATCCCAAGCAGCACGTGGTGCTGGAGCCAAACTTGGACCTGATCAGCTGGTTGACGCGCAACAGGGACGCGAACGGGTGCGCCTTTGCGATCGAGAACAAAATCGTTGGCCTTGGCGGCACGGCATATCTCCAGAAGTCCCACAATTCAGATAGCGGTCAGGTCTCCGCAAAGGGCGCGACAGACGGTGCCGATGCGGTTGAAACGATCACATGGCGCGGCCTGGAAGACCAATATGGGTTCCAGTTCGACACACTGATCGCTGACATCGAGGGCTCGGAGTATGACCTCCTGCTGGCCTTTGCGGACCACATCCACGCGCTGCGCACGATCATTATCGAAATGCATCCGCGCATTCTGGGGGATGACAAACAACTGCAGATCTATGCGCAGCTGCGGACCGGCGGATTCCGCCTCATAGAAGAGATGCTCGACACGCAAGTTTGGACTCGGGCTTAACAGCCGGGGCTGAGCGGGGTTGGCGAGGATCCGTGCTTGCTGCATGCGGTTGATCTCTCCGCCAGCCGGGCCGTGGTACCGAAATGTCGAATGAAGCTGGTTATATCGAAACGGCACGATACGGTTCCCTTTCCCGTAGGGAGAGGGTTAGGGTGAGGGGTAATAGTTTATTTTTCGAAACACCCAAACCCCTCACGCAGTTCGCCAAGTACGAGTTAGCAGAAGCGCTAACTCGTGGCGAACTAGCCCTCTCCCCATGGGAGAGGGAAATAGCGAGAGCTCAGCCGGACAACCATGATCGATGCGAGACACATCACGCAAACGACCCTGCGCGGGGCAGATTGGATTCCGTCATGCGCGTCTTGAGTTCGCTGACGAATTGCACGCGCTCGGTGTCTTTGGCGAACGCGTGCGCCGGAATGATGAGGCCGATGCCAGGCTCCAGCCACAATGAGATCAGCCCACGCTGTTCGGTGATGTCCTCGAACGCGCGCCACGTGTAGCGGGCATCGCTATCGCGCAGATTGACGCTCACGCCTTCATTGGTGAGCCGGACGACGTGCTCGCCTAGCGTTGGGCCATCCGGCCGCACCATGCGGCGGCGCTGATCCCAATAGGTCATCCACATCAGGCCAATCGCCAGCAGTAGGCCCAGCCAAAAGCCAATGAGGAACTCGACGAGTTCCAAAGGGCGGCCAAGAAGCCAGGGTGCGGCCCAGTCCAGCAGCGCGAATATCGCAGCGGCGATACCGAACAAAACCGTTGCCCGCACAGCGTCCGTCTCCCACCAATGCTTGGGTGCACGTTTGGTCAGCCTGTCGCGAACGGCATACTGATAAGCGCTCAGGTCTGCCGGCGTCAGTTCAAACGAGACTTCCGTCATGGGGCCTCCGGTATGGGGGCTAAGGCACCGCCTCAGCCCTTGGCTGGTTGTTCCCGCACTTGGGAAATCAGGTCAGTCTGGCTTCTGTCCCGCGCATTGCGGCCTGCCACACGCAGATGGCTTGGCTGGTCGCGGCCACGTCATGAACGCGCACGATCTGTACACCCTGGGCCACCGAGGTCAACGCCGCGGCGATCGACCCGGGCACGCGCGCCTTGGCGTCATCAACGCTACACAGTTGTCCAATCAGCTTTTTGCGCGATGCTCCGAGCAGCACTGGCACGCCTAAGCCATGGTAGAGCGCCATATTGGCGAGGACAGCCACGTTGTGGTGCAGATGCTTGCCAAAGCCGATGCCCGGATCAGCGACAATATTTGACTTGGGAATCCCGGCGGCCACGCAGGCCATTATGCGCGTTTCGAGGAAATCGAAAACATCGAGAACCACGTCGCTGTAGCGCGGCTTGTCGTTCATCGTTTTCGGATCGCCCTGGGCATGCATCAGCATAACCGGCAGCCCCGTCTCCGCCGCCGTATCCAGCGCCTTGGGATCGTGGGTGAGAGCCGAGACATCATTGAGAATGTCCGCACCCGCAGCCGCTGCACGCCGCATCACTTCAGATTTGCGCGTATCGACAGAGATGCGCGCTTTCGTTTTGGCCCGCAGACCTTCGAGAACTGGCATTACACGGCGAAGTTCTTCGTCTAAGGGAACCGCATCAGACCCTGGCCGCGTGCTCTCCCCACCAATGTCGAGAATGTCGGCACCTTCATCCGCGAGCCGCAGGCCATGGTCGATGGCCGCTTGCGCGTTTGCAAAGCTGCCCCCGTCAGAGAAGCTGTCGGGCGTGACGTTGACGATGCCCATGATGCGCGTGCGATCCATCGAAAGACCGGCGTAGTCCGGACGCAGCCGGATGAGGTTCTCAAACGTCTCCAACAGTTGGCTCTCGTCGAACGGCGGGTGGTGCCAGTCTGACGTGTGGAAGCCGCCGTGGCCCCAGGCTGGGATCAACTGCACTTTGATTGATCCATCGCCGTTCCGCGCAATGAGCTCGAGGTGCGTGAAGCCGGCGTCCGTCCAGCCAGCAAGCTTTTCCACAGCGGCCGAGTGCTCAGGATCTTGCCGGGCCAGAAGAAGCGGCGCGCTCGGAACGGGGCGCAGGTAGTGGGTGCGGGTCACGTCAGGCCCTCAGAAATGGCTGCGGCAGCTTCTTGGACCAGAAGCTGCCGCGACAGTGCCCGCATTCGCAGGCGTGTTTCAAGACTGCGGCTGTGGCTCCATGCCACCAGTGCCGGGCTCCTCGCGCGGCTTAGCGCGGCCGGCAGCGGGTACAGCAGACCCGCTTGGACCCTTGGAGCCATCGCCATCGTCGCGGCGGACGATCTTGTCACCGCGCATAACCGCGTTGCACTCTTCGCCCGAGATGGTTTCGTGCTCCATCAAGGCCAGCGCCATCGCTTCCAATTCTTTCTTGTGGGCGGACAACACTTCCCAGGCTTTCTTCTCGCCCGACGTCACAATGCGGCGGACTTCGCCGTCGATCAGCTTGGCGGTTTCCTCGCTCATGTTCTGGCGCTGCGTGACCGAATGCCCGAGAAACACTTCTTGCTGGTTCTCGGAATAGAGCAGCGGGCCAAGCACGTCACTCATGCCCCACTCGCTGACCATACGCTTGGCGATGTTGGTCGCCTGCGAAATGTCGCTCGATGCACCGGTATTCAAATGCTCACGGCCGTAGATGATCTGTTCGGCAACGCGGCCGCCGAACGCCATCGCGATCTTGGCTTCGCACCACTGCTTGGAGTAGCTGAGACGATCGCGCTCTGGCAAACTCATCGTCACACCCAGCGCGCGTCCGCGAGGGATGATCGTCACCTTGTGCAGCGGATCGTTGCCCGGCACGACGATGTTGACGATCGCGTGCCCGGCTTCGTGATACGCCGTCGCCATCTTTTCTTCTTCCGTCATGGCCATCGACTTGCGCTCAGCGCCCATCATGACCTTGTCTTTGCTGTCTTCAAATTCAGCCTGGGTCACCATGCGCTTGTTGCGCCGGGCCGCCAGCAAGGCCGCCTCGTTGACGAGGTTGGCAAGGTCCGCACCCGAGAACCCGGGTGTACCACGCGCAATTGTGCGCGGATCGATGTCCGGCGCCAGCGGCACCTTCTTCATGTGAACGCGCAGGATCTTTTCGCGGCCGATCACATCGGGATTGGGCACCGTGATCTGGCGATCGAAGCGGCCAGGACGCAGGAGTGCGGGGTCAAGAACATCGGGGCGGTTGGTGGCCGCAATGATGATGATGCCTTCATTCGCTTCAAACCCATCCATTTCGACCAGCAACTGATTGAGCGTCTGCTCGCGCTCGTCGTTGCCACCACCAAGACCGGCACCGCGATGCCGGCCGACAGCGTCGATTTCGTCAATGAAGATAATGCAGGGTGCGTTTTTCTTGGCCTGTTCGAACATATCGCGCACGCGGCTGGCGCCGACGCCGACGAACATTTCGACAAAGTCCGAGCCCGAGATCGTGAAGAACGGCACGTTGGCTTCGCCAGCGACCGCACGCGCGATCAGCGTTTTGCCGGTGCCGGGTGGACCGACGAGCAGTGCGCCGCGCGGGATGCGGCCACCAAGCCGCTGGAACTTCTGGGGATCGCGCAGAAACTCGACGATCTCTTCCAGATCGGCTTTGGCTTCATCGACGCCGGCCACATCGTCAAATGTGACGCGACCCTGACGCTCGGTCAGCAGCTTGGCTTTCGACTTGCCAAAACCCATGGCTCGCCCAGAGCCCGACTGCATCTGGCGCATGAAGAACACCCACACGCCGATCAGGAGCAGCATAGGGAACCAGTTGAGAAGAACACTCATCAGCGACGGCACGTCTTCATCGGACGGGCGTGCCTTGAAGGTCACGCCTTTCTTTTCCAGCCGCTCGACCAGCCCGCGGTCATCCGGCGCGTAGGTTGAGAAGGCCACCTGCCCATCGCGCTTCACACCGTGAATGCGGCTGCCAGCAATGGTGACTTCGCTGATCTGGCCTGCTTCGACGGCGGCGAGGAATTCCGAGTATTTTATATCGTCGGCTTTGCGGCTTTGGCCTTGGTTGTTGAACAAGTTGAAGAGCGCGGCGAGCAGCACCAACACGGCAACCCAGATCGCGAGCTTCTGAAAATTGGGATTCATAAGGTTTCCTATCCAACCAGGCTGGCAAGCCATCGAAGGTCATGTCGAGTCGTTCTGAACGAGACGCTCCCGTTCACCTTGCCCCCGTGTTCTATGTGAAGATAGGGGGGGTATCCCGGTTTGCCAAGCACTACGGCAGATCAATGACCATAGTTTAGAGGTCTTTCACAACTGTTCGCCTGTTTGCAGGCCGTTCACAGTCCATCGTCTTGGGCGCGGCCGTCATAAATGAACTCTACATTGACAGCGATTGGGTCCATTTTGGTACCTGCGCTGCAAGCGGCATGCCGGTTGGCGTTAAGATAAGTCAGGCCGAGTGCGGGAACGGCCAAAAGCTGATGGCCTTGCCAAATAGCCGGAAGCGTCGCTGCCGCCCTTGCTGGCAATACGCGCTTTGACGTCAGGCTGCGCCGCAGTTTGGCGAAGTGTGCAGGGGCCAGCGCGCGGATCGACACGGGGATGGTGTCATCTGACGGGCCACATGATTCGAAGCTCACTGAGATGCGGAACCGATTGTCCCACACAACTGGCGTTGATGTGTGGAGTGTCATCTCAGGCAGAGGCGTGCGACCCAATTCGCGGAACACCCGGATGTCTTTTGGGCAGGCGCGGATGACGCATCCGCCAAGCGTTGTTCGCACGCTCCCGGGCTGGGCCAGGAGGCGCGTCAATTGCTCAATTTGTGCGAGTGATGCCTCTGGTGCCGCGCCGCCATAAGCACGCAGAACACGTGTCATCAGACGGATCTGCAAATCTTCCGGCGCGCTTAGAAAGAGGGCGGCATCAAGCCGGGCGAATGCGCCGCCGTTGAAGTTTAATACCCGATCGGCAAGGTCGCTGGTGGCCGCTTCCAATGCGTCGCGTGCCCGGGCCGACCGCTGCGCCGTGAGGGCCAGCATTCCGGCTGTCAGCCCCGCCTCGCGCAGGTGCGGTTCGATTTGGCGCAGCCGTACGCGCTCAAAGCGGTCATTTGAATTGCTAGGGTCTTCGAGGTAGGCCCCGCCGCGGGCTGTGAGGTCAGACATAAGTTGCGCTTTCGATAGGCCGAGCAGCGGGCGCGCGAGAAAGACGCCTCGCGCTGCATCAAGCACGCGTTCGGGACGCATCGCGGCCAAGCCATCAGTGCCGCTGCCACGCGCCAGCCGCATCAGCACGGTTTCGGCTTGGTCATCGAGCGTGTGTGCCGTTACGACAGCGGTAGGGTTTGCGCCGGTCGCAGCGGCAAAATCAGCAAGCAGCGAGTACCGTGCGATGCGCGCGGCGTCCTGCACGCCGGTCAGCGGCTTGTCTCCAGCCCATGTCAAAATATCATGAGAGAAGCCAAGCGCCTGCGCTTGAGCGGCGACCCACTCAGCTTCGGACCGCGACCCGGGCCGCAGACGATGATCGACCGTCACAACATGGAAAGTTCGATGCTCTGTGGGTGCGATCTCAACCCAACGCCCTGCCAGATACAGCAGGGCCATGCTGTCGGGCCCGCCCGACACGGCCAGCACCACTCGATTAAACCGGTGCAAGGGCGCCAGCAGCGCCGTCACTCCGTCATCGGACATGGACGGCTGTTGGATCATGACCCGCCGCCTCCGCCGTGGTCAGGGGCAGCCGATGCGCTGACGCTCGCCATCGGCTTTGGATTTCACGTGCGGCGGTGCGCTGGCAAACTTCGTCGAGACTTGACCGAGCACGGAACAGGCTTCCTGCTTCTTGCCGAGCTGAGCGAGCGACATGCCGCGCTTCAATTGGCTGTCAGGTGCTTTCGAACTCGACCCATAAGCCTGCGTGACGATGTCGAAGGCCTCGGCGGCATCGCCAAAGTTCTTCTGGACGTAGTGCGTCTCGCCGAGCCAGTAGAGCGCGTTTGGCACCAGCGAATCCTTCGGATACTGCTTCAGGAACCCGGTGAAACCGGCTTGGGCTGCACCGTAGTCGCGCTGCAGCAGGTAGCCGTACGCACGTTCGTAGTCCTGTTTGGGATTGTCACCCGTCGCCGGCGGATCGAGCGCCGCGATTTGGCCCACTGCCGGTGGCAGGGCTGCAGCCGCCGGCGACACACGTTCGGTGGCATTACCGGAAGGCGGCATCGGGCGAGTGGGATTGTCAGGCAGACCTGTATCGCTTTCGATCAAGCCACCAATCTCGTCTGCCTGAGTTGAATTTACGGTCGTCGATCCAAACTGGTTGGATGTCACAGGGGGGGGAGCTGCTGCAGGACCGGAGGTCCAAGGCATGTCAGACGCCACCGTGCTGGGGGCTTTCCCGGACAGCTGATCGACTTGCTGGGTTAGAGCGCGGATCTGAGTTTCGAGCGCGTCAATGCGTCCGTCGCCGCTATCACCGGACGCTGCTGGGGCCCGATAGGGCTGCGACCCGGATGCACCTGTTCCGCCCGACCGGGCGAGCGATTCCAGCGTGCCGATGACGACCTGCAAATCAACCAACTGCTCTTCCAATTGCTCGACACGTTGGCGCAGTCCTGCATCGCCGTCGGCACCCTTTGACTTCTGTGCAGCGGCCGGTGGCTTGCCCGCAGCCGCAGGCGGCACTTGCTGTGCCCAAGCGGCAGAGCCCGCGACGAGCAAACATCCAGCAAGGGTGGCCGCCAATAAGAGCGTCTCACGTCGAGGCAAGGTTGTCTTCACGTCGCTACTCTTTCGTTCGTTATGGGGAGCCATCGGGCGGCTGATGCGCGTGTGTTCCTGCATCACCGGTCAGGTCGTCCACCACATTTCATGTTCAGTCCAACGCTGCGGCGTTTTGGGGCGCCTTGTCAACTTGGCACGGCTGCACCGGCCTTATCGTGCCGGAGCGGTACTCCCGGCAGCATACGGTATGCCGCCAGCCCCTGTCCCAAGCCCGCCAATGTACTGGGACTTTGGGGTGAGGACCGTGACAGCGCGCCTGTTCTGGGCGGCACAATCCGGCCCGCCACACGTTGCGACCGGACGGTCGCGGCCCCACGGCGCAATGCTAATTCGCTCGCGGGCGAGCCCCTCTTCAACCAGACGGGAGAAAACCGCTTCCGCACGTGCCGCTGACAGCCGTTCGTGCTGGTCCGCCGTCTGCGGCGCATCGTCAGCATGCCCCTCGACGACGGCATGGAGTTCGCTGCGGCGCTTCAACCATCGGGCCTGGGCTGCGATCACAGCGCGTGCACGCGCGCCCAGGTCAGCACTTCCGGCGGCAAAAAAGATCCGGTCGCCGGCCTCGGCGATAAAACTGTCTTCAATGGCAGCGGGCACCGGTTGAGGCAGGGCCGCACGGCGCACGCCCGCACCTGGCGATGGCAACGCCGGTGCCGCGCGATCAGAGGGCTTTGCCAGACGATCAAGCCGGCGGGGCACCGGGACAGCTCCAAGCGCATCCGGAACTGGCCGATTGTAAAGTTCGGACAGGTGCTTGCGGGCGTCCGCCGTGAGCGGACTGTTGGGCGAGCCAGCCACAAACATTTCAAACTGCCGCTGGGCCATTTCGAAACGCCCCGCCTGCAGTTCCAATAGCGCCGATGCGTAGAGTTCGTCGCCTGCCGATGGCGCCGGTGCAGCGGTGTCGAATGCTGTATGAATTTCTGAATCGCTCGCCGGCTGATCGCCGTCGATGCCGTCACCCTCCGCCGCAGCGGACAGATCAGGCACCATCGCCATGCAGGCCAGCGTCACCGCAATCAAAACTGGTGACCAGCGCTTTGTATCCGCCCGCGGCATAACGCAGACCTCGTTTGTGACTGTCACAGCCGCGAGGTATGCCAAGTCATTGGGGCTAAACTGTGCTTATTCCATAGGATTTCAGCACGCGTGCTGGTGCCGGTTAAGACGCAACCCGGCTGTTCAGAACAGTCTGAGCACGGCGGTTCTGCGACCAGCACGAGATATCGTCACAAACAGCAACTGGCCGTTCCTTGCCGTAAGAGATGGTGCGCAGCCGCGAGGCATTGATACCATTCTGAGCGAGGAAGTTGCGAACGGACGTGGCGCGGCGGGCACCCAATGCGATATTATACTCACGCGTGCCGCGCTCATCGGCATGCCCCTCAACCGTAATCGTAAACTGCGGGTATTGCTTGAGCCACTGCGACTGCTTTTGCAGCGTCGTCTGGGCTTCGGGCGTCAGGTCAGAGCTATCCGACGAGAAATAGACGAGATCGCCAACGTTGACGCTGAAGTCGCGCTGCGTGCCGGGCGTAACGGGCCCCCCCTTGCCGTCGCCTGGTCCGAGCTGGCCCGCATCCGCGCCCTCTTGTTTGTTGGCACAACCGCCGGCGGAGATCACGGCGAGCGCCACGAAAGCCAGGCGCATCGTTCGGGAAACGTTGGCAAGAACCGTCATTGAGGACCTCATTTCGCCCGGTTTGAGAGCGACTGCGGGACACCGAACGGCAAGCGACGCGGAATCCGACTGCATGGAAGATCAAAGCTGATAGTTGAGGGATCGCACCAAAATGTGGCCGAACCGCGTGATTCCTCAAGAGCTTTTGTCTTAGAGCCCGCACAATAGTCGCACGGGATTGGCGCAATTCGCGGCACGAAGCAGCGCCGCATGTACCGCGTTTTGCCGCTTGAAACGACGAAGACCGAACTGTACCTGCGTGAGCAGAGACAATCCGGTCTTAATCTGTGTGTCCTTCCCAGCGAACTGGAAAAGCACGGTGTTATTAGCGTGCTACTTCCGTAGCAGCCGGAACTTCAGCACCGAGCTTCATCGGAGCAGCTTCTTCGCGGCGGCAAGCGCCGAGAGCAACAGCAACGATAACGGCAGCGAGAACGATAGCGCCCTTCATAGTCTTTCTCCTTGTAGAGTCTTCAGCAAATTTGACCGGTCGAGACTTAGCGAGCCACTTCCGTGGCAGCCGGAACTTCAGCACCGAGTTTCATCGGGGCCGCTTCTTCACGACGGCACGCGCCGAGCGCAACAGCCACCACGGCAGCCGAGAGAACGATCAGCCCCTTAATACCCTGCATGGTCTTGTCTCCTGTTGTTCGGCAAGTAGCCGCTTAATGGGGTACTGGCATGGGCCGCTTCGATCAAGGACAGAGGCAGTTGTCACACTGTTTTCCACCCCTGTTGATGCGAAAATACCACGCCGTGTTTCTTGCTCCTCAGGGCCGGCACCTCGAATACGTCGAGGCATATAACCATTTGGAATTACGCAGCAAACAGCCTCCGAGGATTTCGGAAGTTCGACGTCAAGAGTACAACATGAAACGTTAACATCACCTTAAGCACTGTCTCAGTTCAGGAGCGGTGACCAGGCCGGATCGGACGCGAAAGACGGCGTTGGCACGACTCGCTCGTTATATCCGGTGATGTCGACCGAATAGATTCGCGGCCCCGCCCCCTGCCCCTGGCCTTCCCGGAAAAACATCAGGACCCGGCCATTCGGCGCCCAGGTCGGGCCCTCATTGTGGAACCCTTCGGTCAGAATTCGCTCGGCCGACCCGTCGGGCCGCATCACGCCGATCAGAAACCGGCCGCCGAGTTGCTTGGTAAACGCGAGATAGTCCCCTCGCGGTGACCAGACCGGCGTCGAATAGCGCCCTTCGCCAAGGCTGATCCGGCGGACGCCCGAACCATCGGAATTCATAACGTAGATCTGCTGGGTGCCCTCGCGATCGGACTCAAAGGCGATCTGCCGTCCATCGGGCGAGTAACTGGGTCCCGTATCAATCGCATCCGACTGCGTCAGCCTCCGCGTTTGTTTTGAACGAAGGTCGAGTTCGTAAATCGAACTGTTGGCTTCCGCTTGCAGGCTCATGATCACACGCTGACCATCCGGCGAAAAACGCGGCGCGAATGTCATGCCTGGAAACTCGCCGACAACCTCTCGCTTGCCGGTCTCGAGATTCATCAGGAACACGCGCGGCTGATCTTGCGTGAAGGACATGAAGGTGATTTCGCTTTGCGTTGGACTGAACCGCGGCGTCAGAACAATCTCTTGTCCCTTTGATAACAGCCGCACATTGGCGCCATCCTGATCCATGATCGCAAGACGCTTGATGCGCTTTTCTTTGGGGCCGGTCTCATCAATGAAAACGACGCGTGTATCGAAGTAACCTTTTTCTCCCGTCAGCCGCTCGTAGATCTGGTCGGCGATAATGTGGCCAACACGGCGCCAGTTTTGTTCACTGGTTGAAAAGCGCTGGCCAGCCAACTGCTTGCCACCAGCCGGGTCCCACAAACGAAACTCCGACGAAAGTCTGCCATCGGCTCCGCGTGTAACGCGGCCAACAGCCAATGCGTCGGCGCCGATCTGGCGCCAATCGGGAAAGCGCGGCGGCTTACTTGGGTCCGTGATTTGCTCAAGAAACGACGCGCGATCGAGCGGTTTGAACAATCCTGAATTGCCGAGATCACTGGCAATGATGTTGGAGATTTCAGCAGCGAGTTTGGGATTGTCTCCGGTGAATTCAGGAATGGCGATGGGGATGGGCGCCAGCGATCCTTCGGTCTGCCGGCCTTGCAATTGTGCCGACGCGGGTGCTGCCATTGCGATGAGTGCAACTGCGGCGGGGAGCGCGCGCACGAGTGACCGGAGCCGGTTCAAGGATCTTGCAATCACAGTCTGCCGGTTCGTCATCATCGTATGGCTGCCCATGGGATTCTTTTCATGCGGTTGTAGCGATTGCTTCGCGAAGCACAGCGATAGACGCGAAATGGGGCATGGCTAGGGGTCTGCACGCGATCCCTACTACAGCATCTGGCTGGGATCGAACTCCCAGATCACTTCTTTCCAGCCTGTGGCGTAAAGGTCTTTTGGCAAATCGTAGGGTTGGCAGCCTTTGACGGCGCGAATCGCGGCTTCCGTGGCCAGCGACGCCAGGGGACCAGTGGCAGGTTTGTCGACGAGCGGTTCGCCATCGATCGTCCCATCGGGCCGCATTCGCCATTTTAATGTTAGGATCGGCGTTTCCGTTCCTCCGCCCGCGCCCGGCAAGCGCCAACAATTGGCGATCTGAGTGCGCAGCATGCCGCGCAGCAAGTCCCCCTCGCGAACTGAGAGCTTGTCGGCGGTTCCCTTCTCCGCTCCAGCCGTCGGTCCTGTGTAGTCGGTCGGCTTGGTTCGCGGCGTAGCGGAGTTCGGCGCACCTTTCTTGGTTGGGTCCTTGTTGAGGAGGGCTGCAAGACGATCGGCGGGGTCCGCCTTTTTCTTTGCGTCCTCTTCCTTCTTTCTGGCGTCTGCGAGTTTCTTTTGCTCGGCCTTCTTCTTGGCGTCGTCGGCCTTCTTTTTCTCGTCCGCTTTCTTTTTCTCTTCGGCCTTTTTCTTGTCGTCCTCAGCCTTTTTCTTCTCAGCTTCGGCCTTCTGTTTGGCGTCTTCCTGCGCCTTCAACTCGTCGGGCGTCGGGCCAGGTGCGGGCGCAGGCGGTGGCTCGGCGAGCTTTTCAGCAATCGGATCAGGCTTTGGCGGTTCGGGTTGGGGCGGCTCGGGGACCGGCGGTGGCTCGGCCTTCGCAACCTCCTGTGGCGGAGGCGGCGGCTCCGCTGGCGGCGTGGGTGCCAGAACAGGATTGGGCTTGGGCGCCTCAAGTTTCGACGTGTCGGGCTTGGGTTCGTCTTTGGCTTTGGCTTCGAGTTCCTTTGCGGTCGTGCTGCCCTTCTTCAACTGCAAGAGTTCAGACGGCGTAATCAGCGCCACCGCGATGGCTTCGGGTTCGGGCGCGCGCAACTCTGGCGTCGACTGGATGGTCAGGAATGCCCAAGCCAGAAGTGCTGCATGCAGGACGACGGAGATGGCGAACCCGAACTGCACCGCGCTCTAGCCTCCTTCCCCCTCGGCGAGGAACTGCATTTTCTTGAACCCGGCCTCGCCGAGCCGGCCCATCACTTTGATGACGACACCAAACGGAACGACTTTATCGGCTTTGACCACGAGCGCTTGCTCAGCGCCATTCTTGGCAATCGCTTTCAGTTTATCGACGAGACCATCGAGCGGCACTTGGGTTTCACCGATCGCGATGTCGCCGTTGGCCTGCACTGTGACGACCAGCGGCTCTTCCTTCGCCTGCAGTTGCTGACCTTTTGCTTGCGGCAGGTCAACCGGCAGCCCGGTTGTCAGAAGCGGGGCAGCCACCATGAAGATGATGAGCAGCACCAGCATCACGTCAACCATCGGCGTGACGTTGATTTCAGACATCGGAGCATGACGGCGTCCACGCCGCCGCCTGCTGCCTCCGCCACCCGCCGCTTTGAGACTGGCTCCCATTTCGGTTAGCTCCGCACGTCGATCTGGCGCGAAACGATCGCGGCGAATTCATCGGCAAAGGCTTCAAGGCGCTGGCTGATCTGCGCGCTGTCGGCGGAAAACTTGTTGTAGAAGACGACCGCCGGAATGGCCGCAACGAGACCTAACGCCGTCGCAAACAGCGCTTCGGCAATCCCTGGCGCCACAACAGCGAGGTTGGTGTTCTTCGAAACGGCGATGGCCTGGAAGCTGGTCATGATGCCGATGACCGTCCCGAACAGGCCGACGAACGGAGCCGTTGAGCCGACGGTCGCCAGAAATAGCAAGCGCCGGTCGAGCCGCTCCATCTCACGGCTGATCGTCACATCCATCACCTTTTCAACGCGCAATTGAATGCCACCCAGTGCGCGGATGTTGCCTTCGACTGAGCGCTTCCACTCGCGCATCGCGGCAACAAACAATGCGGCCATGACGATCGTGCTGCCGCGCGACAGGCCGCTGTAGAGTTCATCGAGCGACTGGCCGGACCAGAACGTCTGTTCGAACCGGTCGGCTTCGATCTTGGCGCGGCGGAATGCGAACAGTTTTTCGACGATGATTGCCCACGACCAGATCGATGCGATGAGCAAACCGACCATCACGAATTGAACGATCGGGGAAGCGTGAATGAAGAGTTCGTAAAACGACACACCCGAAGTCGCCGGGGCGATCGTGGATTGCGCGACGTCCGCTGGATTCATTTTGAAAAACCGCCTTGGAGACTTGTCTCAGTGCCGCATCGGGAACGCACACCCTCAACCACGCGCGGCTGCCCCGCCATGTGCAGAAGGTTCGTGAAGACGTGCCTCGTCACCCCCGCTGCACCAACAGGGCATGTTGCCGCGCAATATGACGAAACAAGGGCTCGCCACGCGATCACCGAGTGCGGTTTGTCCCCAATTTTCGAGACAAAGACACGACGCGTGGCTTAGGTTGCGGGTTGCTGCGACAGCTCCCGCCATTCGCCCTTCAAGCGGTCGTAGATCACGACTTCGCCGGTCTCCATGTCGTAGAGCCAGCCGTGGACGCCAACGCGGCCATCCTCAACTCCGCGGCGCACGATTTCGTAGGTCATCAAGTTGTCGAGTTGGAACTGTAGGTGGGCAGCAATCGTCGCCATCAGCTTGCCGTCGCCTTCGATTCGAGCGGCGCGAATGAGATCGTGCGCGGGGCGGGTGTATTCGACCCAGCGGCCGAGGTGGGCTTCCTGATCGGGCGGGATCGTTTCGAGCAGCGCTTGAACGCCGCCGCAGCCGGTGTGACCACACACGACGATGTCGTCGATGCCGAGGTGGCCGAGGGCGTATTCGATGGCGGCGCCGACCGTGTCGTCATCGGCACCGGCCGGCGGCACGCAGTTGGCGATGTTGCGGACCTCGAACAGCTCGCCGGGATCCGCCGAGGTTATTTGCGACGGCACCACGCGGCTGTCGCAGCACCCGATCCATAGCAGCTTTGGTTTTTGCTTCTTACTGGCCAGGCCGGCATAGAACGCCTTGTCCCGGTCGAATTCGCGACGGAACCGCTCATAACCCTCGACGGCATCCTTCATGTCGAGATCGACGCCGCTCATGTCCTTCTCGGTGGTCATCATCGTCCCCTGAACGCACGCACCCGGCCCCGTTGGCCCATCATCCAAAGGCCCGGTCCATTTGTCCACGCCGGATTTGTCGGGAGAGGGGCGGGATTATAACTGCCGCGCGCAATAGGTATTCCAGGCTGTGACGGTGGTGGCGTGGTTAACTCTGAGAAATGAAGCCCGCCCTGACAGCAGAAGACAGGCGAACCGGCTTGCCCGACACCGCCACCAGAACGACCGTCACTTCGGCTTCGAACACCGCGCGGCCATCGAGTTTGACGGCTTGTAACAGCGTGACACTGGCGCCGCCAAGCGCCTTGACCCGCGTCCCGACCTCCAAAACATCGTCCATGCGCGACGGTCTCAGGAAGTCGCAGGTCATGCGGCGAACGACGAACGCGGCAGGTTCGTGGCTCGCGGATCCGTCGATCAGCCGGCGGCTATCGGTGCCGAGCAGCCGCAGGAAGTCCGTGCGGCCCCGTTCGCACCAGCGAATGTAAGAGGCGTGATAGGCAATGCCGCCGGCGTCCGTATCTTCGAAATAGACCCGCACCGGCAAGATGTGCCCGCGGCCCTTATCGTCATCAATCAGGCGGCCAGACAAATCTGGCCATTGTGGAGAGGTCATACGGCCGCCTCGCTGCCAAGGTCGACAACGACAATCTCGGGCGGCGAGCCGAACCGGACGGGCAAGCCCGAACAGCCAAGCCCACCCGAAACGATCAAGTGCCGGTTGACTTCGACGATATGGCCGTAGGCGTAGCGGTTCTTGAACTTTGAAGGAACGATCGGCGAATAGCCAAAAATGCGCACTTGTCCACCGTGGGTGTGGCCTGAGAGCGTGAGCGACACGCGATCATCGACCTGCGGAAAGATATCGGGCTCGTGCGCCATCAAGATCACTGGAGCCTTGTTTGTAATCTGCGCCATGGTCTTCGGCAGATCGTGCACGCCGGTATAGTCGATTTTTCCGCGCTGTTTGAAGCGCTCATAATCAGTGTTCGACGGCCAGAAGGCCCACTGATCGCCAAGTCCAGCGATCCAGAACGGCCTGCCGTTCTTTTGCAGTTGGATGGCTTTGTTTTCATAAACCGGAATGCCCGCGTTCTCCAGTGCGCGGCCCGCTCGCGTCGGCCCGGCGCGCCGCTGCTGCACCTCGCGTTCATCCCACCAGTCATGATTTCCAAGGACGGCGTGAACACCGAGTGGAGCCTTCAGTCCGCCAAGAGCCGCAGCCCACTGTGGTGGAGCAATTTCCGTCGACATCTTCCCTATGCGGTGACCGGCGATGTAATCGCCTAGCAAAAGAACCGCGTCGGCACCCACTGCGTTGGTTTGGGCGACAATCTGTTCGACACGCTCTAATGACATCCAGGGATCGCACACGTGCAGGTCCGCCAGAATGGCGAGACGCACAGTGAGACCCGGGGTCCAGCCCGGCGGCGTCACCGCATAGCGCGTGACCCTTTGGCGAAGCGTCGAGGCAACGGCGTACCCGCCCAACGCCGTGCCACCGAGGCCCATCACCGCGATCGCTTTGAGAATGTCGCGCCGTGAAAACACTGACGTATTGCCCCCTGGAATTGAACGACATCACCCTGACCCACAGACATGGGCGAAACGGTGATAGCAATCTGGGCTCAGACCACCGTCGTCAGTTGAGCCCCGTATCCTCCGGATCTTCCGATCCAAACAACGGCAGGTCAGGCGAGGACGCACGCGGCGGGCCGCTCAAACCCAGATGCTTGAACGCCCGCAGCGTCAACATGCGCCCGCGCGGCGTGCGGCTAATGAAGCCTTGCTGCAAAAGATAGGGCTCGACGATTTCTTCCAGCGCATCGCGCGGCTCCGACAGGGCCGCCGCCATCGTCTCGATGCCGACCGGTCCGCCTTCGTAGTTCTTCGCGATACAGTTGAGATAGCGATGATCGAGCGCGTCGAGGCCCTCACTGTCGACTTCGAGAGCGCGCAACGCTGTGTCGGCGATCCCAGCATCAATGATCTCAACACCGGCGACGGCCGCGAAGTCGCGCACGCGCCGCAACAACCGCCCGGCGATGCGCGGCGTGCCACGCGCCCGGCGTGCAATTTCGCGTGCGCCGTCAGCCCGCAGCGGCGCATTCAGCACGCGAGCCCCGCGCGTGACCACCTGTTCGAGTTCTTCGGTGGTGTAAAAATTGAGACGGATCGGAATGCCGAACCGGTCCCGCAGTGGCGTTGTCAGCAAGCCGGACCGTGTCGTCGCGCCGACCAGCGTAAACTTCGCAAGATCGATGCGCACGGATCGCGCGGCGGGGCCTTCACCGATGATTAGATCGAGTTGGAAGTCCTCCATCGCCGGATAAAGGATTTCTTCAACCGCCGGATTGAGCCGGTGAATTTCGTCGATGAACAGAACGTCGCGATCTTCCAGGTTCGTCAGCAACGCGGCCAGATCGCCCGCCTTGGAAATCACCGGGCCGGACGTGGCGCGAAATCCAACGCCAAGCTCACGCGCCATGATTTGCGCAAGCGTTGTTTTGCCAAGCCCTGGCGGGCCGGCAAATAATACGTGATCCAGCGCATCGCCGCGTGACTTGGCGGCTTGGATGAACACGCGCAAATTCGCGCGCGCCTGCTCCTGGCCGATGAACTCAGCAAGCGACTGCGGCCGGATGTGCGCTTCAAAGGCATCCGTCTCGCGTTTTGCCGAAGTGATGAGCCGGTCGGTCATGGTTTGTTCGTGGGGCTATTCGCGCGCGCCGTCAAGCGACCGCGGCCCGGCACCGGGCACCTCACACACAAATCATCCGTATGGGCCTCGGACCCCGCGGGATCGGTACTCTTCACCGCAGAATTGAGCTGATGCCTCAGCGCGCGCTGCGCACATATGGCCGTGGCGTCGCCACGAATCGCACGCCGAGATCGCCCGACTTGCGCCACACGATCGCACAATCGACTTCAACGCGATCGACGCGGATAACCAGCGTGAAATATGCCGGCAGCTTGATGCGCGGCCCGAGCAGATTGTCCTCATTCACGTGCAGTTCAAGCCGGGCACCCGTCGTGGAGATGTCCCGCAATATGCAGTGCACCGGCACGGACAACTCGTGGCTCAGAATTGTGCCACCCGTTGCAACGGGTTTGCGCACCGCCCATCGCCGCTCAATCGCATGCGTGGTGCCTGCTGCTACTTGATACATCTGGTTACCTGCCGTTTGCGCTTGCAGGAGAGCCATCCTTGCGCACTCCTAAATCGATACCGCCGCACGTCACCGCCCGGGTTCATATTTGATCAACACTCGTAAACGAAGCGTAAGGAAAGATGTTTAATGCTTGGAAAAGACAGTGTTGCCGCGCAATTTCTGGCGGACACCGCCAGCGCTCCCATCAGCTGCGAAAAACGGGGACAGCAGTCTAGCTTAGCGAAAATCAGCGCTTCTTGAGCGGCTTCTTCAATGGCGGCTTCTTGGGTAAGTGGCGCAGCCCGCCCACAAAGCGCACGCCAATCCGGCGTTCTTCGCGCCAGGCCACTTGGCAATCGACTTCGGCATCGTCGGTGCGCAGAACCAGGCGGAAAGTGTTCGGTAAGGCTTCGGCCGTCGAAATGATGCTGTATCGATCGATAATCAGCTCGACCAGGGCACCCGTGGCCGACATGTCGCGCACAATACAGAGCACGGCCGCCTGCAGCCGGTCCGTCAGGATGAACCCCGGCATAATGCCTGTCCGGCGTTGGGCCCAACGGCGCTCATCATACATCGCAGCCGCATGCAGCGAGGCATAGCGCGAGGGCCGCGTGACGGCCATGATGCGGTCTCTGGAGATCATACGGATTGACGCAACTTTGCTAACCGACCAACCAGTCAAAGGCTAACACAGGAAAGTAAACGGAATTTTACTCTGTCCTGGTGCTGAGCCTATGTCCGGCCGTTAGGCTTTGCGCAGGATCGATTGTGCCGCCTGCTCCATGGCCTGCAGGAAGCGTGAGCGGTCGTCGCGGGTAAAACTGGCGTTGAACCCATGGCTTTCGCCCGTTTCACGCAGATGCTGATTCAAATCGCGCATGGCCAGCGCCATGCCGATGCCGGCTTGAGTGAACGCTTTGCCTGTTGGGCCGACCACGCGGGCACCGGCCGTTAAACAGCGCGACGCTAGGGGAATATCGGCCGTGACAACAATGTCTGACGCTGTTGCGCGCTCTGCGATCCAGTCGTCAGCGGCGTCGGGGCCATCCGGCACGCCAACACGGTGGACCAGATCGCTTTCGGGCAACCGCATCCAACTGTTCGACACATAGAATATTTCGGCTTGATATCGCTCGGCAACTTTGAGGGCTTCGTCCTTGACCGGGCAGGCATCGGCATCGACGAAGATGTTCACTCGCCGCGCTCCCGCGAGGCCTTCAGCTTCTTCTGCGCCATTCTCATAACGACCATCAAGACCATCGGTCCCAGAGTGGCGAGCAGAACGTAGAAGATGGAGTGATTGAGCGTGGCGATGGCATAGAGATCGAGCGTCTTGGGATCATTTGGACTTGAGTCCAGCGGTATATGCGGCCAGCGGCTCCAGCTGACGAAGAATATAGCCGCCATCCAGATGAGGCTGAGAAAAAACCATGTGCGAGGGGATGCGAAGAGGTTCATCGGGCGGTCCAAAGTTCAGGGCCGGTCTTGAGCCATATGAAAGACGCGCAAGATCCAAACCTCGTTTAGGTCATCCTGGACTTCATACACGATAATATAGGGCTACGGCAGGGCCAGCTTTTCTCGCGTGCCAACAACAGTGCCCGGCCGGCCGATCAACGGATGGGTGTGAACGCCTGGCTACCGCGCCAGTTCTTTCAATCCGCGCCGGATAAGTTTGGCGGTGTCGGCGTCTGCGCCTAAGTCCTTCATGGCCGCCGCTATTGCAGCTGACGCCTGTCCGGGATTGTAGCCAAGGTTGATCAACGCCGACATGGCCTCAGCCGCCGCATGGCCATCGATGGGGTCCGCTGCGACGCCACCTGCGGTGTTGCCCGCCGGAACGTTGAGACCGGCAACAGACAGCGCCGGCGCCTTTTCTTTCAGTTCCATCGTGATGCGCTGCGCGAGCTTCTTGCCTACACCCGGGGTCTGCTCGAGGGCCGCCCAGTTTTGCAACGCGATGGCATTCGCAATATCGTTCGTCGACAGCACGCCGAGGACGGCGAGCGCCACCTTCGATCCGACGCCTTGCACGCTCTGCAAGGTGCGGAACCAATTGCGTTCGACTTCGCTTTGGAACCCGAACAGCCGGATGGCGTCTTCGCGCACATGGGTGTCGATGGTCAGCACCACCTCATCGCCGTGCTTGATGTTGCGCAACGTACGCGACGACAGCTGCACCTCATAGCCGACGCCGTTGACATCAATGATGGCGTGACTTTCGCCGATGGCGTCGACTTTGCCGCGGAGTTTACCGATCATGGTGACACCCCGGCAGCGGGCAGCCGCCAACCGGCAGCCGTCGCATCGGTGAAGTTGTCATTGCGCTGAGGTTCGTCGTCAAAGCCAATTCCCTATCTCGTTCTGGCTGCGGGCCGCTGCCCGTTGCCGGTGGCAGCCTGTTCCAACCGCCTGACCCCCCGGTGGCTTGCATGACAAATGGCAATCGCCAACGCATCCGCCTCGTCCGCACTGTCAAACTTCGCCTTCGGCAGCAAAAACCCGATCATCGCCTGGATCTGATGCTTTTCGGCGTGACCGGCGCCCACCACCGTCTTTTTGATCAGGTTGGGGGTGTATTCGGCGACGGTGAGACCCTTCATAGCCGGCGCCAGCAGTGCCATGCCGCGAGCCTGGCCGAGTTTGAGGGTCGAGCGCGGGTTGTCGTTGACGAACGTTTCTTCGACTGCGGCTTCGGCCGGCTTGAAGCTGGCAATGACACCCGAAATTCCTTCATACAGTTCGCGCAGCCGGTAGGCGAGATCGTCGTCGCCTTTTGATGTGATGACGCCGGAGGCGACGTAAACGAGACGAACTCCATCCGACTCAATAATCCCCCAGCCGGTGCGGCGGAGACCTGGGTCGAGGCCGATGATTCGGATTGGCGGACTGCTCATGAGCACCGCCATAACATGGTTCGCGATTCGCTGCCGGGCCCGCCTTGCATCAGCCGGCAATGGCGGGCAGTCTGCGGGTCTCAACGCGTCGCATGCCGCAAAAGCACCCGCCGGAGCCCACCGATGAACACGGCCGCCTTGATGTCGAATCTCTGGATGTTCGTTGCGGGCGCGGTTTTGTTCGTGCTCGGCTGGCTTCTCTACCGGCGAACGTCGCGTTACGACCTGAAGGGTGCCGCGATCGACTCGGCCATGGACGTTGCACGCGGCCGCAGATCAGCGGGCAACCCGACGGAGATTGAGCGCAGGCTGCAGGACATTGCGTCGCGGAAAACATCCGCTGGAAAGGTGACGGCGGCGGCCTCAACCGTTGTCGGTCACTTCGCCGCTCAGTTCTTCGGGGTCGCAGCCATCCTCATGATGCTCGCAGGCGCGGCACTCATCGCGTTGGGGGTCTTCTGGACATAACGGCGCGCCGCTAAGTTTGAGCTTCGCTGACGTCAGGCAGCGAAAAAATCGGGCGCCCATCTGCCGTTCTCAAGTCGTTAAACAGAGATTGTTTGCGCCGCTGCGCCTGCTGCATTTCGCGCGACACTTTGCTCAAAACCTCGAGCTGCAATTGCGCCGTGTATCGATCCACGTTCATGTATTCACCGGTCATTGATCCGTTCCCTGATATAGTCATCAGCGAGGTGGACTGTACGGTCAAAGTCTCGAAGAACCGTTCGCTCACGGTCTCAAATTCTATTCGCATTTGCCCGCGCTTTCCGTGAGGCGCTTTAAGCTTTGCTTACGCTGGGTGGCCCTGATTTTGATCGGAAATCGCATCAACTTGCGACCATCTTGACCTGCGAGTTCACGCCGCCGTCAACTTCTTCAGGATCTCATCGGAGAATTCGAAGTTGGCATAGACGTTCTGGACGTCGTCATCCTCTTCCAGCGCCGCAATCATCTTCATGATCGAGTGGGCAGCATCTTCGTCAACCAGAGTTGAGAGGTTCGGTTTCCAGATCGACCGGACGCTTTCGGCTTCGCCAAGTTTGGCTTCCAGGGTGCCAGCCACTGTTCCTAAGCTGTCGAACGGACAGACAATCAGATGCCCGGTGGTATCCGAGACAGCATCGTCGGCGCCAGCGTCGATGGCGGCCTCCAATACGGCATCGGCGGACCCGGCTGCCGCCTTGTATGAAATCTCTCCAACGTGAGTGAACATGTGGCTGACCGAGCCGGTGGCGCCGAGATTGCCGCCGTACTTCGTAAACACCGAGCGAACGACGCCACCTGTGCGATTGCGGTTATCTGTCAACGCTTCGACGATTAGGGCCACACCGCCCGGGGCGTATCCCTCGTAGCGGATCTGCTCATAAGTCGCGGTGTCGCTGCCGGAGGCTTTCTTGATCGCCCGGTCGATATTGTCCTTGGGCATATTTTCGGCGCGTGCCGTCTGGATGGCAAGCCGCAGGCGCGGATTCATGGCCGGATCGGACATGCCAGCCTTGGCGGCCACGGTGATTTCGCGGGCGAACTTGGCAAACATCTTGGCCCGGACCGCATCTTTGCGGCCCTTTTTGTGCATGATATTTTTATAGGCGGAATGGCCGGCCATAAGATTCTCTAAGCGCTTCGATGGTGGTGGTTCTGCCCCTACTTGCGCGACGGCCCTCGCCGCGGTCAAGCGGGCCGGAAATTACGACGTCAATCTTTGGATACCACTTCGGGCAAACTCACCCAACGCAGCGGCTCGGATGGCGCCAAAACACCACCGAGCCGTAAACCTTTGGTCCACACAGCGAGCCCGGTCTTGTCGTCGATCTCGACGGCCATCCCCGCAACGGTGGCCGGGCCAAGTGCAGGCTCAAACCGCTCACGCGGAATCCGCGTCAAAAAGCGGTTGATCGGTTCTTCGCTGTCCATGCCCAGCACCGAATTGTAGTCGCCGCACATGCCAGCGTCCGACATATAAGCTGTGCCGCCCGGCAAAACCCGCTCGTCCGCGGTCGGGCTGTGAGTGTGGGTTCCAACGACCACGCTTGCGCGGCCATCGACGAACAGTCCCAGCGCCTGCTTTTCGCTGGTGGCTTCAGCATGGAAGTCGATAAAGATCGCGTCGGCACCACGCTTCAAACCGCACGCCGTCAATTCGCTGTCGATGGCGCGGAACGGACAATCGAGTTCGGTCATGAACACGCGGCCCATGGCGTTGATGACCAGCACATCAGCTCCGTTCTTCGCCTTGAACAGTCCAGCCCCCCGGCCGGGCGTGCCTTTGGGAAAATTGAGCGGCCGGATCAGACGCGGCTGGCGCTCAATAAATACAAGCGCATCTTTTTGGTCGAACGCGTGATTGCCAAGCGTGACGGCATCGGCGCCGGCATCAATCAACTCGTCCATAATGGCTTCGGTGATGCCGAACCCGCCAGCAGAGTTCTCGCCGTTGACGATGACGAAATCCAGCGCATAGCGCTCGCGCAGCCTGGGCAGCGCCTCAACCACAGCCCTGCGGCCTGAGCGGCCCACAACATCCCCGAGAAACAACAGGCGCAAACAAATCTCCCTTTTCCCACTCTCGTGAGGGGAGAGAGGGAACCTAAAACTTCACCGGCCCTGAAGGTGTCAGGATCCAATCCAAGGGCTGGTCATAATCGGAATGGGGCACCGCGTCGACCATCTGTTCGCTGTACGCCACGCCGATCGCAACAATTGGTTTCATGGCGCGCAGACGGGCCAGTGTCCGGTCATAAAACCCGCCGCCATAGCCCAGGCGATATCCCTTTGCGTCATAGGCCAAGAGTGGGACCAGCAGGACATCTGGCTCCAACACGGGCTTATCGGCCAGCGGTTCGGCGATATCCCATAAGCCTTTGGACATGACGTCGCCCGGAGCCCAGGCGCGAAACAAGAGAGACTGTCCCTTGCCTTGCATGACCGGCATCGCCATCCGGTAGCCATCGCCGTTGAGGCGGTCGAGCAGATGATCGGGATCGAATTCGTCGCGGATGGCGGAGAACCCGGACACCACCGTGCCCTGCTTCAGCTCTGGTTCCAGAAAGGTCAGTCCGTGGACGGCAACCGCCGCGCTCGCCATCGCGCCCTGATCGTGAACCTCTTTGCGCAGCTTCAGAGCGCTGGCGCGGAGTTGTTTCTTCGCGTCCTGCATGGGGGTCCTTCGAAAAGATGGGGTCAGACCCCGGCCACCTCAGCAGCGGTTTTGTGCGCGCATGCGGTGGAACGGGGTCTGACCCCAATAGCAGAAATTCAAGTGCCGCGGTGGCCGTTGGAACGGTTGATCTCGCCGGGTCCCTACAATTGTAAGGTGGGCGCCATATATCCGGAACCACGGTTCCAGTCAGGGACAGCTCCCAGGCAGATCTTATAGGCCCTGGAGATTCATGTGTTCCTGACGAACCCCGCAGCATTGCGACACTACCCGGCCAACGGTTAAAAATCGAGCCCAAAGCCGCGCCGCACACACCTCACCGCACTGAGCGCCGTCCTTGAGGGTTGTTCTGGCCTTATCCGGCGTCACGGTCCCGGTGGGACTGATCCGCATGGGTCACGTCGCTTGCGGTCACCACCTGTGTCAGCCCGGCAATGTTGGCCCGCTGCACCAAATCGCGGATTTCGAACAGTTCGTCGGCCACCAGGAGTGCACTCATGAGAAACAGGCGCGCGTCGCCCACTTGTCCAAACTCACCGACCAGATGGTCGAGCTTTTTGGAGACATGCGCCGCCAACGCCTGGAGACGGGCTTCGTCGCCGTCGTCGCAGGCCATTCGGTAGATCTTGCCATTGAGCGTGAGTGATATCTGGCCCATGTCGATGGTTCCCAAGTCTGCCGCTGCAAACGCAAACTTGAGACAGGTCATCGCACGGACCTCTAGCCGTGCTTCTCGACCACGTTATGGAGCGAATCGATCACCCAATCAATTCGGTTGACCGCTTCCACCCGGCTGGCTTCCAGCTCGCGGATGCGGGCGCGAGCGCGTTCCAGCTCGATTTCCAAGGTCTTGACCCGCAATTCGAGCGGCATCGTGCTGCCAGGCGAGGCCAAACTGGCGGGCGCGCGTGTTGCGGCTTGCTTCGATTTTGCTCGTTCCCGCTGGGCCATCAGCCTATCCGTTTGGTGCAATCCGGCATGATCGACCGCGCTGCCGAATCTCCACAATATCAAAGTGAATGATAGGTTGTCGTGGCCGCTTGCGCAACAAACCATGCGGGGGGCCCGCACAGTTGCCAACGACAATGAGTTAAGTGGAAACTTGGATAATCCTCGTGACGCATTGACAGCCTACGGGTGCGCCAACGTAATGGCGCCCGATTGCGGTCCATCGCCACAATGAGGAGAGCGCACGGGCGCTTGACGGGGCCGCCAAAGAGGAGTTTTGCAATGGCTGTACGGGTCGCGATCAACGGATTTGGCCGGATCGGACGCAATATTCTCCGCGCGATTGCTGAAAGCGGTCGCAAGGACATTGAAGTCGTCGCTATCAATGACCTCGGGCCCGTCGAAACCAACGCGCATTTGCTCCGCTTCGATAGCGTCCATGGCCGCTTTCCCGGCGTGGTAACGGTCTCAGGCGATACGATCGACATCGGTTCTGGGCCCATCAAAGTCACGGCGATCAAGAACCCGGCTGAACTGCCGCACGGCGCCATGGGCATCGACATCGCCATGGAATGCACGGGGATCTTCACATCGAAAGATAAAGCGGCAGCCCATCTGACGGCCGGCGCCAAGCGCGTCCTGGTATCGGCCCCGGCCGATAACGCTGACCTGACAGTTGTCTTCGGCGTCAATCATGACAAGCTGACGAACGACCACCTTGTCGTGTCGAACGCGTCGTGCACGACGAACTGCTTGGCGCCGGTGGCCAAAGTCTTGAACGACCTTGTCGGCATCGAGAAGGGATTCATGACAACGATACACGCCTACACGGGCGATCAGCCGACACTCGACACCATGCACAAGGATCTCTATCGCGGACGAGCAGCTGCGCTGTCGATGATCCCGACGTCAACGGGTGCGGCCAAGGCCGTCGGTCTTGTGCTGCCGGAACTGAACGGCAAGCTCGACGGGACCGCCATCCGCGTGCCGACGCCCAACGTATCGGTTGTCGATTTTAAGTTCATCGCCCGGCACGAAACGACGGTGGCCGAAATCAACGCTGCGATCAGACACGCGGCAGAGGGCGCGCTCAAGGGCATTCTCGGTGTCACGGATCAGCCCAACGTGTCGATGGATTTCAACCACGACCCGCGCTCCTCCATCTTCCATCTCGACCAAACCAAGGTCATGGACGGCAAGCTGGTGCGGGTCCTGTCCTGGTACGACAACGAGTGGGGCTTCTCGAACCGCATGAGCGACACAGCAGTCGCCATGGCGAAGTTGATTTGAGGTGGTTGGAGCATCACAGCGCTGTGTGTTAGTCTTCGCACCATGACCGTGGTTACCCGTCCCCGACCCGCCACTTACGCCGACATCGAGGCGCTTCCCGCCCACATCGTCGGCGAGATCCTGTTTGGCGTGCTGCATACCCATCCACGGCCAGCGCCTCGGCACAGCTTGGCTGCCACTTCGCTCGCTGACGAAGTTGTCAGTCCTTTCCACAAAGGTCGTGGCGGACCGGGTGGATGGATCATTCTGGCGGAGCCCGAACTGCATCTTGGGTCACACATCGTTGTCCCCGACATCGCCGGGTGGCGCCGTGAACGGCTGCCAACGCTCCCCGAGACGGCCTATTTCGAGACCGCGCCCGATTGGGTGTGCGAAGTGCTCTCACCCTCCACCGCCCGCATCGACCGCACCGACAAGCTCGCCATCTATGCCGCCCACAGCGTCAAGCACTGCTGGCTCGTTGATCCCGATGCACGCACGCTCGAAGTGATGGCACTGACGGGGGACAAATGGCTGCGTGTCGCCGCATACAAAGACGCCGACCCGGTCTCAGCCCCACCCTTCGAAGTGCACACCTTCGCCCTCGACGTGTTGTGGCCGGAGGAGGAGAGAGCGGGGTGATCGCATCGACAGCGGTGACTGGCTCCGGGCCAACAAGCTCACGGGTTTGAGAGACGACAAAATCCCGGTGCCTGGCACTATCTTGCTCGAATCCCGGTGCCAGGCACCTGGAACTGAAATCTCCTTCGCAACGAATATGCGGGCCAGGAGCCAGGCACCTGCCGCGCATGCGCGACCTCGCGCTCGGTCACGGGGCGTACGGATTTAACCGGTCACAGCCGCCGCCGGCGGGATCGAACTTTCCAAAAGTCCGGCTTGCGGCGGAGATGCCCGACGGCAAGTACATAAATGACGTCGTCTTGAAGCGCATAACGAAGGGCATGAGGAAAACGTGAAAGCCGCCATCGGCGAGCGGCGCCGACAAGCGGTGGCCGGGCGAGCGGATATTGCTTGATGTAACCGAGTGTCGTTTCCGTTTCGATCAGGAACCTCTCACCCAACCCGGGTGCTTGAGTCTCGTAGTGACGGGCAACGGAATAAAGTTCTGCTCGTGCTTCCGCGACAAACCTAATTCTCACGAACTGCGCTCATTCCGGTCTTTCGTTAGCCGGTCGCGAATGTCAGTAAAAACGGTGTCAGCGTCGATCAATTCAGCCTTGCCGCTAACGACGTCTTGCCAGCGCCGCTCGGCCTCTTCCAGCCACGCCATTTCAATCTGGGGGTCGGCTTCATGTAAGCAGACGAGCAGGTCGTCCACGAGTTCAGCGAGATCATCAGGGCTCAGCCCCTTGGCCTCTGCAGATATGCGTTTGACACGTTCATTCATGACTCAAGTCTATCATATCGTGTTCCCGGTTGCAGCCCAAAACCCGGCATGTCCTCGCTCAGAGGGAGGCAAATTCGACCAATGGCCTGCCCAACTCGCCGCGTCAGGTCCGAGAGTTTAATGGCCTTCACGCCACCTGCCGCGAATCCGCGATCACGCGCTCGGTCACAGGGCGCACAACGTCCGCCTCAAGCGTCACAACACCAATCGTATCGCCGGTGAGCGTCATGAACTCAACTTCGTACGCCCTGCCTTTCGCATAGACGTGCCCGACGGTGCCGGGATCGCCTGCGGAAAGTCCAAAGTCCTTGAGATCGCAGACCAGCGCAACAGTATCGTCTTCGTTGATCACCTGCTCTGGCCCTTTAGCCGGTCGCGCCAATACCCTGGGCGGCGCTTCAGATGCATGACGGCGTAGATCGTCGCCACATTGCCACGGACGCGATAAACGAGGCCGTAGTCAAACCTGCGGAGCGGGCAACGCCGGATGCCAGCGGCCAATTGCTGCCAGGCACTGGGAAAGTCCAGAATCCTGCGAACTGCCGCGTCAGCCTCGACGGCAAACTCGAGGCCGAGCCCAGATCACTGTGTGTTGTAATAGGCGATGGCGTCCTCAAGCTCCGCTGCAGCGGCCGGGACGATTTCGACGATCATGTTTTGAGATATTTGCCGAGCACCTCGGCGATCGGCCGGGCCATCATTTCGCCCCGCTCATGAGCCGCAATCCGCTCTTCGATTTCCTTGCCCCAAGCCGCCTCGATCTCGGGATCGACGTCGATGGTTGCGAGGAGGAGTTCGGCAAGCTCCTCGCGCTCGGAAGGTGTGAGCTTTTGCGCGTCCTCAAATAGGGTTTTAATGCGTTGGTTCATGCGAAATTCCTAGCACGAACTCCGCCGAAAGTACATCGAGGGGTTGGTTGAACGGCACGCTGCCTAGCAAGTCTGGCTCACCTCACTCCAGATCGCGGGCGACGCGGAAGCGTAACCTCTACCGCGGTTTTCCGCACTATTGCCTTCCCGCGCTGCAGGCCAGCGCAACAGTATCGTCTTCGTTGATCACCTGCTCTGGCCCTTTAGCCGGTCGCGCCAATACCCTGGGCGGCGCTTCAGATGCATGACGGCGTAGATCTCGATGCGGTCCTTGTGCACGCGATAGACAATGCCACAGGGAAAGCGATTGAGACGGAAGCGGCGCAGCGTGCGTCCGAGCGGGCTCCAAGCGTACGGGCTTTCGACAATGCGCGCGACCCCGCGTTGCGCCTCATCGCGGAAGGCATCACCCAGAGCATCTGAGATTTCGCGATACTGGCGATGGCATCGTCGATCTCGGCCTGAGCCGCTTCGTGGACGACGACAATTACAACCGCTTAGGCTTGGCGAAAACGTCCTCAACCGGAATGAACAGCGCTTCGCCCCGCTCAACGGCCGCGATGCGATCTTCGATTTCAGCAAGCCAGGCTTGGTCATGATGGGGCGCCGGTTCGCCCATGCTGGCCAGAATATCCTCGACGAGTTCGAAGCGCTCGTCCGGGGAAAGCTTTCGGGCTTCGATGCCCAGCGTTTTGACGCGGTCGTTCATGTTAGGGGCCTTGCTTAGGGACCTTGGTTGTTTTGCGGCAGACTACCACAACGAACGGCCTTTTGGACCGTCCCAAATGGCGAACGGATCGCTGGGTTCACTCCAGATCGCGGGCGACGCGGAAGCCGAAGGAGCCGTCCCGAAGGCTTGTGGTAGTCGTGTAGCGGTAAGCTGAGCGGAGGCCCGAAGGAATACCGATCCATGAACCGCCGCGAAGGACACGGCCACTGCAATTTCCAGATATGCTGCTCGAGCCATCGGAGGGTGCCCCGGTGTAGCTGTCTCTATAGCAATCCACTACCCATTCCCAGACATTGCCGTGCATGTCGTGAAGGCCGAAGGAATTCGGCTTGAACGAGCCGGCATCGACTGTCTGTTGCCGGAATTGCCCCTGGGCGCTGCCCCCATAGGTGTAGGTTCCGTTGAAGTTGGCTTGCTCCGTCGTAATGGTCTTGCCGGTGTTAAAGGGCGTCGTCGTGCCCGCTCGCGCCGCATACTCCCATTCTGCCTCGGTGAGCAGCCGGTAGGGCCTTTCAGTCTTGTTGGTCAGCCAAGAGACATATCGCTTCGCGTCGTCCCAAGACACATTGATCACCGGGCGCTTGCCGCGGCCCCAACCTGCATCCACGGGCTCATGATAGCACCCGCCCGCTGAGACGCAGGCGTCCCACTCTTCGAACGTCACCTCAAATTTCCCCACCGCGAACGGTTTGGCAATCGTCACTTCGCGCTGTGGGCCTTCATCAATACCTCGTCCCGCTTCACTCTCTGGCGACCCCATTGTGAATCTTCCCGCAGGAACGACGACCATCTCTTGGCAATCATCGCAATCGCGGAACGACGTGCCGGGAGTCAAGGTACTATCGATCAACACAAAGCCGGCAGGTGGCGCAGCTACAGGGGCTTCAGTTTTGGCCGCAGCCACTTCCTCGGCCACCGTGCCCGTATGACCGTTCGTCGGCCCGGCAACGACATCGTTCCCCGGACCAGGCACAGTCCCGCCACCATTGGTCGGCCTCGCCCGCGCGGCTTCAATCTCTCGCCCGCCTTCGACATTGGCATCAAGACCCCATTGCGGTAAACCGTACACCCCAACCGCGGCAAGCATCGCAACTAGCATAACCCCCGCCGCCGCCTTGCGCCACGGCACAACTCGCCGTCCGCCTCTTCGAACTGTCTCAATCGCCGCCGCCAAATCCACCACATCGCGGCCGTGCCGCTCATACGTAACGTCATGCTTCTGGTGCAGCACGAGATCGCGGATATCCTCCGGCAGGTCATCGGCGCCCGGCAGCGGCGCAAGCTTGCCTTCACGCCCGACGCGCACCGGCACGACGAGAACTTTGCGCTTCAAGGCTTCGGCGATTTCCTCGCGCACGTAATCGCGCTCGGGCGAAGCCGCGCGTGCCCGCATCAGGTCCATCCACTTGGTGCCGATGACCGCGACCAGCACGTCGCAAACGGACAACGCCTTCGCCAGTTCCTGATCGAACCGCTGCCCGGCGAGCAGATTGTCCACGTCCATGAACAGGGCGGACTTGCCAAACTTTTCCGCCAGCCCATCGCGCACCCGGGCCGCTGCGGCGGGATCATCATCCCGCCTGTAATTGATGAAAATCTTCCCCGGCATGAACAGCCCCGCCCGCAATATTCCGGAATCTTAGCGGCAAACCGGCGCCGGCGGAAGACCGTGCGAGCGGGCCGGGAACGGGGTCTGACCCCTCACAAGACAGATCACGTTTCGTATGTGCTATTCATGTGAGGGGTCTGACCCCATCGCCCGCGGCCGGGATCGGCAAGACACGTTCGCGGGCAACTTCAGCCCCGTAGGCGATCGCCGCCCGGATATCTTCCGGTTACAAATCCGGGTAGTTCCCTAGAATATCCTGCTCCGTATCCCCGCTGGCGAGAAAATCGAGGATCAGCGAGACCCAAATCCGCGTGCCCTTGATGCACGGCTTGCCAAAGCAGACGTTCGGATCAATTGAAATGCGATCAAGCAGGTTTGCCATGCAGGAAATCCTACCTGATTGGGTCAGAATAACCAAGAGTATCAGCATGACGAGCTGGGCGGTTCGCCAGCCGGCAGCTCTGCGGTCCTCCACACCCGCGTCTTTTGGAGGGCTGGCAACGGCGGTCAAATGGCGCTAGTACCCGGCCCAACTCATCCACCAGACATCCCTCACCGGAGGCCCCCTCTATGTCCGAACGCCTGGAAGATATCGCCCGCGCACTTGTTGCCCCCGGCAAAGGCATCCTCGCAGCGGATGAAAGCTCCGGCACCATCAAGAAACGCTTCGACAAGATCAACACGGTCTCGACCGAGGACAGCCGCCGCGACTACCGCGAGATGCTGTTCCGCGCCACCGATGCCATGACTAACCACGTCTCCGGCGTCATCCTCTATGACGAAACGATCCGCCAGAAAGCGAAAGACGGCACGCCCCTCGTCGGCATCATGAAGGCCGCCGGCTCCATCCCCGGCATCAAGGTCGACACCGGCGCAAAACCACTCGCCGGGCCGACCGCAAAAATCGAAACCGTCACCGAAGGCCTCGATGGCCTGCGCGAACGCCTCGCAGACTATTACAAACTTGGCGCCCGCTTCGCCAAGTGGCGCGCCGTGATCACCATCGCCGATGGCTGCCCGACGTGGAACTGCGTCAAGGCCAACAGCCACGCCCTCGCACGCTACGCCGCACTCTGCCAGGAAGCCGGCATCGTCCCGATCGTCGAGCCAGAAGTTCTGATGGACGGCGAACATTCCTCTCACACCATCGATGAATGCTATCGCGTCACCGAATGGACGCTGCGCACGGTGTTCCGGGAACTCTACGACGCGCGCGTGTCCCTCGAAGGCATGATCCTCAAACCAAATATGATCATCGCGGGTCAGAAGTGCGCCAAGCAGGCGAGTGCCGCCGAAGTTGCCGAGAAAACCGTCAAGTGCCTGAAGGCCACGGTTCCCTCGTCCGTTCCCGGCATTGCATTCCTCTCGGGCGGACAGTCGGACGCGGCGGCCACAGAACACTTGTCGCGCATGAACGCACTTGGGTCGCTGCCCTGGGCGTTGACATTCTCCTACGGCCGCGCGTTGCAGGCCGCGGCACTATCAGCGTGGGGCGGAAAACCGGAGAATGTAGCGGCTGGTCAGCGCGCCTTCGCACATCGCGCCAAGATGAACTCACTTGCAGCACTCGGCAAATGGGACGCCAAGCTCGAGACGGCGGCGTGATCCGCGCTGACCTTTGAAACGATCGTGTCTATTGCGCCCGGGAACTTACGGAGCGTCGTAGCGTTATGTGGTTTGCGCCAACGTTCGCGCACCAATCACAATCAACGCGAGGCGACCGATGAGTTCGATGAAATGCGTGGCACTCCTGGCTGGAACGTATGTCTCGCTGATTGCCCTTACTGCAACCGGGCCGTCTCTCGCCGGTCAACGCGAGCCGGTGACCGGGTCCGCTTCACTCACCGACCAACCAGTCCAGCTCGCTCAATCGCCGCCCTCCGAAAACGAAGACGCCGCCGCGGATGAAAAGGGCGAGACGGACGACGGCAAACCCAAACGGAAGCGACCAAACGACAAGGACAAGGACGGTGCGCAGCCAGAGAAAGGCAGCGAGCCCGACGGCAAGGACAACGCACCGCAAGACAATGCCAGCGAACCCAAAGCCAAGAACGACGCTCGGCCCGGTAAAGCCAGCGAACCCGAAGCCAAGGACAGCACGCGCCCGGAGCGCAAGGGCGATGGTGAGCCCATGCCTGGCGAAGACGCGCCCGTCACGAACGAACCCTCCGTCAAGCAGAAGCCCGCCATTCCAGCCGAGAAGGCGTCGCCAAAGCTTGAAACGAAACCTGAGCCGAAAGTGGTCCCTGTGCAGCCTGTGCCAGCCGCCAAGGACCTCCCCAAAGCAGCGCCACCCCCGGTGGTAACCCAGCCTCCCGCGCCGCCAGCAAAGCCGATACCGCCCGAGCCCAAAGCATCGCCGGCTGCGCCGGCGTTGCCGGCCACGCCTGCGGCCCCACCTGTCGCGCCGGCCGCTGCGCCGGACGAAAAACCCGTACCGGCGACGCCATCCGCGCCGCAGCCGCGAGACAAATCGGATGCCAATACGCCGGCTTCGAAGCCAGCGCCCGCATTTCCCACCACCAGCCCGCCTCCCGCTGCCGTGGAGAAAGCTACGCCAGGCAGCCCCACTCCGGCCGGTTCAGCGGAATCGGCGGCCCCGCCGTCGAAAAAACTCGACGAGGTGAAGCTCGGCCGTAAGGAAACGGTCGAAGACGGCGGCAAGCGCACCATCATCAGAGAGCCTGACAACCGTGTCATCATCCGGCAAGACAATCGCGTTTTCATTCAGCACAACGAAAACAGCCGATTCGACCGGCTGCAAAAAGGATCGCGCAAGGAGAGGCGCTCCGACGGCACCGATGTCACCATTTTGGACCGGCCCGGTGGGGTGCAGATCTATTCTGTCGCCGATGCCGACGGCCGCCTGATCCGCCGCTACCGGCGTGACCGCGAAGGCCGCGAATTCGACATCATCGACAATCGCCGCCGCGACAATCTTGGGCGCAAGATCGCCATCGGCGTTGGCGTGGGTATCGGCATCGGCGTGGGTGCTGCGATCATCAGCTCGATTATCGACAGGCCGCCGCCGCGGATTACCATCCCGCGTGAGAAGTACATCGTCGAGTACGAGCGCGCCTCGGAGGACGACGTCTACGAAGCGTTCAGCGCGCCGCCCGTCGAACGCCTGGAGCGCGCTTACAGCTTGGACGAGGTGCGCTATTCGCGCCCCCTGCGCCAGTACATGCGGCGCATCGACCTCAACGATATCAATTTTGAATTCGGATCCTGGGAGGTCGCAGACGCCCAAATTAAAGACCTCGAACGCGCGGCCCGCGCAATGCTGCGCGTCATCGAGCGTAACCCCGACGAGGTTTTCCTGATTGAGGGACACACCGACAAGGTGGGCACGGATATCGACAACCTCACTTTGTCCGATCGCCGTGCCGAGGCAGTGGCCATTCTCTTGACAGAGAGTTTTGACGTCCCGCCGGAGAATCTGACGACACAGGGCTACGGCGAGCAATTCCCTAAGGTCGAAACCAGCGGGCCCGAGGTGATCAATCGACGCGTCGCGGTGCGGCGCATCACGCCGCTGTTAACCCACGAGAGCGGCGGGTGACATCGGACGTGGGGCGGTTCGCTGACCCGCGCCGGATCTGATGCACCGCCATGCGGCGCTCGGAAAATGGAACGCGAGTTTGCATAAGACGGCGTCGTCGAACGGGGTCTGTAAGGATGTTAGCCCAGGTGTCGCCTCAGTTGGCCACCAGCCCCGACATGGCCTCGCCGATACTTTCCGGCATGCGGTAGCTGGTTTTGGACTTTTTCTCGACCTGGCCTTTGCGTTTTTTTGCAGGCTTCGGCTCACCTGTATCCGCCGCTGCATCTTCTTCGGCAGCCACAGACGCGGTTTCGATGTCAGACCCGCTCACTCCAGAGTCAAAGTCGCGCACTTTGCTGCCGAGCGCTGCTGCCAAGCGGCTATCGTGCCCGTAGACATCGCCGAACGTCGAGACGTTGCCCGCCTCGTCGACGACCGCCGTCATGTAGGTACTGTGGACTGGAAATGGCTTTTCGAGCACAAAGTCACCGCCGCTCGATACCGCGGACGCGACCTTATCGGCAGCCCAACCGCGATCCTGCGCAATGAGAACCTCAGCGAGCTGCATTGGATTCTGCACGCGGATACAGCCATGTGAGAACGGCCGGCTGGAACTGGCAAACAGATTGCGCTGCGTTGTGTCGTGCATGTAGACGTCGTGCGGATTGGGGAACAGGAACTTGACAACCCCGAGCGGGTTCTTGGCGCCCGGCGGCTGAATGAAACTGTACTTGCGCAAATCCGCACTCGCCCAGTTGACGCTATCGGGATCAATGGGCCGGCCGTTGATGTAGGGCGTCAAGCCGTAGGCCCGGATCACGCCGCCACCACCACCGCCGCCACCGAACAGTTGATCAAAGAACCCGCCACCACCGGCCTTCTGCAAGCGCGGCTTCAGCTCTTTCTGTTTGATGCCATCGGGCACGCCCCACGACGGATTGAACACGATGGTCTTCATCTGCGCTGAGAACACCGGCGTCGGCCACGTGGGCTGGCCAACAATGATCCGCTCCTTGAACAGCACCTTGCCGTCTTTCAACGTCCGCGTCGTATATTCCGGGATGTTGTTCCAGATGTGCAAGCTGCCGAGCTCTTCCGGCATCCACCGCCAGCGCTCCATATTGATGGCGATGCGCTGGACATCGCGGGCCTTATCCGGCTTCTTTTTCACGCCTTCTCCGTTGAGCGCGGCGCGCGTGCGCTGATTGATCTGGCCCGTCGATTTCAGGCCCTTGTCAGACTGGAACACCTTAACGGCCTCGGTCAGCTTTTCATCATAGAGCGTGTCGCGGCCGGAAAAGTCCGCCGGCACTTTCAGCCGCTTGCGTAGGAGCGCGATATCGGGATGTAACGAACCGGGCTTAATGGTCGGCCCGTCGGGAAGCTTGATCAGAAAGGCTTCATCGATGGGTTTCTCGGGCTCAGCCGGACCCTGCGCTTTGAGCAAGGCTTGGCGCAGCCGCACAAACTGCTCGTGCTTGGGATGCAGGCCGATCAGATAATCTGATGCACTCGAGGCCGATGCGATTTCGGACAACACAGCCTTGGGATCTTTGAGCGGCGGTTTGAGATCCAGAATGCGGCTCAGGGTGGCAAGCGGGATGCGGCCGCCGCGGGCGTGGCGCGCATAGGTGAGAACCGCCAGTGAGAGCTTGGCCTCAGCCTCGCCAGCAGCGTCGGGTGTCGAGACGTTGGCGTTCGCGTCGGGGAGGGCGAACTCGCTCGCGTCCAAGCCCCAATCCGCAGCCTTCTTCATTTCGTCGACGGCGGCCTTGGCGTTGGCGTTGAGGCCGTCCTTGCCAACCCATGCCGCGCTGCTGCGCTCGGCGTAGTAGGCGAGCGCGCCAGCGACATCGTCGTTGTTGGCTTTGCCGGCGAACGCGCCTTCTTTCAGTTTGGCGAAGGCAGCAATGACTGCCGGGTCCGCACCGGTCTGCGGCGCCAGTGTGGGAGCCGCGGCTTGACCGGTCGCGGCCGCGGCCGGAGGAGCGGCGGCTGCGGAAGAAATCTGCGGCGTCAACCCGCAGCTCAGACCCACAGCCAAAACGGATAGAGCGGCAACGATTTTTGCAAAATTCATAAAGGACGGCTCCGGCAGGACTCGGTTGGTCGTCAATTTGTCTTACGCCAGTATAAGAGTGTTCGGTCTTCGTGGCGAATTGTTGCCATAGCGACCGTTCACAGCTGTGGGAAAGCCAACGGGCCTGGCCATACGCCCACATCCTTAACAGCCACGTTTCTGCCTCAATGTGATCGAATAGCGAGCTTCATCACCGGTTTTGAATGATGTGGCGAGGGAGCGCCAAAGCCCATGGCGCGCGCAGGCGACCCCACACAAATTTATCTGGTTGCGACGGTGGTACCCGGGTCGGACCTGATGGCGTGCCTTGACGAGGCCATCTCGCGCACCCGCGCGGCGTCTGTGCTGCTCGAATTTCAAGCGGGCGGGGATGTCTCAACCCTATTGTCCGTCATTGAACGGCTGCAGAAGCGGGGCGTTGCGGTTTTGATCGCGGGCGATGCGCGGTTGGCGCGGACTGTCAAAGCCGACGGTGTGCACTTTGAACCCGGCAAGACCATCGCGGAGCAATTTGCGGAAGCCCGCGAGATTCTAGGCTCAGGTGCCATCGTTGGTATTGATGCAGGCCGGTCGCGGCATGATGCCATGACGCTCGGCGAGGCCGGAACCGACTACGTTGGCTTTGGTATCCCGGGACACGTCGAAGATCGGCAGACAGCGCGCTCACGGCGTTTGGACCTCATCTCATGGTGGAGTGAGATATTCCAGATTCCTTGTGTGGCTTTTGATGTTGAGACCGCGGAGGAGGCCGCAGATCTGGCGCAAGCGGGTGCCGACTTTATTGCCATCCGCTTACCCCCGGGACTGAACGCGGCCGGGATCGCGGCCACCATTGATCCTTTCGTTGCTGCGCTGGCCATCCACGCTCCGGCTGATTGAGAGCCCGCGACCATGCAAACCCGCACGCTCATGGTGTTGATTGCGCTGGCCGCCGCTACGGGAGCTGGTGGCGTGCTGGTCATGACTGGGGCGCTATCTCTGCCTGGGTTAACGCCCTCCGCACCGGTGGCCTCGCAAAAGCCCGCGGCGGCAACCGCATCGCAAAAAACAGAGGTTCCAGCCAGCGCGCCGCCGGCAGCGAAAATAGACGAAGATGCGGCTTATACCGCGTTCGACCAGGGCCAGTTCTTAACCGCCCTCTCACTCGCGGAAGCGAAAGCGGCGACCGGCGACCCGCAGGCTCACACACTTGTCGCTCGCATCTACTCCGAGGGGCTCGGCGTCGGCAAAGACGATGTGACCGCTGCTCGCTGGTACGCGCGCGCGGCTGAACTCGGCGATGTTCCCGCCATGCTGGCACTTGGCAACATGCTGGCGGACGGCCGCGGCGTCGGCAAGGATCGCGTGGCGGCAGCCGACATGTACGAGCGCGCGGCACAAACTGGCGACCCGGTTGCGAATTACAATCTCGGCATGCTGTTCCTGAAGGGCGACGGCAAACCGGAAAACCCGCATCGGGCGGCCAAGCACATTCAATACGCAGCCGAAAAGGGCATCGCCCAAGCGCAGTATGATCTCGGCACGCTTTATCAAAAGGGAGTTGGCCTTCCCAACGACGCGCTCGAAGCTGCTCGCTGGACATCGAAGGCGGCGGCTCAAGGCCTCGTGGCCGCCCAATACGAATACTCCGTCATGCTGCTGCGCGGATTTGGCTTGAAGCAGGATGAAGGCAAAGCCATCGACTACTTAACGGCCGCGGCCAACAAGGGCATTGCCGGCGCGCAAAACCGGTTGGCACACGTGTTTCTGGAAGGCGTGGGCGGCGTTCAGCAAAGCACGGCGGAGGCCGCCAAGTGGCGGCTCATTGCCAAGTCTGGCGGCATCACAGACGATAAACTCGACCTCATGATGAAGTCGCTGCCCGCCGCAGACCTTGCCAGCGCCCAAAAGGCCGCGCAGGAATGGCAGGACAAGAAGCGTGTGATCCAGTAGGGGGAGAAGGAGTGGGGAGTAGGGAATAGGGAATGGCGAGTTGGGATTCGAAGTGCGCACATCTTCACTTCCAATTCCCTACTCGCCATTCCCCACTCCCTCACTCCTTCTCCATCAACCCGTCTCCGGTCCCACCACCTCATGTCCGCTTCCGCCCTGATGAACGTCATGACTGCCGCCGCCCGCAAGGCTGGCCGGTCGCTCGCGCGCGACTTCGGCGAGGTCGAGCAGTTGCAGGTGTCGATCAAGGGTCCGGCGAACTTCGTATCCGCCGCCGATCACAAAGCCGAAGACATTATCTTCAAGGAACTGGCGAAGGCGCGGCCGCAGTATGGGTTTCTGATGGAAGAGCGCGGCGTGGTCGAAGGTGCCGACAAAACCCATCGCTGGATTGTCGACCCGCTCGACGGCACGACAAATTTTCTGCACGGCATTCCGTTGTTCGCCGTGTCCATCGGCCTTGAGCGCGACGGCGTGCTGGTGGCTGGCCTGATCTACAATCCGATCTCCGATGAATTGTTCTCGGCCGAGAAAGGCAAAGGCGCGTTCATCAACGACAAGCGCCGGCTTCGCGTTGCCGCCCGCAAGAGCGTTGCCGACGCCGTCGTCGCCACCGGCATTCCGCATCGCGGCCGCCCCGGACACCCGAACTTCTTAAAAGAAATGGGCACTGTTATGCGCGAGGTGACCGGCATTCGCCGCACCGGGTCCGCTGCCCTCGATCTCGCGTGGACGGCCGCCGGCCGCTTCGATGGCTATTGGGAACGCAGTCTCAAGCCGTGGGACATGGCGGCTGGCATTTGTATCGTGCGCGAAGCTGGCGGCCTCGCTCAAGATCTCGACGGCGGCGATAAAATGCTGGAGACGGGCGACATCATCGCTGGCAATGGCACCATGGTTCGCGGGCTGCTGCCGTTGATTTCCGGTACGGCAACGGGCCGGCCAAAGGGCACGCTGAAGTCATAGGCCTAACGGCCGGCTGTCTTTCCAATGTTTGGCGCTCTGTCGGCTGCACGCGGTTTGATGCGCGCTGGCCTCAATAGCACGAGGGCCATCCGGGTCACGGGTAAAGCCGCGTCGTTTGCCATTCTGCCGTCGCCGCCGGCCGTTTGAAGACGATACGATCATGTAACCGGTAAGGCCGGTCGTGCCAGAATTCGATTTCAAGTGGTGTCAGCCGGAACCCGGACCAATGCTGAGGGCGCGGGATGTTGGCCATGCCGAACTGTTCGGTCTTCACGGCCACCGCGTTTTCCAGCGCCGCCCGGCTTTCTAGGGGGCGCGATTGATCTGATGCCCACGCTCCGATGCGGCTCTGGCGGGATCGCGACGCGAAGTACTCGTCGGCCTCGTCAGCCGTCACGGGCGAGATCGAGCCGCGAACCCGCACTTGGCGCAATAAGCTCTTCCAATGAAACACGATCGCGGCCTTAGGCGTCGCGGCCAGTTCGCGGCCTTTGGCGCTTTTGTGATTGGTGTAGAAGACGAAGCCACGTCCCGGCACGCCGGGGCCGTCGAGCCCCTTGAGCAGCACCATGCGCACGTTGGGCAATCCCGACGCATCAACCGTTGCCAGCGCCATAGCATTGGGATCGTTCGGCTCGTGGCTGATCGCTTCCGCAAACCAGCTTTCAAACAACAGGAACGGTTCGGTGGCCTGGGTGAAGTCCTCGCCAGTCTGGCCTGCTTCAAAACTGGAGCCGCTGGTCGGTGCGTCCTTGGTCACGTGATCTCCTTAGCCTTTGGTCTTGACGACCTCTTAACATTCGCCCTGGCCTAGAACACGCGAAACAGGCGTTCAGATCATTTTAACGCGCTTGGGCCAAACTAAAAGTCTTGCCGCCTGTCGCGGCGCGTTGCGTCCCAGTTGAGAGTTGAGTAATCCGTCATGCGTGAAGCGTCTTCTTTGCTGTCCCTCGCGGCAGCCTCCGCCACCGCTTTTGTTGTCGTGGCTGCAATTTTCATGTCGCCCCAGTTTGCCGAAGCAGCCGATCCCGCCAAGGTAAGCTCTAAGTCCGGCCGCGCGACCTGCACTTGCCCTGAAAGCAATGGAAAAGCCTCACGGCCAAAATTTGCCGAATTGAAGCCGCCGTCCGATGGTCTCGCGCTTGATGCCAGCGATGAGGTTGCTGCACTTTCGAGCGTTCAGCACGCCTTGACGCAAACCGGCGATGGATCTGCTTACGTCTGGCACCGCCGCAACGGGCGGATGTCGGGCATCGTCAAACCGACCTCGTCGTTCAAAAACGCTTCGGGCGACGTCTGCCGCCATATCATCGTCATGCTGACCACCGGCAACAAGACGCGCAAGACGGAAGGCGTCGCCTGCCGTCAGTTGAATGGTGTGTGGAATTTGGAAGGTTAGGCAGTGTGGTGGGGGGACCCAAATATATTTTTTTGTAACACGGGAAAAAAATATAAAAACAAAAGGCCAAAAAAACCCGATAAAAAAACGACCCGCCGC
>JANOFU010000033.1:0-34222 GCA_031413815.1 Hyphomicrobium sp. | reverse complement strand
GCTCTCCATGGCCACATCGGTGCCGGCCCCGATTGCGAAGCCAACATCGGCCTGGGTCAAAGCGGGAGCGTCGTTGACGCCGTCGCCGACCATGCCGACCTTCTTGCCTTGCGCCTGGAGCTCTTTAACTTTGGCTGCTTTATCGCCGGGCAGCACGTCGGCCAGCACTTTGTCGATCCCGAGGCCCTTGGCGATGCGCTCCGCCGTACCTTGGTTGTCACCGGTCAGCATGATGACCTCGACACCGCTGGCGCGCAGCGCCTTGACGGCCTCGATCGCTGTCGGTCGCACGGCATCGGCGATGGCGATCAAGCCTAAGAGTTTGCCATCGACTGCGAGGTGAACGACCGTCCGTCCGGCGCCCTGCAATTCCGCGGATTTTGTTCCAAGTTCGCCAAGCTCTATCTTATTCTCCGACATCAGCAGCTTGTTGCCGAGCAAGGCCGTCTTGCCGTCAACATCGGCTTGCGCGCCCTTGCCTTCGATATTCTTGAATCCGGTCGCCTTAGGTACTTTTACTTTGTCGGCCCGGCGCAGGATCGCTTGGGCCAGCGGATGGTCCGAACCAGCGTCTACGCTTGCGGCCACAGACAGCAGCTGGTCTTCGCTGGCACCCGATGCAACGACCAAATCCACCACTTCAGGCTTGCCCATCGTCAGCGTGCCGGTCTTGTCGAAGATGATGACATTCAGCTTGGTTGCGTCCTCCAGCGCCGACGCGTTCTTGAACAGGATGCCGCTTTTGGCGCCGAGCCCGGTTCCGACCATGATAGCCATCGGAGTTGCCAGCCCGAGCGCATCAGGGCATGCGATCACAAAGACGGTGATCATGAGGCCGAGTGCAAACAACAAGGGCTGGCCGATCACCCAGTACCAGACGACGAAGGTGAGCAGACCCGTAACCACCGCGGCCAAGACTAGCCATTGCGCTGCGCGATCCGCCAAGAGTTGCGACGGCGCCTTGGAGTTTTGCGCTTCCTGGACGAGTTTGACGATCTGGGCGAGCGCCGTGTCCGCGCCGACCTTGGTGGCGCTATACTGGAACGTACCGCTCTTGTTGATCGTCGCGCCGATTACCGCGTCGCCTACCTTCTTTTCGACTGGCATAGATTCGCCCGTGAGCATCGACTCATCGACCAGAGACGTGCCTTCGGTGATTGTCCCGTCGACTGGAATCTTGTTCCCCGGCCGGATCACGACCGTTTCGCCGGCAATAATTTCAGCGGTGGGTACTTCCACCTCCTTGCCGTCACGCAGCACATTTGCCTTTGGTGGTGCCAAATCCATAAGCGCACGTATGGCTTCGGAGGCGCCAGCCCTGGCGCGCATTTCGAGCCAGTGTCCAAGCAGTATGAAAACCAGCAGCAGTGCCGATGCTTCATAGAACTGCTGACCACCGTAAATGAACGTCGACCCAACGCTGAATAGGTATCCGGTGCCGACACTGAGGACGACCAGAACCGCCATATTGGCAATACCGTTCCTAAGCGCACGATAAGCCGCAATCAAGAACGGCCAAACCGGATAGACGATGGCGCCGCTGGCCAGAACGAACAACACGAGATCGAGCCGCAGGCCGAATGGCGGCGAGATTTTAATCGAGTCCATGCCCATCGGAGACAGGAAGAAGATTGGCATGGTGAAACCGAGCGCAATAAAGAAGCGGTTGCGCATGTCGCGGGCCATGGCCTGCATATCCATGCCGGCGCCGTGGCCCATTTCCTCAGCCATGCCATCTCTGTTTTCAGCGCCGTGTCCTTCCTTGTGATCGGCCGCCTGCAATTGCACCAATGCCGGCTTGGGCGCAGCAGCGGCAGCGGATTTGGCAGCGGGTGCATCACCCGCCGGACGGACGTTCTGGCGCATGGCCGCATGATCATGCGTTTGAAACCTGGCAGCGGCCCCGCTCGCCGCAGCGGTATCTCGCCGGGCTGGCGTGCGAGGTTCACACAGATGCGAGGGTGTGAGCTCGCCGCCGCAGTGGTGGCCGCATTGCTCGATGGCACTCGCGATGTCTGCGGGTGATATCTTGGCGTCGTCATATGTGACCGTCGCGCTGCCGGAAACTTGATTGACTGCAGCTGCCTTCACGCCGTCGAGCTTCGACAACTGCTTTTCGACCCCAAGGGCACCGAGCGGCGATAACAGTTCGCCGACGTGCAGATTGATCGTGTTCATCGTTCTCTACCTTCCTGGGGTCTGGAGCTTTTTCTCCTGCGTCTCAGTCATCTCGACCGGCTCTTAATTCAACTCGCTCCTCAAAGCACTTTCAACGCAGGTACAGCGGGGACATTGTGGTGAGCTAGCAGTTTCGCGTCAGTGCGCGAGATCATGTAGACAATGAAGAGCGACATGATCCCTCCGCCGAAACAAAAGACCGAAATGTATGCAAACTTGAAAAAGAAGAATGTGATGAACAGGACAAGCGTGACGAGGTATCCGAATATGTTGACGTCCTTGACCGAGGACGTGACGAGCGGCGCGATGATCACGAACACGTACAGGAGGTACGTGAACTCATAACGCACGACGAGGTCCAGCAAGTGCGTTCCTTGGTAACTGATGGCGTGGTCCAAAAATTTCGTGACCAGCCAGCCATCGTGGGCAAAATACGGGACATACTGCAGCGCGCCGAGCATTCCGCCGAGAATCGCTAGCAACAAATAGATGTGGCGCCGCTCGCATGGCTCCAGGAAGTACGTCGAATATGGAACCCACACGGGCCATGCGAGCCAAGAGAAGAACATATACGCCAGCGAAAACTGCTCGACCCAGCTGGGGTCAGCCAACCGGCCGCCGGTCCAAACCATGCCTTCGAAGAACTGCTGTAGGCCAAATAGCAGCGGCAACGTCGCAAACGGCAGGTAGCGGATATCTTTTCGATACGCTGCCAGCATTGTAAATGTGCCAGACGGAATGAGAATGGCAGCGGAAGCGAAGCTAACTTCTGCGGAAAAGCACATGTCTCACCGCTCGCTCTGACGCGATACATCGACGGGCTTCAGAGAGCGCGGGATGAAACCCGGAACGCGCGCCGCATAGCGCCGATAGGAATCGCCGAACGTGGTGAGCGCTTCAAGCTCCTCGGAGCCCGCGAGTCGCACGTACATCCACACCAACACAGGAAACATTGCGAGGGTCAAGAGTGTTGGCCACTGCAGAAGAAAACCGAACATCACCAAGATGAAGCCGGCGTATTGAGGGTGGCGGACGTATGCATATGGTCCAGTTGTGGCCAGAGCCTTTTGACGCTGCGCCTCGTACAGCACGCGCCAACTTGCCGAAATCAGCATGAAGCCGCCGCCAATCAGAACAAAGCTCAAGATGTGGAATGGTCCAAAGTGCGGGTTTGCCTGCCAACCAAACATCATCTCAAACAGGTGACCTGAGTCGTGGGACAACCAGTCTACGCTGGGGTAACGGCTTTGAAGCCATCCTGACAGTATATAGATGGTGAGAGGGAAGCCGTACATCTCCGTGAACAATGCCACGATAAACGCGCTGAAGGCCCCGAAGGAGCGCCAATCCCGTGTCGTCTCCGGCTTGAAGAAACTGAACGCAAACATGATGAAGATCGCGGAGTTGAGAAGCACCAAGCCCCACAGTCCATAGGCCGGCATTTGCTCGTTCATGACGCATCTCCTTTGGGATCACGCGCCGATTGCGCGCTGCCATCATGTGATCCATGACCGCCATGGCCTCTATGCATGAAGATGTGCATCAGTGGGCACGCAAGCAACAGCAGGAAAGGCCATGCGCCCAACACGTGCGCCCTGTGTTCGCTCAGCAGCAGGAACAAAGAGATGGCCAAGAAGGTCACAAAGAAGAAGAATGTCCGCGATGTCCAGAAACTGCCCTGCGGCGAGGACGTATCTTGGTGTGAATGATCACCGGCAGGCATGTCGGCCTCCAACTGTGTTCGCCAGAGTTTTCTATCAACCGACGTAGGCAAAGCGCCCTGGGAGAAAGGATAAAGAGCAGGGTCACGATTAATATTAGCAAAAGCCGCTAAACGTGCCAAAGCACGCTCGTCTCTAAAACCTTTTGGGCGGGTTACTATTGGTCGTAACGCTTCGCGCTGACTTTCGTTCCTTAGCGATCGCCGATTGTTTTCGAGACATCAGCATGGAGACCGCGCGCGCAATGTAGCATTGCGTCATCGGGATGATTGCGCCGGAGCGCCGTCAGCGATGAAGACCGGAGCGAAGCCGCCCCCTTCGGTCCGGAAGTTCGTCGTCTGGCCTTGATACAAGCGCGCGGCGATCAATTTAACCTTGCCGTCATATGTGTAGTTACGAAGATCCGCTTTTAAGCTATGCCGCGTTCCATCGATAGAAATCTTCCGCGTGCTTGGTGTAACTATTCTCTGGGCTACGTAACTAGCGTTCAATATCTCGGCCCAGACTCGGCGCGTGATTTTATCGCCCCGATATGCCGCCTTGCCGCCGTAACCGGCAGTTGGTTTGAAAAACCATTGATCGCGCCCGCTCCATAGTTCGGCGGCACATTCTGGCGTCACCGCAATCGTGCGAGGTATGCCGGTCTGCAGCACGCGAACAAGGTTGTCAGAGACGCCCCAAGTTCGCAGTAGATCGGCGTCACTCAAGAGTACGAGATTGGACTTGTTCGCGTAGATGGCATGGGTCCACGGGTTGGGCGTGACGACAACGTCTCCGGCCAAATAGGCGCTGCGAAGCGTAAGGTTTTCGGGTTGCTCTAGATGGAAGTCGGTCAGCCGGTTATAGACGAGATTGATCCGCCGCTCTTCGCGCCACAGATGCCCTTCGCGATGCGTAAGTTCGGTAGGTGACGCAATGATTGCACCGACACCGTGCTTCTCGAACAGCCGCTGGAACAAGACAAACTCGGGATAGAGGTACTGTTCGCGCGGTGCGTGATCGACGATGGCGATCGTCTCAAGTGGTCCTGCCCGGCCCTGCCGTTTCCATTCGGCGTAGAAGCTCGCAACGAAGTCAGAGCACAGCGCATCGAGATCAAACCGCTGGGATGCGGCGAGATTCATGTCATTGCAACAAGCCCGCTGCGCCTGCAGCAAGTAGGCGTTGATGAGCGCTCCACCGGCGTTGGTGTTGATTTCGATCAGCATGGGACCATCGTCGCCCAAATGGAAATCATACCCCATGAAGACGCCGATTGGGCCGGGCCTATACCGCGCGATCTCCATAGCGTTTCCGAGCACCGTCGACTGGTATTGTGGCAAGCTCGCAATCACCTCGATGGCGCAGATGATCTGCTGCATCCGCTCGGCGTGCGCTCTTGTAAGGAATACGGGCTGGGCCGAGAGCAGATAGGGATGAGTCAACGCCAATGCGCGGCAGAATTCCGGATCGGCTACCGCCTTTTCTATTGCCCGGCACAGCGCATCACGATCAAGCGTCACGCAGGTGCAATCCGTATTGAGCCGCTCGATATCGTTGCTCACAGTCGGCCGGTCTCCAAGTGCTTGAACTCTAAAATGGTCAATTGGCGATAGGTAGGTCAACGTCCAGACCATTATCCCGGGACATCGCGGGGCATAGCAAGTCTGACGCTTGCAAGAGCGACGATCGGCACGATGAGCCACTGCATAAGCGGTGAGACGCCCAATTCGATACCGCCGATGCGCATCACCGGCATGGATGACGAGTAGGCCCACGCGTGGCGAACATAGATGTTAAACCATTCACTATAGGCCGTGTAGCTCAATCCAAAAATAATCGTCAGCACCGCGACCTGTTTCCAGTCTCGGCGAGGCCACGACCAGAAGCGGCCGGCCAAGATTGCGGCAATAAGTGCGCTTGTTGCAATCATGATGTCGCCGACCGTGCAATGGACGACAGCGAAAACGATCTCCCAACGCGGGGCGCTCGTCCACAGTGTGTAGAGCGGAAGTTGCAAAGTCTCCCAAGCGAGATGAGTGATCGCGGCAACGCCAAGATAAATGCCTGCTGCCCGAAAGCGCTCGTCCCGCTCAGCCATGGTCTAAAGCCTGATAGCCCTTAGCCGCAACGCGTTCGCGATCACGCTTACCGACGACAATGCCATGGCTGCTGCTGCGACGATGGGCGAAAGCAAGATGCCGAGGACGGGATAGAGGACACCCGCCGCAACCGGCACGCCTGCCGCGTTATAGATAAAGGCGAAGAACAGGTTTTGCCGGATGTTGCCCATCGTCGCCTGCGACAGACGGCGTGCGCGAACGATGCCGGTCAGATCGCCCTTTAGGAGCGTGATGCCTGCACTCTCAATAGCAACGTCGGTGCCAGTTCCCATGGCGATGCCAACATCGGCGGCGGCGAGAGCAGGCGCATCATTGACGCCGTCTCCGGCCATCGCAACAACATGACCCTCGCTTTTGAGCCGTTCGACGATGCGGCTCTTGTCTTCGGGAAGCACTTCCGCCTCCACTTGGGTGATGCCGAGCTTGCGGGCGACCGCTTGCGCGGTGACCTTGTTGTCGCCGGTCAGCATGACGATGGTGAGGCCCGCAGCTTAAAGCGACTGTAGCGCCTCCGGCGTGGTGGCCTTGATCGGGTCGGCAATGGCGAGAATGCCTGCGAGCGCGCCATCGAGCGCAATATAGATGACGGTCGCGCCATCTTCGCGCAGCCGATCCGCTTCGTCATCCAAGGATGTCGTGTCGATTCCGGCATCCGTCATGATGCGCGCATTGCCGATCACTATGCGCTTGCCGCCAACGAGACCAGTTACGCCTTTGCCGGTTGGCGCGTCAAAATTTTCGACTGTCAATAGCGCAAGGCCTTTGTCTTCGGCGGCGGCAACGATCGCGGCGCCGAGCGGATGTTGGCTCATGCGTTCAAGACTGGCGGCAAGCTGCAGGAGGTCGTGTTCAGAAACGCCATTTGCCGTCCGTGCTGCCACCACTTTTGGTTTGCCTTCGGTCAACGTGCCGGTCTTGTCGATGACGATCGTATCGACCTTTTCCAGCCGTTCTAATGCTTCTGCATTCTTGATGAGTACACCTGTCTGCGCGCCGCGACCCACCGCGACCATGATCGACATCGGCGTGGCAAGCCCAAGCGCGCAAGGGCACGCGATAATAAGCACGGACACAGCCGCGATCAGCCCATAGGTCAGGCTGGGTTCTGGTCCCCAGATTGCCCAGACAGCGAATGCCAGAATTGCAACGCCAATCACGAGCGGCACGAACCACCCTGACACCTGATCCGCGAGACGTTGAATGGGCGCGCGGCTTCGTTGGGCTTGCCCCACCATCTGAACGATGCGGGCCAGCATGGTGTCGCGGCCGATTTTGTCGGCACGCATGACGAAACTTCCAGATTGATTGATCGTGCCAGCGATAACGCTGTCTTCGACAGACTTGGTGACAGGCAGCGACTCGCCAGTCACCATCGATTCATCGACTGTGCTGCGTCCTTCAACAACGGTGCCGTCAACAGGCACCTTGTCGCCTGGCCTGACGCGCAGAAGGTCGCCCACAGTGATTTGGTCGAGCGCAATCTCTTCATCACTGCCGGTTTTTGACACGCGCCACGCCGTCTTAGGCGCAAGATTAAGCAAAGCGCGGATCGCGCCGCCTGTGCTCTCCCGGGCTTTGAGTTCGAGGACTTGCCCTAGGAGCACCAGTACCGTGATCACGGCGGCGGCTTCGAAATAAACGGGCACCGCGCCATCCATGCTGCGGAATGCAGCTGGAAACGACTCCGGGATCACCGTCGCCACAACGCTGTAAATCCAAGCGACGCCAGTCCCCATCGCGATGAGCGTGAACATATTAAGGTTGCGGGATCGCAGGGAAGCCCAGCCGCGTTCAAAGAACGGCCATCCGGCCCACAGCACAACAGGTGTTGCCAAAATGAGCTGCAGCCAATTGGATACGCGCGGCGCGATCAGCGTATGCAGCCCGGCAAAGTGCCCGCCCATCTCTAAAATCAGAACCGGAATGGAGAGCGCCAGACCGATCCAGAAGCGCCGAGACATATCGGCAAGCTCAGGATTTGGGCCAGACTCCAGACTGACAATGTCCGGCTCAAGTGCCATCCCGCAGATGGGGCAAGCTCCGGGGCCTATCTGACGAATTTGTGGGTGCATCGGGCATGTGTAGATCGTGCCTACTGGCACGACAGGAGGCTGGCCAGCGCTCTTATCCAGATACGTTGCGGGATTTGCCACAAACTTCGTGCGGCACCCGGCCGAGCAGAAATAATACGGATGACCCTCATGCTTTGCGCTGTGCTTTGCGGCATGGGGATCAACATCCATGCCGCAGACGGGGTCTTTGACTAAGTACTCAGCGCTTTGATCGGTGCTCGTTTGATCATGAGCATGTGCGCCATGGTAGGATTTTTGCGACGAATTTCGATTTTCCATTATGTCTCACTCAGCCGATCTTTCGTCGCAATCAATTCAAGTCCTCGCCTGCATGGCGCTCTTTTCGTGAGCGTCATCGGTCGCCTTCTGGGCGCTCCCACAGCAACATTTGGCGTCTGTGGATTTTGCGAGGGCCGCTTTGTGGTCGCCCTTTTCATGAAGCTCAGCGGCTCCATGATGAGCTTTGGCGGCGGCCTCATGATTTTCAGCGGCTTTGGTATGACTGGCGCAAGGCATGGTGATCTCCTTTTTCTGTTGTGATCGCTTTGGGCATTACAACAACGTTGCCGCCCTTACACTCGTTCCACTGGATGACACAAATGAACCTACCCCATGGGGGTATATAGCTTGACACCTATACCCGGCTAGGGTATCTGTCAAGCATGGAATCAGAAACGTCAGACATCTGCCTGAAGCGTTTGAGCAAGATCGAAGGGCAAGTGCGCGGCATCGCTAAGATGGTCGATGAAAAGCGCTACTGCATCGATATCATCACCCAGATATCCGCTGTGCGCGCAGCGCTGCGGCGGGTTGAGGAAGCTGTACTGAAAGATCACGTTGGTCATTGCGTTGAGCATGCCATTGCGAGCGGCAACAAGGCTGAGCAACGACAGAAGATCGTGGAATTAATGGACGTGCTGGCAAGGACGGTTCGATAAAAGGGTTTTGGGTAAGGGTTCATAAGCCAGTAACCTTGAGCATGTTTCTTGCGAATAGAATGAGGAAGACAAAGGTTTAGATTTTGAACGTTTTGCGCACCATAAAAGTTGTCGTTGTTCTGCTGGCCCTTTTGGCGGGCCTGCCGACGATGGCGTTTGCGCATTCCGGTCATGCGCACGCTGCATCAATCACCAACACGGCCTCAGGCTCATATTCTTCAATCACAACAACACAGATGAAGTCGCAAGCGGCCAAGCCTTCTTCCCTTGCAATACGATCGATAAATCCCCGACATGCCGACTTGGCATTTCAAAATCCATCGTCCAGCCCGAACACCGTTCTGTGCACAGCCGGATCATGTTGCTGTCAGGGCGCATCGTCATGCGGTGCGGGTCATTGCTGTTCACTGGGCATGAACACCACGCAGGTGTACGGCCTGAACCAGCACAAAGACAAAAGCTTTCGACTGGCGTTGTTAGGCTGGCCTTATCCCGATCTCATCTTCGGCCTTGATCGACCACCCAAGGTCTGATCCTCCGCTCCGCAGGCTATAGCCCGGAGCCGCTTAGCGTTTGGGCAGACGCATTGTCGCTGTCCTGCGCGGCAAATCTCACCACGTTCACCGGCAGCTTTCGTCTCGTCATTTGAGACGTGAGCACCGCGTGCAGATTATTCGCTGCTGATATGCCTGCGCACCAAGTTGGTCGCGTAGGTGGGAGCGAAAGAATCGCAAGCGAACGCACTTTCAAAGACAGCATAAGGACAACGTCCATGCACCTGACAACAACAGAAACCGAGGCTGCAAATCCTCACATCAAATTTTTCATGTTCGGCTTGGTGATGGCGATGACAGCGCTCTCAGCAACCAATTCTGCGGCTCATATCATTCCATGGAGGGATGGCATGTCCAGAATCGTTGGCTTTGGCCAGTGCGCCAAAGGACCATGCATGAAGCGTTATGATTTCAGTCCCTCCGTGCGTCACACGCACGTGGAGATTGATGGTCGCGATGCTGTCGTGATGTGCACCGGCCTCGGACGCAAGCATCCGGATTGCCCCTCGCCTTGGCAAGGCGTGAGGCGATGATTTCTTCAGCCTAACAGCACGCAAACCCAAACAAATAAGGACCAAAACCATGAAAACACTCACCACCATTCTCGCCCTCTCATTGCTCGCTATGCCGCTGACAGCGCGCGCAGAAGACCCGCACGACCAGCACGATATGAAGGGCATGGGCGAGATGAAATGCATGCAGGGCATGAAGTGCATGAACGAAACCAAAGACATGAAGGACATGAAAGGCATGGACGGCATGCACGACATGAAAGCGATGGGAGCCGACGCCAGCGAATCCTCCAAGGCGTTCGCCGAGGTCAATATGAAGATGCACAAGGACATGACCATGGAGTTCACGGGCAATCCTGACGTGGATTTCGCCAAAGGCATGATCCCGCATCATCAGGGCGCGATCGATATGGCCAAGGTCGTCCTCAAATACGGCAAGGACCCTGAAATGAAGAAACTGGCCGAAGAGATCATCAAGGCACAAGACACCGAGATCGCCTTCATGAAGGGCTGGCTCGCCAAGCAGCCAAAGTAACGACCACACAACTCGATAGGCGAATGAGGATACGGCAATGAGCAAGACGATAACACAAACGACGCGTTGGAAAAGCTCCGCGAGGACGCTCTTTTCGGCACTCGCCCTCTTTGCCGTATCCTTCTCATCAACCGGCACTTGGGCGCACGGGGGTGAGGATCACAGTCACGATGAAAAACCTGTCGTTGAAACCGGCGGCAATCCGCGCGTCGAGGTGACATCTGATATTTTTGAGATCGTCGGTATTCCAACAGGGGCCGGCGACGGCAAGCTCGTCCTTCACTTGAACGACTTCTGGAGCAACGCACCTGTCCCCAAGGCGATGATCGAAGTCACCTTCGGGGACTCGACGATAAAAACGACCGAAAAGCAGGGGCTGTATGAGCTGGATGCGCCATGGGTCAAAACACCGGGGCGCTACGATCTCACCTTCGCGGTAACGGCGGGAGAAGTGTCTGATCTCCTGATCGGCACCTTGAATATTCCTGCAGCGCCAGCGCCTGCCGACCGGCACAACAGTCTTTGGGACCATATCGCGCCCGAGTTGCCGCAATTTCCGTCGATCCCAACGTGGATACCTGCGAGCGCCGTGGCGCTGACGCTGGTGTTGGCACTACTGGCATTTACATCAAGCGGAACCATGCGTCGCTCAGGATTGGTGCTGGCGGGCATAGCCGGAATGAGCAGCGTTGCCTTGGCAGCGGTGATGCTGGTGAATGGCGGCACGGGTGGCGCGATCATAGCTAGAACCGCCATCCTCGATCTTCCTGACACCGCTAAACGTTCGGAAGATGGGGCCGTCTTCGTTCCGAAGGCGACGCAACGACTTTTGGAAGTTACGACTGTCCGGACGGCAGCGGCAAGTGCCGCACAAAAAACAGTTCGTCTGATTGGTCAGGTCATCCCCGATCCCAACAAGAGCGGTCTGGTTCAAGCGTTATTGGCAGGGCGTATCGAAGCGCCTGAAACTGGATTTCCGGCGATAGGTAGCCGTGTGAAGGCGGGCGATGTTCTGGGCTATCTGCTTCCGAGTGTGCAGTTGGTCGATCAAAGCGATATCCGGCAAACGACGGGTGATCTTGACCGCCAGATCGCTCTCGCCGAAGCGAAGCTGCGCCGCATTGAACCGTTATCCGGCAATGCAGTCCCCGCAGGTCAGGTCATCGACGCCCGCATTGAACTTGGCGCGCTGCGCAAGCGACGCGCCGAGATCAAGCCAGTCGATGAGCGGGAAGCTTTAGTTGCTCCAGCTGATGGTGTGATCGCGCAGGCTAACGCGGCGTCCGGTCAGGTCGTCGAAGCACAGACGCTGCTATTCCAGATCGTTGATCCCGACAGTTTGTGGGTCGAGGCCCTTGCCTTCGACGGCGCGGCAGCCACGGGCGTCGAGAAGAACAACAAAGAAGCAATCGGCACCACGGCCGATGGACGCAAGTTGGAATTGAACTTTGCAGGACGAGGACACACGCTGCGCCAACAAGCGGTGCCGCTGCGCTTTCAGATCAAGGGCAGCAATCCGGGCCTAAGTATCGGCGAGCCGGTCACGGTGCATGCACCCGTCGATGAGCCGATTGCGGCAATCCCCCTTCCGCGCTCCAGCGTCGTCAGATCAGGAAATGGCCAATCGGTTGTGTGGGCACACACCGGACCGGAGCGCTTTGAGCAGCGGGTCATCGCCAGTGAACCAATCGACGCCGATCGCATCGGCATTACGGCTGGGCTAGAGCCCAACACGCGCGTCGTGGTGCGCGGGGCCGAACTCATCAATCAGGTTCGGTAAGGGGGGCGCGCAATGTTCAATTTCCTAGTCAAGGCGAGCCTCAATAATCGGCTGATGGTGCTGGCAGCGGCCGCCATACTGGTGGTGTGGGGCAGTATGAGCCTCTCCTCCATTCCGGTCGATGTGTTTCCCGATCTCAATAAACCGACCGTCACGATCATGACGGAGGCGGAAGGCTTGGCCCCGCCCGAAGTCGAGCAGCTTGTCGGCTATCCGATCGAGACGGCGATGAACGGTATTGCAGGTGTAACGCGCGTGCGCTCGGTAGCGGGCATTGGCTTATCGATTGTCTTCGCCGAGTTCGACTGGGGCACCGACATTTATCGCAACCGGCAACAAGTGGCGGAGCGGCTCTCCAGCATTGCCTCACAATTGCCGCCCGGCGTGACGCCGCAGATGGGGCCGGTGTCCTCCATCATGGGCGAGATTATGCTGATTGCCGTCACGGGCGGTGACAAGGCGGACCCGATGGCCGTGCGCGAAGTCGCCGACTTTGTTATCCGGCCCCGGCTCCTGTCCATATCAGGCGTGAGCCAGGTCATCCCCATCGGCGGCGAAGTCCGCCAATACCGGGTGACACCCAATATCGCGGCACTCGCCAGCTTGAACGTCACTGTCGAGCAGATCGAAACAGCCATCAAATCTTTTGGCACCAACACAGGTGGCGGATTTGTCGATCAGAATGACCGCGAGTATTTGATCCGCAATCTCGGCCGCACGACAAAGCTGGATGATTTGCGCAACGTCGTTGTTGTAACAAAAGACGAGCAACCGATCTTTCTGCGGCAAGTGGCGGCCGTCGAGTATGCGGCGCGCGTTAAGCGGGGCGATGCTGGATTTAACGGCACACCTGCCGTGATCATTTCGGTTCAGAAGCAGCCCGGTGCTGACACCATTAAGCTGACCAATCAGGTCGAGTCGGCGCTGGCCGAACTCACACGCGGGTTGCCAAATGGGATCAGTGCCAACCAAATCCTGTTCCGGCAGGCAGATTTTATCTCCAGCTCGATCGATAACGTCAAAGGCGTGCTCGTTGAAGCTGCGATCGTCGTCGCAGTCATTTTGTTTTTGTTCCTGCTCAACGCTCGCACGACGGCGATCTCTCTGACGGCGATTCCGATCTCTCTTTTGGTCACGGTTCTTATCTTCAAAGCGTTTGGTTTATCGATCAACACCATGACGCTCGGTGGGCTAGCGATTGCTATTGGCGAACTGGTCGATGACGCGGTTGTGGATGTGGAGAATATCTACAGACGTCTGCGGGAGAATAGCAAAAACGCCAGTCCAAGACCGCTGCTGCAGGTCGTGGCCGATGCCAGCATCGAAGTACGTTCTGGTATCGTCTACGCCACCTTTATCATTGTCCTTGTCTTCATTCCACTCTTTGCACTGACCGGAATCGAAGGGCGTCTCTTCGCACCGTTGGGCGTTGCCTATATCGTTTCAATTCTCGCAAGCCTTCTAGTGTCAATCACGGTCACGCCCGTTCTGGCATCCTATCTTCTTGGCGGCGCAAAGCAGCTCGATCATCACGATGGCGCGTTTGTCCGTACCCTCAAGCGCGGCAATGAGCGATTGCTGACATGGGCTTTTGAGAGAGCCAATTGGGTGATGGGGACGGCACTTGTTGCTGTTCTGCTGGCCGGACTTGCGGCATCCGCTCTGCCGCGAGCCTTCTTACCCTCATTCAACGAAGGCACGCTGACCATCAGCCTGACGTTCAACCCCGGCATTTCTCTCCCGGAGAGTCATCGTATTGGCCTGATCGCCGAAAAACTCCTGACCGAAGTGCCGGAAGTTAAAACGGTAGGGCGGCGTACAGGCCGCGCCGAACTCGATGAGCATGCCGAAGGCGTGCATTCGAGCGAGATTGATGTCGATCTCAACAAGTCACAGCGAACCCGCGAAACCATTTTGGAGGATGTGCGCGGTAAGCTCGCTGTGCTGCCTGCGACCATCAACGTTGGCCAGCCGATCTCGCACCGGCTTGATCATTTGCTCTCCGGCGTACGTGCTGAGATCGCCCTTAAAGTGTATGGCGATGATCTCGACTCGCTCCGCAGTCTTGCCGAAACGCTGCGCGGGAAGCTCACAAAGGTGCCCGGCCTCGTTGATCTCCAACTTGAAAAGCAAGTTTTGATCCCGCAACTGGAAATACGGGTTGATCCGGATCGTGCCGCTTTGTTTGGCGTAACGTCGGCCGCGATCACGGAGGCGCTCGAAAGCCTTTCCAACGGCCGTACCGTGTCCACAATCATCGACGGCGCGCGCCGCTTCGACGTGGTGCTGCGGCTTTCGGAAAGCGATCGCACCACCTCCGGCTTGAGCGATCTTCTGATTGAAACGCCGAAAGGCCGCGTTCCCTTGAGCCGCATTGCCACGGTCGAGGAGACCGAAGGCCCTAATCAAATTCTCAGAGAGAACGGCCGTCGCCGCATGGTCGTGCTGGCCAACACCGATGGCTCCGACATGGCCGCGATTATCGAGCGGATCAGAACCGTGGTCGCGGCGACGCCCTTGCCGACGGGGTATTCGACCAGCCTTGAAGGCACGTTCCTTGCCCAAGAAGAAGCGTCACGCTTGATTTTGGGTTTGTCGCTGGTGTCGCTCGCTTCGATCTTCGTCGTACTTTACAGCCGCTATCGCTCGGCGGTGCTGGCCCTCATCATCATGGGCAACGTGCCGCTCGCCTTGATAGGCAGCGTCACCGCGCTGTGGATCGCCGATCAACCGCTCTCCGTCGCCTCGATGATCGGCTTCATCACACTGACGGGCATCACGGCCCGCAATGGTATCCTGAAGATCAGCCACTACATCAATCTCGCTTTGCATGAAGGCGAGGTCTTTGGGCGACCGTTGATCGTACGCGGCAGCATTGAGCGTCTAACGCCGGTATTGATGACGGCACTGGCGGCAGGGATGGCGCTGATCCCTCTGCTCTATGGGGCGGACGCACCCGGCAAGGAAATTCTGCACCCCGTCGCGGTGACAATCTTCGGGGGATTGATCAGCGCGACGCTGCTCGATGCCGTCCTGACACCCGTTCTGTTTCTCAAACTCGGCAAGCGCCCGCTTCAGCGTCTTTTCGAGAGCCGTGCGCCGGTAACGGACACACAACCAATAGAAGCGTTTTAATCAATCACACGAAAAGGAGTATCCACTATGCCTCGCAATCTTCCCTCCACTTTAACTGTCGCCGCTGTTCTCGGTCTGGCAACTATTACTGGAGCCTATGCGCACGAGACTGCCAAAGGTCCCAATGGCGGCGCGGTTGTCGATGTCGACGGTCACCATGTTGAGTTCGTACCATCGGCAACCGAGATGACATTTTACCTCACGGGCGATGCCGATTCGCCGATCGCTTCAACAGGGGCAAAGGTCAAAGCAATTGCACAAGATGCCGGGAAGACGGCGCAGATTGATCTTGCGCCGGTCGAGCCCAACAAGCTCGTTGGCAAGCTCGCAGCGCCGCTTGCAAAGGGCGCTAAGGTTGTTGTCACAGGCGCTCTATCCGACGGGCACAGCCTGCAAGCCAAGTTTGTCATGCCCTAGCGGAATTTTCAAAGGGGTCCGGGCTGGTGACAAGCGCTCGGCGTAAGGTGTTCTGAAATTATCTGCTCAAGGAGAACTGCGATGCATTCCTATTCTTACGCACGCCTCGCCGCGATGACGGTGCTGTCGTTCATCTCAATGTATATTCTTATGTACGGAATGGTCGACCAGCTAGCGAACGTCTACCCGAACATCAACCAATTCTACATGGCGGGGCTGATGACGGCACCGATGGTCGTCATCGAAGTTCTGCTTATGGGTGCGATGTATGAGAACAGAGCGGCCAACTGGACTATTCTAGTCGTCAGCGTTTTGGCGGGTGTCGTATTCTTTTCACTTATTCGAACGCAGACTGCGGTGACAGATCAGCAGTTTCTGAAATCGATGATTCCCCATCATGCCGGTGCCGTTCTCATGTGCGAGCAAGCACCGATCGAGGATGCCGGAATTAAGGAGTTCTGCCGCAAGATCATCGCAGGCCAGCAGGCTGAGATCGATGAGATGAAAGCGAAACTCAGCGCTATAGCCCGATAAGTCGTTTATGCGCCGAGGGTATTTGGACCGAGGCCGCGACTCTACTGAGCACGGCGTTGCGGTGGAAAGGGCGCGTTCAGGCGTCAATCAGGCCTTGGGATTAGAGCCGCAGCAGGCGAATTTGTTGTAATGCAGGAGATGCTGATGAAATTCGTTTCTAAAATCGCCGCTCTATTATTGCTGATGTCGAGTCACGCCGCGGCTGAGGAGATCGTCAACGCCACGCTCTACAAGAATCCAAGCTGCGCGTGCTGTGACGCCTATGCCAACTACCTGCGATCAAACGGCTTCAAAGTCAGCGTGGTCGAACATCCGAATATGAGCCAGATCAAACAAAAGTACGGTGTGCGCAAAAATCTCGAAGGCTGTCATACGACGGTTATCGGCGACTACGTCGTTGAGGGCCACGTGCCGGTTGCACCCATCAAAAGGCTGCTCTCGGAAAGGCCCACCACCAAGGGCATTTCGCTTCCTGGAATGCCGCAAGGATCACCTGGCATGAGCGGCGCCAAGGAAGGACCCTTCGAAATTTTGTCCATCACCGGCGATGACAAGCCTACGCCCCTATACGCCAAGGAGTAGACGCCATGATGCACGACGGTATGCGTGGAATGATGTGGGGTATGGGTTTGGTTGGGGCGCCCGGCGTTGCCGTGCTGGTCCTGCGATTGCGGCGCTGATCAAATACCTGCGGTCAGGCCGAAAATGAAATCCCACCCAGACCCTGCGGCCACACATACGGTAGTGCTTCAAGCGCTGCTTGTGTTCGCGCTGTTGAGCTTCCTGCTCCATTTCGCTTGGGAAATCCTGCAGGTGCCGCTGTTTGCCCGGATGCCGGTCGTGAGCCATTGGCTGACAACGGTTGTTTGTTTAAAGGCCACGCACGGCGACGTTACCTTACAATGCCTTCGGCGAGCAGGGGGCGCACCTTTGCAAACATATGAGGGGCGAGAGGATATTCATTTAGGTCTCGCCGTTCGATTGCCTTTGGCCGGGGGGATGGAACGGGGGCGCGCAGCGGGCCCCCTTCCCGAGGCGGGCGGAAGACCGCCGAGACCAGATGCGCTGTCATACAGCGCACATCTGGCGGTATAACTTAAGGCGGTTTTCGGAATGGCTTTTTGTGGTTGCGTGAGTAGTCGATTGGTTGCGTTCCGGATAACTTCCGGTTGCTGTTACTTTACAATTTTGGGTTTGGGTAACTTTCGCTGTTTTGATGGTGTCACGTCGGTGAATTCTGCGTCGATGGTTTGATCGGTGTCGCGGTTCGGCAGCTCGTTTTGTTTTCTGAGCGCGGTAAATGGCCAGTTCCATGTGGGCATGGCCTTGATCTGGTCGCCGTGCGCTTCAAGGTAGGCCAGAGTCGCTCTTACATGCGTGACGAATTCGGTTCGAGAAATCTCGCCTTCGAAATCGCCTCGAATCTTGAGGTTCTTCCATCGGCGTGTCCATGCGCCGGGCAACTGGTTGATCCAGCGGTTGCACCGTGCGGACTTCCAAAATGCCCCGCCGCCCTGCTCGGCCTCTTTCAGTTCGATTTTTAGTGCCGCTATTACGGCGTCGATGTCAGTGCCCACGGTGCCCTCTCGAATCGGCTCGCTGATCCGGTCCGTAAACTTACTTCCAACCGCCGCGAGGCGGAAGGTCCCTTGCTTGGAGCACTTGATAGCATGCTAGGACGGCGGTGTGATCGGGAGCCGAGCGATTTCTCGCGCATAATCAAAGCCGCGCGCCTTGGCGGTCTCGATTTCCTTTCGCAGCAGGAAATGCCCAATTGGCGAGCGGGAGTCCGCCTGTAGCGCTCGCTGTGATGGGAAAAACCCCTCGTCATCTAGCGCTAGCACGTCCAGGTCCCGGCGCTTGATCAGCGCCTTGATCGCCGGGCGATTAAGTGTGCGGGCTGCTAGGTGCAAAATAGTGCCGCCCGTTTCGGGATCGCGCGCACCTATGTTTGGGATGATTGAGGCTAGCAGCGCAAAGCGTTCCCAATCGAACCGATAGGGCGCGCTGTAGGAGAAGCAGCGCGCCAGAAGCGTGAAAGTTTCTGCATCGGTGTCAGGAAGATGCGTTGGCCTTAGCAGCTTGATCTTGGGCCCATGCACGCGCGTGCCCTGCGCTTTGAGAGTGGCGATGGTTTGTTCGATGAAGGCTGAAGGGTCACTGACCAGAAGCTCCTGCGATAGTGCAGCGGCTTCGCTGCCTCGTTCGATCAGGTGTGCCACGTCCAGCGTCACGCAGGCGTCATCCTCCGCCTGACTCTTGAGAGCTTTGTATTCGTGGCAGACTGACTGGCCCTCTAGCTCACCACGCGTAAATACTGAAAGCTGCGCTCCGCTGGAGATTCCCCAGCCATCGAACATCGCAACGGCGCGGGGCCTATGAAGATCAATCACAGAAGCGCCCGAGGTATCCGTTAGAGCGGTCCTTGCGAAGACCATGACGCGCTCCTCGGCGGCCACGGCGGACGCAAGTCCACGTTCTGTGATCGAAAGCCGACGAACGATCACGTCACGGCCAGCCGTTACCGCGCTGAAATATTCTCCCAAAGCGCCCGCAGCGCCGCTCTGGGCGGCGCTGGCTGTCTGATAATCGCGAAAGCTGGCTGCGAGCACGGCATGGGGCCAGGGGTCTTCCCGCAATTCAGGGTCGGTGATGAACCCTTTCTCTTGCAGGAAGGCATAGACCGCCATCAAGTTGCCGGGCGCTGGTGTCGTGAAATGGCGAATGCGCATACGGGCCGCGCCCCGGCCTCTTGTTACCAACTCGCCCGCAAACCACTTCTGCAGGACGTTGGTGGTCATGGGCGCGCCTTTGTCGGGGCGCTCGGAACGCGGCGTTGCGATGTCCTTATCGAACAATGGCTCGTCGGGCGCGTCCGCCGGAGTGCGGAGCCAGATATGCGCCGCATCGGAGTCGCCGATCTCGTGAATGACGTCCATCAGCGAGAGTAGGCGGCCATTTCGGCTGGCAAGCGACCGATAGGCGATGAGCCGCGCCTTAAGGCGGGCGGCTTGCCGTGCGGAGAACTCTTGGGGGGCGGGCATGCTAGGGGCTGGCCGGGGGGAACGTAGGTCGGGTATGGGAGGACTGCAGAGACCTAGCATAGCGCTGATAGCGGGGCTGTACAGTGCAGGATGGAGCGGAGAAGACCGCGGATTGGGACGACCTGCTGCAGCTCATTGACCGGCTGGCGGGGCTTTCGCTGAAAGGTCTTGTTGAGAGCTTGCCCGGCATCGCCCAACGCCGCGCGGGCACAGACTGGCTGCGCACATTGCGAGGGATAATCAACAGTGACATTGAGAAAAAGGGACAAGGATTTTGGGTCAATACACTGATCCGCTTTGCCGAAGGGGATCGGGAGTTCCTTCATTCCAAAGACTTCCAGAACGCCTATGCCGAGGCGCAGTACAAAAGAGCCGGAATTCTCTATTTGGCGGGCGGGCAAGAGGCACTGGCCGCGAAAGCCTACTTCCGCGCTGCGCTCGTCTTCGAAGCACTCAAGCGATCAACACAATGGAGGCAAGCGCTCAAAAACCGCGCGAGCATCCTGGCCATACTCGGACATGGCCGAGGCCGGCTGGATCATCTGGATCAAGCCGTTCGCTCCTATGAACGCTGCATCGAAGCCACCGATAAAGCCATCGAGCCAGAGATGTGGGCGGAATTGCAGGCTGATCTCGCTTATGCGCTGATGGAGATCGGCGTAATCACCAACCATAGCGAGTTCTACGACAAAGCTGCGCAGGCCTATGAGGCGGGAGCGCTTGTGCTCAAGCCCGAGGGGCCGCAAGCCAAACTATGGTCGCGCATCAAGAATAATCTGGGCGCGACGCTCTCACTCTGGGGAGAGCTGCAGAGTGATCCTGTTGTGATCATCAAGGGAATCGCGGCTCATCAAGACGCGCTGCGCATTCGCTCACTCGAAGCAGCGCCAGAGTTGTGGCTGAGGACGGTCACGAACATCCTGCATGCCGAGGCCGCTGTGGCCGACATCACGAGGAATACTACAAGGCTCCGGCGCGCCTTCAATGTCCTTGTCGATCAGGTGGGGGCGGCACAGTCGGCGAAGCTCTCAGTACAGCAGGTAGCGCATTGCTTCGGTCAGCTCGGAACCACGGCGCAAGTTCTGGGAGAAATGGAGCGACAGCCGAGCGATCTGGATTCTGCGATCGGTTTCTATGACAAGGCGCTCGCAGGATATTCCCGCTCCGATAATCCGTTCATCGTCGCAAGACTGGCGGCACATCGGGCGGCGTCAGTGTTTCGGCTGGGCGAGATCACGCGCGATGCGGCGCTGATGTTGCAAGGCATCGCGGAGTTCGAGGGGCTGGAGGCACAGTTTCCCCGCGAGGATCGTCCGCAACTTTGGGCCTATTGGCAGCAGATGCGCGGCAAGATGCGTGAACGTCTGGCAGGCTTTTCCCGCCAAGCTCAGCATCGTGATCATGCGCGGGCGGCTCTGGAGGGCGCGCTCCAGGTCTATCGCCGCGAGGTCTATCCGCAGCAATGGGCCGAGACCAGTGCCTCGCTCTGCCGAACCCTCATGCGGATGGCGGAGACCGAGGACGATTGGCGGCATCTTTCGAATGTCGCCGACGATTTGATTGAGACCGTTCATTCACTGGCCCTCGCAGGGCTCAGCCGGGCCCAGCAGCGCTCGCTCCTTCGCACGTTGCAGGGCATTGGCGATCTGGCAGCATTTGCGCATGTGCGCCTTGGCGAGCCCAACCGCGCTTTCGAAATGCTGGCGCTGGCTCGCGCGGTGGGTAGTGATCTCGCGTTTCGTTTGGCATCCGGCAAACGCGAGGGCGGCGCTGCGCAGAATGCGGAGCCGTTCCAGCGCTGGCAGGCTTTGCAGATAGCCATCGAGCGCGAATTGCGTGAGAGCCTTGATCTGGCGGGCAAGGCCCAGCCTCTTCAGACCGAAAAGCTCGAAGAGCTACGCGGAGCGTATCAGGACTTGATGGCCTCGCTCAAGGCGAGCGGCGCGCTAAAGCGTGAGCGCATTGAGCTTGCCGCGTTTGCGCAGAACCTCGGTTCCGAAAGCGCAGCGGCTTTGGTCTTCGCCTCTGAACAAGGCGGCGGCATCCTTATCGTAACACCCGGCGCTAGTGAGATTGCACCCTCCGCCGTCATCGACCTGCCGCAGCTTACGAGCGCGCGGCTTGAGACGCTGTTGAACGGCAACGGCGATCAAAGGGGCGGCTGGCTCGCGGCCTATGAGCGGTATCGGAAGCAGTCGAGTTCATTCGACGAAGCTGAGGTCGAGAAGGCCGTTACCACTTGGAACAGGCAGATTGAAGCGCTGTTGCCGGAGCTGTGGGATCTCTTGATGGGCCCTCTCGCAGCATGGCTCACCGCGCAGACACCGCACGTGCAGGATGTGCACTTGATGGTGCCAGGTCTGATGTCGATGCTGCCATTGCACGCCGCGCGGTCGTCCCAAGGGCATGCGCCGTACTTCGCAGAGCGTTGGGCGGTTTCATATCTGCCGAGCCCGCGCGCCTTGGTGCAAAGACGGCAGCCCAACATGAGTGGGGAGCCTTCGTTGCTCGCGATCACAGATCCAGCCGGAGACATCGGGAAGGATGTAAACCCGGCCTGGCCTTTCTTCTCAGACTCGCGGCGCCGGAATGTGAGGGGAGATGCGCCAGCAGTGGCAGCAGCGCTCGCAAGCGCGGGCGATGTTTCGCATGTGAGTTTCTTCTGCCATGGACTCTGGGAATGTTCTGATCCCGATCTCTCGCATCTGGTTATGGCGGATGGCTCACAACTTTCGGCGCAAGTGTTGGCATCGATTGATCTGCGAAGTGTCGATCTGGCGCTCCTCGGAGCCTGCGAGACCGCGCTCATCGGGACCCGGCTCGCGCCTGACGAGTTTACGGGCCTGCCAGTTGCACTCTTACAAGCGGGCGTGAGCAGCGTTGCTGCCTCGCAATGGCTGGTCGATGCCGCTTCGACCTATGCGCTAATGCACCGAATGATGCAGGAGAACCGTTCGGGACTGTCCCCGGCGCGGGCGCTGCAGGCCGCTCAGCGGGCCTTCATGGCCGGCGAGATGGAAGACATCAGCGATCTTCCCTGCGGCCCGGCTGTCCTCTCGCGCTTCCGCACACTGCGGCCGCTTTCACCGGGCGGTGCTGAGTTCAACGATCATGCGGGCCTTTCTCTTTCCCAGCAGTGGAATCAAGGCTTACCGGCCCGCAGTGCCCCGTTCTTCTGGGCGGCCTTCGCCGTGATCGGCCAAGGCTAGCCCCTAGAGGCTTCTCAAGAAAACCCACGAGTTTCGCACGAGCAAGTGCTGCTTCCGGCTGTGCGATTTTACTGGCGTCGACACCGCACGTCCGGAACCCCTGAAGAGATGCATCTCTCCTTTCACTCTGAGGAGAACACGATATGACGACCCAGAACTTTGGCTTGCCCGAAGGAACCCCGCTTCCGTTTTTCGTCAAGTTTGAGCGCACGCCGGACGGCAAAACGATTGTGGTGATCACAATCGCCGCAGCCACCGAACTGCTCCGCAGCTCGCATTTCCAGCGTTTGGCCATCGCCACGGCCGCACAGGAATTCTCGCGGCGCAAGCTGATCGATGAAATCTCGGATGTGCTTTACGGCTTTACCGGAAAGCTTGTCTGGCCGGATGGTACGCCCTTCGAGCTGCCGGATATCGACGATGCGTTTGGCGGCGATGGGTCTTTTCGCTGGCTCTCGGACTTCATCCGCTTCGCCGAGCACCCGCCGCTTCAGGTTCCGCAGCGCCGTGTGATCGCCCGCCTGCGCATCATCGACCTTTACTTTCGCATCAAGTACCCGGAACGCGCACGGCTGATCGCGGAGTAAGCGCATAAAATGACACCCGGCCCACAAGGGCCGGGTGTTTTGCTTTAAGGGCGACTTAGGACTCAGAAGGGATGGCCTGCTCCTCCCACACTTCGCAGTCCACGCTGCCGTCCTTGCGGTTGAAGTCGGCATCGCCGTGTTCGTAGAAATCGTGCAAGGCTCGCTCCATAGCGGTTTCGGCACTGGCGGCTTCGATCCATCGGACATAACTGCCCCATTCGACGACGTTGACGAGATAGCGTTTGCGAATGCTCATGCCGCACCGCCTTCCTCTTGCGCATTCACCGGATTGAGGAACAGCACGCCTTGGTGATGTGTCAGCTCGATCGGAATGAAATCCAGACGAATGATCGAGCCTTTGCCGTTCTGGCGGGGCCAGACGCTGCCGATCTCGCGGGCTGCGCCGAGTTTGTCGTTGCCGTTTTCGTCCTGCCCCACGATGCGTGCGAAGCTGACGCGGTGGCTTGGTTTGGATTTGGGTTGGTTGTGGCTCATGTTTGATCTCCTTCTTTGATCGGTTTTCCGGGCTGGCTCTTCCAGCCCATGCGCGAAGGAGATCGCGGCGCTCAGAGCCGGATCGTCATGCCCTTACACGGAATTTTGGAGCGGGCCGGGCATTGACGAAGGCGCGCGTCAGCGCAGCCGTGACGGCGGCGACCGCGATAAGCGCTTGGGTGAAGGCTGGAAGTGACTTGCACCGGAAAGAACGAAACGAATGGGAATCACATCGCGCACAGCAGCAAATCGCAAGCCACTGTTGAAATATATCGGTAGCAGAGTTTTAAGATCAAAACGCAGACTCGGTTTGCCCGACGGAATAGCGCGCAATGCGCCGCATATACGACGTATGCCGATATTTGTTTATTTCGATCCTGAAAAAAGCTACAATTAAAAGAGTTGGAGTTATCCGACCGGGGCATCGAAACCCCAAGTAAGAAGCGGTTGGCATCAACCGTTATTGGTGCGTTTTCCTCAACATGATGGCGACGCGCCAGAGATGTCGCTTCTCGGCTTAGACCGGGGGGCGGCAGTGCATGTTCAGGCTTCGCGGCTAAAGACTGCCGCGCCGTTTGCTTCTTACGACGGTTTCGAACTCCCGGTCACCATGAGGACAATCCTCGGGTGGCCGTTTCGTTTTGAAGTGGGGGAGTTCATGCGTACATTTATTGCATCAGTCGCCGTTTTTGCGACCCTGACCGGATATCCGGCGTTCGCCGAGGAGACCGTGAACGAACAGCCGACACGGATCGAGATTGATCAGCAGGCCAAGGCCTTCACCTTCATCATCGACGACAAAGCCGTCGCCACGCTCGACCAATCCGGCCTGCATGTTCTGGACAGCATTACCTACGGTGGAACGCTGACCGATAACGGTTCTAACACCCTCAAATCTCAATCAACAGATTCGACGGAGGCCGCTGATGAATAGACGCCTCCTCGCGCTGCTCGCACTTCTTTGCTTCACACTCCCGGCTTATGCCGCCGAACCGCTGCCCGGCGATGCCTGCGCCGCTGCCAATAATCTCCAGTTCACCAGCGGCCCGGAAGTCGCGGGCGGCGGTGGTCATGCCATGCTTTGTCAGGGGGGAACGTGGAAATCGGTCTTGAGCTTCAACAGTGCTGCAGGGCTTACGAAGCTCGGCAATCAGACGTGTGCGACCAACGAGATACTGAAATGTAATGGCACGACCTGGGCCTGCTCTGCAGATGCTGCTGGATCTACGGTCTGGCTCGATGGTGGCGCAGGCAAACTCTATTACAATGGTGGCAATGTCGGCCTTGGAACGAATAATCCGCAGAGCACCTTGGATTTGGGCGCTGGCACGAATGGCCGTTCTTTGGTTTGGGGTGGGTCAGCGGGAACAGCTCATTATTCTTCTATCGGTACCACCTACAGCAGCGGGGATCTTGTTGTCGCTGGAGGGCTCAAACTGGATACGGCTGCGGATGTCCTGCAGTATTCGTGGACGGGGAGTATTGGCGTTTCGGGTGTGCGCTTTGACACCAACCCTGGGGATACATTCTTTTTAAACCAAGCCACTGCCGCCCGCACTGCTGGCACTACGTTTGATTGGGCCAATAACATCAGCATGACGATTAAGGCCAACGGCAATGTCGGTATCGGTAAACCACCGACTAGCCTTCTGGATGTCGACGGTACAGTTACTGGAACGCTTTTTTCCGGCTCCGGCGCATCCTTGACTAACTTGCCGGCGGCGAATCTTACGGGGACGCTGCCCGCGATTTCGGGCGTGAACTTGACATCACTGAACGCCTCAAATCTGGGGTCGGGGACCGTGCCGGATGCACGCTTCCCCGCAACGCTTCCGGCGGCATCGGGGGTAAACTTGACGGCATTGAATGCCACAAATTTTGCGTCCGGTACGGTGGCGGCGGCAAGGCTGCCGACATTCGGCACGGCGGCGGCGGGGATTGTGGGAGCTTCGGGTGGTGGTACGTCCAATTACCTGCGGGCGGATGGAACATGGGCAGCGCCTACGGCGGCATTGCCCGGTCTTGCCTCCACGAACATTTGGGTGGGGAGCGCGGGTGGTTTAGCCACGGCTGCTGCGATGAGCGGGGATGCCACGCTTTCGAATACCGGGGTTTTGACCTTGGGGGCCAGCTCTGTCACCACGACGGAGATTGCCGATGCCACCGTTGCCTCTATTGATATCGCCGCCGATACAATTGCGGCGGTGGATATTGCGGCCGACGCGCTGGGTGCGTCAGAGCTGGCGGCGGCTTCTGTGGCTATTGCCAACTTGACGGCAACAGGGACGGCCTCTGCGACAACGTACCTGCGCGGCGATAACACATGGGCAACTCCGGCAACATCATCCGATGTGCACGAGATGGTTCTCTACGAGGCAAACGCAACGTTCACTGTGCCTGCTGGTGTTGGATATGTGAGAGCAACTATGATTGGCGGCGGCGGTGGGGGTGGAAGCTCGGGCGGGTCCGGCTTTTCTTGTGGCGGCGGAGCGGGGGCTTTTATAATGAAATGGGTCGCCGTCACACCGGGTGCCGCCATGCCAGTTGTGGTGGGTCAAGGTGGGGCAGGTCAAACGGGGGTTGGGGCAGGATCTCCAGGGACCGATTCCACGTTTGGTGGACTGACTGCTCAGAATGGAAGTGCGGCCGCACTGTGCCCCGCTGCTGGGGGAACTGCATCTGGCGGTACAATAAACTTTAGCGGTGCTGCCGCTACGGCAAGCAGTGGTAGCGGTGCTGTGGCCGCGCAATGGCACCCTTATCAATCTTATGGTAATGGGGGAGACGGCAAGTCCTTTTCCACTAATGGAACTCCAGGGGCAGGTGGCATGGTTCTGCTCGAATACTAACCCGGTCATGCATCAGGAAAAGTATTCCGGAGTGTCCGGGGGCACGATACTTATTTTACCCCACAGAGGAATTGCATCACCGCCGCATCGTGCGCCAGAGCATGACAATGTTTGCCCAGACGAGGCCGCCAGTGATGGCGGTTGGTAAGACGGCCCAGCGTGGCTCCGCCATTTGGCCTTCGAACATATCCGGCATCGGAACCCAGATGTTTAGGAGCTTCAGTCCAATATAGGCAGCAATACTTCCATGGAAGAGGCTGGACGCTACCGACCTTAGAATGTCTTTTGCTTCGCCCAGCAGCGTGCGCTTGTCGCTGTGCATGGGGCGGGGCATCGCAATCCGAGGTACGCTCAGATCGGCACCGTGGAGAACCCATGTCTTGGGAACCATGCGCAGCGGTTCATAGGGACTGCGTACGCCCTTGGCATAGGCCTCAGCACGCGGATCAATGGCGATTCCCGCCGCACGGTCTTTCTCAACCCACGACCCGACATCGGAGCGGCCCCATTGCGAGAGCAAGCGCGGCAATTCCATGTCGTGCTCGCGGACTGCTTGATGAGCATAGCTTTCTAGCCCCAGCTCCATGACATGGCTGGGGAGAGGAATGCCCGGCGCGGCATTGTGCAGGAAGATGTGACCGCATTCATGCGCCAACGTGCAGAGCTGGCGCATGTTCTGACCTTCGGGCGAAAGAATCTTGCCGGTGCCGATATAGGCAAGGAACATGGCGACGCGGTTGATTTCTTAGCCGGTGACGCCGGCCTCATCTTTCATCGCCTCGGCAATGGCGGGCCGCTTGAGGCGGTTGGCCTCAATGCGCGCGCGGATTCGCCTTGCCAATAAGGGTTATTGATGGCTGGAATATCTTCCTATTGATATTTAGAAGAATAATTCTTTATAGTTATGTTAATAAATTTTATTGAAAGGAAATATTATGTCTAATTTAAAAATACGAAGAATAATTCTTACGGACGCTTTCGAAAACTCGAAAGACGTTGTGAGCTTGAGCGGATTCTATGAAAACCCTGATGGCAAATTTGTCAGGTTGGATATGGGCTTGTGCGCCGAAGGAATGAAGGTTTCCACAGACGATCTGAAGAGACTAATAAACAGTGAATTGACCGTCACGCTGGATAATGACAAAAATAAGGTCGTCAAGGTGACAAAGCCGTGGAGATTAAGCTCGTCTCTTATTTACCAAAACTGTGATTACTAGGAGCTGAATTTGTAACTGCGTATTTTATAATGTCAGTGTCTCAGAACTAGGGGTCGGGAACGGTATCCCTATCGCATTCCCAACGGGTTCTTGATTAGAGACTGCCTGTAATCCTCATACAAGCGTAACTCTGGATACGCGAACGGTTTGGCGTTGGGAATGAGGTCGGCCAGTTTCTGCATCGCGTCGCGCGCTTTAAGTGCCCCAGTTCCCTTAGCGAGTAACAAGAGTACGGTGGCCGGTTCCGCCGCGACCCCTCGCAGGTCAAGAGCGCAGAACGCGCGCACTGCAAACTCAAGCACAAGATGTGTTTCCTCATCTGCATTTTTCAAACGCGGCGCGTGGCGCTTTCGATAGCGGCGAAATTGCGCGCTGGCCGCAATGGCGTCAAGCAGCACGCTTGCCTTTGGAGCCGTGAGATAGTGCCCAGCAGAACCGAACATCCCAGGCGCGTCAGATACCATACCATCTAGACGCTCCCGCAGCTGCCGGTATGTGGTGCGGATAGTCTTCCCTGAAACGTGCGTCGTGCGCTCCAGTTCTTGAATCGGTACGCCCTCCGCATAGCCGAGCAGAATCCGCAAGAACTTGTGCTCGGATAGCTTTGCTCCTGCGTAATAGCGGTTTTTGAGCGCTTCTTTACGCGCTCTTTTTTGTTTTTTGACCGTCCCCACTCACCGCGCTCATCGGGCGTTTGCGCCCGATTCAAACCGGCTGTGCTTCCCTTCGATTTTGCGCGAAAGGGCAGGTCTCCCTTATTCTATTTTGACATAACGCAACAATATTTCCCACTTTTTGAGAAGGGGGCATTGAAGCGAAACACACGCTGAGCGGCGGGAGCCGCCAACAACAAAAAGAAAAGGAGACTTGAGTAATGACTACCTGCCAACGATGCAGACGAGATGTCTGCCAACCCTGTGTTTTCAAACCCGTCAACGATAACAAGCGCGTTGTGATCGTGGCGCGAGATGATGAGCTTCTTCGCCGCTCACACGTCCAGCGCCTTGCCACAGCTACGCGTGCCTTGGGCCTTTCCCGGCGCGAGATTCCAAATTGGATGGCAGACGTTATCTTTGGCTTCAAGGGCAAGATCATCTGGTCTGGCGGCAAGGAGTTTTTGATCCATGATGAGGCGATCGACAAAGCGTACAACGATGACGGGTCTTTCCGTTGGCTCTCAGACTTCATGTATTTTGGTGAGCGCGAGCTGCGGCAGAGCCCACAATTCCGCACGCTGCACCGGCTGCGCCTGATCGATCTGGCGTTTCGCATCGCCTATCCCGACCGCGCCGCTTTCATCGCCAAATAACTTTCTCCCAAAGCTCCCGCACCCAATCGCGGGAGCTTCTATTTCTCCTCCTCGTCGGCGTGCTGCGAAGTGCAGATGCCGGAGTTTTCAGAGGAGCATCGCCTAATGTTCAACCCCAACGATCATCGTAACAAGCGTCAGCAGTTCTTCATGCAGAACATTGAGGCGGTGGCGAACATTCTTGCCTTCGTCACCGCGTTTCTGGCAACGCCCGAGGTTTGGGCGCGGAGTGTCGGTTGGGTCGTCAATTACACGAGCCAGCGCTACGGCCCCGAGTTTGAAGGGCCCGTGTCACTCGGCTGGTTCGTCACCGTTGCGCTGCTGATCTTCTTCGGCGCACGCGCCACGCTCGCCACGGCGATCCTCGCCGCCGGTCTCACCCTCGCAATCCGCGTCGTCTAACGCTCACAAGAAGGAGAATGCTCATGTCTCGCACCCCGGAAGTCATCATCGTCACTTGGCGCAAGTTTTTCCACGACCTGTTCAACATTGTCTCCGGTATTGCCGGCGTCGTTGCCCTCGTCTCGTTCCTCGTGGGTGGCAGCTGGCTCTTCGCCGCACTCGTCTGTGCCCTCTCCGCCGTCTCTGCCTCCAAGATCAAGTTCAAGCTGGTCAAGAAGATCGAGGTCGGCGGGTTCCAGTGGGAATAACCGCCCAAAATGATCCAGAGGGAGCCGCATCATTGCGGCTCCCTTTTTTTGTTCCAGCAGCTGATCGGAGATCCGGCCCATGTCCACGTCCCACAACGAGCAATATCGCTTCGGCAGCGCGGCTTGGGCTCAGGAGCATCAGATCGGGGAGGCAGGCCTGTTGCGACCCGGCGGCCCACAGATCGGATTTTTGGAAAGCAAGCCGCTTTATCTGGAAAGCGACGCGCCGATGCTGACCATTGGCGGAGCGGGCTCCGGGAAGCTGCGCGATCTTCTGGGCTATATGGTCTGCAATACACCGGGGCAGCGCATGATTGCGCTCGACCCGCGCGGCGAGCTGGCAGCAATTTCTGCGGCGGCACATGCCATCCATGGCGAGCATGCCTATATGTGGAACCCTTTCGGCCTACATGGCCTGCCAATGCATGGGTGCAATCCCCTCGATCTCCTTGATCCTCGCAGCCCAACCTTCCACGCCGACTGCAAGCTGGTGGCGCGGGCGCTCATTGCTGTGACGAGCCAGTCGGAGGGCAAGTATTTCGAGCAGCGGGCTGCGGGATTTGTGGAGGCTTTCCTCAAACATGATGCGGCTATGCAGGGCCGGACCAGCCTGCCGCGCCTGATGAGCATCGTGAACATGGTGGAATCTGGCCGCCCCAGCTGGCCGGATTTTATCGAGAGCATGTTGGCCTCGCCGTTCGAGGATGTGCAGCGCACGGCGGGCGAGACGCTGGCTAAGCAGCAAGATTCTCCCCGTGAGTTCGGCTCGATCATGGGCGAGGTCTATGCAGGCCTTTCGTTCCTTGATGATCCGGGGCTGCAGCGGGCGCTGGCGCATTCGGATTTCTCGCTCTCGGCGCTCGCCGATCCTGCCCGCGTGAATAAAATCTTCCTGATCGTACCGGCGGAGTATCTCAAGATCTTCGCGCCCGTATTGCGCCTCTTCTTTGCCGTGACCATGATCGTCAAGGGACGTGCGCCCTCAGCCCCTCGCGTTTTAATGCTCGTGGATGAGGCAGGGCAACTCGGCAGCTTTGATGCGCTGCTGCAATCTTTCACTTATGGACGCGGTATGGGCATTCGCTCATGGGCGATCTTCCAGGATGCCGGGCAGATTTCCCGCAACTTCGGCCCGACAGGGCTTTCGGGTTTCATGGGCTCTGCTCAGATGCGCCAGTTTTTCGGCGTGCGCGATTACCAAACGGCGCAAGCCGTCTCGAACATGCTCGGCAGTGAAACGCTGGAGTTCGACGACACGCGGCTGCAAGAGGCAGCACGCCGTCAGAAGGTGCAGGCAATGCAGCGCTTCATGATGGGCGAAGATCCGTTCGCCGCAGTCTTCGATGCTGCTCACTATGCGAAGACGGAAAAGCTGCGTACCAAGCAGGCGCGCAAGCTGATGACGGAAGACGAAATCCTCTCAATGCCGGAGGATCGGCAGATCATCTTCATTGCGGGAAAAAACCTGCCGCCGCTTTACGCGCACAAGTATCCGTATTTCACGCTGCCTGAGATGGCGGGGCTCTATCTGCCTAACCCCTATCATCCGCCTTATGACGCTGTGCCGATTGCGGGTGGCTGGCGCACGAAAATGGCGCGCGTCATTCGTGAGCCGGTGCCGAAGAAATTTGAGTCTTTCCCCCAATTTCAGAACGGCACTTGGGCATATGTGGAGGGGTACAAGCCAACCTGACAACAAAGGAGATCAGTATGAGTGACGACAACAAAAACCCAACCAAAGGACCCTCTCACATCGCGTATCACGTGCGCGAAGGCGAGGACAACAAGGCGTACTTCAACCGCATCGGCTCGGTCTGGCCCCACAAGGACGGGCAGGGTTTCAACATCCAGCTCGACTCCACGCCGGTGGACGGGCGCATCACGGTGCGCACGGTGCAGGAGCGCTTGCAGGAAGCCAAGGAAAACGCCCAAGGCGACCGTGAGGGCGAGCGGCGCGAAGCGGCCCGCGATGACAAGAAAAGCTCCAACAGGGACGACCGGCGCTCACGCGATGACGGTCAGCGCTATGAACGGTGAGCAAATCAAAGGAGTTCGGGCTCTCTGCCAGCGGTTTAGTGACCAAAGCGGAGCTTGAACAACGGATTGCAGCTCGGCCCAAGCCTCGGTTCGAGCTGCATCTCACCCCCAGCGGGTGGGAGGCCAATGAAGTACGGCGGCAGATAGATCAAGCCGGTGAGCGCCGCATCCGGCACATTGATGAGCGCCTCAAAATCGCGCGCGAGAACTTCGAGAAGGGCCACGCCCGCGCACTTGTGCGGGGCCAGGCCAAGAAGGACTTCGACCGGGGACGGTGAGAGCGCCCCGGTTCTCTCCCTGCCAAAAAGCGAAGGTCACTGCCATGAACTCCTTCACAAAGCTGGATCAGATCAGAAAGCATCTTGATCTGGAGCCTTCAACTCCAATCCCTTCACGTGAACCGAAGACCATTCCATTGAGGGCATTTGATAGTGGCCCGCGCGTGCAGAAGAACCTGACAATTCTCGTAACTGATGCGGAACGCCTTGTTGCGCTTTCCAAGCGCGATGGTGTTAGTCAGGCGAGGCTGCTTTCGGCGGCGCTCGATGCCTATGAAAGATATATGAAGTAGCGTGACTGAGTCTGCGCAAGTGGAGAAAATATAAAAATAGGAATATCTTCTTATTGAATAAATTTGCATATTTATATATATTATATATGTAAACTAAAAAGTGAGAAAATAAATGAGAAAAAATAAATTCAACCAATTGGGTATTGAGCAAGGATTACAATTCTTAAAACAACAACCGGCGGGCATTAAACTCGAACTTCTATTGGGTGGCGACCTAGCTGACCCATTGAACGATAACGCACAGCAACTTTTGTTGGCTATGTCTGATATTCCAAAAACGTCACTCAGCTTCGACATGGACGGACCTAATCTGAAGGTGCGTTCAGCAGATGTTTGGGAATTGTTAAAACGGGCGCATTCGCATGGATACACACTTACTAGCGCCGATCCTGAGTACGAAAAGTGGATGCTACGTGGCCATCGCATGACTGTTCTTGAGAAGTATATGGATATTCCGTATGAGCCTTCTTAGGACTCGTAAAAATACTTTCTCCCAAACCATTAAGTTGGGTACGTTCTACTGATCTGCACAGTTGGAACTCTTTCTGATTTGGAGCCCAAGGTATGCAGGCAATCCTAAAAATAAGGCTATTTGCAATAAATAGGAATGTCTTGCTGATTACATCTAGATCAATTGAATAAACTATAAGTAAACATAAATAAAAACGGAGATTAAATTGACTGATAAACCTGAAAATACTAATTACTCTCGTCTCGCACGTATCGCATTCTTTTATAAATCTTGTGCTCCACCGGTCGCGCCTATTGGATTCCAGCTAGAGCGGCCTGCAACTTCTGTCGTGTTAGCTGAGGAGTTTTCGAAGCCTACTTTGGCCCCCAATAGCGTTGCTGCAAGATTTCTAAAATCTATAGCAGAGCGGGAAGAACAGCCTTTTACTCCTCCTACGATTGGAACTCTGGATAAGAATTAGCGAGAGTGTTTAGCCGCCCTTATTGGCTTCCTAGAATTCTCTCGACTACTTCCACCCGACTACGCCTGCTTATAGTGTTTTACTGCTCTCGCTAATTGGCACGCTCGCCAATTTGGAGAAAAGTAAATGCGGGCAACTCTTTCAATTCTTGGCATTTGTGCGGCGCTAGTCATGTGCGCCGTCTCGGGCGCAATGAACTATCTGTTCCTTGCCTCGCTCGGCAAAACTTCAATCGAAGGCCAGATGCTGGGCGCAGCATCGGCTGCCGCTGATCTTATCAAGTGCCTGCTGCCATTCTTCATTGCCTGGGCTTGGCGTGAGCGGCGCTTTGTGGCGGCCATGTCAGGTGTTGCGGCATTCGTCCTGTTCACAGGATTTTCCCTGCTGAGCGCCATCGGCTTTGCAGCGGTCAATCGCAGTGCAGTTGTCGAGAACCGCGCTGCAGGTGCGGAGGCTTACGAACGTATTCAGCAGGACTATGATCGCAAGCAATCTGAGCTGACAGCTTTGCCACCACGGCGTCCGGCTGCCGTCGTGTCTGAAGAGCTTAGGGGGGCAGAACAAAGCCGCCTGTGGGCGCGGAGCAAGAACTGCTTGGATGCGACGGAGTCCGCGAGCCGTGACTTCTGCACGGCCTACTATCGCCTCAGAGCTGAGCAGGCGGCGGCTGAGGAAGCGCCGCGCCTTGAGAACGCTCTGGCTTCCCTACAGGATCAACTGAAGCAGCTTAAGACGCAGGGAGCGGGACAGAACAGCGACGCGCAAGTCGCCACCTTGTCTGACGTTCTCGCTCTACCGCAGGATCGAGTAAGGCAGGCGCTGATTGTGCTGGTTGCCCTCGTGG
>JANOFU010000032.1:0-96137 GCA_031413815.1 Hyphomicrobium sp. | reverse complement strand
CGAGGCGGCGTGCGTTTTGGTAGACCTTGCACCACCACAGCAGGATCGAGGTCGTCAGAAGCAGGCCGGCAATTTGCCACCAGCCTCCTTCGTTCAGCGGGGCAAGGCTCAGACCGTACTTTGCAGCCGGCGGATCGAGCGTGAGCCAGAAGAACTCGCGCAAGAACGCGATCGGCGACCAATTCACCGAGGCCAGAAAGTTAAGGCCCATGATCAGGACGGCTAACAGTCCGGTTGCTAGGGCCCAGACACCGAGTGTGCCCACATACAGCGGGCCAACTTGGCCGTCGCCGATCTTGCCCAGCCAGTAACTGTGCCGGCCTTTCCCCAACCTGTCCCAGGTGCGATCCGGAACCGGAACGCCTGCTTCAGGCGGGGCATTCAATTGAACACGCGTGAAGATGTTCTGATATGTTGTTGTCATAGCGCGTCACCCCTTAAGTCCACCAGGACCGCCGCTCCAGATCGGAATATTTTTCCACCAGTCCCACCATTCGACCCACGAAGACCCTTCGGGGAAGATGAAGGCCGGTCCGCTGATCACGATGCAGACTGCGCTCCAGAACCCGGCATTCAGGGCCAGCAGGAGACCCACACGGTGGATGCCGAGTGTGCCGACTGAGTAACCGATGGTGTCGCGGAAGAACGTGTTCTCGTGATCGGGGGTCTTCACTGCTTCACCTGGCGCGGGGTTAACCGACGACAGAATGAGACCGCCATGAAGGGCCAGCGCGAGGCACGTCGTAAAGAAAAACGTGATCGCGATCATATGCGCGGGATTGTAGTGGAAGTTGCCGTAAGCGTAGCCGGTGTTGGACACCCAATCCAAGTGGGTGATGATGCCATACGGGAAACCATGTCCCCAGGCACCCATCAGAATGGGACGGATGATCACCAGTGTCACGTAGGCCAATATCGCGAAACCAAAGGCAACGGGTACATGATAGCCCATGCCCAATTTCCGGCAGATCTCGACCTCTCTCAGCGCCCAGGATATGAACGCAAAAGTGGCGCAGAACGTGATGATCTGCCAGAGCCCGCCCTCTTTCATGGGAGCGAGCGCTAAGCCGTATTTCACGTCCGGCGGATTGATGCTGATTTGCCAGATGTTCCACGTCGGCCCAAGTGCCGCGCCCCAGACGATGAGAGCGGTGCCGAGTGCCGCAAAGAAGATGGTCGTGATGCCGAAGAAGCCAACGTAGAACGGTCCTACCCAGAAGTCGAAAAGATCGCCTCCGACCAGTGTCCCTCCGCGGACTCGGTATTTTTTTTCAAAACTCAATAGTGCCATTTGCAGGGTCCTCCTAACGGACGCTAGCTCTTGGTCGGGGCCGGGTAGACCATAGTATTACGGGTCAGCGAGAAGCTTGGCGGCGACGCTTCCGCCGCTCGCTGACCCGTGAGCCAGGTGCTTAACCGAAGCTGACTGACGAAATGATTTCGGCAGCTTTCTTCGCAGCCCCATCATTCAGCCAATTGTACTTGTCGGTACTCAGCAGAAGGAAGTGGATCAGGAACGCGAGCACACCCAAGAAGGTGTAGAGCGCGATCATGAACCTGAGTGGATTCACCATCGTCCAGATGCGGTGCATTTGCTTGCTCCATTTGAAGCGAGTTAGGTTTGCAGCCTACTTTGAGTTCGAGAAACTCAAGATGGGCCACGTTCTCAGTTCCGTGGGATCAAACCCCCGTAATCCAGGGCTTCCACATCCACATCAGAATGTGAGCAACCACTGCAATCGCGACGAAAAGGATCATGACCTGCACGAAGCCGCCGTGAACTTCTCTTGCTTCCTGATCGGACAGTCCCGATAGGTTCTTATCAGCCATTGAATTACCTCCAGCTGGTGGGCTTTCGCCCTAGTTACCGTACGAATCCCGTGCGGCGAGGATAATGAGCACCGGAGTTACCCCCGTTTCTCAGGCACCACCCGATGGCCTCGGGTGGATCGGATAGCCTCTCAGCCCATGAAGGCATAAGAGGTCGTTACATCGGCAGCCGACCACGCTTCCTTGAACAAGGAGGGTCGTACTTCGACAGCCGCGTTCGAGTGACCGGATGCGCGCGGAACCAGCCGCGACAAGCAACCACCAATGAGAAATGCCGCAAAGCATGGAACGAATATGATCCAATACTCTGCTTGCTCGGTCCTGGATTTGAAGCGCGGTCCATCGCGTTTCACCGCTAAACTCGTCATGTTGCTCCTCCTGGCTGGACTTTTACGTGCACTTGCGAATTGGTCCGGCGACATGGAAATGTCGGTCATGCTGCGCGCTCCCCGTTGAGAACAGATTGGGCCTTGGCAAGAATGGCGTGGGTGACGCGTGGCTCGCCGGCATGGCGTGCATCGCGCTCGGCTGCATCGCGAACGCGCTTGGCAGCAGAAATACGGATTAGAACAGGCTGGGCTTCCAGCAATTCATCGAGTGTTGCCTTGGCGTCGTCATCCCACGGCAGCTGCTCTTGCGGCCGCGCGAGCGTCGCTTCAACCTTGTCGAGTTCGGTGCCAAGCGGCAGAATGTTGAACAGCGCATCAAACAGCGCGTTGCAGACTTCCTGCACCAGATAGGTGGCGCCCGAATAGCCCATGAAGGGCGTTCCGGTATGGCGGCGGATGATGGCGCCGGGGAAGGAGGCGGGAATGTACATCGCGCGCGAGCCCATTTCGGCCATGTACATGCGCTCGTTGTAACTGCCGAACATGATCAGCGGCGGGGTCTTGCGGATGGCAGTGCGAACCGCCTCGTTGTCGGGCTTTACGCCGGCGCGCCGCGAGAACGCGAACGTGCATGGCAGGCCCATCTCGGTCTCAAGGAAGTTGCGCACGCCGCGCGCGTAAGTGTCGTTGGCGACGATGGCGAAACTCGCCGTACCAAAGAAGTCTTGCGTGACCGAGCGCCACAAATCCCACAGCGGCTTGATCGTTGTGTGCTTTTCGTTTTCGATAAATGGCTCAGGATCGACGCCAAGGAGATCGCCAAGTGTGCGCAGGAATTTCGTTGTCGAGTGCAGGCCGATCGGCGCTTGCAGATAGGGCCGCTGCAGCGCTTCGCACAGGAGCCGGCCAAACTCGCGATACATGCAGACGTTGACGTCGGCGTCGACGAGCTTAGGCACATCGGCCAAGTGGCTGCCAAGCGGGAACACCATGTTCACTTCTGCGCCGATGCCTTCAATCAGGCGGCGGACTTCAGCCAAGTCCGACGGCATGTTGAACGTGCCGTAGCAGGGTCCGATGATGTTGACGCGGGGCTTCTCGCCGTCCTTGCGGGGTGCGCGGTCTGGAATCTTCTTGCGGCCATACTGCGTCCACAACCACGTCATGGCGCGGTTGCCACTTTCCCATTGATCTTCATCGATGGTGCGCGGCAGGAAGCGTTGGATATTGGTGCCTTCGGGCGTGACGCCGCCGCCGATCATTTCGGCGATCGAGCCCGTTACGACGACGGAAGGCAGTGTCGGGTCGAGTGCCCGATGCGCGCGCTTCATTGCGCCTTCGGTGCCGGTTTTGCCGAGTTCTTCTTCGGACAGTCCCGTGACGACAACCGGCAATTCATGCGGTGGAAGCGCGTCAGTGTAGTGCAAGACCGATGTAACGGGCAGATTCTCGCAGCCGACAGGGCCATCAATGATGACCTGCAGGCCCTTGATGGCAGTGAATACGTACACCGCTCCCCAGTAGCCGCCAGCGCGATCGTGATCGAGGACGAGCATCAGTGCCCTCCCTTTCGCAAGGATGTACCGCCTGATCGCCAAGCTTGGATCGAGCGCAAGGAGCCGTCACGCAGGCGATGTTGAAACATCGGCAAGTGACGGCGACGCAGTGGGCGGCCAAGATTGGCGACCCGTTGGGCGACTGCAGTGGAACGCAGGCGGCGTTGCAGTTGCTTGCCGATGGAATGCATCGGCTGCGCAACTGCTCCTGACCTGCGTTCAACTGCAGTCGTCATACGGTGCATCCTTGCGAAAAGGGAGGGCACTACATCATCTCCTCGGACTTGCGCTTCTTGGCGTCTTTGTCGAGACGGCGCTTGTATTCGGCGCGGAACAGCGTGTTGTCTTCGGGCTTCTTTTCCCAAACGCCAGCCGAGAAGCCGGTGCCGACGCCTTCAAAAAAGGCCTTCATCTCGTCGAAGCGTGATTTGTTACCAAGCGCGGCATTGATAACCTGCGCGAGTGAGCCGGCCCCTGCTGGACCCATCAACGGGCGCGCCGAGATCAAGTTGGTGAAGTACAGAGACGGGATGCCCATCTCCTTGGCCTTCTGCACGACGGGCGTCGTGCCAATGGCGAGGTCCGGTTCGAACTCTTCGATCGCCGCGATGTCCTGTTCAAGCGAGGCGCGATAGGTCACCTTAATGCCCTTGGCTTCGAGCCACTCGCGGTCGGGGTCCGACCAGCGGGTGCGCGGGCAGGCTGTTCCTACGTAGCGGAGATCAGCGCCGCTCTCGACCAGAAGCCGTGCGACGAGCAGCTCGGATCCTTCATAGCCCGATAGCGTGATGCGGCCCATGATGGGCATCTTGGCAATCGCGGCACGGATAACCGGCAGCACCTTATTCTTGGCGGCGTCGACTTTGTCTTTAGCGATGCCGCAAGCGTCGCCGATCGCGTCAAGCCAGGCGGCGGTGCCGTCATGGCCGACGGGAGCCGAGCCAATGACTTTGCGGCCAGCGGTTTCGAACTCGCGAACCGACGCCGTGTAGAACGGATGGATTGCAGCCACTGCGGCGCAATCCAGTGCGCTGTAGAGTTCCCGCCACTCGCGTGTGGGCACCACGGGGCCAGCAGCCAGACCCAAGGGTTCGAGCAGCATGCCGATGCCGACAGGATCTGCTGGGAACATTTCGCCCAGCAGCGTGATGGTTGGTTTGGTGCTGACGCCGGTCCGTGGCGCCATCACAGGGCCTTGGGTGGCTTCGGTGCGCGCGTATTTCAACATGGCACCGGCGAGCACGTCCTTGGCCTCGGCATGCGTGGGTATGCCAAAGCCTGGGACGTCGATGCCAATGATGCGCACGCCGTTGATTTCATTCGGCAGCAGCCGCAGGGGCACACCCGATGCGGTCGGCACACACAGATTGATGACGACGACGGCATCATAGTTGTCGGGATCTGCGATCTTGAATACGGCGTCGCGGATGTCTTCGAACAGCTTGCCGGTGACCAGCGTTTCGGAGTTGAAGGGTACGTAGCCAACGGTGCGGCGCGCGCCATAGAAGTGAGATGTAAACGTCAGGCCATAAACACAGCATGCCGAGCCCGACAATATGGTCGCCGTGCGGCGCATGCGAAGGCCGACGCGCAATGATCCGAAGGCAGGGCACATGCTTTGCGGCTGATCGTGCGGGCCGGCAGGATAATCTTTGGCGTACTGGTCGAGGATTTCGCTCTTGCCAGCAGCCGCTGCTGCTTTGCGCATCTCGGCTTTGCCGGAATGACAGCCGAGTCCGTCACTCTTCAGCGCTGCAGCGTTGATGGCGGGCGCGTTGACGGCGGGGACTTCGGCCGTCACGCCGGAGCCCAGCTGCGTATCCCCACTGCCGTCGTTGGTCATTGGCACAGACGCAGCCGCATCATAGACAACTTCCACCGTAGCGGAGGTCTCTTCAGCGGGTTTGTGGTCCAACGCGGTCATTTCCTTGCCTTCCAGCAGGACTGAGGTCTTCAAACGGTTTCGTAAATCACTTCTAGCGAGGGCTTCGTGATCGCGACCCCGCCGCACATGTCTTCGAAGCTTGCGGGTTCGAGCACAACGCCCCGGCCGACGACTTCGCCTTTGAACAATCCGAGCAATCCATCTTGTGTCAGCGGCGTCGGGCGGACGGGCGGCGCTTCGGCGACGTTGAGTGCAAGCTCTTCAAACAGGGGCCCCCACTGGCCACCAGGCTTGCCGATGATGTCGTAGTTGGCGCTCTTGCGGCGGATGTCGTCGTGGGCCGGAATGGCAGCGAGCACGGGAATACCGGCCGCTGCTGCGAAAGCCTTGGCTTCACCCGTGCCGTCGTCCTTGTTGATGACCATGCCAGCAACGCCGACATTGCCGCCGAGCTTGCGGAAGTATTCGACCGCCGAGCACACGTTGTTGGCGACATACAGCGACTGCAGATCGTTTGATCCGACGACGATGACCTTCTGGCACATGTCGCGGGCGATCGGCAGGCCGAAGCCGCCGCAGACCACGTCGCCGAGGAAGTCGAGCAGCACGTAGTCGAAGCCCCACTCATGGAAGCCGAGCTTTTCGAGAAGTTCAAAGCCATGAATGATGCCGCGTCCGCCGCAGCCGCGACCGACCTCCGGGCCGCCAAGCTCCATTGCGAACACGCCGTCGCGCTTGAAGCAGACGTCGGAGATCTTCACCTCTTCGCCCGCCAGTTTCTTTTTGGCTGACGTTTCAATGATGGTGGGTGTGGCGCGGCCACCGAACAGAAGCGACGTCGTATCGCTTTTGGGATCGCAGCCGATGAGCAGCACGCGCTATCCTTGCAGCGCCATCATGTACGACAAGTTAGCGAGCGCGAAGCTCTTGCCCGATCCGCCTTTGCCGTAGATCGCGATGATCTGCGTAACTTTGGTTTCACTGCCAGCTTCGGGTACGGGATCGGGACCAAGCGCTGCTTCAGCCCTCAGGAAATCCGTGACGCTGTGCTTCTGCGCGCCAGCTGTTGAAATTCCGCTGCATGAACTCATGTGCAGGCTCTCCAATCGAGGATCATTTTCAGGCACGAGGCATCGTTGAAGGCGGTGCGATAGGCGGAACTCGCCTCTGCCGCAGGCCGGCGATGAGTGATCAGGCCGTCAAGAGATAGGCGGCCGTCTTCGATAAGTGCGCGAACGGCGTGCAGATCGTGCGTCTGCCACTCGGCCGCGACGCGGAGGCGCGCTTCCCGCATGAACGCGGGCGCGAAAGCGAAGCTGAGCGGTTCGCTGTAGAAGCCAGCCAGAACAATTTCGCCGCCGGGTGCAAGGCGCTGGATCAAGGAGTTCAGAAGTGCGCTGTCGCCGCTGACATCATAGATGCAGCGATAGTCGCGCCGCTCATCGTTGGCGGGATCCATGACGGTGTAACCGAGAGCATCGCCAGCGCGAACCGGGTTTGTTTCCCAGACGACGGGGGCGGCTTTGCCCTTGATGAGAGCGAGGCGGGCCAGCAAGCGGCCCAGCACGCCATGTCCTACGATCAAGTCAGGCAGATGAGCGCCCGGCACAGCCATGGCATGATGAGCGGTGGCAGCAAGTGCGAGGAGGGCGGCTTGCTCGCCGATGCTGGTGTCGATCTTGTGGACACGCGCGGCAGGAACCACGACACGTGAGGCCGATCCGCCGAACAATCCGCGCACATCACCGTAGCATTTGGCGCCGGGGACAAACACCCGGTCGCCAACGTTGGCGCCCGATTGCAATCCGGCTTCGACGATGGTTCCGACAGATTCATATCCAGGAACCAGCGGATACCCCATGCCCGGGAACTGCGGCATCCTGCCGGTCCACAGCAGTTTTTCGGTGCCGGTGCTGATGCCGCTCCACTCGATGTCGACGACAACATCCGCGCCAGTTGGCGGTTCAAGCGCTAGCTCACCCACCGTGAGGTGCTCGGGTCTTTCAAAGATGACGGCCGTGGTGAGCATTAAGGGACTCGTGGGCGCAGGGTTCCGCGCAGATCTCTGTTAGGCGATGAGTGTCAGCCTAGCTTGACAAATTAAAGTGTCAAGAACAAAGAACAGCTCCCGGGGCAACTTTAGGGCCGGATTTCAATCAAACCTGTCAGCATCGGCCGCCGCGTCGGAATTTGTGCACTGCGTGAGAAGCCGGCTTGAGCGGCGAGCGACGCAAATTCAGCCAAAGTGCGGGTTTTACCGCCGCCCATGCTCAGCAGGTAGAACCCATAGTAGGCATCGGTGATCGCGGCGGTTGACGCGTCCCCGCTGATGGGTTCTGCGATCAGGAGCACGCCGTCTTGCGGTAACGCCTTACGAATGGACCGGAAAATCGCCAAAACGGATGCGTCGCTGTGATCGAAACAGATGCGCACGAGGCTGACAATGTCGGCCCCCTGCGGCAGGGGATCGGTAAAGAAGCTGCCGCCAGTGACTTCGATCCGCTGATCCAGGCCCTTATTCTGCAGGCTGATGCGGGCGCGATCAGCGACGGGCGGCAGATCGAACATCTTCAATGCGATTGATTGATGCCGTGCAGCCACAGCAGAGATGAATTGACCTTCACCGCCACCGATGTCGAGCAGGCAGCGGTGCGCCGCCATCGGGTACGCGTCGAGGATGTCATCCGCCACCAGGGCTTGTGTCGCAGACATCAACCCACTGTAGGTGGCGGCCGCGGTCTGGTCTGTTGCAGCGGCATCGCTGTTGCCAGCGTAAGTCCAGTATTGCGCGAGATGGGTTTGGCTTGCCTGCCCGCGCAGCAGTGCAACGGGATCGTGTAAATCCGCGTAGAGAAGTGCGTGGTGCTCGACCATCGTTGCAATCGATGGGTTGCCGAGAACGGCAGCTCCACGCGTGCCCAGTCCATAGCGATCACCGGAGCGGCGGCTGAGAAATCTCAGAGCCGTCGCCGCTTTCAGAAGTTTGGCTGCAGGCTCGCGTTGGAGGCTAAGCGACTCGCACAATTCTGTCAGTGTTTTCGGGCCTTTTTGAAGGTCTTCAAATAGCTTGAGGCGCACGCAGGCGAGCAGCACTTGGGTGTAAACGAAGCCGGCGCAGACATCGAACACGCCGCGCGCTTCGCGTTGAGCAAACGGCCGGGTGAGCGGAAACGACGCCAGCCAGCGCTGAAATTTTGGATCGGACAGAAGCTTGTCGCGTTTGGCGTAGATGCTGTCGATCCACGACGCTGACGGTGCGCGGTGGCTGCCCGGCTGTCTGTCCACTACGCGATCCACGGTTGCCCGTTGTCTCCCGGATGGCTGCCGTTGGTGGAGCTACGCGGCGCTTGAGATTTGGGCAAGAAGCGCCGGATTCCGGAGACGACGATCTGTTTGAGATCGGCGTCGCCCGCGCACGGGGGAATTGAGGCGACTGCTTCGCCGGCCAGGGCTTCCAGCCTCTCGATGGCACCCTTGACGCCCAGTTCGATGGCGGCGCTGGGCCGGCCGAGGGCGGAATCGCGCGCGACGGGCTTGCCGGCATCACTGGCCGTGCTGGTTGCGTCGCAGATGTCGTCAGCCACTTGATAGGCTTCGCCCAACAGCCGTCCAAGCGCGCGCCAACGGGCAGGATCAGCACCTGCGGCGATTGCGCCAGCCTCCGTAGCGGCAACAAACAACGCGCCAGTTTTGGCTTGGTGATAATCGCTGAGCCGCACGCGCGGCTCGCATTCCCAGGCTTGGCCCGCTGTGATACCGGCCGGAAAACCGACCGACCGGCCGATGATTCCAATCAACGCGCCAATCCGTTCGGGCGTCGCGCAACCGCCAAGGGCGACGATCTCGAAGGCGCGGACGATGAGCGCATCTCCCGCCAATACAGCGAGGCGTTCGCCGTAAGCGCGATGAACCGTGGGCTTGCCGCGGCGGGTGTCGGCGTCGTCGAAACACGGTAGATCGTCGTGGACGAGCGAAGCGCAATGCAGAAGTTCAATGGACGCGGCCGCGGCGTCGGCCAGATCGGGATTGTCGTCGCCGCACGCGCTGGCAACTGCGAGACAGAGCCGCGGGCGAATCCGCGCTCCGCCTGGGAATACGGCGTGTTGCAGCGCAGCAGCGAGGCGAGGCGGACAGCCGGGCGACTCGGCGGGGCTCAACGCGGAAGCAAGACAGTGTTCGATGCGCAGGGCTTGATCCATCGTCGCCTCCATCACCCCTTGTCAGTTTGGATGGTCTATCTAAGATGTCTACCAGAATGGACACATCGTGCTCCGTCGTCAACCGCCTTCCGCGGAGAGAGAGCCCAGAGTGCACAAGCAGCGCGTGGTCATTATTGGAGCGGGAATCGCGGGCCTCGCCGCGGCTCTGGACCTGTCTGCGAAGGGCCTCGAAGTTCTTGTCTTTGAGGGCGGTTCTGAGCCTGGCGGAAAAATGCGGCAAGTCGCGATTGGCGATGTGCGGATCGACGCCGGGCCGACGGTGTTCACCATGCGTTGGGTTTTTGATGAGCTGTTCGCGACTGCGGGTGCCTTGCTTGAGGCGCATCTCACGCTCAAGCCGCTCGACGTTCTGGCGCGCCATGCCTGGAGCACGGGTGGGTCTCTCGATCTGTTTGCCGATGTGGACCGCTCGGCCGATGCCATCGGTGATTTCGCGGGCAAGCAAGCAGCACAAGGCTATCGCGATTTCTGCCGCGAGGCGGCGCGCGTCTATCGCTCGCTGGAGCCGACCTTCATCAAGTCGCAACGCCCGACGGTGCCAAGCCTGATCTCTGGATTTGGCATCGGCGGCATTGCCGATCTTCTGCGGGCTCAACCGTTTGTTGTGATGTGGCAGGAGCTTGGCAAATACTTCAAAGATCCGCGCCTGCGCCAATTGTTTGGCCGCTACGCGACCTATTGCGGATCGTCGCCATTCCTGGCGCCCGCCACGCTAATGCTGGTCGCCCATGTCGAGCAAGACGGCGTCTGGCGCATCGAAGGCGGCATGCAAAAACTGGCCTTCGCTCTAGAGGGCTTAGCGAAAAAGCATGGCGCCAAGTTTCACTACAACAGCAAAGTCAAAAGCATTGTAGTTGATCGGGGCCGGGCTTGCGGCGTGGTCCTCGACACGGGCGAGATGATCGATGCCGCCGCCATTATCAGCAACGCCGATACAGCCGCCTTGCCGGCTGGACTGTTTGGGCTGGCGGCCAAGCCCGCTGTGCGCCCCATCCCGCCCAGCGAGCGGTCGTTGTCGGCCATCACTTGGGCGCTTGTTGCCGAAACCGAAGGCTTCCCACTGTCGCATCACACGGTGTTTTTCTCGGACGACTACAAGTCCGAGTTTGATCAGATTGTGATGCGCGCCGCGCCGCCCATACAGCCAACCGTCTATGTCTGTGCCCAAGACCGGGCCGGCGAAGAAAGCCCCCGCGCTCAGAAGCCGGAACGGCTTTTCATCATCACCAATGCCCCCGCTCGCGGGGACACAACCACGACCGAAGCATGGGAGATCGCAAAATGCGAGCAGCAGACGTTTGGGCGCCTCGAGGGCCTGGGCCTCACGGTGCGGCGTTCGCCGGACCAAACATTGGCGCGAACCCCGACCGACTTCGAGCGCTTGTATCCGGCGACTGGCGGAGCGCTTTACGGCCCGGCGTCGCACGGATGGGCGGCCTCGTTCCGCCGGGAGGGGTCTACCAGCCGGATACCGGGATTGTATCTGGCGAGCGGCAGCGCGCATCCGGGACCTGGTGTGCCGATGGCAGCGATGTCCGGGCGCCTCGCAGCCGCCCAAGTGCTGACGGACTTCAGTTCACGCGGCAGGTCCCGGCCGGCGGCTATGCTTGGTGGTATGTCGATGCCCTAAGCGACGATGGTCTCCATGGGCTGACCATCATCGCGTTCATCGGTAGCGTGTTTTCGCCCTATTACTATTGGTCGGGTCGCGGCGATCCGCTCAATCACTGCGCCGTCAACGTCGCACTCTACGGGGCTGGCGGTCATCGCTGGACAATGACGGAGCGCGGCCGGTCTGCCGTCAGCCGGTCAAATGACAATCTCACCATCGGGCCGAGCGCCCTGACATGGGATGGCAATGCGCTGACAATCGCTATCGATGAAGTCACGGCGTTGTTGCCGTCGAAAATCCACGGAACCGTTCGTATTCATCCCGAAGCAATGACGCAGCAGGATTTTTCTCTGGATCGCCAAGGCCGCCACAGGTGGTGGCCGATCGCGCCGTCCGCGCGCATTGAGGTCGATCTGGGTAAGCCAGGCTTACGCTGGAGTGGCGCGGGCTATCTCGATACCAACTTTGGCGTTGAGCCCCTCGAAGCGCGGTTCACAAATTGGGACTGGTCGCGGGCGGCGACGCGAACAGGTGCGTCGGTTCTCTATGACGTGACGGAAATCGATGGCCAGCGCAACACGTTGGCTCTCGCGATTGATCGCGCGGGCGCTGTCACCAGCATGGCGCAGCTGCCCGACGTGAAGTTACCGCGCACGCTGTGGGGTGTGCCACGCAGCACGCAAGCCGAGAATGGCGAAGCGCGGGTTCTTAAAACGCTCGAAAATGCGCCGTTCTATGCGCGTTCAATCGTGTCATCGCGGCTCGGCGGCGAAGAGGTGGCGTCCGTGCACGAGAGCCTGTCGCTCAATCGCTTCAAGTCCCCCATCGTCAAAATGATGCTGCCGTTCCGGATGCCGAGGATTGGGAGGTAGGGAGCAGTTGCTCACGTGGACACGATCCCGAACCTTTGGTTCGGGTCATGTCCCCGGAAACCACTACGGCGCGGGTTGGGAGGCGCTGTCGTGATGTGGTTTCGTGGCTGCAGGTTCGCCGATGACGATCGATGTCCACACAGCATCGACAACGCCGGCAACCTCAGACGGCTTTTCCTCATGGGCTAAGTGACCGCGATCTTTCAAAAACGTGACGACAGATCCCGGCACCTTGTCGCGCACACGGAACGCATCGTCGGCTGGAATGGCCTTGTCGTTACCGCTGGCAATCAGATGCAGGCGCGTTTTCAGGCTGCCCAAATCAGGCTCCATCGACGGCAAATCCCAATTGGCCATCATGCCGAGCGCACCGGTCACGTGGGCCGGGTTCTGAAAAAGCCGCCAGTAAAACTTCAGACCCTCCGCATCAATGTCCGATCCCGTTTGCTTGATAATGTCAGCGACGCGCTTCTCATCACCGGCCGTCCAAGCAAAAAAGCGGGGCACGTAGGGATTAACGAACAGCAGCTTGGCCAGGGGTGAGAAAAACTGAAACGACCAGGCGCTGAGTGGCAAAATAGCGCCGTTGATACTGATGAGGCCTTTGGGCGCAATCAATCCGTCAAGACACATGCGCGTTAGGATGGCGGCACCGGCGGAATGGCCCATCGCAATGTCCGGCTGGAAATCGAGCGACTTGACCAGGCTACCGATGGCCGCCGACATGCCGGGCAGCGACAAGCGCTCGGGATCGGGCAATTGCGTAAAGCCATGCCCGGGCAAATCCATAGCCAGCACGGAGTACTTTTGCGCCAACAGGGGATAAATCCCGCGCCACGAATGCGTCGAGGCTCCTGTCCCATGGACAAGCAGCAGCTTCGGGCCAGCCCCCATGCGCTGGATGTGCCAGGAGAGACCTCCGGCCTGCACGAACGAACTGGCCGCGCGGTTCGGCCAGTCGGCACCGTCTTCGGTCCAGTCGAGACCCGTTGTCACCGCAGTCCCATCCTTGCCTCACCGCCAGGCTTTCGCCGCCGGAATGAGTTTGTCGATCACCTTGGCGGAGCTGACAACGCCGGGCAGACCCGCGCCCGGATGTGTGCCGGCACCGACCAAATATAGCCCATCGACGCCTTCTGCCTTGTTGTGGAAGCGGAACCACGCCGATTGTGTGAAGAACGGTGAAATGGAAAACCCTGCACCCGCAACACTGAGGTAGCGCGTCGCGAAGTCGTCGGGCGTCATCTCGAATACGGCTGTGATGTGATCCTTCAAGCCAGGTAACATAGTGCGGTCGAGTTCGCTGATGATGCGCTCGCGCAATTTCGGACCTTCAATCGACCAGTCAATGTTGCCGTCCTGATTGGGCACGGGACATAGCGCATAGAACGACTCGCAACCCGGCGGCGCAAAGCTCGCGTCTGTGGCCGTTGGCCGGTGCACGTAGAGAGAGAAATCGTCCGACAAGTGTTTGCGGGTGAAGATATCGCGCAAGTGCTCCTTGAACCGCGGACCAAACCAGATCGTGTGGTGGGCGACATCTGGATACGGCTTTGTGGAGCCGAAGTAGAGCACGTACAGCCCCATGGACAGCCGTGAGCGCTTTTTGGCCCAGCCCTGCATGTTGGTGGTGCCGGCAGGCAGCATGTTGCGGTGGAGATGCATGGCGTCGGCGTTGGAGACGACAATATCTGCCAGCAATCGCGTGCTGTCTTCGAGGATCACGCCGCGTGCCTTTTTGCGCTCGACGTCGATCTTGGCGACCGTGGTGCTGAGCCGGACATCAATCCCTTCTTCGGCCATCAGCTTGCCGAAGGCCGCGACCAGCGCACCGGTGCCGCCCATGGTGAAGAACACACCCCACTTGCGTTCCAGGAAGTGGATGAGACCGTAGATGCAGGTCGTATCATAAGGGTTGCCGCCAACGAGGAGGGGCTGAATGGAAAAAGCCTGCCGCATTTTCGGATGCTGCAAGTATTTGGCGACGAACTGCGAGACTGACAGGTAGGCCTGCAACTTCGCAAGCCGGGGAATCTGCTTCAGCATCATGGTGACGGTGTTGAACGGCGCATCGGCCAGTTCCGTGAAGCCTGCGTCGAACAGCTTTTCGGAATGCTTCAAGAGGCGCAGATAGCCATCCGCGTCCTTGGGCTCAAAGCGGCGGATTTCGGCGAGCGTCTCGTCCAGTGTGCCGCCATAGTCGAACGTGCTGCCGTCCCAGAACCGGAAGCGGTACCAGGGTTTCAGCGGCACCAGCGTGACGTAGTCTTTGAGGTTTTTTCCGAACAGAGCGAACAGCTCTTCGAACAGGAACGGAGCGGTAATAACGGTCGGCCCAGCGTCGTGTTTGTAGCCTTCACGTTCGAACACCTGAGCCCGTCCGCCGAGCATGGGAGCACGGTCGATGACAAGGACCCGGTAGCCCTTGGCCCGCATTCTAAGGGCTGCGGCGATGCCGCCGAACCCGGCCCCGACGACGATGCAACGCGGCGCGCCCTCGGAGCTATTCCAGTTTTTGTAGACCGGATCGTCCGTCGCAGGGGGTTGGCCCGCCAGGTTTGTGGTGTGAATGTTCATGTCCCGGTTCCGGTCCTGGCCGTGCTTGTCAAAATAGGATCCATCATTGGCAGCAAGCCGTTATGCTGAGATTGTGTCAGCCTGCCTCTTGCGCCGCGCCGGCTGCGGAGGCACCATCTTGCCCTGAACCGTGTTGCGGGACGTGTGAGCCCGCTGGAGCCCAGACCTTGTCCGTATCGACGCCGACCCAAGCCCATCCGTTCCCCGATCGCCAACGGCATTTCCGGATCGGCATCGGGCTGGCTGTGGCCATCATCGCGTCGTGGGTCGCGCTTCACATTTATGCGGTGTTCTTCTTCCAGTGGGACGTGGGTCCGCTGTGGCTGGCGCCGGTCATGGCGGCGCTGTTGTGCTGGCTCTATGTTGGGCTGTTCATTGTCGCACACGATTGCATGCACGGATCGCTCGCACCCGGAAATGCACAATTGAATCGTTGGATTGGTCAGCTGTGCGTCGGAATTTACGCGGGCTTCTCCTACCGGCAACTGTTGGGCAAACATATCGAACATCATCGCTACTCGGGCACCGCAGACGATCCCGACTTTGCCGAGCCCCAGCCCAAAAGCCTGATGAGCTGGTATTGGAAGTTCATGACCGAATATCTGTCGGTCCGTATGTTTGCGTTCATGGCTGCGCAAAGCGCGCTGTACGCGGGCGTGCTGGGGGCGCAGCCGATCAATATGGCAGTTTTCTGGGTGATCCCCGCCGTTCTGTCGTCTCTGCAATTGTTCACCTTCGGCACCTATCTGCCGCACCGGCATGAAGACGATGACCCCTTCGCTGATGCGCATCACGCGCGCAGCAATGCCTATCCGCCATGGCTGTCGCTGTTGACCTGCTATCACTTCGGCTACCATCACGAGCACCACCTCAAGCCCAATGAGCCGTGGTGGCGGCTGCCGTCTGTGAGGCGCGCGCGATCGCAGTGATTAGGCGCAGAGTAAGCCGCAGTCATGAGCCCAACCCCGGCTTGGTCCATAGCCCATCACGCGTGCGGACCTCCTGCAACTTCGCAAGTGCGCCAGCGAGCCCTGCGCGCAAGGCCCCATAACTGGCTCCAGCGAGCTTGCGCGGACGGCTGACAACAACGCGCTTGTCCCACGCTGTGGCCCCCTTGCGGCGGACGAGCACGCCGATCTCCCGGTAGACTTGGCGGGCGGTGGCAATGGCCCACGCGCAGCGGAACGGCAACTGCCGGATACCTTCGCCGGATGAGCGGTAATAGCGGTCAGCCGTGTCGAGCAGGCGCGCGATGACACGTGAGACGGCCTCGCGGTGTTCCGGAGCGGCAACGCGATCGCGCGGGATGCCTTCGGCATCGAGCCACACGCCAGGAACGTAGACACGGCCGGCCTCAGCATCGGCCATGACATCGCGGGCAATGTTGGTCAGTTGGAACGCAATGCCGAGATCAGAAGCCCGGTTCAGCGCGTCGCGCCCACGCACACCCATAATCATCGCCATCATCACGCCAACGACGCCAGCCACGTGATAACAATAGGCGAGCGTGTCATCGATCGTTTCGTACTGACGCCCGTCGACGTCCATGGCAAAACCGTCCAGCAGCTCCATCGGATGGCGCTCGGGGATCTGGCAATCGCGGACGACGCGCTGGAGGGCGATGAATATGGGATCGCTGGCTTTGCCGTGGATGGCGCCAAGCGTCTCGGCACGCAACGTCGCTAGCACCGTCCGTTTATCGGTTCCGGTAGGCCGCTCGGTTGCAAATCCAAGGGTCTGATCGTCGATCACGTCATCGCAATGGCGGCACCACGCGTACAGCATCACCGCATAATCACGCGTTTTGTCGTCAAACAGTTTGGCTGCGCCCGAGAAGCTCTTTGAGCCTTTCGCGATGCGCTCTTTGCTCAGTTCGACGATGGTGTCCGTCTGGGTCATGGTCAAGGCGGTCACAGATCCAAATGAGTGGCAACGGCGGCAGGCTTACTGGCGAGGCGAATACTCTTCCCCAAAGTTCTGTAAGGCGCGCACGACAGATATGGGCGGGCGGCCAATCAGAATCCGGGCTTTATCCATGGAGGTCAGCTGACAGGCGTAAAAACGGCGGATGAGTGCTTCCGGCAATCTGTAAAAGCGTTGAATGACACCCACCCTTTCGTGCGGTTCAGCTGCGATGATTAAGAACCGGTTCAATCTGCGGAAAAAGGCCCGGTCGTGCCACGCGTTTACCGATAGATCCTTTACGCACCGGGCAACGGAACTGGATGTTAGATGCGGCAAGGCGGCAATTTTGGCCGCCACGCGGACGCAATCAGGCAGCGAATAGCCCGTTGCGGGATGGAACATGAATGCGCGCAGTCCCGACCGGGGTACATCCTGAGGATTGTTATTTTGCCACAACTTCTCGATGTCGCCGGCCAGCACAATCGGCAGAACACCCGATTCCCTGCGCAAAACTCGTGAGATTTTCCAGCCCTGGTCTTTGGCGTACTCCCGGATGTGCTCCTCGAGAACAGCGACATCGAGAGATGCCGTGCTGGAATAATAGGTGTCCTCAATCAACAAATGCGTCGGGCTGAACGGCATCGTGTAGACGAAGCGATAGCCATCCCGTTGCGAAACAGTCGCATCCATGATGATGGGCCGCTCTAGGCCGCTGGGTGCTTCAAGTTCGACATCGAGGCCGAGAAACTTCTGATAACCGAGCGTCCACGCGCCGTCCTTCAGGAACCCCCGGCCGTCGATCACACAAGCCGCCTCTAAGGTATCGCCGTTGGCCAGCGTGATGCGCGTTGGGGTGACCTCTGTCACGTCGCTGTTGAGCAGAATAGAATCTGGAAAAGCCGCAGTCACAACCGAGTGCAAGCGGTCGGACGTGATCGAATTGTAGCGCGTTGGCAACGTGCGGTTGAAGCCGGGAAAGCGCACGTCCTGGCTAGCCCAGGATTTTACAATCAAAGGTTCTATCCAGGACTGGTTGTCGGGATCGATGTCCGGCGTGTGGAATGACCACGTGTGATTGCCGCCGAGCGAGGGGCCCTTTTCGATGATCTTCAGGCGGATACCAGGATTGTGCCGCTTGAGGCAGAGCGCAATCATCGCATTGGCCAATCCGCCACCGACGAGGATGCAGTCCAACGCCTCGCGATTTGCCATCAGCGCCTCATCGTTGTTACGCGATCCCGTGATGCGGTGGCACCACGGCGTCCGTGGCGGCCAACTCTGCCCTTGCCTCGCGGCGGCTGCACCATTCGCAACGTAGAGCAAACCACAATGACATTCTTCTGCCGAAAAGTGTACACCACGTTTTACGTCAATTCTACTTTACAATCGAGTTTAACGGGCGTCTAATAAACTGTGAGGGGTTGCCGCCAGCGCCAGACGACCGGTCCAGGCACAGCCATCAAGTTACAACAAACGTGAGACGCGTTGAACGCATGGCAACCTTCGACATACAGCCGGGAGCGCCGGAATTGACCACCGGGTCGACCGCTCTCGCCTGCTGTTGCCAGCAGTCTAACACATCAAGGCCCGAGCCGGGGACACACCAGCGATGCCCTCGCATGGTGCGATCCTTCGCATTCTGACACGCGGGAAGACACATGAGCGAGCGAAACAAGGACGTCCTTTCCGCTTTTATCACAGGTGATCCTGGCTCGAAGGGGTCCGTGCTCGATCTTGTCAAGAGCCCGGCGGACGTGCGGAGGCTGCCATTAAGCGCCATGCCGCGTCTCGCGAAGGAACTGCGTCAGGATCTCTTGGAAATCGTCTCTGAAACGGGCGGGCATCTCGGTGCCGGTCTGGGAGTCGTTGAGCTAACCGTGGCGATCCATCGCGTGTTCGATACACCGGCCGCGAAGCTGATCTGGGATGTCAGCCATCAATGTTACCCGCACAAAATCCTGACGGGGCGGCGCAACCGGATGCGCAGCATCCGGCAAGGCGGTGGCTTGTCGGGGTTTACCTCGCGTCAAGAAAGTGAATTCGATCCGTTCGGTGCAGCCCATAGTTCCACCGCCATGTCGGCCGGACTGGGCTTTGCAACGGCGCGGGATCTCTCAGGCGATACATTCGACGTGATTGCTGTGGTCGGCGATGGCGCCATGTCCGGCGGCATGGCCTTCGAAGCCCTCAACAACATTGGCGCGCAGAAGCGCAAAATGCTCGTGATCGTCAATGACAACGACATGTCAATCGCTCCACCCGCTGGCGCGTTGTCCGATTATTTGCGTGGCTTGCGCAACAAGATGCCCAGTAGCGTGAGCCGGTCGCAAGCTCTGAGTAAGCCTGGACTGCCGAGTTTCGCCGGTGCAGCGACGCTTTTCGACGATTTGGGCGTTCGCTACGCAGGTCCCTTCGACGGTCACGATGTCGAGGAAATGATAACGGTTCTGACCAAGTTCCGGGATGAAGCCGACGGACCAATGGTGGTCCATGTGCTGACCGAAAAAGGTCACGGCTATGCGCCGGCAGCCAACTCGAAAGATAAATATCACGGCGTCGAAAAGTTCGAAGTGGCGACCGGCAAGCAGTTCAAGACGGCGCCCAAGGCACCCGTTTACACAAACGTCTTCGCCAAGGCTCTGATCAGCGAAGCTGAGCGCGATCCCCGCATCGTTGCGGTGAGTGCGGCCATGCCGACCGGCACCGGGCTCGACAGGTTTGGCGAAGCGTTCCCTGACCGGTGTTTCGATGTCGGGATTGCTGAACAGCATGCCGTGACGTTCTGTGCCGGTCTTGCGGCGCAAGGGTTCAAGCCGTTTGCGACGATCTATTCGACGTTCCTGCAGCGCGCCTACGACCAGATCGTTCATGACGTCGCGATCCAGCGCTTGCCGGTGCGGTTTGCGATTGATCGAGCCGGGATGGTGGGCGCCGACGGCGTCACGCATCAGGGCTCCTTCGACCTTGCGTATCTGGGCTGTCTACCAGGTTTTGTGCTGATGGCCCCGTCGGACGAGGCAGAGTTGATGCACATGGTGGCAACGGCCGTTGCAATCGACGACCGGCCAAGTGCGTTGCGTTATCCCCGCGGCGAGGGCACGGGGGTCGCTTTGCCAGAACAGGGCCAGGCTCTTGAGATTGGCCGCGGGCGGATCTTGAGCGGCGGTTCAGACGTCGCAATTTTGTCCTATGGCACCCGTTTGGACGCGGCCATGGCAGCTGCGGACCGGCTGGCGCATCTTGGGATTTCAGCGACGGTGGCCGACGCTCGCTTTGCAAAACCAATTGATGATGATCTGGTGCGCACGCTGGCCCTCGAGCACCCGTTGCTGTTGACACTCGAAGAAGGCTCAATTGGCGGGTTCTCAGCGCAGGTGTACGACAGCCTCCGCCGCCAGCGGCTGGATCTCGTCGCCTCGCGAGTCGTGCCGATGTATCTGCCCGATGCCTTCATAGACCATGACAAGCCAGCAAACCAAGTTGCCCATGCCGGACTTGATTGCGCCGGGATCGTGGAACGCGTGCTCTCGCTCGTGGATCGCTTTGATCTTGTTCAAGATGTGCGCCACTTGAGTGCCGCGGAATAAAGTGGCACCTCAAACTGAAGCGCCGCTGCCAGGGATCGGCGCGAGGCCTCAGCCCGACGCACGCTCGGCCTTATCGTGAACCACTTCCAGGCGGCGGTTGATCACTGTTTCACTCGCTGCAGCAGCGCGGCTGCTGACAGTGGCGCTGTGCTCTGAAACCGGCGCTTGGTTTAAGTCGTTCATTTCAAGCCAATCTGTGATCATCATGTAAAACAGCGGCAGCAGGCCAGCGAGCAAAACCAGAAACGCGAGCGTACCGCCGCGGTCGAGGGAGTGAATTTGCCCAAAACCCTGCACCAGAAGCCCAGCAGCAGCCACGAGGCCACCGAACAACACGCCGACGCCTCCGTCTGACCTTTGCGATCCCCCGCGATCGCTTCTGAACGACATTAAAGACGAACGGGTGCCCATGGCGAAAATCAATACGCCGATGGCAGCATAGAGCGATCCAACGAAGGACAGCCAATTGGGGTTTGCGATCGTGTTCATGGATGGCTCCATCAATCTCGAATGAACATGCGGACGGTGCAATCCGTCGGCTCGGGACTCGTCTGGTGATTAAGGGACATACAAGACAAGAACGAAGCGCCAAGTCCAGGGGGTTCCCAACCTTTGCACAGTGTGGTCGTGGCTTGTGTGCAACAGTGCTATTCTGCGGGAATGGCAGCGGCTCGCTTGCTGGCGCGTGCTTCGCGCAATTTCGGCAATCGCCACCACGGCACGCCCGGAGTTGAGTGATGTTCGTGGTGATAGCCGAAATGCAAACATGTGAGCAGCGAGACGATCCACGGATAGTCGTTGGAGCGTGCGCGGTGCCGGTCAGCAAAGGCCTGCTTGCCGGGTGCATGGGGCAAGTAGGTACCGAAAATAAACAGCTGGAGAGACGAGATCAAAGACGGGAGGCCCCAGAACAGTAGCAGATTCTGATACGGCGCACCCGTCGCCATGTAGCAGCCGGTGGCAACAAACATGAGAAAGAACTCCTGCGCCCCGTAGTACTCGGCAAAAAACTTCAGATACCAGGGCCAGAACGAATGAGGCTCATGGTGATCAAAGTCGGGGTCGTCCCGGGAGCCGGCGTGCTGATGATGCAGCTGGTGGGCCGTACGCATTTTTGAGAACGAGAAGCCGGCATAGAGCAGAAGGCAGAGGCGGCCGATCCACGGGTTGATCCACGGCCAGGACGGGGCGACCGTGCCATGCATGCAGTCGTGCGAGACGATAAATAGGGCGACGTAAAGCCAACACAACGCGAGAACGATCGCGGGCGCGGCCCACAGATGCCAGCCGGTCAGCGGCCATGGAAAAAAGAAGATCGCCATAATGTGCAGGGTCAGCCAAGCTGCAATAATGGCAACCGCAAGTGTGGTGCCGATGATGCTTTGGCGCATGCGATCGGCAGCCATGCCTTGGGTCATCATGGTCCGCGTTTGACTTTGCGACATCGTGGAGCTCTTGCCGGTGCTGGGTGGGGTTGAAGGCAGGCCGTTAACTGTCCAGCTGTGGGGGCGAGCAGCAGGCGGCGCGATCAAGGATACCAAACTGCCACCCGAATTCCAGGGTTTATGGAGCCACCCTGGTCTATTGCGACACGGTTTTCAGCCTACGCGGAGCTGGCATTTGCCGGCCCCACCGGTCTGTGCAAACAGTGACATGGGCGCGGGGCCGCCCGGCCAGGATGGTCTGAGGAGTATTGTGAGTGGCGCTGGCCTCGTCATCGTTGAGCCGTTGCGGTCTGCGTAGTGCGGCCAGCTCGAGCGCGTCGCTTCCCGAGCTCGTAGCGGAACTCAAAAGCGGGCTCGGCGACGAAGACTATCAGCACATCATCGTCTTTTTTTCTGTCGATCACGATGCCGAACGCCTCGCTGCCGCACTGGCGTTCGCGTTTCCAGGCACGCCCATTTCGGGATGCACCACAGCTGGAGAGATTGCTCCAGGCGGCATGATGCAGGGCGGCGTAGTGCTTGTCGCCTTTCCACGCACGGGCTTCCAAGTGCACTATGGGTTGGTCGAAAACGCACTTGAATTCGGTGTGGAACGGGCAACGGAGGTCGCGCGGCGGTTGAAGTCGCAGTTGCGCACGCCGCCCGACGGCTCGCGGCGGCAGAGAGTGTTCGCGCTGATGATGGTCGATGGGCTTTCGAACGCAGAAGAAACCCTGGTCGCCGCCGTTCACTGGTCGATAGACGATATCCAGCTCATTGGAGGTTCGGCCGGCGACGGCTTGGCGTTCAAAGGCACGTCGCTCCTTTATGACGGACGCGTTGTGACGGAAGCCGCCGTTCTACTGATGATTGAAACGGATTTTCCGTTCCGGGTGTTTAAGACGCAAAATTTTGAGCCGACGCCGGTCAAGCTGGTGGTGACGGCGGCAGATGTCGAAAACCGCATCGTCAAAGAACTCAACGCTGAGCCGGCGGCCCGGGAATATGCTGCAGCCATCGGCTTGCAGCCCGATGACCTGGGTCCGTTCAGCTTTGCGTCGTATCCGCTGGTTGTGAAGGTCGGCGCCGACTATTTCTGCCGCTCTATCCGCAATATGAACTCCGATGGCAGCTTGTCCTTTTTTTGCGCCATCGATGAAGGCATTGTCTTCACGGTCGCGCGGCCGCAAGACATGCTGCAATCGACAGCAGCCGCATTAGAAGAAGCGGACCATGCGCTGGGTGGCATTGATTTTGTCATTGGTTTTGACTGTATTTTGCGGCGTCTGGATGCGGAGAACCGGCAAATCCGCCATCAGGTTGACCAGCTGTACCAGAAGCATCGCGTCGTTGGATTTCACACTTATGGCGAACAGTTCAACGCCATGCATCTGAACCAAACTCTGACAGGTATTGCGTTCGGGGCCGGAGGACGCAAGCCGTGACGTTAGAGCATTTGTTTCGCGACGATATGCCAGCCGGCGCTGGGGCCCAGCACGTGGAGTTGAAGCGCCGGTTGGAGAAGCTGGCCAAGATCAACGCCGCACTGATGCAGCGGGTTGAACGCTCCATGGAGCAGCAGGCCAATGCCTTCTCGCTGTTCCAGACGGCGATCGGTCTCGAGGCGCAGGTGCGCATCCGCACCGACGAGCTTAACTCGGCCCTCGACCGGCTTGAGCGGGCCAATGAAGAGCTGGTGGGTGCTCGCGACACAGCCGAACGCGCCAACCGGTTTAAGACACGGTTTTTCACAGCGGTCGGACACGATCTACTGCAACCGCTGCACGCTGCGCGACTGTCGCTTTCGGCGATCTCTGACAGCGGGGGCGGTCCCAACGACAAGAATCTGCTCGGCCAGGTCGATCATGCGCTGCTGTCCATCGAGGAACTGCTGCGAACGATTCTAGATCTGTCGAAACTTGAGGCAGGGTTTACGTTGCCGGTTGTTCAGCCGGTGGCGTTGGGCGATCTGTTTCCAGCAATAGTGCGGGACATCGCTCCCATCGCGCAGGCCAAGCAGTTGATGCTCAGTTTCCGCCAATCCAGATTGGAAGTGCGGTCCGACCCCATGATGTTGCGTCGGGTCATCCAGAATTTGGTTGCCAACGCCGTGCACTACACCCCGCGCGGGCAGGTCAAGCTGATGGCGCGCAAGCGAGCAGGGAAGGTGCGTATCGAAGTTTGGGATACCGGCCCTGGTGTTGCGGCGGCAGAACGGGATCGCATTTTCGAAGAATTCCAGCGGGGCGCGACATCAGAGGCGTCGCGTGTCGGGGGCTTTGGCTTGGGGCTATCCATTGTTCACCGCATGACCGAAGCGCTGGGGCACGAAATTGGCTTGTGCTCGCGGGCGGGGCGCGGCTCTTGCTTCATGATTACGGCTCCGTACGCCGGCATCAGCTCAATTGAGCGCAGACCGCGCGCGGGCGTCGAGCAGGTCTATGGTTTGCCGGCCGCCAAAGCGCTGATCATCGACAATGAACCGACCGTGCTGACAGCCATGCAATCGCTGCTGGCGCATTGGTCATGCGAGACGTGGGTGGCAGCGGGGAGCCGAAACATCGAGACCCTGTTCGACAGCACGCCTGACTTTTGTCCCGACATCATCTTAGCCGACTACCATTTGAATCTGGGCGAGACGGGACTAGCCTTGATCGACACGGTCCGCAACCGGCTCGCGCGTAAGATTCCGGCGATCATTATTACGGCAGATCATTCCCTTGACCTGTCGGCTTTTCCAAGTGCGGGCGGGATAGAGGTTCTCAAAAAGCCCGTTAAACCGGCTGAGTTGCGCGCGTTGATGCTGCACGTACTGCATTCGCGCAGGTAAGCTTTTTCCGGCAGAATCAACTGTGGCTGCCAATCAGCTGGTCAAAATCAATCCGGCTCACCGCAATCACGGCTTGGGTCCGTGACGCGACATCGAGCTTACGAAGGATCTCCGAAACATGGGCTTTTATTGTTGTTTCACCGACGTTGAGTTCGTGTGCGATTTGCTTATTAAGCAGACCCTGACGCAACATAATCAATACGCGCAGTTGCTGCGGCGTCAGAGTTGAAAGCCGAGCGGAAAGGTTTGATGCACCTGCTACATGATCCTTCGGCGGTACATAGGTACTGGGCACCGTGACATTGCCCAACATGACGGAGCTGATGGCCTCCGACAATTCGGCTTTCTTCGCGGATTTGCAGATAAAGCCCGAGGCCCCGCAGGTGAGCGACTCGTGAATAATGCGTGGATCTTCCAAGGCCGAGATGATGACAATCGGTTGTTTAGGATCGAGCGCGCGCAACTCGAGAAAGCCTTCGAAGCCGGTAACACCGGGCATCGAGAGATCGAGCAGCACGAGATCGAAACCGACCCCTTCGCGCAGGAGATCCCGGGCCGCTGCAATAGTTGCTGCTTCACTCACTGTCGCTGACGGATAAGCGGACTTGATGGCAAGGTTCAATGCCTCGCGAAACAGCGGATGGTCATCGACGACAAGGAAGCGCTCACTCATGGTCAGGCCTTCGTGGATGTGCCGGTCAGGGTTCAATTGCTATGGGCCAGAATTGGCTGCCGCAAAAGTGCCATTGAATATTTTCGAGGCACGGGCGCGCGCCGCCAGCACGTGCAGCCGCGGTGCATCCAGAGCGTGTGGCCCCCTGGCTGAACGTCAGGCGAACGAAAAATAATACAATAAAAACAGGCTGTTAAACGGATTGTCGCGGAATAAACGTGTTGAGTGTTAAGACTATCACAACCAAATACACGCTAAGATTGCATAAACGGCTCCTGACGGGGGCCCGCCCAGCTGTCCATTCCGGAGTCCTGCGCTGTGATCCGCGTTGCGCACGTGTTGCCGAGGCCGGTGGCGGCTCAACTGTACTGCGTCGCGGCCACCGCCGTTCTGGCAGTGATTGGGCTCGCACTGGCCGCCGTCAGCTACACCACACATTCCACGTACACGGTGACAGCGTTGCGCGACGACGGGATTACGGCGGCGGGATTGGCGGCCGACGTTGAACTGCTGCTGGAACGCCACCGCCGCATGATCGCGTCTGCACCTTCGCGGTACGACCGCCTCGAGATGCGCACCAGCGCCCGCAACGCCGAAGACGTCGCCCGCCACATTGAAGACCTCGTCGCCCAAGCGAAGGACCCATTTATGGGCGGAGTTGCGGCGAGCCTTCCCGTTCTAGTGGGGCATGCCCGGCGCGCGTTGTTTCTTCGGGCAACCGCGACCCAGAATGAGGCGGACACAGCCCTGCAAGACTACATCAGGGTGGCCAACCGCATGCAGGATCAGATCCACCTGCATCGCAGCGAACGCATCGACGTCGCGAAGGCTGGCGTTGACCAGCTTGTGCAGCGGGGCGAGACCGTCGCGGGATGGATCTTGGTGTTGGCCATCGCCGCCGTTGTGCTGCTCGGCCCCATGAGCGCGTGGATCATCCGCGGTATCGTCGGCCGCCTAACGGCGATAACCGACACCATGCGGCGTCTCGCCAACACCGATACCGCCGTTGCCGTGCCGTCCATTGCAGACGCCGATGAAATCGGCGATATGGCGCGCGCGGTCCAGGTGTTCAAATCGAATGCGCTCGCTTTGCAGGCCAATCAGAAGGAAATTGAAAAGCTCAACGGCTGGTTTGATATAGCACTCAACAACATGGCGCGCGGGCTGTCGATGTTTGACAGCGAGCAGCACCTGATCGTCTGCAACCGGACCTACCGCGAGCTCTATAATTTGCCTGCCGAAATCGCCAAGCCCGGCACCAGTCTGGCCCAGATCGCCGGCTATTGGGCGGAGCGTAACCCGGGTGCTGCCGCGGCGGCCCTGCCGGCGTGGTGCCTCGCGGAAGGGGCCGCACTGTCGTCTTCGGGTTTCGCTCACACGGAAACACATTCGCTGGGCGATGGCCGGGTCATCAACGTCAGCTACCAGGCTCTGGACGGCGGCGGCTGGGTTGACCTGCACGAAGACGTCACGGAAAAACGCCGGGCGGAGTGGCGGATTTCGCAGCTGGCGCATTTCGATCCGCTGACCGGCATCGCCAATCGCCACTACTTCCTGGAATGCCTTGATCGCGCCTTGAAGCGGGCGGCAGCGGGGGAGGAAACCTTCGCCGTCTTGTGGCTCGACCTCGACCGCTTCAAAGAGGTCAACGACACGTTGGGTCATCCCGCCGGTGATGTCCTCCTCAAGTTGGTGAGCGAACGCCTGACATCGGCCGTCCGCAGTGGCGATCAAGTGGCCCGTTTGGGTGGCGATGAATTTGCTATCTTGCAGTGGGGCGCGGCCGTCGGTGAGACAGAAGCACTGGCACTCGCCGCGCGCGTTTGCGACGTGCTCAGCGCGCCGTTCTCGATCGCCGGTCAAACGGTCTCTATCGGTGTCAGTATCGGAGTCGCATTGGCGCCGGCTCATGGCGACACGGCCGATGGTCTGATCCGCAATGCCGATATCGCACTTTATCAGGCAAAGTCCGCCGGCCGCGGCACCACGATTGTCTTTTGTCACGAGTTTGAGCACCGCATTTCGGCCCGCCGCCGTCTGCAAACCGATCTCAAAACAGCCGCCGAGCTGGGCCAGATGGAGATGCATTATCAGCCAATCGTTGGCCTGCGCCACCAAGGTGTTTTGGGCTGCGAAGCCTTAATGCGATGGCGTCATGCCGAGCGGGGTATGGTGTCCCCTGCCGAATTCATTCCCTTAGCCGAGGAGACCGGGCTGATCGGTGATCTCGGCCGCTTTGCGCTCAGGCAGGCGTGTCGTGATGCGGTGTCGTGGCCGGTCACGATGAAGGTCGCCGTCAATCTCTCAGCGGCCCAGTTCGTGGCGCTGGATTTGGTCGAAACGGTCCGCAACGCTCTTCTCGATGCGGGCCTGCCGGCAACCAGGCTGGAGTTGGAAGTCACTGAAACGCTTTTGTTGCAGGACAACGCACGAACCACCGGCATCTTGCACGAGTTGCGCGGCATGGGCGTGTCGATTGCCCTCGACGACTTCGGAACGGGCTATGCCTCGCTCAGCTATCTGCGCAGCTTTCCCTTCGACAAGATCAAAATCGATCAGACCTTCGTCCGCGATTTGCCCGACCGGCCCGACTGTGTCGCCATCGTGAAAGCCGTGTGCGGGTTGGCTGCCACGCTCGGCATGACAACGGTTGCTGAGGGTGTGGAAACGGCGGCCCATTTGGCGCGGGTCAAGGAAGCGGGCTGCGATGAAGCGCAGGGCTATCTGTTCTGCCGCCCGGTTCCCGCCGATGAGGTCGCGAGCTTTCTTGCGCAGAGGGTGCCGATGGGGGCAACGGCGGGGTGATATTTGAAAAGCCGGAATCATGCCCTCAAACCCAGTGCAAAGTTTTTTCCCGCCGGGTGTTGTAATTCTGACAGAGACCATGTTCCCGCAGCCATAACCCGCCGATTGTGCAGTCTGGGAAAGACACCTGCGCGCCGGCCGTGTGACGCAACGGTCATCCCACGTTTACCGTGTTCAATCAGCGCGTTGCTGGGTCCGCCCTGGGCCAAGCCTTGGCTTGGAAAGGCAGCTCCGCTCCTCTATAGTGCCTACGCGTGGGGGACGCGGGGGCGTGTTTGCGCACATCAGGTTGCGGTCTGCATGACATGGTGCGGCCAAGCAGGCGGTTGCGCGGATCGCGTCTGAGCGGCACTGATCGCGCGCAGCGGTCAGGTAAAGTGTGGGAGCTGACGAAGTATGAGATGCAATCCGTGGCGCTGGTTTTGGGGCCTTCTGCTGATCGCACCGCTGAGCTGGATTACGTTCCACCTCGAACAATTCAATATTGAAAATGATCTACGAGTCCGCACTGCTGATGCGCTGGAGCGGTCAGGTTTGGGATGGGGTGTCACGGGCTTTGATGGCCGCGACGGCACGCTGACCGGAAAAGCTGCAGACGAAGCCGAGCCGAAAAAGGCGCTCGATATCGTGCGCCGGATTTGGGGCGTTCGTGTCGTTGAAGGCCGCACGGACCTGATCGAAAAGCTCGCCACGTACGTGTGGTCGGCGAGCCGCGAAGATGGCAAACGGATCAAACTCGCAGGGTCCGTTCCAGGTGAGCAGACACGCCGCGCTGTTTTGAACGCAGCCAAAGCCACATTCCCGGGCTACAAGATCGAAGATGGCATGCAGCTCGCGCGCGGCGCACCGCAGCGGGATGTATTCCTGTCGGGCATTGGTTTTGGGTTGAAGCAGCTGGCGGCCCTCAAGCAAGGTGGTGTACAGCTGTCAGGGACGGATTTCTCCATCGCGGGCCAAGCGCCGGATGCGGCCAGTTTTAAGTCGGTCCGCTCGCAGGTCACGAATAATCTCCCCAAGGGTTTGAAGCTTGCCAGCGAGCGCATCACGGGGCCGGTGATCGACCCGTATGTGTGGGGTGCGAAGCTTGGCACCAATCAGGTGGTGATGTCGGGGTATGTTCCCTCGATCGAGGTGCGCGAGCAGCTCTTTGCGACCGCCAAGAAGCTGTTCCCGAAGTATGCTGTTGTCGATCGGCTTGAGGTCGGTGGCGGCGCGCCAAATGGATTTGAGCAAGCCGCCCGCCTCAGCCTGGAGCAGCTCTATCAGTTGCAGGATGGCAGCGCTGAGATCAAGAATACAGCGCTGACTTTGAAGGGGCGTGCAGAAGACCGCGCCGCAGCGGATGCCGTTCGCAATGCGTTCGCCGCTGGCACGCCATCGGGCTTGAAGAGCACCTCTGACATTACGGCTCCGGAAGCGGCACCCTCTGCGGCACCAGTGCCCGCGCCTGCTGCGGGGCCTGATGCGCCCTATGAGACAATTGCAGCGTTGGATGGCTCGACGATTGAGCTCGCCGGCTTCGCGCCCAGCGACGAGGCTCGCATTGCTCTTGTTGCTGCCGTGCGCGGCCGGATGCCGGACAAGACAGTGAAAGATAGTCTGCAAGTGCGCGCCGGAGCACCCAACGGCTGGGAGCCCTGCCTGCTCGCAGGTGTGACAGGTTTAAGCCGCATCAATTCCGGCATGGCGCGGATGACGGGGCTCGATCTGAGCGTCACCGGCAAGACGGATGACGATACAATCGCTGCGGCCGTGCCGCAGGAGGTCCGCGGGGCGGCCAGCCAAGGCTGCCAGACCACAACCAATATCGAAAGCTCGGGCCAAGTTCAGCTCGACGCCAAGTTGAAGGCTGAAAACGACGCGCGCTTGGCGGCGGAAGCGGAGGCCAAACGCAAAGCGGATGAGGCAGCCCGGCTCGCTGCCGAAGCTGACGCCAAGCGCAAGGCCGAGGAGGAGGCCCGCCTTGCGGCCGAAGCCAAGCTGAAAGCAGAGCAAGACGCGCGGCGCGCAGAAGCGGACAAGTGCCAGAAGCTGCTGGCCGATGCGGCGGCTGCAGGCGTGATCCTGTTCAAGCGTGCCAACGCGGATCTGGATGCCAAGAGCAAGCCGACACTCGACCGGTTGGCCGCAATCGCGAACCAATGCCCGAGCTTCAAGATTACGATTGAGGGACATACGGATTCCGAAGGCATCCCAGAACGCAACAACCCGCTGTCGGAACGGCGCGCGCAGTCTGTTGTCGCGTATCTCAGTCAGGCGGGCGTCGATGCAACGCGGTTGACGGCGGTTGGGTATGGCGCTGACCAACCGATTGCTGACAACGAAACACCTGAAGGGCGCGCCAAGAACCGGCGCATCGAGTTCAAAGTGCTATCTGAATAATGGGTTTGACAGCACCGGGCGTGCCCGGCGCGGACCGTGATGCTGCTGCGAGGATCGCCTGATGGACTATTTGTTTGTGAAATTGATCTGGTACGTGCTGGTCGCGTTTGCGATCGGGCTGGTCGTGGGTTGGGTGTCGTGTGGCGAAGTCGAGGAATGAGCCGCTCGTCCGGTGTGAGCTGGTGCAGATCTCGATAGGGAGTTTGGACGGATGACCACTTTGGCTTTGCAGATTTTTCTGCTTCTGCTTTCGGCGTTCCTCGTCGGTTGTCTGTTGGGGTGCCTGCTCCGCCGTCTGTTCCATACGAGCCAGGACCGCGCTGAGCGCACTGTTGTGCCGGCGACGCCCGAGCCTGTGCGCACCGTGCAACCGCCGCCGCCGGAAGCGGCCCGCTTTGGCCGTGCCTTGACGGGCAGCGGTGTGCCAGCGGTCGCTGTCAGCAAGGAACCCGTCGTCGAAGTACGCCCCAAGCCTGCGTTTCCAGTTTCAGAGAAGCTAGAAACCGTTGTTGTGGCTCCCGTCGAAACGCCGAAGCCGGCCGCACCTGTGGCGCCTCCCGCTCCGGCGCCAGTCGTGGCCGCGCCAGTTGTTGCCAAGCCCGTGGAACCGCCGGCTCCAATTGCCGCGCCGCCGCCCCCGCCGCCTGCCGCTGTTGCGCCGGCACCGCCACCTGCGGCCCCGGCTCCGCCTGTTGTGCCGGCAGAGACGATAACGTCCACCGCGATTGCCGCTGCCACAGCTGCCGCTGTCAGCGCGGCGCCGCCGCGGCCACCTGAGGTCTCAGTTCCCCCCTCTGAGAACGCCGAGACGATCAGCTACACTGCGATTGCGGCTGCGACAGCCGCGGCAGTCAGCGCTGCGCCGCCCGCGCCGCCGGTCAAAGCTGAACAAGCAGCAAAGCCCGTCGTCGCCCCGGTGGCAGAACCCGCGCCCGCGGGAGAGTCGCCGCGGCCAGCTGCCGTTGAGCATCCGGCGCAAGAGGCAGGTCCGGCCGATGATCTGCAACGCATTCGCGGCATCGACTCCGGTCTTCAAGTGCGGCTCAACCAGCAGGGCATTGTGCGCTTCAATCAGATCGCGGACTGGACGCAGTCCGACGTCACACGCATGAGCCAGTCGCTCGGCTTTGCCGGCCGGATTGAACAGGAAAACTGGATTGAGCAGGCACAGATCCTGGCCAAAGGTGGCGAGACAGAATTCTCTCGCCGCCGCCGTTTGGCAACCGCCACTCAGCCCGCAGCGGCGACCGCCGCATCTGCCGCCACCGCCACTGCGGCAGCGTCTGCCGTTGCTAGCCATTTGGCGTCACAAAGTGCTGGGCCGGACCGCCTCACCCGGATCATTGGCATTGATCCGGAGATCGAGAAGTCATTGAATGCCAACGGCGTCACCCGGTTTGCAGAGATCGCGCGCTGGTCGGCAGCGGACGCGGAACGGGTCGAGCGCTTGATTGGCAAGCAAGGCCGCATTCTCAGCGACAACTGGATTGACCAGGCGAAAGTTTTTGCCCGGTTTGGCGAAGGTGACACCGCCCGCCCGGCCCGCCTTGCCGACGCCATCCGCGAAAATGCGGACAAGCCAGCGGCAAGCGAAGCACCAGCTCCGCGGTCTGATCTTTCGGGATTGCGCTCGGTCCGGTCAGAAGCGCTGCGCGGCGATGTACTGAAACCGACGGGGGCTGCGGATGATCTGAAACGCATTCGCGGAGTGGGTGTGCTGATTGAAAAGAAGCTCAATTCGCTCGGCATCACGACCTACGAGCAAGTGGCCAACTGGACTGGCGCAGATATCGACCGGATTAGTCAGATCCTCGATTTTAAGGGCCGCATCGAGCGCGAAAACTGGGTCGAGCAGGCGCGCATCTTAGCGTCCGGCGGGCAGACAGAGTTCTCCCGCCGCGTCGACCGGGGCGAAGTCGATTCGAGCCGCGAGCCCAAAGTGTGAGGAGTGGGGTCAAACCCGCAGGGTCTGTCCCCTACGTCACGCCATCGCCTTTTGCAGCGCTTTCTGAATGTCCGCGATGGCCGCCTTGGTCAGCGTTTTTCCAATCTCGAACAGCAGACGGTCGCGCACCTCTTTGTGCAGCTGCGGACGCAGCTGACCCAAGGTCTGCGGATCGGCAATGAGCACGAGATCAGCAAAGCCGCCGCTTTGGGCGCGGCGATAAAGATCTTGGGCCAGCTGCTTGGCGAAGGTCGCCTCGTTGGTTTCCTGCTTTGAAGACTCAGGCGGGCGGTGTCCGGACGGACCGTCATCGAGCAGATCAGCGGGTGTCAGTTCGCCATCAGCGACCAGCAAGACTGTCGCATCGCGGGAAGAATTGCGAAAGAACCGGGCACCAACTCCGTCTGCCACCACAACGAACGCATTGTGGGGCATGTGCTTGTTTTGCATGAACCGTTATCCCTTTTTGAAATCCTGCAACGATGAAACCTATCTGGTCACACCAACGCCAAATGCGCGCGCGACCGCGCCGGTTCGGCGCTATTGAAGAAATTGCGGATCGCCGTTTGCGTCGGCTCATCCCGCAGTAAAGGTGCGTGCCCTTGGCCGGGCACCGTCAGGGCGGTGAACTGCGGATGGCGCAGACGCATGGCCTCAACGGTTCCGGGCGACAAAAGATCCGACTTTTCACCACGGATCACCATCACCGGCACGCGCTTCAAGGCATCGAACTGAGGCCACAGGGCTGGCATCGGGCCATCAAGCACCGAGAACGCCTTGCCCAGTTCTGGATCGTAGCCGGCGGCCGGCCGGCCGTCGCGTTCATTGAAAAACTGCCGCGCGACGTCCTCCCATTCATTCTCAGGCACGGCGGGAAACGCGCGCGCATTCATCTCCTGCACCAGTTTTGCGGCTTCCGGCCATGTGCGCGGCACAGGCATGCGGCCGACGTACGCGGCGATGCGGCCGAGCCCCTTGCTCTCGAGCACGGGGCCGATGTCGTTGAGCACGGCTGCACCAATCAGTCCCGGAGCGGCTGCTGCCATGACCATCGTGATGAGACCGCCGCGCGACGTGCCGATGATGGCCGCATCATGCAATTCGCGCGACGCCATGAAGTCAATCACGTCCTGCATTTCGCTGGGCACATTGTAGTTGCGCCAGTCGCGATCGGTTTCCGACAGCCCGCGTCCGCGATAGTCGAGCGTGTAGACATCGCGGGGCTCGGACCCAGCCGATAAGGCCAGAGCGAGGCCGTGGAAGTCGCGGCCGTTGCGCGTCAAGCCGGGCAGGCAGACGACTGCGCGCGCGGCCTTGTTGGCCGGTGCTGATTGCGCTGGATAAACGCGCGCGTGCAGCTTTAGCCCATCACGGACCGTAAAAAAGATCTCGTCGAACCTCGCGCGAGCCGCGGACATCCTCAAATTCCCCCGCTGAAAAAGATCTAGCCGTCTGAATTGCTGGCGCCGCTGGCGGCTGGTGCCGTTGGCGCAGCACCACTGCCGGCCACGCGTGCCCGGTCCAAATCCTCCTCGAGCTGGAGTGCGGTCTCAGCCTGTCCAAGCCGGGCGCGGTAGATCTGCACGTTCGACAGAACTTTCGCAACATACTCGCGCGTTTCTTGAATCGGGATTCGCTCGATCCAATCAATCGGATCGATCTTCGGATCGCGCGGATCGCCAAACTCGGCGATCCATTCGCGCGCCCGTCCTGGACCGGCGTTGTATCCGGCGAGCGTCAGAACGTAGGAGCCTTTGAAGTCCCGCATCCTGTCGCCGATGTAGGCGGACGCCATCATGGTGTTGTAGGCCGGGTCCGACAGCAGGCGCTTGATCTCGCACTTGAGCCGATAGTCCCGGCAGACATGCTCGGCGGTGATGGTCATCACCTGCAGCAGGCCTTTGGCGCCGGCTCCCGACACGGTTTGATTGTTGAATTCGGTTTCCTGGCGGGCAATGCCGAGCAGGAATGCGGTCTCGGGCGGATTGCGCAACGGCGAATAGGCCGGGAAGGGATGCACAGGATAGGCATAATAAAGAAGGTTCTGCCGGTTGCCGATCGCCGCCTTCGCCGTTCGCACCGCCATCTGCGTATCGCCGACCGATTCCGACAAATGCGAAACCATGGCAATCTCTGCTTCGGTCTTGAGAAAGAAGCGCAATTGCGCCGTGAACGAGCGCAGAATATTGCGGTCGAGTTTGGCTTTGTGTCCAACGGTGACGGCTTGCGCGGCGTCCAGGCTGTTAAAGCGCGTGATCTCGTCTTCGGTTGGCGCGGCAGGTGGCTTGATCTGGATGCCCTGGCGGCCAGGCGTCAGCTTCTGCTGGGCGAGCTGACCGTGGAACGTGTCGGGATCGCGCGCGGCTTCCTTATAGAATATGCTGGCGGTTGAACTGTCTTTGCGTACCTCCGCAACGCGGCCGAGCCAGTAGTTGGCTTTGGCACGGCTCAGCGGACCGTCCGCGGCTTTCTTCAAGTCCTGGAAATGCGCTTCGGCTTTGACTTCGTTTTTGAGGTAGCGCAGCGCCAGCCACCCGGCCATGAACGTCTGTTCTTTGAGCGGGTTCACGCTCAACGGGCCAGATAATCTAACGAGATCGTAAGCGAGTTTGGACTTTCCATCGCGCAAGGCCGCGTACGCGTTCGCCCGGCGCTCCGCCCACCATTCGTCGGCGTTGATGAGTGCTTTGTCTTCCAGCGGTACCGACAGCATGAGCTTTGAACTCTCTTCGATGCGGCGCGCCTTTCGCATTACATGAATGCGATGGAAGGTGAGTCCCAGATCGTCTTTGTCTGGCGGGAGTGCTTCCAGGAGTGCCCGTGCGCCGGTGGATTGCGCGAGGACAGCGAGCCGCGCTTCCGCCTTCTTTCGTTCGTCCGGCGGCAACAGCGGAATGACGCGTTTGGCATAAGCCACACGCTCGTTGCGCGGTCCGGAGTACCGGATCTCGTCAATGATCAGCCGGTCGAGGCGCGCCTTATGATCTTCAACCGTCAGGAGGCTAGCGAACCGCGACAGAAACCCTGTTTCCAGCGTCGCTGGGATTTTCATCTCACGCCAAGCGCTGGTCGCATGCTTTTTTGCTTCGTCTGTCTTGCCTTCAGCCAGATACGACGACGCGAGGGCAGCGAAGCCCACGCCGTGATCGGGACCTGACTTGGCAAAGTGCGCGCGGATTGCGCTGGACGATCCACCCTGCGTGAACAGCGCTTCCTCAAGCCGTTGTGTCATGAGGGATCGATCGGGCCATGCGGGATTGGCATCGAGAAATGAACGATACTCGTCAGCTGTGCCGTAGCCGCTTTTGAGGCGATACCAGTCTGCCAGTTTACGCGCGACCGGGTCCTTGATCGCGTCCCGCAACGCCTCGCCTTTTGAGCGATTGGCACCCGAGATAGCCTTGATGGAGTCGCGCAGGAGGGTCGCGTCCTGTTCACTGACAGCGTATCCGCGAACGGCCGCGGTGGCCGCGTCATAGCGCGCCGTGTGTCCGGTCTCCGTCGCATCGGGAGCATAGGGTCTGGGCAGCACGGGACGGCTCGGTGTCACCGTTACAGCCATAGGCGGTGCCGTGGCAACTTTGGCGGCGGGTTCGCCAAACGCGGGCACGATCGGCACAGCTAAGACCGATGCGATCGCAGCGATCACGGGGCTCGTTGTCCGATACGGCGTGGTAAAGCACGGTCGATTTTGTTGTGCGGCCTTGTGGCCCCCGTCTTGAAATTCCGCCAAAAAACGGTGCCTTTCTGTTCGAATGCGAGGAGCTGTTGCCTTGCAGCCCGTCATCCAACCGCATATTGTCCCCGCCCGGCGTCCAGCAATGCGCCAAGCCCGGCATCCCGGCCGCGATTAAGGTAACAAGAGGGTTGGCCGTCTTCAAGGCGAAGCCGGTTGCCATTGTAGCGTGCCAGATTTTCGGGACAATATGAGAGAATCGAACTCGGGCGAGGCCGAACCTCGCTCTGCGGCCAAGGTGAGATAATGTTTACGGGGTCCTACACAGCGCTGATCACGCCGTTCAAGAACGGCAAAGTCGACGAAGAGGCGCTGCGCCGGATCGTTGATTGGCAGATCGCAGAAGGCACGCACGGGCTGGTTCCCACCGGCACGACGGGCGAAAGTCCGACGCTCGACTTCGACGAACACAAGCGGGTCATCGAGATCACCATTGAGGCGACGCGCGGCCGCGTTCCGGTGATTGCGGGTACCGGCTCCAACGCGACTGATGAAGCGATCGAGCTGTCCCAGCATGCGGAGACGGCCGGCGCGACCGGGCTGCTGATCGTTGCGCCTTACTACAACAAGCCGACGCAGGAAGGGCTCTACCAGCACTTCAAGGCGATCAACGATGCGGTCGGCATTCCGATCATCATCTACAACATCCCGGCGCGATCGATCGTCGATATCTCAGTCGCCACGATGGCGCGCATGTTCGAGTTGAAGAATGTTGTTGGCGTCAAGGACGCGACCGCCAATCTTGCGCGCGTCTCCCAGCAGCGCGAGGCGATGGGACCGGAGTTCATTCAACTCTCAGGCGAGGATGCGACGGCGCTGGGGTTCATGGCCCATGGCGGACACGGCTGCATCTCGGTGGCGTCGAACGTTGCGCCGCGGCTGTGCGCAGAATTCCAGAATGCCTGCCTCAAGGGTGACTACAAGGCCGCTTTGGTCATGCAGGATCAGTTGATGCACCTGCATGACGTCATGTTTGTCGAGACCAATCCGGGCCCCGTGAAGTACGCTGTCTCGCGCTTGGGTCTGTGTTCACCCGAGATGCGGTTGCCGATGGTTCCCGTGTGCGAGACGACGAAGGCGGCGGTCGATGCCGCCCTCGTAAAAACCGGAATCATCAAGGCCGCAGCGGCTGAATAGGCGCACACCTCGCGCTGACCAGGAATTCGTCCTATGGCCGCAAAGACCGATGACGGCCGCAAGATCGTCGCTGAAAACCGCAAGGCCCGGCACGAGTATTTTGTGACCGATACCTACGAGTGCGGCATTCAATTGCTGGGCACTGAAGTGAAGTCGCTGCGCAAGGGCCAGTCGAACATTGGCGAGAGTTATGCCAGCGCAGAACAAGGCGAGTTCTGGCTGATCAACTCGTACATTCCTGAGCATCAGACGGCCGGCCGCTTTTTCCAGCACGAACCGCGGCGCAAGCGCAAATTGCTGTTGCGCAAGCCCGAGATGGCCAAGCTCATCATCGCCATTCAGCGCAAAGGCATGACGCTGGTGCCGCTGGAGCTGTACTTTAACGCGCGCGGCAAAGCCAAACTCAAGATCGGGCTCGCCGAGGGCAAAAAGCTTGCCGACAAGCGCGATGCCGACAAGAAGCGCGACTGGCAGCGCGAGAAGTCGCGGATTATGCGCGAGAAGGGGTGAGGGATGAACTGGCCCTTTCCCGCGCCGGTTGATGACGGGGCCGCGGCGCATCTCGTAGCCGGTTTGGCTTTGCCTGATACTTCGCTCGCGGCAACAGGAAGCGAGGCTGTCAACTTGGCAGCATTGCCGGGCCTTACCGTTGTTTTCATCTACCCTTGGACCGGACGGCCGGGATTACTCAATCCGCCGGGCTGGGATGACATTCCGGGCGCGCACGGCTCGACGCCGGAGGCTGAAGGATTTCGCGATCTCCATGCGAAATTCGTGGCCCAGGGCGCGTCAGTGTTTGGCCTGAGCGCGCAGGACAGCGCCCATCAGCGCGAGTTCGCCCTGCGATTGAAATTGCCGTTCGAACTTCTGAGCGATGAAGCAATGACGTTCGCGCAAGCTCTCGCCCTGCCATCGTTTCACACGGGCGGGGTGACTTATCTGAAGCGGTTGACGCTGGTTGTCCGCGCCGGGCGCCTTGAGATTGTGTTTTATCCCGTCCATCCGCCAGATCTGCATGCCGCCGAAGTGCTGGCGCTGGTGCGTTCCAATATCCCCTCTCCCCGTTCTTCACGGGGAGAGGGCTAGGGTGAGGGGCAGCGAAAAGCTCCGGCGATAAGGGCTGCCCCTCACCCCAACCCTCTCCCCATTCGAAATGCGAATGGGGAGAGGGATTACATCACATCGTTTTCAACGTCCTGAACGGAATAGCCGAGTTTCTCCAAACCCTCTTCGAGATAATCGGGCAGCAGGGACATGCCGAGGAGATAGCGCGCAGTTTCGTTGGCGTGTTCGGTGCGCGCGGTTTCAACCGCTTCCTCGAGTTCTTCGACGTCATAGGTGCCCCGGCCGATCCAAGCCAGCGCCACCAGGTTGGCCTGCTCGTCGTCGTTCAAGGCATCGACGAAGCCTTCGAATTCCTCCCGGGTGGGATCGTTGGCGAAATCTTCCAGTATCGCGGCGGGGTCTTCGTTGGCGTCACCTTCTTCGGTGGTGTCGTTCCACGCGCCGACCTTGGCGCCGAGCTCGCGCGCCTTGATGATGACGTGTGCGACCTTTTCAGGTGCAATCGCCAATCCGTTCGGTGTCTCGCGTTCAATCGTCTTGCGCATGGCGCGCCCTATCGTCAATCTGAGGTGGCTCACTCTATCACCGAAAATCGTTACGGCCAGCGGCTCTAACGCCGGGCACTAGCGCAGCGTCTCGCGGACGGCGGCAAACACGGAGCGGAACATGGCAACCGTCAGCCGCCGGGTGCTGGTATTGTAGCGGGAGCAATGGAAGCTATCGAACATCGTGAGGCCGGGTCGCACATCGTGGCGTGCGCCATGCCCGAATGCGAAGTCTGACTTGCGCAGGTCGAGGGTCGAGAGTGTCTGGTCGTGCGCGATGCGGCCCAGGGCGACGATCACGCGCAAGTTTGGCAGCGCGGCAAGACGGCTGGCGAAGTACGGGCGGCACGTCGCAATTTCCGCCGCCGTTGGCTTGTTCTCCGGCGGAACACATCGAACGGCATTGGTGATCATGCAGTCCGCGAGTTCGAGGCCATCGCTAGGGTCCGCGCCATACCGGCCCATGGCGAAGCCAAACTCAAGCAGCGTCGCGTAGAGGAGATCACCAGCATAATCTCCCGTGAACGGCCGGCCCGTGCGATTGGCACCGTGAAGGCCGGGCGCAAGGCCAACAATAAGTAGGCGAGCGCTGCCTTCGCCGAACGACGGCACGGGGCCGTTGAACCAGGAGGGTTGCGCAAGCTTGTGCGTTTGCCGGAACGCTGTGAGACGAGGACACAAGCTGCAATCCCGCGGCGCTTCGGGAGGCAAGGTCGTGTTGAAGGCAGTGGGGCTTGAAACAGAACAGCGCATAGCGGTTGTCTACGCCACGCGCCCGGACCTTGTCTTTGAAAACTTAGACTTCTTCGGACAAATCGTCGTTGTCCTGGAAGCTCGATTGGTCACGCGGTGTGAACGACCCGCCTCGCGCAGCCGCCGTGAACGGCCGCGGTTCTCGCACAACGCGGGCACCTGGGTCGCGGCCGACAACATTCTCCAAATCAGCAAGATCAATGAACTGATCGGCTTGGCGGCGCAGCTCGTCAGCCACCATGGGCGGCTGCGTTTGCAATGTCGAGACGACGCTGACGCGTTTGCCCTTCTGCTGCAGGGCGCCAACGAGCGAGCGGAAATCCCCATCGCCCGAAAACAGGACGATATGATCAAGACTGTCCGACAACCGCATGGCATCGACGGCCAGTTCGATGTCCATGTTGCCCTTGATTTTGCGCCGGCCAGTGGCGTCGGTGAACTCTTTGGTGGGCTTTGTCACCATGGTGTAACCGTTGTAGTCCAACCAATCGATCAACGGGCGGATCGAGGAATACTCCTGATCCTCCGCCAGGGCCGTGTAATACAGCGCGCGCACGAGCTGCGACTTCTGCCGGAAATGGGTCAGCAGGCGCTTGTAGTCGATGTCGAAGCCAAGCGCTTTCGACGTCGCGTATAAGTTTGCGCCATCAATAAACAGGGCGACGCGCTCGGACTGATAAAAATGCATAGCAACCTCAATGTGGTGACGTGTCTGCCTGGCGGCTGGTGGTTCGATTGGCGTGACAAAGTCAAACCGTAGTTGGGAACTGGTGCCTCGAACCGTTAAGTGTCCGGCCAATATCCCAGTCGCCGGCGACTTGAACAGATTTTGGCCGCGCCCAACAAGTAACGGGCGGCGCGGAATAGTTATTCCCGAGAGGAACAATCCGAAATAAGACCAATTTCAGCTGTTTCTCCTAGGATTTACGTAGTGGGCCTAGCCGTGGATGTCACCGCTGTCATGAATCTTTGATATTTGGGGCGCTTTGCGTTGATATCACAGATCAACTTGATCTCCGCCGTTGTTTGTGAGAGATATTGGTCGACCACCGCCGGGCGTACCCCGAAGCGGCAATTTGTGCTGGCTTATAACTCACCCAAAACTAGAGGGCAACGAACGAATGGCTCGCGTCACCGTCGAAGATTGTGTCGATAAGGTCCCCAACCGTTTCGAGCTTGTGTTGCTCGCAGCCCATCGCGCCCGCGCGATTACCAACGGCAGTGCGATCTCCATCGACCCCGATAACGACAAAAATCCTGTCATCGCGCTGCGCGAGATCGCTGACCGGTCGATCCCGGCGGATGACATGCGCGAGAGCCTCATTCATTCGATCCAGAAGAACGTCGAGGTCGACGAGCCGGAAGCAGGGGCAGCACCCGTGCTGGCCGTCGAGCGCCGCTCGCCGATCTTGGGCCGCGATGATCAATCGAGCGATACGCAGGTCGATGTCCTGACAGAAGAGCAGCTTCTCCGGGGTCTCGAGAGCATGACGCCATCGGAACCGTCTTCGGCGGGGACTTCCGGGCCCAGCAACCCGCGGGAACGAGGCCGTTAAAAACGGCTCCTGGCCAATTGCCGCAACCACGTGTGTGGTTGAGGCTCGTGGCGCGAGGGCGGGCGTACTATGGTTTCTGCGGGGCGCGTGCCTCGAGGACCCTTATCGGCCATGATGCGGCAATACGAACTCGTTGAGCGGGTTCAAAAATACGATCCTGACGCAGACGAGGCGCTGCTCAATCGCGCGTACGTGTACGCCATGAAGGCGCACGGCAACCAGAAGCGTGCATCCGGCGACCCATACTTCTCACACCCATTGGAAGTGGCGGCGATCCTCACCGATTTGCGGCTCGACGACGCGACGGTGGCCACCGCGCTGCTCCACGATGTTATCGAAGACACCGACGCGACACGCGCCGAAATCGACCAGATGTTCGGACCAGAGATTGGCGCGCTGGTCGATGGGTTGACCAAGATCAAGCGGCTCGATCTCGTCTCCAAGCAGGCCGAGCAGGCAGAGAACTTCCGCAAGCTCCTGATTGCCATATCGACCGACATCCGCGTACTGCTCGTAAAGCTGGCCGACCGGCTGCACAACATGCGCACGCTCGAGCACATGAACCCCGAAAGCCGGCGGCGCAATTCCGAAGAGACGCTCGATATCTACGCTCCGCTGGCCGGCCGCATGGGGATGCAGGCGATCCGCGATGAACTCGAAGACCACGCGTTCCGCTGGCTGCATCCGGCGGCCTACACGACAGTCACCGAAAAGCTGACCGAATTGCGAGGCAAAACCGAGGGGCTAGTCGAGGAAATCGAAAAGGCGCTGTCCAGCAAAATGGCTGAAGTCGGCATCAAGGCAGAAGTGCATGGCCGCGAAAAGAAGCCCTATTCAATTTGGCGCAAGATGTCGAACAAGCAGATCAGCTTGGAGCAGCTGTCAGATATCTATGCCTTTCGATTGATCGTGCCGACGATCGACGATTGTTATCGCGTTCTGGGCGTGACGCATACGTCGTGGCGCACGGTTCCGGGCCGCTTCAAGGACTACGTCTCGACGCCCAAGCAAAACAACTATCAGTCGATCCACACGACCATCGTTGGTCCGCGTCATCAGCGCGTCGAACTGCAGATCCGCACCCGCATGATGCACGAAATTGCCGAATACGGTGTCGCCGCCCATGCGCTCTACAAAGACGGGCTGGTGGTCAACAGCAAAGAAGCCAGCGCCCACTACGACAAAGAAAGCGGGCCGTACGTCTGGTTGCGGCGGTTGGTCGAAACCTTGCTCGAAGGCTCCAACCCCGAAGAGTTTCTGGAGCACACCAAGCTTGAGCTGTTCCAGGATCAGGTGTTCTGTTTTTCGCCAAAGGGACGCTTGATCGCTCTGCCCCGGGGCGCCACACCGCTCGACTTCGCCTATGCAGTCCACACTGACGTGGGCAATTCGACGGTCGGTGCCTATGTCAACGGCCGCCATGTGCCTCTCGATACGCGCTTGCGCAATGGCGATGAAGTCGAAATCCGGACGGCCAAAGGCCATACACCGCCCGCTGCATGGGAAAATCTATGCGTAACGGGCCGCGCCCAAAGCTCGATCCGGCGGGCCGCCCGCGATGCCATGCGCCGCCAGTATGTCGAACTCGGACGCCGCCTGGTCACCGCAGCGTTTGAGGCCGCGGGCGTGGCCTATTCGGACGACAACCTGAAGCGCGTTCTGTCCAAGTTCCAGCAGCAGAAGTCGCTCGATGAAGTCTTGGCGGCGGTGGCGCGGAGTGAGCTGCCCGCCCAGGACGTGTTGAAGGCTGTGGCGCCTGATGTGGCGGCCTCAATTGAGGCGGCACCCGGTACGTCCGAGCCATCGAAGAGAGGCTGGCTGGGGTTGACCAAGATCGCCGGTCTCAAATTGAAGGCGGCCGCCGCGGCCTCCGAGCAAGTCAATGGCGGCAGCATCCGGCAAACATCTGGCATCTCTATTCGTGGCCACAAGGGCGATGTTCCGGTGATCTTCGAAGATAGCGGCGCGGTTCCGGGCGACCGGATTGTGGGTGTTTTAGAGCCGGGAGCGGGCATCCGGATTTTCCAGATCCATTCGCTGAAACTCCAAGCTTATGAGCATCAGCGCTGGATCGACATGACGTGGGATATCGATCCTGAGCACCCGGAACGGTTTCCGGCACGGATCAGCGTCACGGCACCCAATCAGCCGGGCACGCTGGCGCAAATTGCTGAAGTTATCGGCCAGTCCGGCGGCAACATCGACAATCTGCAGATGATCCGCCGCGCTTCGGATTTCACCGAGCTGCGGATCGGTCTTGAAGTCTGGGATCTGGCGCATCTCAACAGCATTATCGCCGGACTCAAATCCAAGGCCGTCGTCAGCAAAGTCGAGCGCGTGCTGGATTGACCGGCGACCGTGCACGGTGATGAGAAGGAATGGGTCCGCGCCTATGGCAAAAAGTTCTGCAAACAAATCAACCGTCGAACGGCCCCCGGCCGCAGATTTGCGGCTCGGCATCAACATCGATCACGTGGCCACGATCCGCAATGCGCGCGGCGTGCGCCATCCTGATCCCTTGCGCGCCGCGCATCTGGCCGTTGAGGCAGGCGCCGACGGCATCACCGCGCATTTGCGCGAAGACCGCCGGCATATTTCGGATTTGGATATTGCCCGCCTCAAGAGCGAGCTAACCCGGCCACTCAATCTGGAGATGGCGGCCACCAAAGAGATGCTGGCGATTGCGTTGCGTCACGTGCCCAACGCCTGCTGCCTCGTCCCTGAGCGGCGCGAAGAGCGCACAACGGAAGGTGGGCTCGACGTCATTCGCGGCGGTGACGGGCTCAAGCGCATCGTGACATCGCTGCAAGACGCCGGTATTCGCGTGTCGTTGTTCATTGAACCGGACAAGAAGGCCATCGATGCGTCCGCTAAGGCGGGCGCCGACATCGTCGAACTCCACACGGGCGCGTATTGCGATCTCGCCTTGGAGGACAACGCGAAGGGTGTCGCGGCCCAAATCGAGCGGCTTCGCAGCGCGGCAGTTCATGCCGCCCAAGCCGGTCTCGAAGTCCATGCGGGCCACGGACTGACCTACAACACCGTCGCGGCGGTCGCGCGCATGCCGCAGATCGTTGAACTCAACATCGGGCATTTTCTGATCGGGGAAGCAATTTTCGGTGGCATGCATTCTGCCATCCGCCACATGCGGGCGTTGATGGATGCCGCCCGCGGGACCCCGCCGCCAAAAGGCGGGCGGTCGCCCTCATGATCCTCGGCATCGGCAATGATCTGATCGACATCCGCCGCATTGAGGCGACGCTAGACCGCTTTGGCGACCGCTTCATCGACCGGATCTTTACTAGAACGGAGCGCGAAAAATCCGATCGGCGCAATCAGCGGGCAGCCTCCTACGCCAAGCGATTTGCGGCCAAGGAGGCGTGCGCCAAAGCGCTGGGAACGGGCCTCAGGCAGGGAGTCTTTTGGCGTGATATGGGCGTCATCAACCTGGCGTCGGGCCGGCCAACCCTGAAACTGACAGGGGGTGCGGCGGCTCAACTCGCCCGGATGGTGCCGGAAGGTTACGAGGCCAAGATCGATTTGACGCTGACAGACGACTACCCACTTGCCGAGGCGGTGGTAATCATATCCGGTATCAAGACGAAGAATGACCGTCGCGGATAGCACGAGCGCGACCAATAGACCGGACCGCCAAATTGCGTGGGGGCCTGCAAACCGGTATAGCGGGCGGACATTAACCCGGGTGCGCTGAAACTGCATTCCCGGGGCCGGTTTGGGAGACGACATGAGCTCTAACGCGAAGCCAAAGACGCACAACGAGTATGGCTGGTGGGATACGGCGGTGATCGTTGTCCAAGCGCTGGCCATCGCGATGGTCGTGCGCGTGTTCTTTTATCAGCCCTTCAACATTCCATCGGGGTCGATGAAGGAAACGCTGCTGATCGGCGACTATTTGTTTGTGTCAAAGCTGTCGTACGGATACAGCCGTTACTCGCTGCCTTTCGGGCTCGATCTTTTTTCTGGCCGCATACTCAGTGGCGAACCCAAGCGCGGCGATGTCGCCGTATTCAAACTCCCGCGCGACAATGCTACGGACTACATCAAGCGCGTGATCGGACTGCCGGGCGATGAAATTCAAATGAAGGGCGGGCAGCTCTTCATCAACGGCACGGCCATTCCCAAGACGCCGAGCGGCACGTTTACGACTGTCGAGGATGATGGCGGCCCGCAGGAAATCCCTGCGTTCGAAGAGACGTTGCCCAACGGCGTGAAATACACCGTCCTCGACGCCGAGAAGAATGGGCCGTTCGACAACGTCGGGCCCTACAAAGTGCCGGAAGGGCACTATTTCATGATGGGCGACAATCGCGACAACTCGACCGACAGCCGCGCACTGTGGGGCGTTGGCTACGTGCCGTTCGAAAACTTCGTCGGGCGGGCCGAGATCATCTTTTTCTCCGCACCCGTTGACGAACCCGGTGCGATGTTGTGGACGCGGCCCTGGAATTGGCCCTTTGATATCCGTTGGAGCCGCTTCTTCAACCTCGTGCGATAACCCATGCCCATTCTGCGGGCCCGAAAATACAAAGACCTTGAGACCAGGCTGGGCTATAAATTCAAAAGCCCGCTGAACCTGGAGCGTGCCTTGACGCACGCGAGTGTTCGCGGCGGAAAAGCAAAAAAGGGCGATAACGAACGGCTCGAATTCGTCGGCGATCGCGTGCTTGGCCTCGCCATCGCCGGAATGCTGAGTGAAACCTTCCCCGACGCCACCGAAGGCGAGTTGGCGCGGCGGTTCAACAGGCTCGTGCGCGGCGAAACGTGTGCCAAGATTGGCCGTGAACTCGATCTTGGCCCCCATCTCATTCTGTCGGACTCCGAAGCCAGCAGCGGCGGCCGCGCGAAAGAGACTATTTTGGCCGATGCTGTTGAGGCGATCTTGGGCGCCATCTACCTCGAAGCCGGCTTCGACAAGGCCAAAGCCGTTGTGCTGCGGTTGTGGAAGGGCGAGCATGATCAACAGCCGCCGCGCGGGGTCTCGGCGGATCCCAAGTCCGCTTTGCAGGAATGGGCGCAAGGGCGCGGGCTCGCCTTGCCGGAGTACGTCGTCGTTGAGCGCAAAGGACCCGATCACGCGCCGCACTTCACGGCGGAAGTTCGAATTAACGGCACAGGCCCCGCGCGTGGTGAGGGCGCTTCGAAGAGATTGGCCGAGCAGGCCGCCGCAACGATGTTGTTGCAGCGTGAAGGTGTTTTGAAAGGTTGATGTGATGTCAGACGCCACCGGACCGGCGGCCGATGCTCCGCTGCGCAAATTCGGTTTCATCGCCATTATCGGTGCGCCGAACGCCGGCAAGTCGACGCTGGTCAATGCGCTTGTGGGCACCAAGGTTTCGATCGTGTCGCGTAAGGTGCAGACGACGCGCGTACCGATCCGCGGCATCGCCATCGAGGGCGCCAGCCAGCTGGTGTTCATCGATACGCCGGGCATCTTCAAGCCCAAGCGCCGGTTGGACCGGGCCATGGTGCATGCAGCCTGGACCGGAGCAGGCGAAGCGGATGCCATCGCCCTCATGGTCGATGCGGCAAAGGGGTACGACGAGGAAGTCGCAGAGATCGTCAACAAGCTGGTGGGTGTGAAAGTGCCGTGCCTTCTGGTGCTCAACAAAGTCGACCGGGTCGAAGACAAAGACTGGATGTTACCGCTGGTCGCCAAGATTACGGAGCGCCGCGCTTTTGATCAGGTGTTCATGATCTCAGCGCTTGGCGGCAGCGGCGTTGCTGATTTGAAATCGCATTTGGCAAGCCTCGTCCCCGTGGGGCCGTGGCACTATCCAGAAGATGATATCTCCGATGCACCGTTGCGGTTGCTGGCGTCTGAGATTACGCGCGAAAAGATCTATCATTGGCTGCATGAAGAGCTGCCGTATTCGACAACCGTCGAGACAACCGACTGGAAGAACTTCAAGAACGGCGCGGTGCGGATCGAGCAGACAATCTTTGTCGAGCGCGACAGCCAGAAGAGTATCGTGCTGGGCAAGGGCGGGCAGACAATCAAGCGGATCTCGTCGGAATCGCGCGCCGAGCTGTCAAAGATCTTGGAGCAGGACGTGCATCTATTCCTGTTTGTGAAAGTGCGCGAAAACTGGGGCAGCGATCCCGAGCGCTACCGCGAAATGGGTCTGGAGTTTCCCAAGGATTGACCGGGCACGCGGCCGGCAGGCTTGCCTGCGGGCCCTGGCACTCGCTAAGGCTACCCCATGCAATGGTCTGACGAAGCCATCGTGATTGCGGTGCGCCCGCACGGGGAAACGGCGGCTGTCGTCGAATTGATGACGCGGTCGCATGGCCGGCATTTGGGGCTCGTGCATGGTGGCCGCTCGCGCAAATCGCGGCCCATCCTGCAGGTTGGCAATCACGTTGATGCCACGTGGAAGGCCCGTCTGTCAGAACATCTGGGTCACGTCACAGTTGAATTGCGGAAAGGCTATGCGGCAGCTGCCATGGACGATGCCGCAGCGTTGTGCGGGCTGATGTCGATATGCTCGCTGTCGCGGTTGCTGCCCGAGCGAGATCCCCATCCGGCGTTGTTTGAAATCACTCTGTTCGTTCTCGGGTACCTAGACGACGTGACGGTCTGGCCGGCGCTGTATGTGCGTTGGGAGCTGGCGTTGCTGCAGGAGTTGGGATTTGGCCTCGATCTGACGGAATGCGTGGCAACGGGGGCGAACGATCAATTGATTTATGTTTCGCCGAAGTCGGGCCGGGCGGTGTCGGAATCTGCCGGTGAGCCTTACAAAGATAAACTGCTGGCTCTGCCGCAATTCCTCACCAACGCCCGGAACCGGTCGGCGACCGCGCAAGATGTTGTGTCGGGGTTGCAGCTCACTGGACATTTTCTCGAGAGCCGCATTCTGCAGCCGCGTGGTGAAGCGCTGCCTGAAGTCCGTCAGCGCATTTCGGCGAATGTGGACCGCTGATTCAATTGGGGTCTTTGACTGGGGTCCGGCACCTTTTGGCGTGCCTGACCCCAGTCTAAGACCCCGGCCTACTCGACCTTCTGCTTCGCCGTCACATCGACTTTTAAGCCCTTCGACTTGTCCGGCTTCAGTGTGTAGACGACGCCGTCGGAGGCTTCGAAACGGGCTTGCACGGGTTTCGATCCGGCCTTGTCGAAGGTTAGCGGGCTCGGCGTGCAGGCCGTGTGAGTGATGGCAAAGCTCGGCGCCACTTGATGGGTTTCACCACCGAACGAGTAGGTGACGGTGTCTTTGGATGAGTTCGAGATTTGGAACTCGTACTGCATGGATTTCGGCCGCGCGAACAGCTGGACGGAAATGAACTTCGGGTCCTTGTCTGGCGCGCGCACCACGCCAACGCCAATTTCCGTCGCATGCGGTGCCAGCATATTCTCGCGATGGCCGGGTGAGTTGATCCAGCCTTCAACCGATTTCTTGGCCAGGTCCCGGCTGGCAAAACCGCGGCTGTCGAGATTGAGCGCAAGGTTTTCGCCCACCTGGCACCACTGGTAGCCGATGGCCGTCACGCGATCGCCTGCCTCGCGGCCATCGGCGGTGTGAGAGAACGCGTTGTTTTTGGCAAGGTAGGCCGCATAGGCCCGCGCTGCTGTTGTGAGCTGCGCATTCGGTTGCACGTCCTGCAGCATCTGCTGCGCGCGAAACGCATTCGTCATCTCAATGACGGCAGCCTCGACTGCTGGCAGGTCGGGGAGGGTCGGGGTCATGGTTTTTCGATCGGGGCTTTGAAGTCTTGCAGCATCATGATCCGACCTTCGCTGCGCGCTTTGGCAAAATAGCGGTCGTCTGCGGTCACAAGTGTGGCACCCGTTTCCAAAGCGACAGCGTGATAGAGCGTATCGAAGATGTGGTGATTGTAGCGGATGGAAAGGTCAGCGCCGCGGCGAAGTACATCGGACATTGGGATTGTGTGTTTGCTCATCGCTGACATTTCGATGATCGCTTCATCGATTGTTTGCGGTGCAAGCCGTGCCAGAACAGCGACAACTTCCAATTGCCAGTGCGGCGGCGCGAACAGAGCAACGCGGTTGCTTTCGATCAGATCACCGATACCGATTGCCTGCTCCACATAAAGTTCTTCGGGCCGGTCTTTCAAATACCATTTCAAAGCAACGCTGGCGTCGACGACAAGTCTCACGGCCGCCCGTCCTCCCGCGCTTTACGGATTTGCTCCTCCGTGAATCCGGGACTGGACTCCAACCTGCGGCGTACGCGGTCGGCGAAGCTCTTATCGCGCTGCTTGCGCTCCTCGTCCTCTACTGCCCTGCGCATCAGTTCGGCAATAACCGCGCTCTTGTTCGCGTCCTTGAAAACCTCGTTGAACTTGTCCTTGACGTCATCGGGGATCGAGAAATTCATCGTGCCCATGGGGTCTCTGCCTTCGGCTGTGGGGACAACTTAATGGTTGTTGAAAAGTTCAACAACTATAGCTTAAACGGCCGTACGGAACAAGTCGCGACCCGAGCGGAATTGCAGGTGATGCGGACGGCAGCTAGTGTGAGCACATTAAATTTAAGGATTTGAGTGGTCGCAAAGGCGGGGGGCATTTTCGTTACTTACAGGCGCGACGACGCCAAGCACGCGGCCGGGCGGCTGGTGGACCGGTTGGTCGCGGGCGTTGGCCGCGACAAACTTTTCATGGATGTCGACAACATCGAGCCGGGGCTCGATTTCGTGAAAGTGCTGAACGATCAGGTCGCCAAGTGCGACGTGCTTCTGGCTTTGATTGGTCCGAACTGGCTCGACAGCCGCGATCAACGTGGCGACCGCCGGCTCGACAACCCGGGTGATTTCGTGCGCATTGAAATTGAGGCGGCGCTGGCGCGTGATATCCGCGTGGTGCCGGTGTTGCTGGATGGCGCCGGCATGCCTGCGATCGACGCCCTACCGCAGAGCCTTCAGCCTTTGCTACGCCGTCAGGCGGTGCGGATTTCGCATGAGCGGTTTGCGCCCGAGGCCGATGCTCTGGCGGGTGCCATGAAGCGCGCGCTGGGCGTCGTTGATCCGCCGCCAGCGCTGCCGCCCGCCCCTGACCAAATAACCATTTCGAAATCCGTGAGATGGGGCGCGCCTGTCGCCAAACCATCCATTCCGGTGGGTGGCTCGGCGCAGCAAATTGCAAGCACCGTCAACGGAATTCCAGCAGTGGTGGCTGTGGCGTTTGTTGTCGCTGCTGTTTCGCTGGAAATGGCGACCATGGTAGATCCAATTGCAGGCGCTGTTAGCGCCCTGATTGCTGTTGCTCTCGCCACAACCGTGGTCCAGTGGCGCGGCAATGCACTAATGGCCGACGAACTTGGTGCATATTGGCTGGGATCAGTACTTGCATGGATGCTGTTTATCTTAGGGAATTTTACGTTTCTCGGTCCCGGGGATGTCGGCTTACTGTCCGGCCTACTCGTCGGCCTTGTCGGAGCGACCCTCAGCGGCCTCCTCGTCCGCCGCTGGTGGAAGCGGCGGCAAGGGTGACGTACCCAAGAACCGTTCTACTCCAACATTTCCGGCGTGATGTTCCGCGCACCATGCAGAACGCGAAGTACGAAAGCTTCGCCGCCATCAAACTTGTAAATCGCAACGTACGATCCGATGAGTAGGGCACGGCAGCCAGGGCCAAGGTCCAAACGCTCCCGATAGCGATGGGCATCGCGCTTCAATGTCTCAACTTGGCGTCGGATGCGCTTAATAACTGAAGTGGAGATTTGCACGCCCGCTTCTTCGTCGAGGTAGTCTGCAATTTCGGCTAGGTCCCTAATTGCCGAAGCTGTGTAGCGAACTGAATACGTCACAACTTACCGTAACGGCGCTCAAGCTCCGCATATGCTTCGTCTTCGCTGTAGGTTCTCCCCGCCGCGATGTCGGCCTCGGCTTCTTCGATGAACGGGCGCGCCCAAGACAAATCACCAAGCGCATCCTCTAAAACCGGTACCCCCAATACGGCGGCTGTAATGGCCTCTTCTACCGACCTGAAGCGGCCAGCTTTGACCTGCGCCTTGAGCAATGCTTCAATCTTTGGGTTGAGTTCGATCAGCATGGAATGGGGCCTTTCCCATCGCTTTCTTGGGTCCGCCAGACTACCGCTTCAACGTCCGCGGAAGGCGCAAATTGGCCTGCCTGCGTTTGCGCCAATGCCTCGTCAACCGCAGCCAGCTCGGCCCCGCTCGCCATGTAAGGCGCGGGCCCCAGCCGGTCGAGCGCAAGCAGCATCTGGGCGGCTTTGTCTTGTTGCTCGCCGGGCCACGTCCGGATGGCCGCCAAGGCCTTTTCCATGAGGTCTGTCATTTCGCTGATCATACCACGACGTCCAGGGCCAGCGTAACCCCTGTGCATCACCAACTCAACGCCTTGCAGCAGGGGCCCCTGCGCGCTAACCCATCCCCATGACCAAGCAATCGATTCCGCCTTCGGGTCCCGGCCCGTTTGAGCCCGTGAACCTCAAGGATGCCCTTGAGGAGCGCTATCTCGCCTATGCGCTGAGCACAATCATGCACCGCGCGCTGCCTGACGTGCGCGACGGTCTAAAGCCGGTTCACCGCCGGATCCTCTATGCGATGCGCCAGCTGGGTCTCGACCCTGAGGGCGGCTACCGCAAGTGCGCCAAGATCGTCGGCGACACAATGGGTGACTATCATCCTCACGGAAACTTAGCGATCTACGACACACTGGCGCGTCTCGCGCAGGATTTCGCCGTGCGTTACCCGCTTGTCGATGGCCAGGGCAATTTCGGCAATATCGATGGCGATAATCCAGCAGCAGACCGTTACACCGAAGCGCGCCTGACGTCGATTGCTGCCGAACTTCTCGATGGCATCGATGAAGACACCGTCGATTTCCGCGACAACTATGATGGCCGGAAACAAGAGCCGACGGTGTTGCCAGCCGCCTTTCCAAACCTTCTGGCCAACGGATCGTCTGGCATCGCCGTCGGCATGGCGACCAACATTCCGCCCCACAACCTCGATGAACTGTGCGCCGCTCTCTTGCACCTCATCAAACACCCGAACGCGACCATCGAAAAGCTCGTTGAGTTCGTGCCGGGCCCGGATTTCCCCACCGGCGGCGTCATCGTCGAGCCGCGCGCCGACATTCTCGAAGCCTATAAGACGGGCCGGGGCGGGTTCCGCCTACGCGCCAAGTGGGACAAGGAAGACACCGGCCGTGGCGGCTATCAAATCGTCATCACCGAAATTCCCTACCAGGTGCAGAAGGCCAAGCTTGTCGAGAAAATCGCCGAACTGATGACGGACAAGAAGCTGCCCTTGCTGGGCGATGTGCGCGACGAAAGCGCGGAGACTGTGCGGCTCATTCTCGAGCCGAAGACCCGCATCATCGATCCAATGGTGCTGATGGAAAGCATGTTCCGGGCGACCGAGTTGGAAATCCGGTTCGGTCTCAACATGAATGTGCTGTCGGCCGGGCAGATCCCGAACGTCCTGTCGCTTAAGGACGTGTTGAAGCAGTGGCTCGAACACCGCGTCGATGTGTTGGTGCGGCGGTCCGAGTTCCGCAAAAAGAAAATCGAGCACCGCCTTGAGGTGCTGGATGGCTATCTGATCGCGTTCCTCAATCTCGACGAAGTGATCCGCATCGTTCGCTTTGAGGATGATCCCAAGGCCCGGCTGATCAAGACATTCAGCCTGTCCGAAGTCCAAGCCGACGCAATACTAAACCTGCGCTTGAAAAGCCTGTCGAAGCTCGAAGAGGTCGAAATCCGGGCCGAACATGACAAGCTGTCGAAGGAGCTGCGCGGGCTGGTACAGCTCTTGAAGTCCGACGACTTGCAGTGGGCACGCATTACCGAAGAAGTGAAAGCGACTCGCGAGCGCTACTCGAAGAAAACAGACCTTGGCCGCCGCCGCTCATCCTTCGCCGATACGCCGGAGATTTCCGTCGATCTCGAAGAAGCCATGACGGAGAAAGAGCCGATTACTGTGATCCTGTCGGACAAGGGCTGGATCCGCGCCATGAAGGGGCACATGGACGACCTGTCCAAGCTCGACTTTAAGCAGGGCGACGGCTTGAAGTGTGCCGTCAAGGCGCAAACCACCGACAAACTCATACTGTTTGCCACCAATGGCAAATTCTTCACGCTGGAAGCAGGCCAGCTACCCGGCGGCCGTGGTCATGGAGAACCCGTTCGGCTGATGGTCGATCTGGAAGAAAATCACGACTTCGTCGAGCTGTTCGTCCACGACGCCACGCGCAAGCTGCTGGTGGCTTCCAGCGGCGGCTACGGCTTTATTGTACCGGAAGACGAGGTTGTCGCCTCGACCCGTAAAGGCAAGCAAGTTCTCAACGTCACCGAGCCAGAGGAAGCTTGCGTCGTGATCCCGGCTGACGGCGACATGGTCGCCTGCGTCGGCGAAAACCGCAAAGTACTCGTCTTCCCGCTTGAGGATGTCAACGAAATGGCGCGCGGCAAGGGCACCATTCTCCAGCGCTATAAGGATGGCGGCTTGTCCGACGTCCGCGTGTTCACCAAGAAAGAAGGCCTCACATGGCTCGACAGCGCGGGGCGCACCTTTACGTTGCCGTGGAGCGACCTGAAAGATTGGGCGGGAGACCGCGCTCAAGCCGGCCATATCGCGCCCAAGGGCTTCCCGCGGTCGAACAAGTTTGGCCCGGCGTTCTAAGTCACCGCGGCGTTCGTGCCACGCTGACCGGCTGGAGCGTTGGCAGGCGTCTGTGAACTCTTGCCACTGTGAACTGTGGCAGTTACCAGACTGTCATGGTGGGATTGAGCAGACGGCGGTTCAGCGTGGCGGGAATGTTTACCGCGTGCGGTCTCACCGCCGTCGTTTTCAGTTTATCTCACGCCATCGCCCAAGAGACGCCGGCGCCCTCAACTCCGGCTGCCGCTGAAGCGCAGGCACCCGCTTCCGATCGCCCGAGTGACCGGCTCCCGCCGTCAAGTCCGTCCGTGCCCGATGAGCCCGGGCTAACCGAGCCTGCGCCCGCTTCGCAAGACGTGGTCCCCCCCGCAGCACCGGGCGTCGCTGCGTGCGTGAAGTTGGACTTTGAAACAGTTGTCGATCAATCGGCCGAGGCGCTGCGCGGGCTCAATGCGCTCAAGAAGCCCGTGTTCCAGGACAAGCTGCGACAACTGAAAGACAAGCGCGGCTGGACCCAGGATCAGTTCCTGAAAGAGGCGGCTCCCTTTGTGAAAGACGCCGAGATCGACGTCTTCGATAAACGGTCGAACGAGTTTCTGACTAAGATCTCGACGATGGGCGAGGAAGGCTCCGCCGCCAAAACACCCAACTGCGATACGCTGATGCAGTTGCGGGTCTTCATGAGCTTGCTGGTCGATACGCAAAACGCCAAGTGGACTTATATGTTCGGCAAACTCGATGCAGAGTTGGCGAAGTAGGCCGCGCATTGACCTGACAAGTGCAATGGCGTTGTCGCTGTGACTGCGGTCCGGGTTGCAATGACTTCGCGTTGGTCGACACGTAAGGGCCGTCGCTCGTGGGCAAAACGGACTTACGCCCGCACCCAGCCATTTGGTCCCAGGCGCTCTTGCGGGCCGAAGCGGGTCTTGTAGTTCATCTTGCGCGAGCCCTCGATCCAGTAGCCGAGGTAGACGTAGGGCAGTCCCAGCCGCTGCGCGTGCGCGATTGTTTCCAGGATCATATAGGTGCCGAGACTGCGGTCGTCTTCGGTCGGCTCATAGAACGAGTAGACCATCGAGAGGCCGTCTGAGAGACGGTCGCACAACGCGATGCCCGCCAGCGGCCAGGTGGCTGGATCCGACGCCAATGCGCCGGATTCTGGTTTGATGCGGTATTCGGTCAGCGACGTGTTGATGACGCTGTCTTCGATCATGAGCGCGTAATCCAGCGCGCTCATGTCGGCCATGCCGCCTTCCGAATGGCGCGCATCGATATAGCGCCGGAACAACGCGTATTGTTCAGACGAGGGATTGGGCGGCACACGGCGGGCCAGCAGGTCTGTGTTGCTGTCGGCGGCGCGGCGCATGGATCGCGTCAGCTGGAATTCGTTGACGATGACGCGGACCGACACACAGGCATGACAGCCTTCGCAGTAGGGCATGTAGGCAATGTTCTGACTGCGCCGGAAGCCGCCCTTTAGGAGTCCATCAATCAGCGAGAGCGGCTTCTCGTGCGTCAGATGCGTGAACAGTTTGCGCTCAAGGCGACCAGGCAAGTACGGGCACGGCTGGGCCGCCGTAACATAGAACTCCGGGAAGCTTTTCCGCTGCTCCGTCATCCACCGCGTCCTCTTGACCCCACCGCGCACATGGACTGAGACGCGCGAACACAGCCGTGATGATAGGGGAGGCTGTGCCGGTCAATCAAGGTCAACATGGAAAGGGCGATGCAACGATAGGTCGCTAAGTGGCCGGTCTCGGTCATTCGTGCTTGGAGCCGTCGAGATCGGCAATCCCTGCTGCGGCGGGCGGCGGCGGGCTAGACCGTTTTGGCGCCGTTGCGGCCGGCGCCTGCGGAGCGGCGGGTGAAGCCGGGCCACCTGCGGCGGCCGGAGGCGGGGCTGACCGGCGCTCACGCGCGACGGGTTCAGCCACGGGAGGCCTCGATGGGGCTGGTAGCGGCGAAGCGGGCGCCTGGTGCTGCGGCTGCTGCTCAGTTATCACCGAGGAACGGCCAAGTTTGTATCCAACGAAGCCGGCGAGGCCCGCGACGATCAAAAGTGGCAGGAGGTCGGCCAGTGTCATGTCCATGGTCCCATTGCGCAGAGGCGTGGACCCGCGGTGCGCAATCCGCTGCCAATTGCGAGACTAGCTGAATTTCTGAAGCGCTGAAAGGCCAGCGCCGCCGGGCACCGTGGCAGCAGGTGCTTAGCGGGCAATGACGGGAATGGCCGGCACGGCTTCTGCGGCGCGTTCAAGTGCCGCATCAATCGACGCGTGCGTCAGCCACGCCATGCCGCTAATTGCAATTGCCAGGATCGCAACGCAGAGCATCGTCCTGCGAAAGGCCCACCCAATGGTTGCCGCGCGCATCGGATTGGTTTCTGCGGACACATTGGCTACACCCTCAACCGGCGCCGGACCCATACAAGATTCTCCCCACGACGCAGACTGAACGGCCACGCCCTCTATAGACCCAAACGCAAAAGTCGCGTTGCGGTCAAGCTGTCCTCCGATCTGAGAGTAAATCGTCGCGCTGGCCGTATCCGTTCAGTCACGGTTGTCCAGAATGAGCCGACGACTGCGCCGAAGATCAGCGGATTTTATTGCCGTAAGCGACAATCGCCGTCAGCGGAATAACGAGCCCCAGAACTGTTGCCACGATCGTCAGCGACGGCAGCTGGGAATAATTCCCACGTTCCACGACATAGATCATATTCAAGTACTTCGTGAACAACTGGCCGCCGACGAGCGCCAAGTTCAGAAACGACGCCATCAGGGCGAACCAGACGGCGCGCTTGGCGGGCGGGGCATAAATGGCAATCAAGGTCAGCAGCGGGACCATGCTGAGCTGCGCTAAGGGTGACTGCGCGGCCGCATCGACCAGTGCGATCGAGCGTGCGCCGAAGCCAAGGTTCGCTGCCGTCCACTCGTCCAAGCGAAACACGAGGGCGATGTTGGGCAATGACAACAGTCCACCCAGAAGCGTCAAGATCAGCAGGACGCGCGAGACGGGCATGCGCGTGATATAGTCCGACAACAGCCAAGCCGCGACGAGGGCGATCCCGGTTCCGATCTGATTGAGGGTGCCAAAGAACGGCTCATCGAAGCCGAGAACGTCCATCGAGAACCACGTGTAGCCTTGGCCAATGCCAGGAACGGCGCGAAAGAAGAAGATGATCAGCGCGGCGTAGAGAATGCGCTTCTTGGTTGTCGCATCGATGTCAGATGTCACACGCGCCAGCATGGCAGCGATCACGGCGAGCGAAATGGCCAGCGTGATCTCTTGCCCAAACGGCACTTGCAAAAGCGCCAAGCTGACGATGCAGGCGCCGAACGCGAGGCCGCCGCCAAGAATGGTCCAGTCGGTTGGCCGGCTTTCGCTGGTTTCAAGTTTGACCAGGAGTGCGCCACTGGCCGAGATCACGGGGACCGCTAAGCCGAGCAGGAAAACTGTCTCATAGGACACAAATCCAGCAAGCCAGCCTGCCAGACCAGCGACGACAAACGCGCCGGTCGACAGCGCCAAGCGGCCAAGAATTTGCACCATGCCGAGATCGTGGTCGATCTCGCTTTTCTCGCGTGGCGTGCCGTCGGCATTCACGCGCGCCACGACCTCGGTGCTCATGGCATCAGCGACCACGTCTTGAATAACGACACCTAGAACGATGATGAGTTGAGCGATGATGTAGAGCGTTTCCGGTGGCGCAAACGTCAGCCAAGTCCCGGCCGCTCCGGCCAGGATCAGCAATCCGGCGGCGATGAGACTTGCACCCAGGAATACGTAAGCGCGACGGCGGGACCCCAGAAGAGCGACGGTATCAACCAACTCGCCGAACACCATTTTCATGGCCCACGGCAGCGTCAGCCAAACGCCGAGCTGGGCCAGAGCCACCGGCGATAAGGTCAGCTCCTTCTTGACCCAAAAGCTGTCGGCGACGGCCGTGATGCCAAGCGCGCCATAAGCAAAGTAGATCATCAACAGCGGCAGGTAGGCGAGCCGGAAGGCCCGGACGGGTGCCAGAAGCGCCCGCTGTAGCGCCGACTGAAGGTGTTGAGAAAGTGTTGTGGGAATAGCAGGTGATTGCATGCGCTGGCTGCCTTTGGCTCAGTTTCACGACGACGGACCTACAATAGCGGACGCATTTGGGCGGCCATGGTCTGGGCAGCGGGATAGTCCACTTTGCCTGATCCCAGCATCGGGATCTGGTTGAGAACCAGGATCGCTTTGGGCACCCACAACTCAGGGATTCCCTGTGCGCGGGCATGAACCGCGATGGCCGCGTTGTCGGCATCAGGCTTGTCGGTGACGAGCACGAGGCTCTCGCCCTTGCGCGGATCTGGCAGGCTGACGGCGACGTGCGTGTTGTCTGGCCACAGGCTGGCCGCCAACGATTCAACCGCCGCGAGCGACACCATTTCGCCGCCGATCTTAGCGAAGCGCTTTGCACGGCCCCGGATGGCCACGAAGCCATTCTCGATGGTGACGATGTCGCCGGTATCGTGCCAGCCGCCTGCAGGTGGGACAATGACGCCTGGCTGTTGCAGGAGAACGTAACCTGCCATCACATTGGGACCGCGCACGAATAGCCGGCCGCCTTCAACAATTCCCTCGACGGGTTCCAACCGCGCCTCGATGCCAGGCAGCAACCGTCCGACCGTACCGTGCGTGTTGGTGGGCGGAACGTTGCAGGCGAGAACTGGGGAACACTCCGTTGCCCCGTAGCCTTCGAGAATGATCGCGTTGGTTGATTGCCAAAGCTTGCGGGTGACATCTTTGACCCGTTCCGCGCCCGCCACCACCAACCGCAAACTGTCAAGTTCGTTGTCCCCTGCGGCCCGCGCATATCCTTGCAGGAAGGTATCCGTCGCCAACAGCAGCGTTGCGTGGGTGTCCGATATCAATTTTGGCACCTGCTTGTAATGCAGCGGGCTTGGGTACAGCACAACTTTCAAGCCGTGCAGCAGCGGCATCAGCGTCCCGGCGGTCAGCCCAAACGAATGAAACATCGGCAGCGGGTTCATGGCCGTATCGGCGGACGAGAGAATGCCGTCCGAGTGGGCAAAGATCTGCCGCGCATTGGAGACGAGATTGGCGTTCGTGAGCGCGACGCCCTTGGGTGTACCCTCGGTTCCTGACGTAAACAACAGCACCGCTGTCTTAGCCGGCCCGGGCTGACGGCTGCGATGGAACCCGCGGGCACGAAAGCTTCTCAGGAACCCAAGCAGTTTATCCCAGCTGGTGATCGTTCTCCGGATGTCCTCGAGATAGAGTACGCGAGCGAGACGGCCCGGCGCCCATTCGGTTTGCGCAATCGCGGCGACCACATCGTCGAGCTTCGCCGTCTCGATAAACCGTCGCGACGTCACAATGACGGGCAACGGCCCCGTCTTGACGGCAGACACGATGTTTTTCGCCCCGGCGGTGAAGTTCAGAAGTCCCGCAGGCCGGCCACAGGCATTGAGGCCGAACAGACAAATGGGAAGCGCGTTGACGTTGGGCAGCAATAGTCCAGTGGTGTGGCGCGGCGTGGTTTCCTTGGCCAGCTTTGCCCCGAGGACCAGCGCCGCCAGCACGAGACGCTTGTAGGTCAGCGGCTGCCGCTCGGCGTCCTCCAATGCCTCCTTGTCCCAGCCGAATGCGCTCGCGGCGTCCAGCAAAGCCTCGAATAGGGTCATCTGGCAGGCAGCAGCGTTGAAAGTTGGTGTCATGTGGGGCGGGTCAATCGGGTGGGTTCACGCACGTGACTGTAGCCCAACCGGCCCAACCTTCAATGTGGGCGCCGCCATCAGGCCCGTATTGGGACAAAATTACATAAAATTGCAGTGGCATCCTTTACGCGGTTTAAGGACGAAATTTGTAGCTTCTCATAACGGTCCGTTAAGGGAGGCACGAATGCGCGGGGATGGCGTTAGGGCGTTGGTCAGGCGTGGGATGGCTGCGGCCAAGGCCACGGTGCGCTCCGATCTTGCCCAGTTCCGGTCCGATGAGCGCGGCGTCACCGCCGTGCTGTTCGGGATCATGTTTGCCGTGCTGTTTCTGATGGCGGCGATGGTCGTCGACGTGACGCGCGCCACGAGCGAGAAGTCCCGCGAACAGCACGCTATTGACGCAGCAGCCTTGGCGGCCTCGAACTACCTTGGCGTTGGCGACGATAGCGAACAGGATGCCGCCGGCAACACGGTCGCGACGAGGTTCTTTCAGGAGAACATGGGAGCGGGGTCCACAGCGCAGATCACGGTCGATCTCGATCAGGAGGCAGGCCGCGTGACGGCTCAATCCCACAATGATTTCGGCACCACCCTCATCAAAGGCGTCTTGCAAGATTCCGTTCGCCGGAATTCGCTGCAGATTGGTGCCTCATCTACGGTTGTCAAAGGATCCGGCACCATTGAAGTCGCCATGGTGCTCGACAACTCAGGGTCCATGGCAGGGTCAAAAATCGCCGACCTCAAGACCGCCGCCAGCGACCTTGTTGGTATCGTTTTCACTGGAGCATCTGGGTCCCAAGACGTCAAAGTGGGAGTCGTTCCGTTTGCAGCGTCCGTCAACGTCGGGGCGAATTATCGCGGCAGCGATTGGATCGACAATGATGGCGAGTCGCCGTTGCACTACCAGAACTTTTCAGAGAACGTGACCCGGTTTACGCTTCTTGATCAGTTGGGTCAGTCCTGGGGCGGGTGTGTTGAAACACGGCCCAATGGCCTCGACGTGATCGATACGCCACCGTCGTCCAGCAACGGCGAAACGCTGTTTGTGCCGATGTTCGCGCCCGATGAGCCCGACGATGTGAACGCGGAAGCTGCCGGGTACTCAACAACCGGCAACAATGAGGCCGGTTACAACAACAGCTACATTTCAGACTTCGGCGGCACCTGTCCGGCACCCGAGCAAATCTGCACCAACTACAACAAGAAAAAAAAGACATGTACGACCTGGGCGCCCGTGCCTATCGCGGTTGAAACGGCGCAATCACGCACCTGCAAGTATCAAGGTGCTCCGCTCACCGGTGGCAGCGGTCCTAATCACCTGTGCACGACGCCGGCCATCCTGGAACTGACTGCCACCAAGTCGCTGGTCGATGATGCCATCACCAATCTCGTCGCCAGTGGCAACACGAACATTGCGGAAGGCACCGCCTGGGGCTGGCGCGTGTTGTCTCCGACGGCGCCCTTTGAAGAAGGCAAGTCATACGACGATGATGAAAACCGCAAAGTGCTGATCGTGATGACCGACGGCGACAACTACCTCGAGTCAAAAACGCAGCACAATAAATCTGTTTACGCGGCCAATGGCTTTGGCTCCAAAGACCGCTTGGGAACGACGTACACAAATAGCGGATACCTCAGTGTGCTCAATACCAAAACCCTTGCTGCGTGCACCAATGCCAAAGCGGAAGGCATTACGGTCTACACCGTCGCCTTTGGGACGGGTATTTCGGGTGCGAGTTTGAGCCTGCTCAGCCAATGCGCCACGTCGCCGGATCAGTCGTTCCGGGCGACGGACGGCGTGGCGCTGATCCAAGCGTTCCAGAACATCGGCCGCGAGATCGCCAAGCTGCGCGTAGCAAGCTGAGCGGCTGGCCAGGTCCTCAGACCAGCCGGCCGGGTCCATGCACACGTTCCGTGACGTGCGCGGCCCAGCGGCACCTCCAGGCCTTGCATCGTCGTGAGGCGGGCAACGCAAATGACTGTATTCCCGACGAATATCGTGACCGGCGGTTGATCGCGCGAATGTGGCCGGCTGTGCCGGGCTTGGGCGGGCAACCTGTGGGCAACATGTTGATCACGCACCACCCTGCAACAGGTTCGAACGTGAACGGCTGGTATTGCCTGGTGAAGTTCTAGACATTGCAGCAGTGGTCTTCGGCTCGTCCGGAGACCTGTATTCGTGGCATTGCCGGTAGTGTCGGGGTGGCATGCCGGACACCAATTGTTTGCGTTGTCTTGTGCGCGTAGTGGGGCACCTCAGCTGAAACAGCAGGGGTCGTGTGTACAATGGTAACGAGCAAACAGCGCGCGGCGTCGCGTGCCGTCAGATGTGTTCTAACCTTAGGCTTGACCCTGTCCGGCCTGCTAGCCGCGCAGGTGTCGTGGGCTGAGCTGTCATGGGCGCAGTCTGCACGCAAAGATGCAGCAGCGGCATTTGATCCGGCGCACCGGTCAGAACTCAAATTGCCAGCAAGTGACGGGTCTCCTGTGACTCGAAAGATCACGATCGGCCTCGACAAGTCGATGCTTGTTGAAGTGCCTGAGGATCTGCAGAACGTCCTTGTTTCAAATCCAGAGGTCGTCGATGCCGTAGTGCAAACATCCCGTCAAGTGTACTTGCTCGCCAAAACGGTTGGCGAGGCCAACGCGTTCCTGATCGGCCCGGATGGCCGGAAAATCGCTTTCCTCGAAATAACCGTGGCGCGCGATCTGACGTCGCTCAACGATAGTCTTCAGCGGTTGCTGCCCGGCTCCAAGATCCGCGCCGAAATGATGGGCGATACCATCGTTCTCGCCGGGTCGGTTGCCAGCCCTCAGGACGCCAACCGCGCCGCCGAATTGGCTGGCCGCGTCGTCAATTCAAAAGAAAAAGTCGTCAACATGCTGGCGACCGATACCAAAGAGCAGGTGCTGCTCAAGGTCCAGGTCGCAGAAATGCACCGCGACGGCTTGCGCCGGATCGGTGTCGATCTTCCAGGCGCGGTTTTGCAGGCGGGCAATTTCTCGTTCACGAAGGTCATCCAGAACGCCTTTCCCATCACCAGCCCGATCGTGCCACTCGCATCAGGAGCGATCGCCGGTGGCGTGCCGCCGTTCGTGTCTGCCGGTTCAGCGTTCAAGCCGTCTTGGTCGTCGGGCGGCGATACAGTGACAGCCATGATCCAGGCTTTGGAGAGATCCGGCGTCCTGAAAACGTTGGCCGAGCCCACATTGACGGCCATGTCCGGCGAGACGGCGAAGTTCCTGGCGGGCGGTGAGTTCCCCATTCCCGTTGCCCAAAACGAGAATACGATTACCGTCGAATGGAAGCAGTTTGGCATCAACGTATCGTTCAAGCCGGTGGTTTTGACCGAAGGGCGCATCAGTCTGAACATCTCGGCTGAGGTCAGCGAAATCTCGACAGAGGGCGCGGTGACCATCGGTTCGATCTCGCTGCCCGGCCTCAAGGTCCGGCGCGCTGAAACCACACTCGAAATGCCGAGCGGGGCGACGCTGGCGATGGCGGGTCTTCTCTCTGACGAAACCCGTCAAAGTGTAGAAGGTGTGCCGGCACTCAAAAATCTTCCGGTTCTGGGCGCATTGTTCCGGTCCAACGATTACCGCAAGCGCGAAACGGAACTTGTGATTCTGGTGACGCCCTATATCGCCACGCATTCAGGTCCTGGAGATCTGGCCAAGCCTGTTGACGGTTTCATGCCCCAGAGCGAACTGAAGGAACTGTTCTTCGGTCATATCAATCGCGTCTATGGCCACGGCGACGATCCGGCCAACCACCGCTATCGTGGCGATTTCGGCTACATCATCGAATATCCGGGGGTCAAAGGATGACAACGTCACGTCTATCTGGAGGCCGAATGGCCATGCCGTTGAGCCGCAAAATCGCAATATCCGCCATGCTGTCTGTGTCGCTTGGGCTGTCAGGGTGCCGGCTGGACGACTACACGGCGGCTGAACTGAGCAACCCCGTGAAGCGCCACCCGATCGGGTTCGCGTCGCACGCTGAGGCGCTCTATGTTGAGGTGGCCCCATCGGGCGGCGGTCTCAGCAGCAACCAGCACGCCGATGTTTGGCGGTTCATCGACCGCTACAAGAAAGAAAGTAACGGTTCGCTGAAAATCTCCGCTCCAGGTTCTGCGGCGGGGCATCTGGCCACCACGCAGTCCGTGCGGCAGGTCGAAGAGATCGTGCGGGACGCTGGCATCGATCCGGGTGCGATTGAGATTGTACGTCACCAGCGGACGGCGCGCATGGGGCCTGCGGTCAAATTGGCTTACGACCGGCCGGTTGCGGCCGCGCCCACGTGCGCCGATTGGCACACCGATCTTGGCGAGAACCGCGAGCGGTTGCCCTATAACGACTTTGGCTGCACTACGCAGCGCAATCTCGCGCTGACCGTTGCGAACGCCCGCGATTTGCAAACGGCTCAAGAAGAGACACCCCGCTCGGCCGAACGGCGCAGTTCGACGTGGAGCGACTACACGGGCACGTCAAAGGGCCAGCCACCATCGTCGGGTGGTGGTGGCGTCACACCGGCGCCTGCGGCCCCCTCGGTTCAATAGGACGGTTCGGCTTTGTCAGTTTACCGTTGTGAAGGGGTGCTGATTGCGGGCAGCACCCCTTTTCGCTTCAGCTGGCGGTGCAGGCGTTCGATCGATCAAAAAGAACGGCGTCGTGCTAGGAGTTCGCGATGTCCTCTGACGCCGCCGCAGACAAGGCCGCGATGCCCGCGCTGATGCGCCGGACTGTGGCTGCCGTTCTGGCCATGAACCTCAGCTACTTCTTTGTCGAGTATGCGGTGGCCGTCGCCATCGCATCGGTGTCGTTGTTTGCCGACAGCATCGACTTCCTCGAGGATGCCACCGTCAACGGGCTTGTGCTGCTGGCGCTGGGCTGGTCCGCCGCCCGGCGGCGCTGGGTTGGGATGATCCTGGCCGGTCTTCTCCTCGTTCCGGGTCTCGCAGCGTTATGGACAGCGTGGGACAAGCTCGCCAATCCAGCAGTGCCAGATGCATTCGCGCTGACCATCACGGGGCTCGGCGCGCTGGCCGTCAATGCCACGTGTGCGCTTCTGTTAGCTCGTGTGCGCGTGTCCGGCGGCAGCTTGACCCGCGCGGCGTTCTTGTCGGCGCGTAACGATGTGGCCGCAAATATCGCGATCATTGCCGCCGGATTGGCCACGGCTGGAACAGCGTCGATCTGGCCCGACATTGGGGTGGGATTAGGGATCGCGGCGTTGAACGCCGGCTCCGCCTGGGAGGTCTATGAGGCCGCGCAGGGCGAGACGGATGATGAGGTTGAGCCAGGCAGCCGTGCGGTGCCGTGATCGCAAGGGAGCACAAAACGAAAAACCAGTGCGAGCCGGTCAAGCCCCGCACTGGTTCGTGGTCTCGTCGCTACAAGGCAGTCAGGCGTCAAGTCATTCCAAGTCGTGAACTGAAGCGCGTTGTGGCGGCTTTACGGATTGGTGCCAAGCTGCATGATTGGCCTGATGTCGTCCACGCTCGCGGAGCGGACCGGAGCGGGGACAGCGGGATCTGCTTTGGAAAAAGTCTGATTGCCGGTCTTGAGTTTCTCAAAAAACGCCACGTTGGCCTTGGCCTTGTCGGGCGGCAGCGCGGTCTCGGCGACGGCCTTGGCCTCGTCGACATTGCCCTTCAATCCGAGGATCAGCGCCAAGTTCTGCTTCGCTTGCGGGTCTGTGGCTCGGCTCGAGGCCTGGCGCAGAAGGCGCTCGGCTTCGTCGTGCTTGCCGTCGAGGGCGAAGGACAGCGCGAGGTTGTTGAGAATGGCCGGGTGATCGGGTGCTTGCGCCAGCGCCTTGGCAAACTGGGCCTGGGCCTCCTTCTGCTTGCCGTTGGCTGACAGCGCGGAACCAAGCGCGGATTGGAGGCGCCAGTCCGGCGCCTTCGGGTTCTGCGCCTTGACGAGAAGTTTTTCGGCCTGCGCCAACTGGCCGATTTCGAGGGCCAGCATGCCCTTTTCGCCGATCAGCGCCAGATCCTTGTCGGTGTCGGGCACCTTCTCGAGGAAGCTCAACGCTTCGGCCTTCTTACCGGCTTCGCGCAGCGACCGGGCCTCTTTGATGGCCTTTGCCGCTTCCGGCTTTACCGCCATATCAGGTGTCGCGACGGCACCCGTTTTGGTGGCGGCAGGTTGACCCGCAACGGCAGCAGGTTCGGCCAACTGGAAGCCGGCGGTTTCCACACCGGTTTGGGCACAGCCGCCTGTGAGCAAGGCCGCGGCGGCTGGCAGTAGAATGCGCAGGCTGGTGCGAGTGACGTGGAGCGATGAAGACGTGACTGACATGATGACCCCCTTACGAGCCCCGACGCGCTCCGCTACTGACAGCGGGACTGACGCACTCACGGGACCTTGATTGATGACTCGAAACGCGACAGAGGCGGACGCGAACGACAAAACTCATGAGCCAGAGTCGTAGAGAGATTCGGGCTTGGCAAGGGGGGGGGGCCCCGACATGTCCCCGTTATCCCCAGGGCCAGCCAAAGTACTTTGCAGAACCCGATGTGCACCCCTGGCGCTTCAAAAAATCACTATGCTACAATCAGTTAGAGATTGACTGGTTGAAGGAATGGAACGGGTGCGGAGGACAATCGTCCTGGTGAGTGCGGTGCTGTTGGCACCGTTGGCCTTGGCCCAGCAGCCCGGTGTGCCGGTCACTCGCGATTCGATTTGGCGGGGGATCTTTGCCCGTGAGCCGCTGCCCGCAGACGGATCGGCGAATGCGGTCGAAGCGGCTCGCGCGGCTCTTGGCAAGGCGCTGTTTTCGGACACGCGGCTGTCGGGAGACGGCACGCGATCGTGCAGCACCTGCCACCAGCCGGCCCGGGCTTTCACGGACGGTTTGCCTAAGGGCAGCGGACGGGATGGCGTGCCCCTCAACCGGAATACACCGCACTTATGGAATCTGGCATGGAGCACAAGCTTCTATTGGGATGGCCGTGAACCAACTCTAGAGCAGCAAGCGCGCGTGCCATTGACCGCAGCAAATGAACTGGGCGGTCATTTTACGGAGATTGTCGCCCAGCTCATTGCAGACCAGCAAATGACCAACGCGTTCGCGCGTGCGTTTCCGTCGTCCCCTGCTGTAACAGACACCGCAATCCTGCAAGCTTTGGCCGCCTACGAGCGCACATTGGTCTCGGCCAAAACCCGGTTCGATGCCTGGGTCGAGGGAGACGATGGCGCCCTGTCTCAATCGGAAAAACAGGGCTTCGATATCTTCGTCGGCAAAGGGGGCTGCGTGTCATGCCATGGCGGCTGGCGCTTTACGGACGATGCGTTCCACGACATCGGCCTGCCCGGCACCGATCCAGGCCGCGGCGGTATTGCGGGCGGGACGCCTGGACTACCCGCTTTCAAAACCCCGGGATTGCGGGAATTGGCGCACACCGCGCCCTATATGCATGATGGCTCATTGGCGACCCTCAGGGACGTTATCGATCACTATGCCGGTGCCAAAATTGAACGGCCGCCGGTGTCGCCGAATATCGTTCGCGATCTCACGCTCTCGCGCGACGAGACGGACGCGTTGATTGCGTTCCTGCTGACGCTGTCGAGCGAATCACCAGAGCCGCCGATTGGCACTGTTTCGCCCATGCCTTGATCACCCTGTGATCCTTGACGATCCCCGCGAACGAAATTCGTCAGATGTGTCTTTTGAGTCGGGCTCCGGAAAACAAAGGAATTTCCAGAGTAATTAATTCGGACTCTCGGATTGTTTCGATTCGATTAATTCGCAGGCAACCACTGCAACTTTTCTAATCTTGCCGGAATGGCGTTTGTGACATACCATTCACGCAATTCAAAAACGCAAATAGGGAAGGCGCCCGATCTGCAACAGGACCCCACAGGAGGGGCCTCAGCACACACGAGGACGCCGATGCTCGAACTTGTCGTTTCCGTCTGTCTCTTAGACGAACCCGCCCGCTGTAAAGACGTCAACCTCACCTTCGCGGCTGAGGGCATGTCACACATGCAGTGCGTCATGGGGGCCCAACCCGAAATCGCCAAGTGGATTGACACCCATCCCAAGTGGGCGCTGAAGCGTTGGACGTGCCAGAAGGCCGGACAGTTCGCTAAAATCTAACCCGCGCGATGGAAACCGCAGGCTGGCCCCGACCAGCCGGGTGCCCATCGATTTATGGCAGAGCCTGGATTGGCGCCCTCCCGCCAAAACGAGAGTTGACACATGCGGCTATTCCCGTCTCCTTCGCGGCAATCTTGCCAGCGAGAGGACGACGACAATGACCGACGCCAGCACTCCCAAGTTCGCCACCCTCGCCGTTCACGCAGGCGCTGCCCCAGATGCCTCGACCGGTGCCCGCGTCACCCCCATCTACCAAACCAGCTCGTTCGTCTTCAATGACGCCGACCACGCTGCCAGCCTGTTTGGGCTTGAAGCGTTCGGCAACATTTACACCCGGCTTACCAACCCGACGCAGGCTGTGCTCGAAGGCCGGGTCGCAGCACTCGAAGGCGGCACGGCAGCGCTGGCCGTTGCGTCCGGGCACGCCGCGCAGTTCCTGGTGTTCCACACACTTTTGGAGCCGGGCGACGAGTTCGTGGCCGGCCGCCAGCTCTACGGCGGCTCGATCAACCAGTTCAACCACGCCTTTAAGAAGTTCGACTGGCGCGTCGCGTGGGCCGACGCCACAGATCCTGCGTCCATCGAAAGCGCCGTCACGCCCAAGACCAAAGCGATCTTTATCGAAAGTATCGCCAATCCGGGCGGGCTGGTTATCGACATTGCCGCAATTGCAGCCATCGCCAAACGTGCGGGCGTTCCGCTCATCGTCGACAACACTTTGGCGACGCCGTACTTGTGCCGGCCGAAAAACCACGGTGCCGATATCGTGGTGCATTCACTGACCAAGTTCATGGGCGGTCACGGCAATTCCATCGGCGGCGCAATCGTGGATTGCGGTACATTTGATTGGCTGGGCGCGAAGCATCGCTACAAAACGTTGGTCGAGCCAAACGCTTCGTACAATGGCATGAAGCTCGCTGAAACCTTCGGCAACTTTGCGTTCGCCATTGCCTGCCGCGTCATGGGCCTGCGCGACATCGGGCCAGCCATTGCGCCGTTCAATGCGTTCCTTCTGCTCACCGGCATTGAGACGCTGCCGCTGCGGATGGCCAAGCACTGCGAGAATGCGCTGGCCGTTGCGTCCCATCTTGAAAAGCATCCAGCGATTTCTTGGGTGAATTACGCAGGCCTGCCATCAAACGCCAATCATGCGCTGGCCAAGCGGATCTGCCCGAAGGGTGCGGGCGCTGTTTTCACGTTCGGGCTCAAAGGTGGCTACGACGCGGGGATCAAGCTTGTGTCCTGCTTAAACCTATTCTCGCATCTGGCCAACATCGGCGATGTTCGCAGCCTCGTCATTCACCCGGCGTCGACCACGCACCGGCAATTGACCGATGCGCAACGCGTTTCGGCAGGCGCGGGGCCAGATGTCGTGCGGCTCTCGATCGGCATCGAAGACGCCACCGATATCATTGCAGACTTGGAGCAGGGGTTGGCGAAGGTCAGTTAAGCCAGTCGCGCAGGAATCCCGGGCTGTTCTGCACGTCCGTGGCAAACACGGCGGTCATCGAATAGCCAAGCGCCAAAACCGTGATGTAGAGCGCGGCCATGGCAGCAAAGAAGAACAGGCACATGATCACATAGTGCTTCCAGCCGCGGCGTAGTCCGTTCTGGACGAACGCTTCCGCTGTGCTGGGTTTGCGGCGGCGATCAGGACCAGCAAAGAACGCACAGTAGTAGTGGCGGCCGCCGAATGGGAACGTCTTGCGGATCGCGACAGAATGCTCGGTCGGTTTATCGAACGTCGCTTGGCCGAGGTGATACATTTGCTCCGGCGTAAAGCTTGAGCGCATGTGCTCGGGCAGCCGCGCGAAAATGCGCGTCAGAACCGCGTTGTCTTCGATATGTGCGTGCGGACCGTTCACACCACTCACCCGTTACTCTGATCCAGCCAAAAAATATGCCCACCGGCCAGCAACTCTCGATCACCGCACATCATAGGGTGGCAAGGCTAACATTTGGTTCAATTGACGGGTGTTCTGTGGAGACAGCGGCGCACGCGATAAGGATACAGTCAGCGGCACGCCCATCAGGTCAAATTGAAACGCTGATTAGTGAACTTTTTTCACATAGCCTCCCGGGGCGTCTTCTATGACGCCGGTGTTTTGGCCCGGCTCGCGCGGGATGGTCCAGTTGCCAGAATGCGTGGTCAACCAGCCGACCCAGTGGGGCCACCATGACCCAGGCGTTTGCTTTGCGGTTGCAAACCACTCGTCAATCGTATCCCCTGAGAGTTGTGAATTAGTCCAGTACTGATACTTCATTTTGTCGGGGGGATTGACCACACCGGCAATGTGGCCCGAGCCGGCCAGCACGAACTCCACCGGACCGCTGAACAATTTGGCGCCGAGGAACACCGATTGAGCGGGCGCGATGTGGTCGTCCTTGGTGGCGAGTTCATAAATCGGCAGAGTTACTTTTTTCAGATCAAGTTTTACGCCGCCGATGGTCATGCCACCCTTGGCCAGTTTATTTTCATTGTAGAACTCGCGCAGATAGAACGCATGATTGGTTGCCGCGATCCGAGTCGAGTCCTGGTTCCAATACAAAAGATCGAACGGAAACGGTTTGCGGCCGAGAAGGTAGTTGTTGACGATGTACGGCCAGATCAAATCTTTGGGGCGCATCATATTGAAGACGTTGGCCATGCGCGAGCCATCCAGGTACCCGCGCTCAGCCATCATTTCTTCCAGCGGCGCCAGCTGGGAGTCTGTGGTGAACAGCAGCAAGTCGCCGGCCTTTGTGAAGTCGACCTGAGTCGTCAGGAATGTGACTGAGCGGAACGGCGTCTCGCCACGGGCGGCCAGCCAAGCGAGAGTCGTGCCGACGAGCGTGCCGCCGACGCAGTACCCCAGCACATTGCACTGAGGCATGTTGGTTTCGCGCTTCACCGCGTCTGCAGCGGTCAGCAGGCCTTCGACCATGTAGTCTTCAAATGACTTATTCGCTAAGTCCGCATCCGGGTTGACCCACGATACAACGAAGACTGTGAAGCCCTGATCAACGGCGTATTTGATGAAGCTCTTTTGGGGCGTCAGGTCGAGCACGTAGTACTTGTTGATCCATGGCGGAACCATCAGCAACGGCACTTCGCGCACCTTGTCGGTCGTTGGCGTATACTGCAGCAGCTGGAAGATCTCGTTTTGGAAGACGACCTTGCCAGGTGTCGTGCCAAGATTGCGGCCCACTTCGAACGCCGTGGCATCTGTTTGGCTGATTTTCAATAGATCGCCAGACTGATGCATGTCATTGGCAAGCTGCGTCATGCCGGCGACAAGGTTGCGCGCGTTGGTGGCAAACGTCTCACGCATGACTTCTGGATTTGTCATCGGAAAGTTTGACGGAGACATCGCACTCGACAGCTGCCGGAAGTAGAACTCTGCTTTGTGGCGAGCGGCCTCGTCGAGGCCCTCGGTCTCGGCCAGATTTTTTTCGGCCCAGGTTGATGTCAGCAGATAGGCCTGCTTCCAGAAATCGAAGTAGGGGTTTGCCGACCACTCTGGGTCGCGGAACCGGCTGTCATTTGGGGCAGGCTCTGCAATCGGCTTGACCTGATCGCCCATCATGCGCCGCACGGTGTTCGTCCACAGCTCCGAATAGGACATCATGAGCGCAGTCTGCGCCTGCGCCAGCCTCACCGGATCGGTCATCCACATGCTCATCATGTCGGTGATCGTTTGCGTCGTCTCCGACATCTCGCTGGCGGCTGAGAAGGGTGTTGCTTTGTTGTCCTGGCGCTCAAGGAATTCGGACATCGCGCGCCCGCCTTCTTCATAGAGCTTGAGGACGTTGCGCGCGAACTCTTCCGGATCCTCGATCTGGTACAGCGTGGCTGGATCTGGCTGCGGGGGTTTGATGTTCATGGTTTTGGACTTTAACGCAGTTGCCGTCTCAAAGATCCATCATAGTATAGTGACGATTGAAGTTTTCGCACGTGGAGCTTGCCGGGGGAAAAAGGGTGTGATCAGCATCGCATCGTCATCATGTTTCTGCCATCCTTTGGCCGATCGGCTCGTCCATCCGAATGCTGAATCAACGCCTGGCCCGCGAAGGCAAACCATTGCGCCTGCCCGCTCCGGGACCGTCTGGGTCGGGCACCTTGATCATACTGATTTGTGATCACAAGGCCGTTTGTTGATCGCGACGTGCAAAACTCCGTCTGTTTCAGTGCCATCGGGCCGCTGGGCCTGGACGGGCGAGGCCTGTGAAGCGTAAATGCCCCAACGCACCGCTGCTGGTTGGTGGCGTGGCAGTCAGCCAGCCACAGTCCAACTGCATCCGAGAGACACAGACGTGATCGAAGACTTCCACCGCATCAAGCGCTTGCCGCCCTATGTCTTCTCTGAGGTTAACCGTCTGAAGGCGGCCGCCCGTGCGCGTGGCGCCGACATCATCGATCTGGGCATGGGCAATCCGGATCTGCCCACGCCCCAGCACATCATCGACAAAATGATCGAGACGATCGCCAAGCCGCGCACCCATCGCTATTCGGCCTCCAAGGGCATCCCGGGATTGCGGCGCGCGCAGGCCGCTTATTACGAGCGCCGCTTCGGCGTGACGCTCGATCCCGAGACCCAGGTGGTGGCGACTCTGGGGTCAAAGGAAGGCTTCGCCAACATGGCGCAGGCGATCACTGCGCCGGGCGACGTGTTTATCGTGCCAAGCCCCACCTATCCGATCCACGAATTCGGCTTCATCATTGCCGGTGCGAGTGTTCGCCACGTGCCAGCCGGCTCGGGCGAGGAATTTCTGCGGGCGGTGGAGCATGCCGTGCGCCACTCGATCCCGAAGCCGTTGGGGTTCATCCTGTCGTATCCGTCGAATCCGACGGCGATGGTGGCAAGCCTCGATTTCTACAAAGACGCGGTTGCTCTCGCCAAACGCCTGAACCTCATCATCCTGTCTGACATTGCCTACACGGAGCTTTATTTTGACGGCAACCCGCCGCCTTCTGTGCTGCAAGTCGATGGCGCGATGGACCTTTGCGTCGAGTTCACGTCGCTGTCCAAGACCTACAACATGCCCGGCTGGCGCATGGGCTTTGCGGTTGGCAACGAACGATTGATTGGTGCTCTGGCGCGAGTGAAATCCTACCTCGACTACGGGGCCTTTACGCCGATCCAGGTGGCGGCTGCGGCGGCCCTCAATGGCCCGCAGGAGTGCGTCGAGGAGATCCGCCAGATTTATCACAGCCGCCGCGATTGCCTGGTCGACAGTTTCGCGCGGTCCGGCTGGACGATTCCGCCGCCGCCCGCGACCATGTTCGCCTGGTGCCCGATCCCCGAACCGTTCCGTCAGCTGGGCTCGGTTGAGTTCGCCAAGTTGTTGATCGAAAAGGCAGACGTGGCCGTGTCGCCGGGGCTTGGTTTCGGCGAATATGGCGAAGGCCATGTCCGCATTGCGCTGGTCGAGAACGAGCACCGCATCCGCCAAGCCGCCCGCAACATCAAAAAGTTCTTCGCGGACACGGTCGAAAGCGGGCATAACGTGGTCGCAATTTCGCAAAAAGCGGGCCGGTAACAGTCACTTCCATGAAAGAGCCCTTGAAACTCGGTGTCGCAGGTCTCGGCACCGTCGGCACAGGCCTGCTGCAGCTTCTGCACGCCCATGGCCCCCGCTTGGCCGAAACGCTCCAGCGCGACATCATCGTGACCGGCGTGGCGGCGCGCACGCGATCCAAGCCGCGCGGAACGGATCTCGGGCAAGCCAAGTGGTTTGATGATCCGGTCGCCTTAGCCACCGATCCGTCGAACACTTGCTTTGTTGAGTTGATCGGAGGCGATGAAGGCGTCGCCCGGCAGGCGGTTGAGGCGGCGCTTAATGCCAAGAAGCACGTCGTCACCGCCAACAAGGCGCTGCTCGCCAAGCACGGGATTGAACTCGCCACGCTGGCCGAGAAGAACGGCGTATCTCTGAACTTTGAAGCTGCGGTGGCCGGCGGTATCCCCGTCATCAAGACATTGCGCGAGGCGCTCGCCGCCAACGAAGTGCGCCGCGTCTACGGCATCCTCAACGGCACCTGCAACTACATCCTCACAAAGATGCAGGATGAAGGTTTGGCGTTTGGCGATGTGTTGAAAGACGCGCAGGCTAAGGGTTATGCCGAAGCCGATCCAACGTTCGACATCGGCGGCTTTGATGCGGCCCACAAACTCGCCCTGCTCACCAGCCTCGCCTTCGGCATAAAAATGCCGTCGGATCAGGTTCACGTCGAAGGCATCGAGACGATCACGGCAGCCGACATCGATGCCGCCAAGAACCTCGGCTATCGCATCAAGCTGTTGGGCGTCGCGGAGCGCACGGCATCGGGCATCGAAGCGCGCGTCCATCCAGCCATGATCCCGGAAGATTCAACCGTGGCGCAAGTGTCGGGTGTGACCAACTGCGTAGCAATTCAGGGCGATTTCTCAGGCTCGCTGCTACTTGTCGGGCCAGGGGCTGGTGCGCAGCCAACGGCCTCGGCGGTCGCTAGCGACATTATGGACGTGGCGCGTGGCCTCGTGCTGCCGCCGTTCCTGCGGCCTGTGGCCCAGCTCAAACCGGCACCCACGGCGAACCTCAGCACCCACACCGGCGCGTATTATATTCGCCTGTCGGTGTTCGACCGGCCCGGCACGATGGCGGCCATCGCCAAACGCATGGGCGATCAAAATGTCTCGCTCGAAAGCATTGTGCAGCGCCGCACGGATGGTCACGCAGCGTCGAAGCCGGGTGCCGGCGCGGCCGCACAAGTCATATTGATTACCCACGATACGACGGAAGCCAGCATTCGTGCCGCGCTAGACGGTATCGAAGGCGACGGAACGGTCGCGTCGCGGCCGCAAATGATCCGCATCGAAGATTTGTAACAATGAGGTCCCTCTCCCCGTCCTAACGGGGGAAGGGAACTAAAAAGGAAACGCAATGAGCAAGGAACGCGCCGTGAGCGGGTTGGACCGGGTCCTCGTGCTGGAGATCGGCCGCGTCACAGAGGCCGCCGCCATCGCTGCGGCCCGCTTGCGCGGACGCGGCAACGAAAAGATGGCCGACAAGGCCGCCGTCGATGCCATGCGCCGCGAACTCGCCCGGCTCGCCATTCGCGGCACCGTTGTCATCGGCGAAGGTGAGATGGACGAAGCGCCGATGCTCTATATTGGGGAAGTGGTTGGCTCCGGCGAGGGCCCGGAAGTCGATATCGCCGTTGATCCGTTGGAAGGCACCACCATCTGCGCCAAGTCGATGCCGAACGCGCTCGCAGTGCTGGCCATTTCCGAACGCGGTGGGCTGCTGCACGCGCCCGACATGTACATGGACAAAATCGCGATCGGCCCTGGTTATGCTGACGGGGTTGTGCATCTTGACAAACCCGCCGGCCAGAACATCATTGATCTCGCCAAAGCCAAGGGCGTTCCGGTTGCTGAGATTACGGCCTGCATTCTTGACCGGCCGCGCCATGCCGAGCTCATCAAGGCTGTCCGCGAAGCCGGTGCCGCCGTGCGCCTCATCCCCGATGGCGACATCGCCGGCGTCATCTGGACGACGGACGCGCGTGAAACCGGCATCGACATTTACATGGGCTCGGGCGGCGCGCCGGAAGGCGTGCTGGCAGCTGCTGCATTGCGCTGCATTGGTGGGCAGATTCAGGGCCGGTTGATGGCGTCCAACAACGACGAGCGGATGCGCGCGGAGAAAATGGGCATTGCCGACATCAACAAGATTTTCACACTCGAAGACATGGCGTCAGCGGATGTTATTTTCTCCGCCACCGGCGTCACCGATGGGTCGTTGCTTGATGGCGTGCGCTTCCGGGGCGACTTCGCGGAAACCGAAACGGTGGTCATGCGCTCCAAAACCGGTACCGTGCGCCGCATCAAGACGAGCTTCCGCGATATCGGCGCGAGGTTCCCGGCGTAGATCTGTCATGGTGTCAGGCACCTTTTGCGGTGCCTGACACCATACTCGCACTCTTTTTTCCGTCATGGCCGCGTCGCGGAGCGATCGTGCCAGCGGCACGACAGGCGGCCATCCAGACAAGGGTCCGCATAAAAAGAACAAGGCGCCTTGCTCGGTAGGGCGATGCGCCTTTCCAGGTTAAGAGTTTTGCCCCATGCGCGTCCTCGTCTTCCAGCATCACGACAACGAAGGTCCCGGCAGCTTCGCCACGTACCTGCGCGACGACGGCGCGTCGATCGAGACGGTGCACTTCACGCATGGCGATGCGATCCCGGCGCTTCAAGCCTATGACCAGCTGTGGATCATGGGGGGCCCGATGGACGTGTGGGATGTCGAGGACTGGCCGTGGCTGATTGCCGAGAAAGCCGCGATCCGCGCCTGGGTGCGCGACCTGCAGCGGCCGGTGCTCGGCCTGTGCCTCGGGCACCAACTGTTGGCGGACGCTCTGGGCGGGACATGTGGGCCGCTGTCACCGCCTGAAGTCGGAGTTGTTCCAATTGATCTCACAGCGGCCGGCCGCGCCGACCCGCTGTTCGCGGGCTTGCCAGATACGTTCCCGTGCGTGCAATGGCACGGGGTCCGCGTCGCACAATTGCCGGACGGTGCGGTCAATCTCGCGTCGTCTGCCCAATGCCGCATCCAAGCCGCGCGCTTTGCACCCCGTGTCTGGGGTCTGCAGGGCCATCTCGAAGCCGAGCCGCACACCGTCCACACCTGGGGCGCGATCCCCGCCTACAAGGCCTCCCTGGAGAACCTTCAAGGCCCCGGCGCCATCGACCGCTTCGACGCCGACGCTCAAACCAACATGGCCGCCTTCACCGCCATGTCGCGGCGGCTCTACAGGAATTTTATGGGTGCGGTGTCGTGAAGTGCGGGAGTACGTGAAATGCGGTCCGGCACCTTTTGGGGTGCCTGACCCCATGTTGTCCTCGTTGAAGGAGCCCCCATGCCCTGGCCCATCGTTTTAGACGCCCCGTCTGCGATCGAACTCATCATGTGTATTGGATGCGTGGTGTTGGGATTGTCGCATGTACTGCAACCGGACATGTGGCACGCCTACTTTGCCTCGCTTCGTCAGCAGGGCGTCGCGGGGCTCGTGACAAAAACGATGTCGCTCGAACTTTGGCCGGCACTCTCCATCGTGGCGCTGCATCCCGTGTGGAGCGGTCCAGGGATCATTTTGACCGTGTTCGGCTGGCTGCTGCTCGCGAAGTGTACGATCTCGCTTTTAGTGCCGCAGATTGGTCTGCGCTCAATGGCACTCTCGCGCGACAATCCGAGAGTTTTTGTCCCCGCAGGCTTGGCACTCATCGCGGTGGGTGTTTCGTCGGGCTTGGCACTCGTGTGGCGCTAGCTTCCTTAGAGTTTGGCGCGGGGTCAGGCCCATTTGGGGTGCCTGACGCCATCCGTTCCTTCTGTTCGATTGAATGCGGGGACGGCGCAGAGGTGTGCTAAGAGAAGTGATCCAACGGGCCTCGATCTGTTGGGTGCATGCAACGTGCCCGGAGTCCTTATCTGCGCCGCAGATCACAGCCCCACACAAGAAGAGGCCAATCCCATGTCACTTGAAACTCTTATCGTCTGGCTGATCGTCGGCGGTGTCGCCGGTTGGCTGGCAACATTGATTATGAAGAGCGGCGGTCTCAGACTGACCGGAAATCATCTTGCCGACACCATCATCACCGGCATCATCGGCGCCTTTTTGGGCGGTTGGCTGCTCGGTGCGTTGGGCGTATCGATCGGAAGCGGGATCGTCGGAGCGATCATCAGCGCACTTATTGGTGCGATAGTGTTGATCTTCGGGCTCGGCCTGCTGAAGCGCTAAGTCGCCAGAATCCAGGACCGGCGACCGAGACGAACAGGAGTCATGGGGTCAAGTCATGGGGTCAGGAGTCATGGGGTCAGGCACCTTTTGGGGTCCCCGACCCCATATGGTCGAAAGCCCCCCTCACACTGTCCTCAGATAAAACTCGAAATCTAACGGTTGTGGCTCGGCAAAGAACCGGTCGGCTTCGACTTCTTTGATGGTCGCGAACAGGTGCGCGAAGTCCGCGCCGAAATACTCCGCGATGAAAGTCGACGCCCGGAACTTTTCCAGCGCCGCAAACCAATTGGTCGGCATCGGGTCGGCCTTCTGCTCATAGCCGTTGCCTTCAACCATCGGGCCGGGATCAATCTTGTTTTTGATCCCATGATGCACACCCGCCAGCACGGCCGCCATCGCAAGATAAGGGTTGGCGTCCGCTCCCGACGCGCGATGCTCGACATGCCGTGATTGCCCCTTGCCCGCCGGAATGCGCAGCGACACAGAGCGGTTGTTGAAGCCCCAGTTCGGCGCGATCGGCGCGTAACTCGCCTTGCGGAAGCGGCGATACGAGTTGGCATTCGGCGCAAAAATCGCCATGCCATCGGCCATGGTTGCCTTCATGCCGCCGATGGCATGGCGGAGTTTCTCGTTGGCGATCTCCTCGCCGCCATCAAACACGTTGCGGCCCGTGTCATCGGCCAAGCTAACATGCAAATGCATGCCGCACCCGGCCCACGCGGAGTACGGCTTGGCCATAAAGCTCGCGATCAGCCCGTGCTTTTCCGCGATGCCTTTGACCAGCCGCTTGAACTGAATGCCTTCATCGCAGGCGAGCAAAGCGTCGGTGCGATACTTGAGGCCGATCTCCATCTGCCCCGGCGAGTACTCCGAGAGCAGCGCTTCCAGTGGCAGGCCCTGCACCTCGGCTGCCGCATAGAGATCGTTGAAGAACGGTGCGAAATCATCGAGGTCTTGCAGATTGTAGCCCTGGAAGTGGCGCTGTTGCGCGGGCGTCGTCAGCCCCTTCGGTGGTTGCGGCCGCCCGGCCAATGCGCTGTCACGATCCAGCAGATAAAATTCGAGTTCCACCGCTGCGCACGGCTTGAGCCCAAGTTCCGCGAACCGGTCGACAATCCGATGCAGCGCGTGCCGCGGTTCGGCTAGCGCGCTCTCCCCATCGAGCTTGTGGAATGAAGACAGATACTGCGCTTGCGGCACGGCGGCCCACGGCATCCGCTTGAACGTACCCGGCACCGGCCACAGCGTGTGGTCGGCGTCGCCCGTCTCCCAGATCATGCCGGTCTCTTCGACATCGCGGCCGGTCACGTCCATCGCCATCGCCGAACACGCCATGAAGCGGCCGTTCTCCCACGCCGGCATGACTTCGGCACGCGTCAGCAGCTTGCCGCGCTGCACGCCAACGAGGTCGGTGTAGATCAGCGACACCTGCCGCACATCCGGGTTGGCATCGAGAAACGCTTTGGCTTCCTTGACGAGGCCGGCTTTGGGCGGGGGCGTGATCATGGATCTCCTGATGGTCATGCAGATGACGTGCGCGCCGGTGACTTCCCACTCAACTCCGCCATGCCGCTATCGAGCACGTCGAGCAACTGCGCAACATCTTCCGGCTGGGTTTCGGGGCACACCAGCATCATGTTGTGGAACGGCGTGATGACAACGCCGCGGTTGAGGCAATACAAGTGCAAAGCGTGCTCGATATCAGTGTGGGCATAGAGGAGAGCCTCAGTGCCATTGCGCGGATGCTCCTTCGCCGACACGATTTCGGCGCGCAAACCGACGCGCACAACATGCCATGGCAACTGATGGTGCATGATCAGGGCTGCAATGCCGCGCTCCATATCCTCCGCCAACGGCATCGCGCGCGCGAAGACGTCATCAGTGAGAATATCTTCAAGAACTGCGCGCATGCACGCCAACTGCAGCGCGTTGCCGGACAACGTTGTGCCGATGCCGCTGTAGCCCGGCTCGCGGGCGGTCAGATAGGCCTGGATTTTGGCATCAACCGCCGCCGTCCACCCATAAATCGCCGCCGGAACGCCGCCTGCAATCGGCTTGCCGAGCACGAAGAAATCCGGCTGCAGATTGTGCGTCGCGGTATAGCCGCCGGAACCTGAGCTGATCGTGTGCGTTTCATCAATACACAAAAGCGCCCCGTGCTGGCGTGTCAGCCGCCGCAGCGCTTCGTGATAGCCCGGCTCCGGCAGCACCATGCCGCAATTGGTCATCACGGGTTCGGCCAGCACCAGCGCCGTCTCGCCGCGCGTCAGCACCCGCTCCAACGCTGCGACATCGTTGAATTCGATGACGTCCGTGTTTTCGGCCACGTCACGCACTTCGCCGACAAGACCGGGGCGGTTGCGGGCTTTGCCATTCTCAAGCACGACGAACGTGTCATCGACCGCGCCATGATAACAGCCGTTGAACACGAGCAGCTTCTTCCGCCCCGTCGCCGCCCGCGCCCAGCGGATGACCGAACGGTTGGCGTCCGAGGCCGTCGCCGTCACCTGCCAGCAGGGAAGTCCGAACCGCTTCGCCAGCAGCCCGCCGACCACCGCCGTATCTGGCCCCGGCAACATCGTGGTCAATCCGCGGCCGGCTTGCGCGCGAAGGGCGTCCGCCACGGCGGGCGGTGAGTGCCCAAACATGGCACCCGTATCGCCCAAACAAAAATCCACATACTCCCGCCCGTCGGCATCGGTCAGCGTCACGCCGCGCGCCTCAGTAATAAACAGCGGATAGGGCGTACCCCAATCGACCATCCAGTGCATGGGCACGCCGCGCAGCCAATGTCCGGCCGCCTGGTCCGCGAGTGCCATTGATTTCGGGGTTTGCTCAGCAAACCGCGCCCGTTCGGCCGCGAGCAGGTCGTGCACGCGCTGGGCTGGAACGCCGGTTTGTTGGGACACCATGGGAATTTACCTGAAACAATGGGGTCAGACCCTGCGGGTCTGACCCCCCACATCTTTAGTATTCAGCCGCCCCCAGGCTGGTCAACCCTGCCGCGGTGCAGGTATAGCACCACGACCCGTCATCCCGCACGCGGTGCAGCACTTGTGGTGCGCCGCAGATGCGGGATCCCGGATCAGCAACGCACCACTTCGTGCTGCGCTGCATCTGGGAAGACGGGTTTTCTGTCGTAGGTGCCTGACCCCAATGGGAAACGAATGCTCCGCGTCACGGAACTGAAACTGCCGCTCGACCACAGTGACGCCGATCTCAAGTCGGCGCTGCTCGCGCGGCTGTCGCTTGCCGCCAAGGACCTTGTGTCGTTCACCGTGTTCCGCCGCGCCGCCGATACAAGACGAAAGGCAGCACCGCTTCTTGTCTATTCGGTTGACGTCGATCTGCGCGATGAATCGGGTGTGCTTAGGCGCTTCAAGGGCGACAAGAATGTCACGCTCACGCCCGATACGGGCTACACATTCGTCGCCCGCGCGCCGGAAAATCTCATGGTCCGCCCCGTCGTCATTGGCACGGGGCCGTGCGGATTGCTCGCTGCGTTAACGCTCGCCCAAATGGGCTTCCGCCCGCTCATCCTGGAACGCGGCAAAGCCGTTCGCGAGCGCACCAAAGATACTTGGGGTCTATGGCGGCGCTCGGTCCTCAATCCGGAATCCAACGTGCAGTACGGCGAAGGGGGCGCGGGCACGTTCTCCGATGGCAAACTCTACAGCCAGATCAAAGACCCCAATCATCTCGGCCGCAAGGTACTGACCGAGTTCGTCAAGGCCGGTGCACCGGACGAAATTCTCTACGTCGCCAAACCGCATATCGGCACGTTCCGGCTGGTTACCATTGTCGAGAATATGCGTGCTGAAATTGAGCGGCTCGGCGGCGAGTACCGGTTTGAAACCAAAGTCGAAGACTTCGACATAGAATCAAACTCCAACGGCACGCGCCACATCCGAGGCTTGAAGCTCTCTAACGGCGAAACCCTGCGTGCCGATCACGTCGTGCTCGCCATTGGTCACTCCTCGCGCGATACCTTTCAGGTGCTCTATGACCGTGGTGTTGCCATCGAAGCCAAACCGTTTTCAATTGGTGTGCGCATCGAGCATCCCCAGGCGCTGATCGACCAGTGCCGCTACGGCACCAACGCCGTCCACCCGCTGCTGGGTGCAGCGGATTACAAGCTCGTCCATCACGCCAAGAATGGCCGGTCCGTCTACAGTTTCTGCATGTGCCCTGGCGGGCAAGTGGTGGCGGCGGCCTCCGAGCCCGGCCATCTCGTCACCAACGGCATGAGCCAGTACACGCGCGCGGAATGGAACGCCAACGCGGGGCTCGTGGTCGGCATCACGCCGGAGGTCGATTATCCAGGCCATCCGCTGGCCGGCATCGCCTATCAGCGGCACTGGGAAGAGCGCGCCTTCGTCGCAGGCGGCAGTGCCTACAAAGCACCCGCGCAACGCGCCGGCGATTTTTTGGCAGGCGTGCCATCGACCGCGCTCGGCACCGTGATCCCATCCTACAAACCGGGTGTCACGCTCACCGATCTGTCGCAGTGCCTGCCGGAGTTCGCCGTCACCGCCATGCGCGAAGCGATCCCTGCCTTTGAACGCCAGATCAAAGGCTATTCCCTCGCCGACGCCATCATGACCGGCGTCGAAACGCGCACCTCGTCTCCGATCCGCATAGGGCGCGACAGCACTTACCAAAGCCTCAATACGCGCGGCCTCTACCCCGCCGGCGAAGGCGCCGGGTTTGCCGGCGGCATCCTCTCCGCAGGCGTCGATGGCATCCGCGTGGCAGAGGCCGTGGCGAAGCAGGTGGTGAGGTGACGTGCCGGCCACGCTCCACGCTCCCATTCCCGTCATGGCCGCGTTAACCGGCAATTTCTTCTATTCAATAGCCGAAGTTATCCTCGCGCTCCAAACCTCGCCCATACTGCGCGCCATCCCGCATCACTCGGGGGCGTCTTCTAGGGGCGCTTAGGTGACGCGATGCGGGCGCAGGCTCGGAAGGACCTTCTCGGCTGACGCAGCCAACCCTTCCGCGGCGTTCTCACCCCCTGTCGTGAGGCAGGCCCCGGAATTGTCTCCGGTTAAGGGTGGCTCGTTGAGGCTGGGGTAAAAGCTCAGACCCCCGGTTGAGAAGCCTGATACGCGGGGCGCCGTTGCGCCTATTACACAAGCACTGCGGAAGACCGCGGTGCAACCGCGCCCCGCTCCCCGAACTTTCTCGGAGGTGGGACTGGACCAGATCGCAAACCCCCGGATCGCAAGATCGCTGGGTGCGGCAGCAATGCAAAAACGGCTGTCGGCAGCCGGCAGTCGTTTCCCGGACATTCAATCTGCGCCGTTGACGAGACGGCTTCAGAATCTGCGTGCCGACTGCCTACTGCCCAGTCACCCCGCTTTCTGTCATCCCGGACGAAGCGCGCCAACTTGCGCGCGAGATCCGGGACCCAGCACAAAACCGCCGAAGGCACGAAATGCACTTAGAAAAAATGACACGGCGGCTTCGCTGGCACCTCTCCTGGGTCCCGGCTCTCGCCGTGAAAAACGCCTCGGCCGGGATGACAGAAAGTTTGGGGTGGCAAGATCGCGGGGTGCGGCGGCAATGCGTGAAGCGTAGGCCGGAGTGAACGAGGGTATCGTGAGGCACCATAGCGAAGTCCGGCAAACCGCGGGCACTGTGTTGGACTTCAAACGGTCACCTGGGAAGACCTCGTTCAGTCCGGCCTACACGGCAAGTGCAGCCATTACCCGCCCTGTCCCAATTCGCTTTTCGCCCAACGATAACCGAGATCATACAACTCGGTATGCCGGTGCCAGTCGAGGAAGCCCATGTCCTTCGGGATTGGTGGCACGAGCAGCATGTCGCCGGTCGTTAAGTGCTGCTTGAAGTCCTGCCGCCCGGCCATGAGGCTTCGCGTGAGAACGGAGAGCAGGCCCGGCGCATCCGGCAACACCGGTTTGCGCAACGGGTTGATGGCACGGAGCAGGAGCGCCGTTCGGGATGGCAGTGCCGCGTAGTCGACCTCATAGCGTTGCAACTCCGGCAGCGTGAAACTGACCACCACGTTGGGACCGCTTTTAATGTCGTGCATCAGCTGCACGGGAACATTATCGAGCAAGCAGCCATCGACCAGCATCTCGCCGTCCTCCGTGTAGACAGGCGGTAGCAGCACAGGGATCGAGGCGGACGCGCGCAAGGCCGTCCACAGGTCGCCTTGGCGATGGCAATGGCGCGTCATGCTCGATAGGTTGGTCGAAACGGCAAAGAACGGTTGCCACATATCCTCGATATCGACGCCGCCAAAGAACGCGCCGAGCTGGCGGTCAAAGTTCGTGTGGTCGAGCAGGCTGTAGCGCGGCACTGTATAGCGGCGCATGGCTTTGTGGGTGACGAACATATCGTGGATGGCGCGGTCCATGTCGTCGGGTGTAGAGCCGAGCGCAAAGCCCGCCATCATGGCGCTGCCGCCGGATGTGCCGCCTAGGATGTCGAAGCGATGGCCAGCTTCCAGCAGCGCTTTGTAAACACCGACGTGAGCGGCACACAAAGCGCCGCCCCCGCACGCGATGAGACCGCGGGCCGTGCCGTGAACGAACCGGAAGAGCCGCGCGATATCCTCGTCGTTGTCGGCGGCGACGTGGTGGTGCATGGCGACGGTGCGGTTTTCCAGCCAGCGCGACGTGCCAGTGACGCGGCGGCGCGCAGGGTGGACGAGAACCAGCCGGCGCGCGGACGGAGGCAGGTACTGGCTGGTCAGCTTTTCCAGCGCGTTGGGGGCGGCATCGGCCTCATGGTGCCCGACTGCCAGCACCAGATCGGCATGATGGATGGCCTTATCCGACCAGGCCGACGGCGTCGGGTCTGTCAGCAGCAGCACATAGTCGTGGCGGCTTTCAAGCGCATTGAGGGCCCGCGTGGCGTCGGCTCCTTCGCCGCGCGGGTCGCCCGGGCCGATCGCTTCGCCAACCACCGGTGGGCGAACTACGCGTGTGCGGGCATTGGCGGCAAAGACATGAATGATGCCGTTGACGATCTTCTCGGGCAAGTCAGAGCCGCCCGCTGGAATGAGGGCGATCGTGCGCGGCCGGGCTTTGGCTGGCACCGGTTGCGCGAGTGCCGTAGTGTCAGCGAGACGCCGCGCCAGCATTTGCGACAGCGCGTGCCAAATACCCGGATTGCGGGTGCACACCGCCGTGAAGGCCTGTCGGTCGAGCCGCATCACGATACTGTCGCGCAAAGCCCGGGCAGTCGCTGTGCGCACGCCACCATTCAAGAACGCGATCTCGCCAATGGGTTGGCCGGCTCCGATTTCCGTGACCGGTGCATCGTGGCCGTTGCGCAAAATGGCGAACCGCCCGGACGAAACAACGTACAGGGCATCGGCGGCTTCCCCCTGCCGGACAAGGTCTTGCCCCCGCTCGACGGTTTCGAGTTCGCAGCAGGCGGCGATCTCGCTTTTCTGGCCGTCGCTCAAGCCAGAAAACAACTCGATGTCTGCAAATGTCGGGTCGGGGATCGGCGGCAGCATGCCTTTGGTCGTCCTGCAGGGATAGGACGACTATAGCCGAGAGGCGGCGGTGCGCACGGCGAAATCCCCGGATCAGCCGGAGACGTGGTTACGATAGCGAGGAGGACTAGTGGGCGCGACGCTCGACAGGAGCGTCAATCGGCAGCACAAAATGGCGAGCCCGGGCAGGAACACCGCGAGGAAGGACATAATAAGGTAAACGGCGCTGGTCATACCCATCAAACGACCGAGTTCATCCCCTGGATCACAGATTGTGCGGGGAGATTGCGGCGGCGGTTGGGTGTCTTAGGCGGCCAGCGGCCGTGCGTTGGTTGCAACCGGCAATTCGATTGTCTTCAGAGCGGCCTGAACGGCGCGCGCCAGCTTCTGCGGATTGAAGCCGATGTTGGTGTTGAGCCGCATTGTGGCAGCCACTGCCAAGGCTTCTAAGACTGCGGCTTGGCCGTGGACGGCGATCAAGGCTTGAATGCTGCGCGCATGACATACCTCCAAAAGGCTGCGCAAGCGCACCAAAACGGCGACCTTGCGGGCTCTGTCACGATTGCAGCGCTGCCAGAACGTCTGCTCGACGCGGCGCAGATCGTCTTCCGTCATGTGTTCGGGCCGCATCAGCTGCTGGGCATCCGCAGACAGAAACTTCAGGGCGGTTGCCAGTTCGCGCATCGCCACGAGCGGCACGTCGGTCAAATCAATGGCCGCTGGTTCTGATCGGCTGAGGGTTTGATGAGACATGACTTTCGATCCCGCTTCCAGTTATCGCACGCCGCCGAAAGCGGACCACGGAGACCCAGACATCAAAAAGATATCCCTGGGTTGGCGCGATTCGACAAGAAAATCGACGTCAATACCCACAAGTTTCCCATTTAGGTTGCGAACCGCCGACTTGGAGAACCGGTACTTGCGCCCGTCGTCTGTGCGGATCACGCCCTGACCCAATGTGTCCCAAAATTTCACAATCCGGCCATTCATGATTTGGTACTCCTCGTTTGTGGCCCCTTGAGGCCCATTCGGTTGCGATAGTGAGGAGTATGAGGGACTTGGCTGGATTTCGCTGTTCCCGCCGGGACAGGAGGATGCGTGTTTTTCCTCGCGAGGAATGCTGTCCAACGAACTGGTGTCAGACACCATCCCACGATGGTGCCTGGCATCGGGCCACCGGAGGTGCCGATTGGTAGCCAACTTCGGGCGTCCCGGTGCCTGGCACCAGGGATGGGGTGTTGTGACGACGCGCGATGCGGACCTGATGCCAGGCACCGGCATACGAACAACCGCGGTCATGCTGCCATGCCGCGGTTGTCAAAGGTGCGGTCTATGCCGCATCAAGCTTGAGCGCGAGATCCCGTCCGCCGCTTACTTGCGGAAGAACGCATCGACGCGCATGCCGGGCAGGAGGGGAACAGCAGCATCCATGTCGATCGTGACTTCGCGCACTTCGATGTCATTCGCACGGCGCGGACCCCGCGGTCCAATTCTGGGTTGAGCGAGGGTTGGCGCGAGACGTGTGACCGTGCCTTCAAACTCATCGCCGGGGAAGCTCAAGGAGCGCACGAAAGCTTTCTGCCCGACCTTGATCTTGGACACGTCGCCTTCATCCACTTCGGCTTTGACGCGCACTGAGGTCATGTCGCCCATCTGGAACAGGGGCGCATCGGGACTTGGGGCCACGATTTCGCCCTGCTTGGCGCTCATCTGCAAAATGGTCCCGGCAACAGGCGCACGGATGCGCGTTTTGTCGAGCAAGGCTTCGGCCATGCGCACTTCTGTGCGCGCCGCACTGACACCGGATTCCGCACGGTTGGGAGCGGGCAAGTTCCCGCGGGATTGTGCCTTAACGTAAGCGAGGCGTTCGCGATCCAGACGCTCGTTGGCGTCGGTCAAGCGCTTGCGGGCGTCAGCCACCGACTGATCGGTGCCGTTGCCGGATCGTTTGCCGGCCATCGCGTAGTCGAGTTCGATGCGCGCGCCGGTGACAGCGCGCTCGGCGGAGTAGATCGCGTCTTCGGACCGGCGCACGTCTTCACGGCCCACAACCAGGGACTTCTCACGCTCGTCGCGCAAGGCTTCGACCTGCGTTTCCGCGGACGTCAAACGGGCGCGGGCTTCAGCATCATCGAGTTCGACGACCAATTCGCCCTCTTCGACCTTTTCATCAACTTTGACATGGACCTTGGTGACGCGACCGAGCAGGCCCGCGCCGATCCGCAGTTCGCCGGATTTGGGTTCCACGCGCCCGGGTGCGGCCGCGATCCACGGCAACTCCGTACTCGCCGAAGAGGGCTCTGGCTTTTTGTCCAGGAATTCCTGGTAGCCGAGGTAGGCACCGAGTCCCGCCATGGCGATGAGACCGATTAATCCAATGTTCTTGAGCATGGGGCCGGATCCAACTTCTTAATGGGCTGCTTGGGGGGAATGATGAGGAGCGAGGCCAGCGGCGCGCATCTCCTTCGGACGCTCGTCGGCAACGATGTATCCGTCCTCGATGCGAATGATGCGGTCGGCGAATTCGAGTGTCCGGTGATCGTGGGTGACGGCGAGTACCGCGCGCGTCGGGTCCTGCGCGACGTGGGCCAGCAATTGCATCACCGCCTTGCCGTTTTCGCTGTCGAGTGCCGCGGTTGGTTCGTCTGCCAGCACGACGGCGGGGTTGCCGGCCAGTGACCGGGCAATGGCGACACGTTGTTTTTCGCCGCCTGAAAGCTTGGACGGGAAGGCGTCGACGCGGTGGCTGAGACCGACTGAGATGAGCGCTTCCCTAGATGTGGCCATGGGATCGGCCAGCCGCGTGCCGCGAACGTCGAGGGCCATCAGAACGTTTTCGACAGCCGTCAGAGTGGGAAAAAGGTTGTAGCCCTGGAACACGAAGCCGATGTTGCGGCGGCGGATGTCGGCCAAGCCTTCTGCAGACTGGCCGACGGCTTGTTCGCCGTTGACTTTCAGCTGCCCGCTGGTGGCCGTCAGAATGCAGCCGAGAATGGAGAGAAGCGTGGTCTTGCCGGAGCCCGACGGGCCCATGAGCAGGGTCAGCTCGCCGGGACGCAGATCGAGATCAACGCCTTTGAGGATCTTGAGCTCGCCCGCGCCGGTCTGGATCGTCTTAACGATGCCGCGCGCCTGCAGCAGTGCCGGCCGGGCTTCGGTCGTGGTCATCCTGGTGTCTCCCTGATCCCCGGGGGGTTTTGTAGGATGGCAGACTACCTGATGTCACGAGGGTGCGCTGTTCCAACGGGGACAAGGGTAAAGGTGGGGGTTGAGTTCGAACGAAAGCCGGCCTGAGTGAGGACGCGGGCCGTGTCCACGGAAAGTCCGGCAAAGTGCCCGAGGGATGCCGGACTGCATACGGTCACATGCGGTGACCCCAATCAGTCCTGTCTACACGTTGAATCTCTCCTCACTCGCCGAAGATTTGCTTTTGGCCGAGGTTGCGGAACAGTGACTTGAGGATGCCTTCCTCGTTGCCGCCGGGGGCTGGCGTCGTGCGCGAGATGAAGTCGAACACCTTGCCGTCCTTCAAGCCGTAGTTGGCCACTCGCTCAACCGTGGCAGTCGGCGTGAAGTAGACGGCGAGGACCTTGCGGTCTTTCTCTTCCGGAGCAAAAAACGCCTTCTGCGCCATGGTGCTGGAAATGTAATAATAGACTTGGCCCGATCCGGTCGTGGTGGTGGACGTCGGTGTGCCAAGCGCGAGGCGCACCTGTTCCTGACCCATGCCGGGCTGGATCTGCTGAATGTCGCCCTCTTTGAACAACTGGCCGTGCTTGGTGACTGTTTCCGAGCAGCCGCCAAGTACGGCACCCAACGCCAGGGATGACCCTGCGAACAAGGCCGCCCATGACCTGCGGGTCAAGGTCTGGCGCGTCAATATTGCTGGGCGCATTTTGCTGTCGGCATCCCTAGAATCATAAGCACTGAGGGGTATCGTCCCCGTTATCCCGCCGGGCCACCCGTTGCAACGCAGCTGGAGACGTCATCCAGCATGAAGTTTGGCAGCACCAGGAACGGCTCTTAAACTCCGGACGCCCCCAATGCTGTCAGCAACCTTGTCGTCGTTCAAGTTGTGGCTAAGCTCACGCTCCCCTGATCGCGCTACAGCAAAGGAGCTTTATGGCGTGATCGTGGCTCAGGCACGTTCTCCGGCGTTCTACGCCGTCCACGGTGTCCCCGATACACCAGATGGCCGCTACGAAGTGATTCTCCTGCATCTGTTTCTCATTCTGGAGCGCCTGAAGGCGCTGGGCCAACCAGGACGGGTGCTGTCGCAGAACCTCATTGAGGTGTTCGTCGAAGACATGGACGATTCGATGCGCGAAATGGGGGTCGGCGATTTGTCAGTGCCGCGCAAGGTCAAGAAGGCAGCGGCGGGACTGTGGGACCGGGCCGGAGTGTATCGCACAGCGCTGGCCGAAGCGGGGGACGCCAACCTCGCGGGCCAGCTTCGGGCGAGTATCCCTACGGAGCCGGGAATGGCCTTGAGTGCAGATGAGCTTGCGCGGTACATGCGGGCCTGCGCAACCCACTTGGCGCAACAGCCGGCCGTCAATGTATCGGCTGGACGGCTGAGGTTTCCCGCCGTTGAGTAACGTGAGCTCAGGCTTTTTGTCTGGAACTGCCGATGACAGATACTCTCGATTGGACCCACGCCACCACTGAGGTTGGCGAGCAGGGATTGAAGCGCACGCGGGCGGCCACGCCTGAGGAGTGCGCCGCGTTGATGACGGCACTTGGTCTGCCGTCGTGCGAGGCGCTCGAGGCCAGCTATCAGATCCGCGCGCTGGGCGGGGGCCGTTTCCGGCTCACCGGCACGCTCGACGCGCGGCTGGCTCAGCCATGCGTTGTCACGCTTGAGCCGGTCGCCGCGCACCTCAAAGAACCGTTCGACGCCGAGTTCCATCCCGAGCCTCCGGCCGTAGATACGGGTGATGAAGAGCGTGTGATCCTCGGTGGACTGGATGTCGAAGTCATTGATGGTGGGCGCATTAACGCCGGCCGCGTGATCTTCGACACGCTGTCGGCGTCGCTTGATCCGTATCCGCGCAAGCAGGGAGCGGATTTTGATTGGCAGGATCCCAAAGCCGCTGCCCCCGCCAACTCACCATTTGCAGCGCTGCAGAAGCTGAAACGCGACACCTGACCGCGGTTGTGGCCCTCGGGCATCCCCGTTGCCGCGAAAATCTGGTTGTTTCAGCTTATAAGGCCGTTATTTTCCCGCCAGCGCTCCCGCGGTCGTGTAAGGGCTCGTGGAACATCCGGGCCGCACAGCCAACCGCGAAAGAGCACGAGATCCGCATGGTGGAACCCAGAACGCTTGCGCTCGATGCCATGGGCGGGGATCACGGGCCAGACGTTATTGTGGCGGGTGCTGCCATTTCGCTGGTGCGCCATCCGTCGCTGTCGTTCGTGTTCACGGGCGACGAAGCGCGCATCGCGCCAGTGCTCAACAAACACTCCGGCCTGAAATCGAAGTCGCGCATTCTTCATACCGCGACGGTCGTTGCGATGGACGACAAGCCCAGCCAGGCGCTGCGCCGCGGCAAGGGCACCAGCATGTGGCTGGCGCTCGAAGCGGTGAAATCGGGCGACGCACACGCGGCGGTGTCGGCTGGCAATACCGGCGCGCTGATGGCAATGTCGCGGCTGATCCTGCGGCCGATGAGCGGAATCGAGCGGCCAGCGATTGCCGCGCTGTGGCCGACGGTGCAGTCAGAATGCATCGTGCTCGATGTCGGCGCCAACATTGGTGCGACGGCGAGCGAACTGACGGAGTTTGCGCTGATGGGCGCGGCCATGGCGCGCTCCCTGTTCCACATCGAACGGCCGACTGTGGGGCTGCTCAACGTCGGCGTCGAGGAGATCAAAGGCAATGAGGCGGTCAAAGAGGCCAATGCGCTGCTCAAAGGCCTCGATCTGCCGCTCGACTACCGCGGCTATGTCGAAGGCGATGAAATCGGCCAGGGCAAGGTCGATGTGGTTGTTGTGGAAGGCTTTGCCGGCAACATCGCGCTGAAGACCGCTGAGGGTACCGCCAAGCAAATTGGCCAATACTTGAAGGCTGCAATGACCGCCACGGTGATGTCCAAGCTCGGGGCGGCGATGGCGCGCGGCGGCTTTAAGGTGTTGAAACATAAAATGGACCCGCGGCGGGTGAACGGCGGGACGTTTCTGGGACTGAACGGCATCGCGATCAAAAGCCACGGCGGGATTGACGCGCTGGGCTTTGCGAGTGCGGTCGATCTCGGCTACGAGATGGCCCAGAGCGGACTTCTTGAGCGTTTGGGGTCCGATCTCGACGCCTTCCACCATACGCTCGGCAAGGCGGCATCGGGGACGTGATCATCCGGCCCTAGATTTTTCCGTGAGGGGGTGCTCCCCCAAACGTCCTATCGCAGCGCAGGCCACAACTGGCTTGATCGCGGCACACGAAACCTGAGAGGCACGGCGTGGCAATCAATCGTTCGGTCATTCGCGGAGTTGGCGCGCATTTGCCCAAGCGCGTGCTGACCAACGCTGAGATGGCCAAGATCGTCGATACGACCGACGAGTGGATTACGGAACGGACCGGCATCCGGCAGCGCCACATTGCCGGCGACGATGAATTGACGTCGGATCTGGGCATCGCGGCGGCGCGCCAGGCATTGATCCGGGCCGGAATTGATCCAATCGACATTGATCTCGTGATCTGCGCGACCGCAACGCCCGACCGGACGTTCCCGGCGACGGCCGTCAAGATCCAGCATGCGCTGGGCGTCACGAAGGGCGCGGCATTCGACATTCAGGCGGTGTGCTCCGGTTTCGTGTTCGGCATGACGGTCGCCGATAATTTCCTCAAAACCGGGCAGTTCAAGCGCGCGTTGGTGATTGGCGCGGAGACGTTCTCGCGCATTCTCGACTGGACAGATCGCGGGACCTGCGTGCTGTTTGGCGATGGCGCAGGCGCTGTTGTCCTCGAAGCCCAACCGCAACATGGCACGCGTGAAGATCGCGGCATTCTCGCGACCCGCATCCGCTCAGATGGCCGCTACGAAGATCTGCTGTATGTCGATGGCGGTCCCGGTTCGACAAAAACCGTCGGCCAATTGCGCATGAACGGCCGCGAAGTCTTCCGGCACGCTGTTCAGAAAATTTCCGGCGTCATTGAAGAGACTTTGGTGCAGACCGGTTATGCCGCCGACGAGATTGACCTGTTCGTGCCCCACCAGGCCAACGCGCGCATTCTCGACGGCATCGCCAAGAAGCTGGGTGTGTCACCGGACAAAATCGTCAAGACGTTGTCACGGCATGGAAACACGTCCGCCGCGTCCATACCGCTGGCCTTAAACAGTGCCTTTGAGGAGCACCGCCTCAAAGAGGGCAGCCTGGTGCTGATGGAGGCCATGGGCGGTGGTTTTACCTGGGGTGCCGTCCTGGCGCGCTGGTAGGCGGCCCTCCGCAAGCCCCGTATTTGCTGCACCGCACACCGCCCCTCAGGGATAACTGTTTAATTTCAGTCAGTTGAGCCATCTCTTTCGTTGACCTCCCGCATTGCCCCGGCTACGATTGTGTTGAAATCGGGATAAAGACGAGCAGCCAGACCGCTGGCGGGGAGGCTCAATATGGCTGGGAAAACGTTGACGCGTGCGGATTTGGCGGAAGCTGTCGTTCGTAAGGTTGGATTGCCGAGAAACGAGTCACAGGATCTCGTCGAACTCGTGCTCAATGAAATTTCCACGAGCTTAGCGCTCGGAGACTCCGTCAAGCTGTCGTCATTTGGGTCGTTCGGGATTCGTCAAAAGGGCCAGCGCGTCGGCCGCAACCCGAAGACCGGCAAAGAGGTTCCGATCACGCCGCGCAAAGTGCTCGTATTCCGGCCGAGCAACATCATGAAGGACCGCATCAACGCGGGCCGCATGCGCCGCAAGGCAGCCGAGTAAGATCAATATTTTTTCTTCATGTTCAGCGCGTCGCGTTTTGCGGCGTGGGTTTGTCGTGGTCACACGCCGTCGAACAAACACTGTTAATCAAACGAGTGTGATGATGAAGCTGTGCGTTAGCGGGCTTTCACTGAGACGCACGCGGGCGCGCGGCGTATGATCCTGTCAATCGTTGCAGCCTGCGCTCAACCGCGCTTGTTTGTGTCCACGTTGAGGATTTCGTATGGCCAAATCGGCGGAAGCGTTTCGCACCATCAGTGAAGTGGCTGGCGATCTGGAGGTGCCCAAGCACGTCTTGCGTTTTTGGGAGGCGAAGTTTCCGCAGATCCGCCCCATGAAGCGCGGTGGTGGCCGCCGGTACTACCGGCCCGAGGATCTGGAGCTTCTGCGCGGCATCCGGCATTTGCTGCACGCGGAAGGCTACACCATCAAGGGCGTGCAGAAGATCCTGCGCGAGCAGGGTATTGACCAGGTCAAAGCGTTTGCCTCAGCGCCGGCGGCCCAAACTCCGCGTGGAGGTGCCGCCCGCAAAGCGCAACGCGCAAACTCCGCAAAAGCAGCCGATCCGGCGGCCGTGACCCCAGCAACGGCCAAGAGCGAGGCCACGGAGCCCGCGACTGGCTCAACGCGCGACATCGTGTCGGCGGCGATTCTGGAGCTTGAAGCCTGCCGCCGTCTGTTGACCGACGGCAAGGCAGCCGCCAAGACTGCGCCCCGGGCCGCCCCGCGTGCGCGGACGGCCCGCGGCTGAGGCGCCTGAAACCCTGAGACGAATCCAGAGACTGAGACTGTGAGCGAGGCGATCTCCCACCCAGGCGATGCGCAAACCGCGGTGTGGTTCGTGAATGCAGCTGCTTGCGCAGGGGCGCTCGCCGCAATCGACGGAGATTTGGGTCTCGTGCCTGCGGCCGATCACGACCGCATCATGGCGACGACTCCGGAGACGTTGCGCGAGGCGCGGCTGACAGCGCATCGCGCGTTGCGGCTGGTCCTGACATCGATGTTTGGACCTGAGTGGCGCAGCATTACATTCAGCGCTGTGCCACACGGCAAGCCGGCGCTGCCCGGACTGCCGGGTGATTTCAGTTTATCCCACAGCGGCGGAGCATCGTTGGTCGGCGTCACGCGCAGCCGCACCATCGGCGTTGATCTCGAACGCCCACGCGCTGTGCGCCTGAGTGCGTCGCGCAGCATCCGCATCGTGAACGCGGCTGTGATGTTGGCGCGGGGTGCCGCGCTCAGTGGCGAGGGCGATGCGCGCACGCTGAATGCGTGGGTGCGCCTGGAGGCCCTCGCAAAGGCTGAGGGCTGCGGCATGGCGCGGCTGCTGACGCGGACCGGCGTGCTGGGCGGCGCGCCGTCGCCGGACGCGGTCTCGGCAACTCAACAGACACTCCGGGTGGAGGATGTCGTGCTGCCCGGCGGGTACGTGGGCGCGGTGTCTGTGACGGTGGGACATGCGGCGTTGCCAGTGGTGCAGGTTATGCCCTCTGATGCAGCCGCGCTGCAGGCGATGCTTAACGGTGCTTGGTATTAGCCACCACAGAGAGGTGTCTGACACCCACGATCGACCCCCGCTTCCGCGATGCCGCATAGTCGGTCATTGACCTGCGGGTCCGCACGGGGCAAAAAGGCTCGATCGGAGCGTAGCGCAGCCTGGTTAGCGCACCAGTCTGGGGGACTGGGGGTCGGAGGTTCAAATCCTCTCGCTCCGACCAATATTTCAATGACTTAGCTTTATACTACTTTTTTGAGGTTCCACATAGGTTCCAGAATTACGGCTGTAGGCCATCGTTTGGAACCGCCGAGATTGAATACCGGCACATAGTTCTCCCCTGCTGCGCACGTCGCGAACGAGCGCGGCAGACTGCGACCGGTCACGTCCTGTCGTGGATGGTCGAGGTCAGGCGCGATGCCCGTGCGATTGGCGCGACGGCCGGCGCGCGTTAAACTTCTAAGTGCCTCCTGGCCACGCTCCGGCATCCGAATGATCGGGTGCCGGTCGTGAACAGGAGATGGTCCATGACCAAAGTGAGATCGGCACGTGCCCGGCGCATTGCCGGGTTGAATGATGAGCTGCGAAGAAATCCACTGAACCGCGCACTTGGCCAAGCACTCTTGAGCAGCGGCGTCGCGGCGCGAGGCGCAGAGTTCAGGGCGATGGTGCTCTCAGCACTCGCGCAAATACAGGCCAAGGACTTCAAGAAGGGCAACGATCCTTACGGTGAGCGGGACTTCAACTCGTTCACGATCGACGGCAAACTTTGCCTGATGAAGATCGACTACTATGCCAAGGACGATCTGCTCCGCGCATCGGAAGATCCGGTAATCCCCCCTCCCACTAACGGGATTTGAAAGTAGAATTTTCTCGGCCTCAGAAGGACGAGGAGATTTTGATGAGGAAGAGCCGGTTCAGCGAAGCCCAGATCATGGGGATTTTGCGCCAAGCGGAGGGCGGATTGGCTGTCGCCGATTTATGCCGCGAACACGCCATCAGCAGCGCGACGTTTTACAAATGGCGCTCGATGTACGGCGGCATGGACGCCTCGATGATCTCTGAGATGAAAGGGATCGAGGACGAGAACCGGCGTCTTAAGAAGTTGTACGCCAGATTCAACATGCAAAACGAGTTGCTGAAGGAGGCTCTGGGAAAAAATAGCCCGGCCATCCCAGCGTCGGGAGATGGACGTTGCTGCAGTGACGCACAAGGGCGTCAGCATCGCGCTGGCGTGCCGGACGTTCGGGGTGAGCGAGACGTGTTACCGCTACCAGCCGAAGCTCGACGCCGAGAACGGGCGCATTGCCGATCTTCTCGTTAGCCTGACGCAGGCTCGGCGCAGCTGGGGTTTTGGCCTGTGTTTTCTTTATCTGCGGAATGTGAAGGGCCATGGCTGGAACCACAAGCGTGTGTACCGGATCTATCGCGAGTTAGAGCTGAACATGCGGATCAAGCCGAAGAAGCGATTGAAGCGCGAGAAGCCGGAAGAGCTCAGCGTGCCGGATCAACCGAACGCGGTGTGGTCGATGGACTTCATGGCGGATAGTCTCGAAGACATGCGGGCGTTCCGGCTGCTCAACGTCGTCGATGACTTCAACCGCGAAGGGCTCGGCATCGAAGTGGACTTCTCACTGCCGGCCGAGCGGGTGACGCGCTCGCTCGAGCGGATCATCGAATGGCGGGGATGCCCGCAAGTGATCAGGGTCGACAACGGCCCGGAATACATTAGCGGGCAACTGCTGCGATGGGCCGAAGATCGTGGCATCAGGGTCCAGCACATTCAGCCGGGCAAGCCCCAGCAGAACGCCTACGTCGAACGCTACAACCGCACAGTCCG
>JANOFU010000031.1:0-15274 GCA_031413815.1 Hyphomicrobium sp. | reverse complement strand
GCATTCCGGCAGGTGGTGCGCGCGCCGCGGAAGGGTTGGCTGCGTCAGCCGAGAAAGTCCTTCCGATCCCGCTCCCGCATCGCATCAACACGACGCCTCGCGAAGACGCCCCCGAGTGATGCGGGATGGCGCGAGTATGGGTGCGGAAAAGCGCGGGGGCATAAGTTTTTAAGAAAAAGTTGTGTTGCGGTGTCAGACACCTTTTAAGTGGTGTCTGACACCAGCTGGGCGACGTTGGTTAAGACCGGGGAACACGATCCCAGATTTCTGCATGCAGTGAATTCCGCTAGGCCTAGGGTCCTGCCTCTTGCGTTGACGGTGGCATGCCGAGGCCGCGGAGGATCATGAAGCGGGGGTCTTCGCGGGACGCTTGGCTGAGGCCTGAGCTGGCGGTATCCTTCGGATCGGGGTTGAAGAACTTTTCCGGCATCGGCGGTAATGAGATCGCACCCGGGGCCTGAGCCGCCGATACTTGCGGAGGTTTTGGCGCTGGTGCCGCCGGGGCAGCAACAGCCGGTTTGGCTGGTGGTGGAAGAACCGCCTTGGCCGAGCTGACTTTGTACTTCGCGGCGGTCTTTTTCTGGCTACGTGGTCCTTTGGCCGGCTGAATCTTAGGCTTCTTCTGAGCGGCAGAGGCTGGCGGCAACCCAGATGTGCTGAGAGCCCCATTGGCTTCGGTATGCTGCAAGACGACGGAGAACGAGTGCACATCGGCCCCCGCACGAGATTTGAGATCGAGGCGCGTGCGGATCACATCGTGATCACGCGGGATGCGCACCACGATGTGGTCGAGATCACCGATCGCAACAGCCCAGTGGTCCGCGCCGATCTTCAAGCCTGCGGAGAGTGTTGCCGATCTGGGCAATCCATGAACAAGCATCGCACCTAAGGGATCAACGGCCGGTTCGGCCAGGAGCGCGTGTGTTTGCCCAGCGAACTGAGGCAGAGCGTTGGCAAACTGCCAGGCGCCGATCGCTTGCGGGCCACTGCCTGGTCGAGATGCCGCGTAATTGATGAGGATTGCCCGGTTCGCGGGGCGAATGAATGCAAAGCGGTCAGCGGGCTCCGCGTTGCTCCATGTTGCCGAAGGCAAGCGGACTCCCGTGGGAACGTCAGTGTGCGTGAGGATGGCGAAACAAAAGAAAAGGCTACCAAGCACGACAAGCAGCAAATAGAGCTCAATGTTGAGGCGCAGGCCCGACTGTTCGCGATCTGACAGAGCCGTTCGCATAGGAGACCTCAAGGTCAAAACCAATTTCCGTCATTATGAATGATTGGTTATGGCGCTAGGTTTCGAAAGTTTTCAATTCGGAATTCAATTACGAGAGAAATTGAGTGTTTCACAGTTAAGGCGCGCTTAAGGAGTGTTATCGAAGGGGGCTCTGTCAGCGAAATATATCTAAATTGAACATAAGTCGATTGTGGCATTTAGTGAGCAATAACAATGACATCGGGGGTATTTCTGGAAATACTGGAACGCTCAACTTTTTTCGTTTTGGGAATTAAGAAGCGAAACAAAAGCACTTAACAAAAAATGCGTGCGGAAAATTTTTCAGCTGTTCAATTCAGTAAGATTCGAGGTCTTGGTTGCTGAGTTAGGTGTCATCGCCGTTCAATAAATCCGGCCGCCGCTCTCGCGTCAGTTGCTCTTGTTGCGCGCGCCGCCAGGCGTCGATCTTCTTGTGATCGCCCGATAGCAGGATGTCTGGAATGGGGTGCCCTTCCCATTCGCGCGGCTTGGTGTATTGCGGGTATTCGAGCAGATTGTTCTCGAAGCTCTCATGCGCGAGGCTATCCGCCCCACCGAGCACTCCAGGCAACAGCCGCACGCACGCGTCGAGCAGCACCATGGCCGCCAATTCTCCGCCCGACAGTACGTAGTCGCCAATCGACACTTCGCGCATCTGGCGGCCCGCGATGACGCGCTCATCAATGCCCTCGAAGCGGCCAGCGAGAAGCATCACACCGGGTCCTGCCGATAACTCACGGGCAACGGCTTGCGTGAACGGCACGCCCCGTGGAGACATAAAGATCAACGGAAGATCGCCGCGCGTTGCACGGGCATGATCGATGCAAGCGGACAGAACGTCGGCGCGCAGCACCATGCCGGCGCCACCGCCTGTGGGGGTGTCATCGACGGCGCGGTGTTTGCCGATCCCGAAGTCGCGGATCTGAACGGTCTCAAGTGACCAAAGGCCCGCGTCGCGTGCTTGGCCCGCAAGTGACACGCCGAGCGGCCCGGGAAACATCTCGGGAAACAGTGTCAGGACAGTTGCACGCCAGGCGGGCTGGCCATCGCTGGTAGGGGTGTGGGGCATATCGATTGGGTGTCTCGACAAGTGTCTGACTCTCTGGGTCAGACACCTTGGAACTTAGAGTTTATGTTTTGCCGTATCTGACCCAGAGGGTCAGACACCGATCGGTCGGGTCTGACCCGTCAGCTGGTCCCGTCAAACGCCTTCAACGACAGTCATATCCAGCGTGCCAGCGCCCTGGCGTAGCACTTTTGCATCGGCGTATTCCTGCGACTTGGCATAACCGAGAGCGGCTTCATAGCTGGCGAATTCGAGTACGGCATTGCGCGGCGTACCGCGACCCTCGACGATCTCGCATTGGCCACCGCGAATGATCGGCACGCCGCCGAATTTGTCGAGGGCCACCTTCGATTTGGCAACATACTGGCCCCACTTTTCGGGATCGGTGACAGTGGCGTGTGCGATCACGTAACCCTTGGGCATGGGCGTCCTCTTACGGTTTTGGGTTGACGTCAGCGCGCGGGCGGTGTGTTGGACCGCGCCTCGCGGATGTGATGCTGGAACGTTTCGGCCGCGGCTCGTGGGTCGTCCGCTTGGGTGATTGGCCGGCCGACAACGATGTGGTTGGCACCCGCAGCAATGGCACGCTCCGGCGTCATGACACGTTCCTGGTCGTCGGTGGTGCTGCCAGCCAGGCGAATACCGGGTGTCACAATCAAAAAGTTGGGGCCCGTTGCTGCGCGGATGGCCTCGGCCTCTTGGCCCGAGGCAATGACACCATCAAACCCCGACTCGAAGGCCAGCTGCGCGCGGTGGAGAACAAGATCGCTCGGGCTCATCTGCGTGCCCTGCTGGTGCAGGTCTTCCTGCGTCAGGTTGGTCATGACCGTGACTGCCAGCAGCTTCAAATTGCTCGATCCCCGTCCGCTGACGGCGGCTCTTAGGGTTTTTAGGTCGTGGCCGTGAACGGTGAGGAAGTTGACGTCCAAATCGCAGGCATTGGCAACCGCGCGTTCGACCGTGTTGCCGATATCGAGCTACTTCATATCCAGGAACACGCGCTTGCCCTGACCGCGCAGGCCGCGCGCAAGATCCAAGCCACCTGCAAACAAAAGCTCTAGACCGACTTTGTAGAATGACACGCAGTCGGCGAGGGTCGCGATCAGACGGTGCGCTTCCTCGATGACAGGCATGTCGAGCGCGACGATGAGACGGTCTTTGGCGGGGGTGTGGGGCAAGACGCAGATCCTGGTGAAAGGCAGCAGGCGACCGGCAGGGGGCAGCAGGGCATTGACTTGTGAGGTGCCACGAAAGAGAAAATCAAACTGGCGGCATGGGGTCAAACCCTTAGTTGCACAATAGCGGAAGACTGTTCTTTGATTGCTGCCTGCTGCCTGCTGCCTGCTGCCTGCTGCCTGCTGCCTGCTGCCTGCTGCCTGCTACCTGCTGCGATTACCCATGCAGCACATGGGCCGCGCGGGCGAGTTTTTGAATGGCCGCCTTAAACTGCTCGCTTTGATCCTTGTTCTTGAAGTGGCCGTTGTCTTCGAAGGCGTCGATGGCGCGCGGGACGGCAAACTGCTCCGGCAGAACGAGGGCGCCAAGACCCAGTTCAAGGACAGTGCGGACCGTTGTGAGGCCACGCAGGCCACCCATGCCGCCGGGCGACGCCGAGCCAAGCATGAACACCCGCGATTTGAAGACGGCGAGAGGTTCCTCGCCATCGGTGCGAATGCGGCTCAGCCAATCCAGCGTGTTTTTCAGGAGGGGGGTAATTGAGGCATTGTATTCGGGGCATGCGATAAACACGCCCGTGTGGACCTTCAGCAGCGCTTCAAATTTTTTGGCGGTCTCGGGAATGCCGTCCGCTGTTTGCAAATCCGCGTCATAGAGCGGCATCGGATAGTCACCGAGGTCGGCGAACGTTGCAGCGACTCCATTCGCCTCCGCAATCAGTGCACCGAGCCGTGCCAAGCGCTTGTTGTGTGAGCCGGCGCGAGACGAACCGGCAAAGAACAGCAGGCGCGGCGCGTTGGAAGCGTGCGTGGTCATGCAACAATGATCCTAGGTTGGGACTGCGGACGACGGCGAGGACAGCTGGACGGTTCTAGCTGTTTTTTCGGGGCGGGCCAACCGCCCGTCATGCGGTCCCGGTGCTGCGCAGCCTTGGGATGTTTGACCCGCGGTGCCGCGAGAGCACTATGAAAACCGGGACCGGTGGCGCTTATCCCGTCTTGCCGTCGCCGCCGAAGAAGTCCTTCACGCGCGCGAAGAACCCGGCACTTTCCGGGCTGGTTTCGCGATGGCTCTCTTTCTCGAATTCCTCCAGCAGCTCGCGCTGCTTGCGGGTGAGGTTCTTTGGCGTTTCGACTTCAACCTGGATGTACATATCGCCGGTGACCGACGAGCGGAGCACGGGCATCCCTTTGCCCTTGAGCCGGAACTGCTTGCCGCTTTCGCTGCCTTCGGGAACCTTGACCCGCGTCATCGCGCCTTCGAGGGTCGGCACTTCGATGTGCCCGCCGAGCGCTGCCGTGGTCATCGAGATCGGCACCTTGCAGAACACATCCGCGCCGTCGCGCTGGAAAAATTCGTCCGGCTTGATCGACAGGAAAATATAAAGGTCGCCGGCAGGCCCGCCGCGTACTCCTGCTTCGCCTTCGCCAGCCAGACGGATACGAGTGCCATCCTCGACGCCCGCTGGAATGTTGACGGACAGCGTGCGCTCTTTGACGACGCGGCCAGCGCCTGCGCACGACGCGCAAGGGTCGGAAATGATTTCGCCGCGGCCCTGACACGACGGGCACGTGCGCTCGATGGTAAAAAAACCTTGGCTGGCGCGGACTTTGCCCGCGCCACCGCAGGTCGGGCACGACGTAGGCTTGGTGCCGGCCTTCGCACCCGACCCGGTGCACGTTTCGCACGTTACGCTGGTGGGCACGCGAATTTGCGCCGACCGGCCAGTGTAGGCTTCGGTCAGCGAGATCTCCATATTATAGCGCAAATCAGCGCCGCGCTCTTTGCCGTTGCGGGACCGCGGCTGGCCGCCGCGCCGCCCGCCCATGAACTCGCCGAACAGATCGTCGAACATGTCGGACATGGAAGAGGCAAAATCGGGTCCAAAACCGCCGGCCTGGCCACCGCGCCCACCGCCATCGAATGCAGCGTGCCCAAAGCGATCATAGGCGGCCCGCTTTTGCGGGTCCTTCAGCGCTTCATAGGCTTCATTGAGGTCTTTGAATTTCTGCTCCGCGGCCTTGTCGCCGGGGTTCTTATCGGGGTGATGCTCTTTGGCGAGCTTGCGAAACGCTGTCTTCAAGTCTTGCTCGGTGGCAGACTTTTCAACTCCGAGGGTTTCGTAATAATCGCGCTTCGCCATCGCTCTATAGGGCTTTCAGGTGTTGAGCCGTCAAGTACGGCCGTGCGGGCGGAGCTTTGGCATCGGTGGCGCAGTCGGTCATAGAGCTTTGATATTCTGCAAGAAGTCTCAGGCTTTCGTCTGCCATCCATGGTTCGTAGCGGCCATCTTTGCCGAGCCTGTTCATCGCAAACCCGATAATAATGAGCAAGTTTGCAACCGCAACATCGCAGCCACTGGCGTTGATGCCCTTCTCAAGCGAGGCCTCTGTCACCTCAATTTGCGCTTTGAGTTCAGAATACAAGCCCTCAAGATCCATCAAAGACTTAGCTGTGAAGGCCTCTGTGGCTCTGCGCTCAAAGTCCAATGTTGGTGGAAGCATCGTTTTCGAGCGCTCGGCAAGGTCGTTCATGTTTCCAGTCTGAGCGGTTACGGGGGATGCGGCGATGAAAAAAGTGAGTAGGGCAGCAGCGAACAATGGTCGCCGCTGCCCCAATGTCAGGTCTGAGCGGACGCGGCGCATCGGCCCCGTCCAAACTAGGCCGACTTTTTCTTGTCGTCCTTGACCTCTTCGAAGTCCGCGTCAACGACATCATCGCCGCCGAGATCAGCTTCGCCACTGGCGCCGCCATCAGCACCCGCGCCGCCGTCACGAGACGCCCCGTAGATCGCTTCGCCGATCTTCATCGCCACCTGAGCGAGCGCGCCGGTCGCCGCTTTGATGGCGTCGGTCTCTTCGGTTTTGACTGCGTCCTTCGCGGCCGCGATCGCTGTTTCGATATCGCCCTTCACCGCCACCACTGCAGCATTCGACACGTTGTCGGCCAGTTGCTTTTCGGTTGAGTGGATCAGGGCTTCAGCCTGGTTGCGGGCTTCGACCAGATCCCGCTGCTTCTTGTCGTCGGCAGCGTGAGCTTCGGCGTCCTTCACCATGCGCTCGATCTCGGCATCCGACAGGCCGCCGGAGGCTTGAATGCGAACGGACTGTTCCTTGCCCGTTGCCTTGTCCTTGGCGGAGACATGCACAATGCCGTTGGCGTCGATATCGAAGGTGACTTCGACCTGCGGCACGCCACGGGGTGCCGGCGGGAGACCGACGAGATCGAACTGACCGAGCAACTTGTTGTGGGCTGCCATTTCGCGCTCGCCCTGGCTGACGCGAATGGTGACCGCACTCTGCGCATCTTCAGCGGTCGAGAACACTTGGCTCTTCTTGGTCGGGATCGTGGTGTTGCGGTCGATCAGGCGCGTAAACACGCCGCCCAGAGTTTCGATGCCGAGCGACAGCGGCGTCACATCAAGCAGCAGCACGTCCTTCACTTCGCCCTTTAGAACGCCGCCCTGAATGGCCGCGCCGACGGCGACGACCTCGTCCGGGTTGACGCCCTTGTGTGGCTCTTTGCCAAACAGTTCCTTGACGATTTGCTGGACCTTGGGCATGCGCGTCATGCCGCCGACGAGAACAACTTCGTCGATTTCAGCCGCCTTCAAGCCGGCGTCCTTGATCGCTTGCAGGCACGGGCCCTTGGTCTTTTCGATGAGGTCATCGACCAAACTTTCGAGTTTGGCGCGCGTCAACTTCATCGTCAGATGTTTGGGGCCGGACTGGTCGGCGGTAATGAACGGCAGGTTGATTTCCGTCTGCGAGGACGACGACAGTTCGATCTTGGCCTTTTCTGCCGCTTCTTTGAGACGCTGCAGTGCGAGCTTGTCACCGCGCAGATCAATCCCGTTCGACTTCTTAAACTCGTCGGCCAGATACGACACGAGCTTCATGTCGAAGTCTTCGCCGCCGAGGAATGTGTCGCCGTTGGTTGACTTCACCTCGAAGACGCCGTCGCCGATTTCCAGAATGGAGATATCGAACGTGCCGCCGCCGAGGTCGTAGACCGCGATGGTTTTGGCTTCCGTTTTCTTGTCGAGACCGTAAGCGAGAGCGGCCGCTGTCGGCTCGTTGATAATGCGCAGCACTTCAAGGCCCGCGATTTTGCCGGCGTCTTTCGTTGCCTGACGCTGAGCATCATTGAAGTACGCCGGAACCGTGATGACGGCCTGTGTGACCGGTTCGCCGAGTTTTGCTTCTGCGGTTTCTTTCATCTTCTGCAGAATGAACGCGGAAACTTGCTGGGGCGAGTACTGCTTGCCGTTCGCTTCCACCCATGCGTCGCCGCTCGGGCCCCGGATGATCTTGTAGGGGACGAGCTTTTTGTCCTTCTCGACCATCGGGTCGTCGAAGCGGCGGCCAATGAGGCGTTTAATGGCAAACAGTGTTTCTGTCGGGTTCGTGACCGCCTGGCGCTTGGCGGGCAAGCCAATCAGCCGCTCGTCGTCGTCGGTGAATGCAACGATCGACGGCGTCGTGTTGAAGCCTTCGGCGTTTTCCAGAACTCTAGGCTTGCCACCTTCCATGACCGCGACGCAGGAGTTGGTGGTGCCAAGGTCAATGCCGATTACTTTACTCATCTTAGTGTCTTCCTTCGTTATGTGGCAAACCGGCTGGATCCGGCTGAGGCATCCAGTGTCGTCCCGGCCCCGTTTCAGTGGGGGCCAGGACGGTCGCGGTCCCCGGGAGAGTTAGAAGCGATGCGCAGTTATATAGGGTGCCACAAAGCCGGTGCAACGGGACCAGATCACGCGGACGTCATCAATTTTCACCCGCAATGTGACGTATCACAAAACAATCCCGCAACTGCGCATCTTTGGTGGCGGTCACGCGGCCTCGATCCGGCATTTTGGGGCTTGATCTCATGAGTTCGCCCGGTTTTATCCACAGCCCTGGCGCGCTTGATCGCCGCCAGCAAACCGATCTGTTGCAACAGGTTAATACCATCATCGCGGTGGCCCCGCCGTTTGTTCCGCGGATGCCGCGCACAGGCAAGCCATTCTCCGTGCGGATGACCAACTGCGGTTGGCTGGGCTGGGTGTCGGATCGGGAAGGGGGCTATCGCTATCAGTCGTCGCATCCCGATACGGGCTTGCCCTGGCCACCGATGCCGGACGTGCTGTTGGACCTGTGGCGCGTTCATACAGGGTTTTTCGCGCCGCCAGAGGCGTGTTTGATCAATTTCTATGGCGCTGGCACCAAGATGGGCAGCCATCGCGACGCCGACGAAAACGAGCCCCGGGCGCCGGTGCTGTCGGTGTCGTTGGGCGATGACGCAGTGTTCCACGTCGGCGGACCCAAGCGGGGCGACCTGAAGACACGGATGGTGTTGAAGTCGGGCGACGTGGCCGTGTTGGGAGGGGCCTCGCGGTTTGCATATCACGGCATCGACAAGGTTGTGCCGGGCACCTCGGACCTGATCCCGGGCGGTGGCCGGATCAATCTCACGCTGCGGCGCGTGACGGTGGCGCCGGCACCGTAACGTTGCACTAACCATGATTGTGGGTTTGGCCATCGCGGGGAGTTGGTCCGCGCGGCGTTTATCAATATCTCAAAGGTATGATGACAGGGACACATCTGCCGTTCCCTTGAGACCCGCTATGCCGGCGAATTCCGAGCTCTGGACGCGTATCGAGGCCTTCGATCTTGATGATCCGGAGGCGCAGCTGAATTTTACGCGGCGTTTGGCGCGCGAGAATGGCTGGACCGCTGAGTTCGCAAAGCGTGTCGTCGGCGAATACAAGCGGTTTTGCTATCTCGCCTGCGTGGCGGGACACGAGGTGACGCCGTCCGATGAAGTCGATCAGGCTTGGCACCTGCACCTTGTCTATTCTCATTCCTACTGGGACGACTACTGCCCCAAGGTTCTTGGCCGGCCATTTCATCATGGACCGACCAAAGGCGGTCCCGTTGAGCGCAAGCGCTACGACGAAAACTACATCGCGACAGCCAGCAGTTATAAGCTCGAGTTTGGCACCTGGCCGCCGCCAGATATCTGGCCGGAGCCCGATATCCGGTTTGGTGAGTCGTTGATGGCGTACCGCATCAACACGGCGCGCAATTGGGTGATTCCGAAGCCTAAGGGCGTGGGCGCAACGATTCTGTTCTGGAGCTTAGTGACCGGCGCTGCGCTCGGCACCTACCTGTTCGTTGATTTGATCCGGGCCGTGATCGAGAGCTACCAGGCATTGCTGACCCACGCACATACGATGTCGCCGTTCCTGTCCGGATTTGTTATTGTGTTGTCGGCAGTACTTGCTCTTGCAGCTGTCGTTTTTGGCAGCAGGGCCGTGCGCTTCTACAAAGCCAAGCAGGCCGAACAGAAAAAGAAGCAGCGCAAGGACGACAAGGGCGGCGGTTGTTCAACGCCTGGTAGCGGTTGCGGCGGCGCGGGTGGCAATGGTGGTGCCGGCGGCTGTGGCGGCGGATGCGGTGGCGGCTGCGGCGGTTAAGTCGCTGTAGGCTCTTGATCAACATCGCCAGCAGGTGGCTGCGGTTCGATTGGCGCTTCTGCAGATTCAGGCTTTGCCGGCTTGGCTCCACCCTTCGCGACGACCACCATCGCGGGGCGCAACACCCGGTCATCGATCAGGTAGCCCGGCTGATAGACCTGCAGAATCGTGCCTGGTGCGACGTCCAGGTTTTGTTGTTCCATCATTGCCTGATGGCGGTGCGGATTGAACTGTTCGCCGTGTGGGTTGATGCGCTTGACGCCATGGCGCTCAAGCACGTTGACCAACTCGCGCTCCGTCATCGAGACGCCTTCGACAAGGCTGTCTAACGCTGGGTCCAGTTCTGCAGCGCCTTGCGGCACGGCAGCGACGGCGCGCTCGAAGTTATCGGCTACGCCGACGATATCGCGCGCGAATTTCGTGATGGCGTATTTGGCGGCTTCTTCCTTTTCACGCACGGTCCGCTTGCGCAGGTTGTCCATATCGGCGGCCAGCCGCAGGATTTGCGTTTTTTGAGCGTCGATTTCAGCCTGCAGAACGCCAATAATCTCTCTGAGCTGCTCGGGACCGACTTCGATTTCGAACTCCGGCTCCGCCGCTTCAGGAGCTGGGACTTGCGCGAGCGGGTCGGGGCTGGTGCTGGCCGGATCGTCGCCGTTGGTCTTGGGATCGGACATTCGGTCTCCGCGCGGGCCGGGGTCAGACCCCTCGCCTCAAGTTTCGCAGTCTTTATATTAAGCCGGGTGCGAGGGGTCTGACCCCGTCAAACTCGCGGGCCGGATATCGGCCCATTGCGGGAAAAAATCAAGTGATGAGGCGGCCGACAATCTTGGCCGTGTAGTCGACCATTGGGATAATCCGCGCGTAGTTGAGGCGCGTAGGGCCGATAACGCCCAGAACGCCGACAACTTTGCGGGTCTCGTCATGAAATGGTGCGACGATCAGCGACGACCCCGACATCGAGAACAGCTTGTTCTCCGAACCGATGAATATGCGGACGCCGTCGCCACACTCCGCCGAACCCAAGAGTTGGACCAGATCGCGTTTGGATTCGAGATCGTCGAACAGCTGGCGGATGCGCTCCAGATCGTCGATTGCTGACAGATCCTTCAAAAGGTTCGATTGCCCACGCACGATCAAGCTCTTGCGGTCATCTGCTGAGCCTGCCCACTCGGCAAAGCCCGCCTTGATGACCTTTTGCGTCAGAACATCCAGTTCTGCCTTGGCATGGCCCAGCTCTTTTTCAACCCGCTGGCGCGCCTCACCAATGGTCAAGCCGCGAATATGTGCGTTGAGATAGTTGGCGGCCTCCGTGAGGGCTGACACCGGTAGACCCGGCGGCAAATTGATAATGCGGTTTTCAACGCCGCCGTCTTCGCTGACCAGTACCGCAAGCGCCTTTGTCGGCTCGATCGAGACAAACTCGATCTGCTTCAGTGGTGAGACCTGCTTTTCCGCCAGCACGACGCCGGCACAATGCGACAGGCCAGAGATCATTTCGCTGGCTTCGCTCAGCACCTTTTCTATCGACGTGGAGCGCGTGACGGCAATTTGCGCTTCAATTTGGCGCCGTTCTTCGTCTGTCAGGTTGCCGATTTCGAGCAGGCCATCAACGAACAGTCGCAGGCCAGATTGTGTGGGCAAACGGCCGGCAGAAGTGTGCGGGGCATAGATCAGCCCGGACGTTTCCAGGTCCGACATGACGTTGCGGATCGAGGCTGGCGACAGCGTCATCGGCAGTACGCGCGCCAGATTGCGCGACCCGACAGGTTCGCCGGTCAGCAGGTAGCCCTCGACGATGTGGCGCAGAATCGCGCGCGACCGCTCGTTTAACCGGGAAATGTGCGAAACGAATTCGGTCATCGGTCCTCTTCGGCCAGACCCTTCGCAGGGCGATTGGCCGTTCATGAGACGACTCTAGGGACGCCAGCCCCACACAGTCAAATCTTGGGTTTTCCGCCTGCGTTTCAAGTTGAACCCATATCCCGGTTCCCGTAGGGTCCCGGCGAACCCTCAAATACACCCTTTCCCCGGAGCGGCGCCTTGTCCGAAACCCCCTCTATTCGTCCGTCCAAGCGCCTCCCTGACGAGCTGCGCCGCGTCTCGTTCGAGCGCGCGGTGTCGATGCACGCCGAAGGCTCGTGCCTGATCAAGTTCGGCAATACGCATGTGCTGTGCACGGCCAGCTTGGAAGAGCGCGTGCCGCCGTGGCTCAAAGGCCAAGCGCGCGGATGGGTGACGGCGGAGTACGGCATGCTGCCGCGGTCGACGTCGGAACGCATGCGGCGGGAAGCCAGCGTCGGGCACGCGTCGGGCAGGACGCAGGAAATCCAGCGGCTGATCGGCCGGGCGTTGCGGGCGGTGGTCGATCTGCCCAAGCTCGGCGAGCGGCAGATCTCGGTTGATTGCGATGTCATTCAAGCCGATGGCGGCACGCGGACAGCGGCGATCACGGGTGCTTGGGTGGCGCTCTACGATTGCATCCAGTGGATGAAAATGCGCGACATGGTCAAAGAGGGCGTGCTGCGCGATCACATCGCGGCAATCTCCTGCGGGCTTTACAAGGGCCAGGCGGTCCTCGATCTTGACTATGTGGAAGACAGCGCGGCGGACGCTGACACAAATTTCGTGATGACCGGCTCGGGCGGTATTGTGGAGGTACAGGGCACGGCGGAGACGACGCCATTCTCGCAGGCCCAGTTCGATCAGTTGATGGGCCTTGCCAAGAAGGGCATCGGCGAATTGGTGTCGCTGCAGAAATTGACGGTGGCGTAAGTGGAGGCAACGGGCAGTGGGCAGCAGGCAGCAACCGCTCCACCAACGGCCGGCGACGAGCTGCCTATTGCCTGCAGCCCGTTGCCATAACCTGCCATGCACAAATTGAACCGCGGAGCCCGCCTTGCGGTCGCACGACACATGACTGGAGCACAAGACACTCGATGAACCTGGGACCGTTCGCCTTGATGATCGCGGCGCTCTTTACGGGTGCGGCTTTCTATATCAACTGGGCTGAGCAACCGGCACGTCTCGGACTCGATGACCGGGCGCTGCTGGCCCAGTGGAAGCCGAGTTATGCGCGGGGCTTCACGATGCAGGCGACGCTTGCCGTGTTGGGCTTCATAGCAGGTGCGCTGACGTGGTGGTCGACGGGCGATACTGCGTGGCTCGTTGGAGCGGTCGTGCTGGTTGCCAATTGGCCGTTTACGCTCTTCGGCATCATGCCGACAAACCACATATTGAATGCGATTGAGCCTGACGAGGCCGGTCCAAATTCCCGTGCTTTGATTGTCAAGTGGGGCGGGCTGCACGCTGTGCGCACGGCACTTGGCGCGGCTGCGACGGCTATTTTCTTGTGGGCCTCGTTCTGATGCACAGACTGACGCGCGGCACGAAACTTGTTGTCGCCAGCCACAACAAGGGCAAGGTGTGGGAAATCAACCAACTGATCGCGCCCTATGGTTTGGCGGCCGTATCAGCGGGCGAACTTGGCTTGAGTGAGCCCGACGAAACCGAGCCGACGTTTGAGGGCAATGCGCTTCTGAAAGCTGCCGCTGCTGCGATGGGTGCGCAGTTGCCGGCGCTCGCCGACGACTCCGGCCTTGAGGTGGAGTGTCTCGGTGGCGCGCCCGGCATTTATTCCGCGCGCTGGGCGGGGCCCACGAAAGACTTCTCGATTGGGATGCGCAAGGTGGCCGAAGAAGTGACACAGCGGCATGGCTGGTCAGCACCCGGCCCGCGCGCGAATTTCATTTCGGTTTTGTGCCTGGCGTGGCCGACCGGCGAGCACGCATTTTTCGAAGGCAAAGTTCACGGGCATCTCGTGTGGCCGGCGCGGGGGGGCAACGGCTTTGGCTACGATCCGATATTTGTGGCCGAGGGCGAAACGCAGACGTTTGGCGAAATGGAGCCGGCGCAAAAGTATGCGATCTCACATCGCACGCGCGCATTCGATGCGTTCCGGCGTGCATGCCTCGAGGATGATGGGGCGGCCCCGCTTCAGCCCAATGCCACGCGCGATGCCGATGGCTTGGCCGCGGCGGCCGCCAATATCTCAACGCGCGAGGAGCTGGTCACGTTCATTGCCAATCTGCGCACCGATTTGGCACGTAACGGCGGCGAGTGGGGAAATGCCGATCTACCGCGCTTTCTGGAGGCGATGCAGGGATGGTTCAGCGACGCGCCCGCGAACGACGACCCCAAATGGCGCACGATTGCGAAAGCGCTGCTGGCAGCGAGCAGGTATGAGTGAGGCCGTCGTCTTGAAATTTGCCGTTTCAGTCCCGCCCTGGTCCGGGACAGCAGTGTCACCATGGTGTACTATGCGAACAGGCGCCAGGGTGACAGCGTTCGCCGTCCCTGCCGGAGTTTATGATATGTCGCCAACCAGCCCAATGTTCGTCGATGATAGGATCAGCATCGATCCAGATGTCTGCAATGGCAAGCCTGTTGTCCGTGGAACGCGGATCACGGTTGAGACGGTGTTGGGGTTCTTGAGTGCGGGTGACAGCGAGCAGGACATTCTGCATCAGTACCCCTCGCTGAAGCCTGAAGACATCAAGGCGTGCTTGGCTTTTGCAGCACAACTTCTGAACAGGAAGTTTTCTGTGATGACAATCGACTGATGCCGCGGTTTCTGATTGATACCAATCTGCCCCGTTATTTTTCGCTTTGGGATCGTGACGATTTTGTCTTTGTCCAAGACATCGATCCGAGTTTATCCGACAGCCTAATCTAGGAATTCGCACTACGCGAAGGACTGACTATTGTACCGAAGGACGCCGATTTTTCCGACCGGATTGTTGGAATGCGTGAGGGACCTCATGTCATTCACTTGCGAATAGGCAATATGAAGATGCGCAGTTTGCATGGTCTCTTGAACAGAATTTGGAACGAGGTCAGTGAGCTCTCGGAACGCCACCGGCTGGTCCAAGTCTATCCGGGCCGCATCGAATGCATCGAGTAAGGCCGATCAGCATGACTGACGGAAGTCAGAAACACATGGCCTTCGGCGTCTACATTCACTGGCCGTTCTGCGCGCAGAAGTGCCCCTATTGCGATTTCAATAGCCATGTCCGCCACCAGGGCTGGGATGAGGCGCGGTTTCTCGCAGCTTACAAGCGTGAGCTGGACTATGTGGCGGAGATGTTGCGCTGTGCCCCTCCCCCTCGCGGGGAGGGGTTAGGGGTGGGGGGATCCCGAGAGACTGGTGCGGTTGCTTCACCCCACCCCCGTCCCCACCCCGTTAATGGGAGGGGGGAACGGCCGGGCTGCGACACGGGTCGCACCGAATACGGCGCAGGTAACCGCCCCGTCACCTCCAAATTAT
>JANOFU010000030.1:0-51622 GCA_031413815.1 Hyphomicrobium sp. | reverse complement strand
CGCCTTCAGCCCGCGCACGGAGCTGATTTCGAAGCTGACCGGCGGCCGCTTCGACCACCTGTTCATGACGCAGATCGCCATTCTGGCGATCAAGCGCTAGGTTATGCGCTTGCAGTTTGGTGGGCGCTTTAGCGGCCGCTGAGGCTCGCGAACCCGACCTTGAGGTCGTAGGCGCATGTGACGCCCCGAACTCCCGGCCCGCTCAAAATCAAATGCGGGTGGCGGAAGCGGACCTCCCACAACGGGTTGTCGAAATCCCAGATCGCGACGGACGCGTTAGGATTTCCAATGACGACTTCGGCTGCCGAGGAACTGGCCGCCCAGGTACCGGCGGGGGGGACGGTTCGCGTCGTTCTCGCCAGCTCCTTGACGCAGACCTGCTGCGCCCGCTCGCGGTAGGCCTGGACCAGGGCTTCACCCATGGCGGCGCGGTAGAGCCGGTCCTGGGTGTAGACCTTGACGCCGGCCACAATGGCGAAAGCAAGTACTATCATCCGCATCGGGCACGGTCCCCGCACGTCGCGCGCCGGAAGGGCGGCGGGCATTGATCTCGCCGAACAGTGCTCCGGTATGGTGAAAAAAGGGTTTCCGGCGGCCGCAGGCGCATCGATTGGACGGTTGGCAGGACCGCGCGTTGGCGGTTTGTGCTGCGGCCGTGCGCTACGGGCTTGTCAGGATCGCGGGCGTGGGGCACAAGCGAAAACGCGCGACCAAAGTCGTATGCCCGGGAGTCCTGAACACATGTCCAAGAAGAAAATACTGATCACCTGGCCGCTGCCAGACGCCGTCATGGCCCGCGCCCGAGCGACCTACGACGTGACCGCGCACGGCGATAACCCGAAGATCTCAATCGACGAATTGCTCGAGACGGCAAAGAGCGTTGACGCACTTCTAATCACGCTGAATGAGAAGTGCCGCAAGGATGTGATCGATAGGATCCCCGACAACATCAAGTGCATTTCGACCTTCTCGATCGGTTTCGACCACATCGACCTCGACGCCTGCAAGGCGCGCGGCATTACGGTCGGTAACGCCCCGCACGGCGTCACCGTCGCGACGGCCGAAATCGCCATGCTGCTGTTGCTTGGTGCTGCGCGGCGCGCCGGCGAAGGCGAAAACATGATCCGCACGCGCTCGTGGCCGGGTTGGCAACCGTTGCAGCTCGTTGGCCAGCGCCTCGATAACAAGGTGCTCGGCATTTATGGCTTCGGCAAAATCGGCCAGGCACTCGCCAAGCGTGCCCGCGGGTTCGACATGGACGTCCACTATTATGATATCTACCGCCAGCCGGTGGAACGGGAGACAGAGCTGGGCGTGATCTATCACGACAGTCTCGACAGTCTGCTCAAGGTCTCGCAGTTTTTCTCTATCAATGCGCCATCGACCCCCGAGACTCGGTACTTCTTTAATAAGACCGCGATCGAGAAGCTGCCGCATGGTGCGGTCGTGGTGAACACGGCGCGCGGCGATCTGGTCAATGATGAGGACATGATTGCAGCCTTGAAGTCGGGCCGGCTTGGCTATGCCGGTCTCGATGTGTTCGCGGGCGAGCCCAAGATCCACGAGGGCTACTACGACCTGCCCAATACCTTCCTGTTGCCGCATCTGGGATCGGCGGCCATCGAAGCCCGCAATCAGATGGGCTTTGAAGCGCTCGACAACATCGACGCGTTTTTCGCTTCCAAGGACATGCCGTTCAAGTTGGCCTAATAGCCAGCGGACCTGGGTTCACTGGAGAAGGGCGGAAGATCCTCCGCCCTTTTTCTTTTGGTGCGATTGCCTTCCGGCCGCGGGTGCCAGAACTGACCCGTCAATTAGGCAATCAGTAACCATTCTGCTCACGGTTCTTTCATCGTAACCCGGCAGTGTTCATCTCCGTGTGAGGGTGTGGTCCGCGCGAGTTATTTTGGATGCCGGGTTTAAGAAAAGTGCTGATCGTCTGCCCGCAGTGCGATGGCGCGGACGTGGGAGAGAACTGGTGCGGTTACGAGTGGATCTCCCGTCTTTCAAAGACGTGCGACCTCACCGTTGTGACGCAGCGATTTCCCGGGCACCGCTCGCCGTCCGCACAGTTGCCGGGCGTTCGTGTCATCGAGTGGGATGCTGTGGGGTACCTCGGACGGTTTCCCCGCTTCAATAGTGCAGCAAAGCCTTGGTATCCTGCATTCTATGTTCGCGCGCGCCGCTGGATCAGCGATGCCCTTGCACGCGGCGAGTCCTTCGATTTGTTGCATCAGTTGATGCCAATGGCGACGCGCTATCCGAGCCCCTGCGCCGGCTTTGACATTCCGTTCATCTTTGGGCCTGTCGGTGGCGGTGTTGAAACGCCAGCTGGCTTCAATGCTGAGCTTGGCACCGAGCCGGGCTTCATGAAGCTGCGCAACATCGACAGCTTCCGGCTTCGGTTTGATCCGTTCCTTCGCCGGACCTATGAGCAAGCAGCCAGCATCATTTGCTGTAGCGGCTATGCGGCGGACCGTTTGTCCGACGTAAAAACCCAACGCATCGATCTCGAATATGAAGTCGGGATTGAACTTCTGGCCGAGCCTCGCCCTGCTGACATAAAGCCGGCCGGCGAGCTTCGCATGCTATATGTCGGCCGTGTGATCCGCACAAAAGGACTGCGGGATGCCATTCGCGCACTCGCTAAGCTATCTGACTTACCGGGCGTAACACTCGATGTGGCCGGTGCCGGCGAAGATATGGACGCTTGCCAGCGCGAAGCGCGCGAACTTGGCGTTGCCTCTCGCGTGCACTTCTTTGGCCGGTTGCCGCGTGCCGATCTCGAGCCCCTGTACCGGTCAGCAGACGTGTTCCTGTTCCCCAGTTTCCGCGAGCCGACCGGCGGCGTGCTGTTTGAGTGCATGCGCCACGGTCTGCCCGCGATCGTCGCCAGCAATGGTGGCCCCGGTCACATCGTGACGCAGGACTGCGGCATTCGGGTTGATCCAACGAACCCCGAAGCTTTCGCCGATGGTCTCGCCGCGGGAATCCGGAGAATGGCGGCTGAGCCTGAGATGCGCCAGGCCATGGGCCGATCTGCACGTGAGCGGATCGCCGAACTTGGACTGTGGGACCATAAGCTCGCCCGCATGGCCAAAATCTATGATGAGGTTGCGGCGGGCGCGAGCCAGACGTCAGCAGTGCCCCGGTCCCGGTTCGAGAACCCGCTGCAAGCGTTGTCGCGAAACGGCGTCGACCGCGCCGGGGCTAAGCGCACCGTATCTTAAACCGGCCCCGCTCGCACAGTTTGCTGCCGCGTGCTATCCGCTCAGGATTGCATTATGCAGCCGAGAGCGACCAAGCCCATGACCAAGACCCGCACGGAAACCGATACCTTTGGCCCGATCGAAGTTGAAGCTGACCGCTATTGGGGCGCGCAGGCTCAACGGTCTCTTGGCAACTTCAAAATCGGTTGGGAACAGCAGCCAAAGCCGGTCATCCGGGCGCTGGGGATCGTAAAGCGCGCTGCCGCCGAGACGAACATGGCACTCGGCAAGCTCGACAAAAAGATCGGGGACGCCATCGTCAGTGCAGCGCAAGAGGTCATCGACGGCAAACTCGACGATCATTTTCCGCTGGTCGTCTGGCAGACGGGCTCGGGCACCCAGTCGAACATGAACGCCAATGAGGCGATCTCGAACCGCGCGATCGAGATGCTCGGTGGAGTGATGGGGTCAAAGAAGCCCGTCCATCCCAACGACCACGTTAATATGAGCCAGTCGTCGAACGATACATTCCCGACAGCCATGCACATAGCCTGCGCGGAAGAGACCGTGCACCGGCTGGTGCCCGCGCTCAAGCACCTACATCGCGCGCTCGATGTCAAGGCGAAGGCATGGGCAGACATTATCAAGATCGGGCGTACGCACACGCAGGACGCGACACCGCTGACTCTGGGGCAAGAATTCTCCGGCTACGCCCAGCAGGTCGCCAACGGCATCGCACGCATCGAGATGACACTGCCTGCGGTGATGGAGTTGGCCCAAGGCGGCACGGCGGTCGGCACCGGGCTCGCGTCGCCTGCCGGGTTTGCCGAACAGGTAGCCGCCCAGATTTCAGCGAACACGAAGCTGCCATTCACGTCCGCGCCGAACAAATTTGAAGCGCTCGCCGCGCATGATGCGATGGTGTTTGCCCACGGGGCCGTCACGACGGTGGCCATGAGCTGCTTCAAGATCGCCAACGACATCCGGTTCTTGGGGTCAGGTCCCCGCGCGGGCCTCGGCGAGTTGGCCTTGCCGGAGAATGAGCCGGGCTCATCGATCATGCCGGGCAAGGTGAACCCCACGCAGTGCGAAGCGATGACCCAGGTGTGCGCGCACATTCACGGCAACAACGCGGCGATTGGCTTTGCTGGCAGCCAGGGTCACTTTGAACTGAACGTCTATAATCCGATGATGGCGTACAACTTCTTGCAGTCGGTGCGGCTGTTGGCCGATGCCTCCGTTTCGTTCACCGACAACTGTGTCGTGGGTATCGAACCACGTCTCGATAACATTGCCCAGGGGCTCGCGAATTCGCTGATGCTGGTGACGCCGCTCAAGGAAAAATACGGCTACGACCGGGCTGCGAACATCGCCAAGACCGCCCACAAGAACGGTACGACGTTGCGCGAAGAAGCGATCAAGGATGGCATTCCCGCGGCCGACTTCGACGCCATCGTGCGGCCAGAAAAGATGATCGGGCCGGATGTGTGAGTCTTCAACCCCTCACCCTAACCCTCTCCCGATGGGAGAGGGAATCTGAGCGGAACTCCAACCCGCATCATCGTCGCGACATGACTCCCAAGTGAAAATCGATGTCACATCAGTTGCCGGCCGAATTCCCTCTCCCATCGGGAGAGGGTTAGGGTGAGGGGTTACGCTGTGTGCGTTCAGACCGGATAGCGCCCGCTAAACCTTCCAACCCGAATGGATGGCCGCAATACCACCTGTCAGATTGCGGTAGGTGACTTGGCTGAAGCCTGCATCGCGGATCAACTGCGCAAATTGCTCCTGGTTCGGAAACTTGCGGATCGACTCGACGAGATACTGATAGGGCTCGGCCGCGCCCGCCGTCAGCTTGCCGAGCCGCGGGATCACTTCGAACGAGTGGAAATCATAGAGCTTGTCCAGCATCGGCACTTGGCATTCGGAAAATTCCAAACACATAAATCGTCCACCTGTTTTCAATACGCGGTAGGCGTCTGACAGGGCGCGATCGATATGCGTGACGTTGCGGATTCCAAACGAAATCGTGTAGGCGTCGAACTCGCGATTGCCGAACGGCAGCGACTCGGCATTGCCCTCAACCAGCGTGATGCGGGGCTCAAGACCCGCCTCGCGCACGCGCTTGCGCCCAACATCCAGCATCTCCGGGCTGATATCGCAGATCACCGCCGTGGTGTTTGGCCCACCCGCCGCTGCGTAACGCATGGCGACGTCACCCGTACCGCCAGCCACGTCGAGCAGCCGGAATGCCGTCTCACCCTTCGGCGGATTGAGCATGGCGATGAGATCGCCCTTCCACAGCCGGTGCAGCCCGCCCGACATCAAGTCGTTCATCAGGTCGTAGTTCTCGGCGACGCCTGCAAACACCTCATTGACGAGGCCTTGCCGGTCCGCTTCGCGCACGTCGCGGAAGCCGAACGAGGTTTGCGTGCCGGAGGCGTTTGAATGGGATGGGTCAGTCATGATCGCAACATAGCGAGTAGCCGCCTGATGCACCACTGCGGCATGGGTGCGCCGGGATGCGATCAGATGCGTTTGACTAAAGCGTGATCCGGTGAGTTTGCCAGGACGGCGGCCACTGCCCGCGCCAAAACGGGTGCCAGCAAGAACCCATGGCGGTAGGCGCCATTGACGCTGATGCGTTTGCCCCCGGCATGCACGATGGCGCACGGCACGTTGTCGGGGAATGCCGGGCGGATGCCAGCGCCGGATTCCAAAATCTCCGCTTCGGCAAAGGCCGGGTGAATCGCGTAGGCCGCCCCCAACAATTCAAGTGCTGACCGCACCGTTATGAGCCCTGCGTCTTCGCTTTCGATCATGGTCGCGCCGACCAGGTAACGCCCGCCGCCCCACGGCACCACATAAAGTGGATGGCGCGGATGCAACAGGCGGACGGGGCGGGTCAGGGTGACGTCGCGTGATTTGATGAGTAGCCGTTCGCCACGCACGCCCCGCAGGTCTTTCAACGTCTCGCGGGCCGCGAGCCCCCGGCAATCGATGATCGTCCCCGTTGCGTCGTGCTCAACGAACCGGACGCCGAGATGCAGATCGACGCCCGCTTCGCTGACAGCATTCAGAAGAAACTGCAGCGCATCTGGCGTGACCACATGAGATTCATTCTCGAAAAAGAGAGCAGATGGGAAGCGGTCGCCGAGATCGGGTTCCAGGGCTGAAAACTCTCCTGGGTTTAGCCCGCGATGCCCGCGCGTCATCTTAGCGAAGCGCACGAGATCCGGTTGATCGCGCGCAGCGGCCACGACGAGACTGCCTGAGTTGACGATGCCTGGATACGCCGCACGCCAGAGGGCCAGCCCTTCGCGGCCCAGGTCACGCACGATGTCAGGCGCCGATTCCGCTTCGCAGTCGGGTGCAAGCATGGCTCCGGCGTAAGAACTCGCCGACTTGGTAAGCGGTTCAGCATGTTCCTCGACGAGCCGCACGCGATGGCCCGCCCGCGCCAGCGTCAAAGCCTGCCACAGTCCGAGGATGCCAGCGCCCACGACGGTAATGTTGGGCTCGCTCATCTCAATCTCCGAGCGCCGCGCCTTCGCGGCGCGGATCCGTGCCGCCTTCAATCCGGCCGTCGCGGATGGCGATCACATTGGTGCCGGAGTTCATCAGGTCCGGTGAAATCTGGTGCCCGTACGATTTCAACCGAAGCGACAGCATGATCGACCGCCAGTCATACTCCACTTCGACGGCCTCGCCCATGCTGCCAAAATTGGTCAATGCACTGGCGGCTTGCGCATCGAGTTTCCAATCGAGCAGGGCCACGAGCGTTTTGACGACGTAGAGAATGATGCGACTGCCACCTGGTGAGCCCAGCACGGCAACCACCTCGCCTGTGTCATCGAACACGATCGTGGGTGCCATCGTGCTGCGCGGCCGCTTGCCGCCTTCGACGCGATTGGCGGCGGGCCGGCCGTCTTTGCCCTCCGGTCGCATCGAAAAGTCCGTTAGTTCATTGTTGAGTAGGAATCCGCCTGCCATCAGGCCGGAGCCAAACGCGCCTTCGATGGTCGTGGTCATGGATACCGCATTGCCGTCGTCATCGATGATCGAGATGTGGCTGGTGCCCGCGCGTTCCACAGTTGAGTCATCGCCAAAGGCGCGAATGTCGGCGCCGGGCGGTTCGCCGGGTGCCGGGCGCGGCATGGCGGCATCCGCGACGATCAACTTGCGCCGTGTGTCGAGATAGGCGCGGTCGGTCAGCCCAGCAGGGACGGCCACGAAGTCCGGATCGGCGAGAAAGCGGTCGCGGTCAGCATAGGCGAGCTTTTCAGCTTCGACGATCGCGTGCACGGCCGGGCTGTTGAGCGCCGTTGATGGTGTGCTGCCAAGGTCGAACGGCTCTAGCATCTGCAGAATTTGCGCGACCGCCACGCCGCCCGACGACGGCGGGCTCATTCCGCAGATTTTGTAGACGCGATAAGGAACGCACAGCGGCGCACGGGATTTCGGTTGATACTTCCGGATGTCATCCAGGGTCAGATCGCCGCCCGCATTGGGTGCGGCCTGGACGGCTGCAACAACCGCTTCGGCAATGGAGCCTGCATAAAAGGACTCGGCACCACCTGCGGCGATGGCTTTCAGGGTGGCGGCGTAAGCCGGGTTCTTGAGGAGGTGCCCGATGGGCCAGGCGCTGCCCCCGTCATCGAAGAAATAGCGCCGTGCGGTCGCGTCAAACTTTTTCGGGCCGTTCAATCGCAACAGAATATGGAGGCGTTGGGAGACCTCAAATCCATCACTCGCCAATCGGATCGCGGGCTCAAACAGTTTGGCCCATGGGAGTTTGCCATGCGCGGCGTGAGCCTGCGCCAGCAAACGCACAAGACCCGGAGCGCCGACACTGAGCCCCGAATTGACGGCCGTCTCAAACGGCATGGGTTTGCCGTCTTTGAGGAAGCGGTCAGGCTTGGCGGAGGCAGGCGCTGTTTCGCGGCCGTCATAGGCTTGGAGGTGTTTGATAGATTTGTCCCAGTTCAGAATGAACGCCCCGCCACCGAGGCCCGAGGACTGCGGCTCAACCAGTCCCAACACAAGCTGCGCAGCGATGGCGGCATCGACGGCTGAGCCACCGGCACGCAAGATTTCCCGGCCCGCGGCGGACGCGTGGGAGTTGGCCGTCGAGATCATGTGGTGCTTGGCGATGGCCAGTGTCTTGCCAAACCAGCCGGTGGACGGCTCGGGCTGCGACTGCTGGCGTTGGGCCAGCGCAGGCGTGCCGTGAGCGACGACCACCGCGGTTAGGGTGAAGGCGAGAACCTGGAAGTTTGAATGGCGCGTCATGCGGGAAACGGGCAGCCTTTGTGCGCGAAGGAACCAGGGACTATAGGGGCTTCTCGATGGCGGGAAAGGGAAGGTTGCGCTAGTCTGTCCGGCGATCGGTCAGGGGGTTCAGTGTTTTCGCGTTGTTTATGGAGGGCTGAGGGAGGAGCGACGAGTATGAAACTTGAAAAGGCGCCTGGCCAGTTGAGCCAGACGCCTTGGGTATCATCAATTGCAGTTCTAAAAGCCTTACTTCTTCACCGTCACGACGAATGACAGTTCGGCTTTCTTGTCTTCTGCGCCGGCCCGCTTGATCGTCTTGCCGCACTTGTAGGCTGACGAGAAGCCTTCGACCTTGCAGCTCTTGGTGTTGATTGTGAAGTCGAGGTCACGCTTGTTCGCAACCTTGTTGATATCGATCGGATCGTCTTGGCTGACGTCCTTGTCGAGGATTTCAACTTTCACTTTGATGGTGCCGGGCTTGACCTTCTTGGAAATTTTCCAGTTCGGTGTGATTTCGGCATCCTGTTTCACTGGCTGTGTGGATTGCGTGGTGCCGTCGATGGTCACGCGGGCGTAGAAGTCACCCTTCGAGTACACGTCGGCTTGGTCGAGCGCTTTGATCTTGTTGATTGTGACCGTCACTTCGCGCTCGTTTGCGGCTTCGAGCGTAGCGGGGGCAAGTGTGGCGGCGAGGGGCACGGCGGCCAAGGCCGCGGCAATCCAACGGGTTTTCGACATCGGGGACTCTCCAAACGAAACGTTCAACACAACGGCACCCCCGGAATGGGGGTGGACTGCGACGCTGACCTGAGGCCGGTCTGGCGGAACGCCAAGCAGCCTGGGGAAACGACCAGCTTCAAGTTAGCAAGAAAAGTATCTTGCTGCGCAGGCGGTGATCAGTTCGTTCGGCCTCCGTTGCACTTGTGTTACAGGGCGTCCCCGTTGTCCGGGCAAACGTGCGCTTTTGTGCCTGAACGGGGGATGAAAAACCCGCTTGATGGTGTCAGACACCACTAAAAGGTGTCTATCACCGCTCCAGCATCAATGAAAATCCCGCGATTTCGGAATGACCCGCTCGGCCCGCGGATGCGTGGGGCGTGGCCTGACGGGATCGGGTTGCACCGGCCAGCGCGGATGCAGCGCCCCGCCTGTCGCATCCGGATCGGGGCCCGGCTTTGTCACCTCGTCGGCATTGGCAAGCGGCAGCCGGAGGTCCTGCGCGCCTTCCGACAGCAACGACAGCCAGTCACTTTTGTCGTCCAAGTTTGAGGAGACAACGTGGATAATGTCTTCGTGCCGCTGAATGCGCCCGGTGATCAAGATCAGACGGGCTTGCATGACGGTCTTGCGAAATTTTTCAAGCGTCTTAGGCCAGACCACCGCGTTGGCGACACCCGTTTCATCTTCAATGGTCATGAACACGACGCCCTTCGCCGAGCCCGGCCGCTGGCGCACGAGAATGACGCCGGCAACGCGCACGAATGCGCCGTCTTTCAGGTTGCGAAGTTCGGCGCAGGGGACGACGCGGTTCGCGCGCAAGCGATCGCGCAGGAAGCTCATCGGGTGGGCTTTGAGCGACAGCCGCAGCGTTTGGTAGTCGTTGACGACATGTTCCGGCAGCGGCATGACGGGCAGCGTCACATCTGCTTCGGTGCCGTGGTCGCGCATTTGCGCATATGAAAACAGCGGCAGCGGTTCGGCATTGGCGAGTGCCTTCACCTCCCACAGCGCTTGGCGGCGATCAAGACCCATCGAGCGGAATGCATCTGCAGCAGCGAGCTTCTCCAATGTCGCGAGACGCACGCCAGCCCGCAGCCACAGATCATGGACATCCCGGAAAGGTGCGGCGGCTCGTGCGGCGAGGAGCTTGCCAATCTCCTCTTCTTGCAACCCATCAATCTGGCGCAGGCCAAGACGGAGAGATGGGGTGGCATTCCCTCTCTCCGTCGGGCCAACGGCCCGAACGGGGAGAGGGCTAGGGTGAGGGGCAGCAACACGCGCTGGCGCAAGCGGCTGCCCCTCACCCCAACCCTCTCCCCATCGAAGGCGATGGGGAGTGGGGGACTCCATCGTCGAATCCCAGCCGCTCACATTCACATCCACTTCCCGTGCCTCGACGCCGTGCTCACAGGCATCGCGGACGATCTGAGCGGGCGCGTAGAAGCCCATTGGTTGTGAGTTCAAAAGTGCACACGCGAACGCCGCCGGGTAATGGCACTTTAGCCACGACGACACGTAAGCGAGATGGGCAAAGCTCGCCGCGTGGCTTTCGGGAAAACCATACTCGCCGAAGCCCTTGATCTGGTTGAAACAGCGCTGGGAAAATTCGGGTTCGTACCCGCGCGCCACCATCGAGGAGACCATTTTTTTCTCGAGCAGCCCGATGGTGCCGCGGCGGCGGAACGTCGCCATCGATTTGCGCAGTTCGTTGACCTCTTCATCGCTGAATTTCGCTGCCACCATGGCGATCCGCATGGCCTGTTCCTGAAACAGCGGCACGCCTTTGGTCTTGCCGAGAATCTGGCGCAACTCATCAGGTGGCCCGTGCTCCGGCGCGGGCGAGGGATACACCTCAGGTTCCGCTCCCGAACGCCGCCGCAGATAGGGATGCACCATGTCGCCCTGGATCGGGCCCGGCCGCACGATCGCGACTTCGATGACAAGGTCATAAAAAATGCGCGGCTTCAAACGCGGCAGCATGTTCATCTGCGCGCGGCTTTCGACCTGGAACACGCCGATCGAATCCGCGCGGCACAACATGTCGTAGGTTGCTGGATCGTCGCGCGGGACGGCAGCCAGTGTCATCGGCAGATTGTGGTGGGCGTCCAGCAGCCCAAACGCACGGCGGATGCACGACAGCATGCCAAGCGCCAGCACATCGACCTTCAACAGCCCGAGAGCTGCGATGTCGTCCTTGTCCCACTCGATAAACGTGCGGTCGGCCATGGCCGCATTGCCGACCGGCACGATTTCAATCAGCGGCCCGCGTGTCAGCACAAAGCCGCCGACGTGCTGCGACAAGTGCCGTGGGAATCCGATCAGTTCCTGGGTGAGTTCGAGAACGGTCGCAAGAAGCGGGTCAGCCGGATCGAGTCCCGCTTCGATAACATGCTGTTCCGGTAACGCCCCACCCGAGCGCGTGCCCCACACCATGCCCGCCAGCGCCGAGACGGTGTCTTCCGAAAGTCCCATGGCTTTGCCCACGTCGCGCACGGCCGAGCGCGCGCGGTAAGAGATGACAGTGGCCGCAAGGCCAGCGCGGTCGCGGCCATAGCGCGCGTAGATATACTGGATGACCTCCTCGCGCCGGTCGTGCTCGAAATCGACGTCGATATCGGGTGGCTCTTTGCGCGCCTGAGACAGAAACCGCTCAAACAGCAGATCGACCTCGACTGGATTTACGGCGGTGATGGCGAGGCAATAACAGACGACCGAATTCGCCGCCGAGCCGCGCCCCTGACACAGGATGCCGAGCGAGCGGGCAAATGTGACGATGTCATGCACGGTCAGGAAGTAGGGCGCGTAGTTGAGGTCTGCGATCAGCGTCAGTTCGCGCACGATGGTGGCGCGAACGCCCTCCGGAATGCCCTCGGGGAAGCGCCAGGCGGCACCCTCCCAGGTCAGTTCTTCGAGGTGGACGTGCGGAGTTTTGCCGGGCGGTACGGGTTCATCAGGGTACTCGTAGACGAGTTCGTCGAGCGAGAAGTGGCAAGCGTCCGCAATTTCGGCGGTGCGCGCGATGGCGTGTTCGAAGCCTTTGAACAGCCGCGCCATGTCCGAAGGTTTCTTCAAGTGGCGTTCGGCATTGGCTTCGAGATGAAAGCCTGCGTTCTGAATGGTGGTGTGTTCGCGCACGCAGGTCAGCACGTCCTGCAGCGGACGGCGGTGCGGCGCGTGGTAGAGCACGTTGTTGGTGGCGACGAGCGGCGTGCCACAGCGCTGGGCGATTGCGTCGAGTTCTGCGATCCGTCCGCGATCATCGCCGCGGTAGGTGTGTGACGCGGCGATATAGACGGGTGCTGGAGAGAGGGCGGATTTGATTCTGTGAACCTCCCCCTCATATGTGGGGCGAGACTCCCTCTCCCCTTGGGGAGAGGGTTGGGGTGAGGGGGCTTGTTCTGAAGGCACCACTACCCCCCTCACCCGGTGCGCCAAGGACGAGTTAGCTTGTGCTAACTCGTGGCGAACTTTCCCTCTCCTCAAGGGGAGAGGGAAGCTGGGGACGACAACAAACACGCACCCCTCTGCATGCGCCACAACATCGGCGAGGAACAGGGTGCAGTGCCCCTTTTCTGCGCGCGATTGGCCAAGGGACAGCAAGCGGCAGAGACGGCCGTAAGCCGCGCGGTCTTTGGGAAAACACAACAGGCCCGGCGCATCCTGCAGATCGAGACGCGCGCCAATGATGAGCTTGAGCCTCGCATCCTTGGCGGCCACATGTGCCCGCACGACGCCAGCCAGCGTGTTGCGGTCGGCAATCGCAATCGCATCGAGACCCAATGCTTTGGCCTGTGCAACGAGTTCGTCAGCGTGGGACGCCCCGCGCAAAAACGAGAAGTTGGTCGTCACCTGCAGCTCGGCGTAGCGTGGTGGCGGGACGATGGCCGCCGATGTCATGTGTGGGGGCCGGTTCATTGCATGAGGCTGCGAACTGCGTAGACGGCGATTGCGATGCAGAGCACGATCCAGAAATTGGCTTTGAGCTGGCTGATGCTGTCGTAAGTGTACCGCTGCATTTCCCTGAGCGGCTTTTCGAAGGCTTTGCGCGTTTTTTCCGGAACGGCCACGATGCGTTCCACGAGATCTTTGAAAATGACGTCCGCACCTTCGTTGATCTGCTGATCAAGGGTTGTGATCCGCGCGTTGAGCGCCGCAATGTCGTCTTTGCTCGCAAGCCGCGCAAAGATCTGCTGTTCGATCAGATCTGAGACAGCGGCCGCTTGTTCAGGTCTAAGCCCGGTCAGTGTTTCGAGTTGTCCAGCAAATGCTTTGTGTTCCAAGCGTTCAGACATAACCGACCTCCTTCATGATTAGCCACACAGCCCATGCACGAACCAGCGCGGCTCGCGGCCGTCTTGGTCGGAGTAATAAAGCCCTTCGCGAAACACCCAGAAGCGTGCACCGTCTGCGGTTTCAACTGTGTAGTAGTCGCGCGGGAGCGGCTGCGTCGCCTCCGGCGCTGGAGAGCGGAGCGCTCGCCACCACTCCGGCGCGATGCGTTCGGGGCCTTGGGCTTTGACGACGCGATGCAAGACGCGCCGGAAGGTGAAGCGCATCGGCGCGCCTTCCGGCACTTCGGCCATGACGCTGATCGGTTCGGGTGGCGTGAGGAGAAGGTGGGGGCGTGCATGGCCCCCTCTCCCCATACTTACGGGGAGAGGGCTGGGGTGAGGGGCGGCAACGCCCACCCGCCTCTCCGCCCGCTCCGGAATGTGGCTCGCCTGTGGGGCAAGACAATAAATCCGGGCAGCGCCAAGCCGGTTGGTGAGCCGGTCGGCAAGGGCGGCCACCACCTGCGCGCTGGCCATCGCAGGATCGCTGCCCAGAGCGGCCTGCTGTGCGCCGGCCCGTTCGATGATGAGCGCATCAAGGACGGCAACGTCGATGCCGAAGCCGGCGTCGAGGGCACCGAATTTTTCGCTCAAAAGCCGCATCAGGTGGCCGGCATCGCGGCTGGCGCGGCTCAATCCGGCGACTGTCTCAGCGACCGTGCCATCTGCCCGGTAGAGCGACAGCCGGATGCGGCGCGTGCCGAGATCAGCCGCTTTGAGCGCCTCGCACAGCTCATGGACGAGGGTGCCTGTTTCATTGAGCAGGGCCTCTGAGGAGATCAGCGGCTCGCCCCACGAGCGGCGCACCGAGACGACGGGTGGCTCACTGAGCGCGCGCAGGGGTTCGGCTGAAACGCCGAGCGCCTGATCGAGACGAGTGAGCACCGCGCCGGCGGCATCGGCCATCGCGCGGGCTTTGCTTTTGGCGGAGTTTTCTGAGCGGAAGCGCCGTTCCAGTGCGTCGCGTGGCAGATCGTAAAGCTGGCCGATGCGGCGCAGGCCAAGGCGTTTCAAAAGCAGGATGGCATCGGGCGTCAGCCGCAACGCATCAACCGGCAGGGGAGCAAGAGCTTCGCGCTCAGCGTCCGGTGGGGCGATGGCCCATCCAGATTTAGCCGTAGCAAACCGGGCGAGCGCGTGCGCCGCCCCGAACGTGCTGGCAAGGCCCGCGCGCGCGGTGATGCCGAACGCGGCGAGCCGCCGGACGAGATCGTCGAGCAGCGCTTGTTCCCCGCCGTAGAGATGGGCGACGCCGGTTACGGCGATCCATACGCCGTCGTTGCCATCGCAGTGACGGGCCGGCCCATAGCGGCCAAGCCAGCGGGCGAGCTTGAGCAGCGAGCGGGCATCGTGGGCGGGGTCAGCGGTGCGCGAGACGAGGCCCGGCAACGCCGCGCGTGCATCGGCAAGGCTTGTGCCCACCTGCACGCCCTCGCGCGCGGCCCGCTCGTTGACGGCGGTAATCGCCAAACCGTGTGCGCCCGATTGCACGAGCACAAACGGCGCCTCATCCGGCACGGCGGTAGGCACGTGGCGGCGCAATCTCTCGATCGGCCACTGCGGCAACCATACGGAAACAAAACGCATCATGACACCAGTCCAGGCTGAAGCGGGTCTCTGCGGAAACGTTCAAACCCCGGCAGCGTTCGAGCGAGATGCCCCAGCGGAGAGGGCCTGGCGCGCGGGGGTCGAACGGGTGGGGCGCACTGGGCTCGGGGCCGATGCGCCAGCGTGTGGCGGTGGCGGCTGCTGCCGGTGTGCGGGCGTTGGTGATGAGCAGGCAGGGTGTTGCACGCTCTTGGGCCGCCAAGCTCAAACGCCGAGCTGGCGTGAGGGCTGCTTCGTCAAGGCAGCCGATGACAAGCGACACCGCGCCCGATTTCAAACCCTCTTCCATGGCCCACAGGGCCTCAGCGGCGCGCGCTGTTTCAACGATAATGAAGCAGCTGGCATCAAGGCCGAAGCGGGCGAGGCCTGGTCCATACAGCCGGCCGGTTTCCCCGCTCGCGGCCTGCGTCGTGCACCACAAGATGCGCGGCGGACTGGCCGCAGTTTGACGGCGTGCCCGGTCCTGCCGCCGCCGCGCCAGGCCAAGGGCAAAGGCCAGCGCGCTCGCATAAGATCCCGCAGCGTTCGAAGACGGTTTGAGTTCGTGGCAGGCTGCGGCGTCAAGAGCGGCGGGGGCACGCCATGTTCCGGCATCCGTTGAGACCGCCTCGCCAGCCATCCCGCCGCGGAGCCGCCCATCACTCAACGATCCGCGCTCGATGTGGCGGATGCGGCTGCGCAGGCCCTCAAGCACGTCGGTTCGCTGGCGCGCAGGCCCCATGTAGACAGACCGCATGGGGGAGGAGCGGGCAGATGAAGCAAGAGGCGCCGGAACGGTGACGGGGTCATCACCGTTCCCGCGCGGGGCCGGCCGGGTGTGCAAGAACTCAGACAAACGCACACACCCGGCATCGTCGTACGACAGCGTTTCAAGTCCGGCGGGCGAGGGATCGGGGGAGAGAGCCGCCTTGTCCATGACAACGCTTTCGCAACAGCTTTTCGAGGGGCAGATCGAAGGGACGCAAGGTACAGGGAAAAGAGACGCGTACTTGATTTGTTCTAATGTGCCAGATGAGCGGCGTCAAGGAAAAAGAGAACAAAACAGGAATCTGAGTAGAAATCCCAACAGCAGCTGGAACCTTGCGCCCAGCCAAGCGTATGAAAGCACATGCGCACGTCCATCAGACCGCCGGCGCACACTGCACCGCACAAGAAATTGTCAAAGTGTGCACAAGCCTTGGACAAGTCTTGAACAATTTGTTCCTGGACCCATGTCGAACGTCGTGGAACTGTGGCACACGTGCTCTGCCCCGAACACTGCGACTGCGATATACGAAGCGTTCACCAAACTGGCACAAAGATGCCAGTGCACCGGGTCGCATTTGAAAATCCCGGGGCTTGGCACAAAAGGCGATGAGACCGATGCGGAGCGATCATATGTCTGTCAGGACTGTCATGAGCCGAACGCTCGCCCTCGCCGTCATCGCTGTGCTCAGCGCCGTCGCGGGTCCTGGTCTCGCGCACGCGCAAGGGGCCGACTCGTACTGGGGCGGCGGCAGCGAGTGGGGCGGGTCGCGCTCCAGTGTCGGCTTCAGTTCGAAGTACAAGCCCGGCCAGATCATCGTTTCGTTTGGCGATCGCCGGCTGTATCTCATCACCCAATCCGGAACCGCTTTGAGCTACCCGATTGCCGTGCCGCGCGAGCAAAGCCGCTGGCAGGGCCGCACGACAGTGTCGCAGAAGAGAGAGAATCCGGCTTGGACGCCGACGCCAGAAATGATCCGCGAAAATCCGCGCCTGCCAGGCTGGGTCCCGGGCGGCCATCCCATGAACCCGCTCGGCGTACGCGCCCTCTATCTGGGATCAAGCACCTACCGCATTCATGGCACGGACGCGCCGTGGACCATCGGTCAGGCCGTCTCGAAGGGCTGCATCCGCATGTTCAATGAAGACGTGCTCGATCTTTATCCGCGCGTTCCGACCGGCACGGTTGTGACGGTCACGTGGGAGCGGTTTAAGACTGGCCCTGCCGGGTCTACAGTCGCAGCCTCCGAGCCCGCCGGTTATGAGCCGCCCGCCAAGCAGAAGCGCGTCATCACCTACGGCCGCAAAAACGGCACGTCGTACTACTCCACCAAGCAGCAGAAGACAGTGGCTGTGGAGTAAGACGGCTCGACCGAAAACCAGACATCAAAAAGGGTGGCCCATCAGGCCGCCCTTTTTTTGTTGCGGGCAGAGGATCATGCCGAACGTGCCATTTTCGCGTGCGGTGCCAGGCACCAGGTGTCGGGAGGTTGCGATGCCACTGAGCCGGCGACCTGATGCCAGGCACCGTTGCGCGTCCGGTGCCTGGCATCGGGCCGGTTCGTTTGCAGGATTGAACGGGACCCTGATACCCGGTGCCTGGCACCGCCTTCAAATTTGTATACGGATGAGCTGTGCCGTTGCCAGCCGGGGACACGATCCCGAACTTTCAGTTCGGGTCATGTCCCGCTCACTGTGCGACTCACGTCCCCGTCACCGCGCGCCCGGCATGACCCCCTTCACCTTGCCTAACCCAAACACCCCTTCAGCCCACTCGCGAGATTGCGCAGCAGATCGGCGTAAGCATTGGGCCCGGCTTCGACGAGCGCGCCTTCAGGATCAAGCACGCCGGCTTTGGCATTCGTGCCTTCAATGACGGTATTAACGAGACCGGCTTTGAATTGCGGCTCGGCGAACACGCACGCTGCGCCCAGCGACTTGAGCTTCGCGCGCACCTGCGTGAGCCGCTTGGCCGACGGCTGCACGTCCGGCGACACTGTGATGGATCCAATGGCGTTTAATCCGAAGCGCTTTTCGAAATATTGATAGGCATCATGAAAAACGACAAAGGGTTTACCTTTGACGGGCGCGAGATCGGCCTCTATCTGCGTTTTCAACGTCTCGATCCCGGCGATGGCCTTATCCGCGTTGCTCTTGAACGCTGCGGCATTTAACGGCGACGCCGCGGATAACGCGCGTGCAATCTCGGTGATCATGGCTTTGGCATTATCGGGATCGAGCCAGACGTGCGCATCGTGGGCATCGTGGTCATGATCATCATGCTTGGCCGCCTTGTCATGATCGTCATGCTTGGCGTCCTTGGCGTTGCTTTTCTTTTTGTCATGGCTGTGATCGTGATCAGCCGCTTTCTTCCCATCATGGACGTGCTCGTCAAACGTATCGCCGCTGCGGATCTCAAGCAGCGACAGTCCGGGAGCAGCCACCAGCGTCACCACGGTCACAGTGTCCGGCAGCGCAGCGACAATTTTCTTGGTGAACGGCTCGGTCTGTTCGGAAACACGGAACACAACCCGCGCTGCATTCAGCGCCTTGGCGTCCGATGGCTTCATGGCGTAAGTGTGCGGCGACGCCTGGCCCTGCACCAGCAGGTCCGGCACTGCGACGCCGTCCATCACCTGCGCCACCAACGCGTGGATGGGTTTAATGGTGGCGACGACCTTCAGATCCTCAGCACGTGCCATCCCCGGACATAGTGTCATCAGCGTCAGGGCGCCTGCCACCCGGCCTCCGCGGCCCCGCAACCGTTCTGATTTCACCCCAACCATGACCGGCTCCTCTCGACGTTCAATCCTGTTTGTGATCTTATAACATCCATAATTCACAGGCAAGTGGCCGCCCGGGGTGGCAGCGCCACGCTCTTGCTCTATATCTAAAGGAGACCGTGAGCGAGATTGTCAGTACGAAGCGGCGTCGACTGCCAAGTCCCGCGTTGTGGCGGCTGGCCCGCACGAAACACAGGAAAGGTCCATGATGGAGCGTCCCCATTGGCGTGCAACTGTAGCCTGCGGTCTGGCGTTCGCCGCAAGCGGGCTTGCGGCCGCCCCCGCCGCCGCCCACCCGCACGTCTGGGTCAATGTCGAGACGACCGTGCTCTACGACGCTGGCAAGGTCACTGGCTTCAAGCATCGATGGGCGTTCGACGACATGTATACCGCCATGGCGATCCAGGGCTTAGACAAGAACAAGGACGGCACCTATTCCCGCGAGGAACTGGCCGAACTGGCGCAGGTCAATATCGACGGATTGAAAGACTTCGCGTTTTTTACCTTCGCCAAACTCGGCGACAAAGCCTTGGCCCTGTCGCCACCGAAGGACTACTGGCTGGAACACAAAGACGGCCTCTTGTCTCTGCACATGACGCTGCCGCTCGCCGAAGCGTTGCCGGCTGAAACCCAAGGCCTCACCTTCGCGATCTACGATCAGTCGTTCTTCATCGCCTTCGATCTCATCAAGGACAAACCGGTGAAGTTCAGCGAAGGCGCGCCATCGGGATGCAGCGCGCAAGTGGGCGGCGCTGAGAAGGATCTCGCCGAACTGCAGAAGCTCAATGACGCCTTCGCCGGGCAGATGACCGCGGGCGACGCCAACATGGGCGATGGCCTTGGCTACTCCACAACCATTGCCATCACGTGCGCCAAAACATGATATCCCGCTTTCTGCGCATCTTGAGCCTCCTCCTGTGTGCGATGTGGTGGGCTGGGCCCGCGACCGCGCAAGCGCAGCCGGATGCACCCAAGCCCGCGTTTCAGCTGGCGCCTCCCCCGGCGGATCGCGCGATTACGGCGAACCGGCCCACCGAGCAAAGCACGCCGCCTGGGGTAGTTCAAAAGGCATGGAGCTGGTTGCTCTACCAGCAGCAGCGCATCAACCGCCAGCTTGCCGATGCTGTCAAAGACCTGAAGGCCACGGGCAGTTTCGCCGCTGCGGGGGTGCTCGCCTTCCTCAGCTTTTCCTATGGCGTGTTGCATGCGGCCGGACCCGGGCACGGCAAGGCGATCATTTCGTCGTATGTGCTCGCCAACGAACGCACCGTGCGCCGCGGCATTATGCTGTCGTTTCTGGCGGCATTCATTCAGGCCCTGTCGGCGATCACCTTGGTTGGCGTCATGGCGATTGCGCTCAACGCCACCAGTTTGCAAATGAAGAGCACCGAAAATACCATCGAAACGCTGAGCTGGGCGTTCGTAGCGATGGTCGGCGCGTGGTTGCTATACGGGCAGGTTCGCAAGCTGTTCGCCGGTCGAGCCGCCACGCCACTCGCTCATGCGCACTCCCACGATCACGCTCCTCCACACACCCACGCCCATGACCAGGGCGCCGCGTGCGGCTGCGGCCATGATCACGCCCACGAACCCGCGCCCACAGCATCACACGCGCAGGCCGTTTCACATCACCACGGCCATGGACACACGCACGATCAAGGCGAATGCTGCGATCACGCCCACATGCCCGATCCCAAAGAACTGGAAGGCCCATTGAGCTGGGGCAATGCCTTGGCCATCGCGTTTTCCGTCGGCATCCGGCCGTGTACCGGCGCGATTCTCGTCATGATCTTCGCCCTCAGCCAGGGCATGTTGTGGGCTGGCATCTTCTCGACATTCGCCATGGCGCTGGGCACTGCGATCACAGTGTCAGCCTTAGCGGCCATGGCGGTCGGCTCCCGCGAATTCGCCGCCCGATGGGACGGCGGCGACGGCCGCTGGGCAACGCGCGTCGCAACCGCCGCCGGTCTCGCCGGCTCGGCACTCGTGTTCCTTATGGGCACCGCATTTTTCATCGGCTCGCTGCAAGGGGGCTCTCCATTGTGAGGGTGCAGGACTTAATTGGTGCAAGGGACATGACCCGAATTCCCTGCACTGGGAACTTCGGGATCGTGTCCCGGCATTCCCATGACGGGAGCGATGTGAGCTGTCCGCGCGTCTGCGGAGCGTTGCGCGCGCCCTACCCCATTAACCCTGCACCTCATCACCGCAGCCGTTAACGGGGCCCATGCCCGCCGCCTGGCCCGACTCTTGGATTGCCATTGCCACCTGCAATCCGTTAAGGCCCGCGATCCTATGTCTGGCGTTCTGTCCCGCGTTTTGAAACTTACGGCTGCACTCGTGGTCGTCCTCGTGTCGGCCCACGCCTCCCAGGCGTTGGTTGATCAACGGCCGGTGTCAGCCAACGACACGTACTACGAGCTGGTGGTGATCGAAGTCGTCAACTGCACCTACTGCGGGCTGTTCCGCCGCGACGTGTTGCCCGCCTACGAGAATTCGCAGCGCGCCCGCGCCGTACCCATCCGGTTCGTCGATCTCAATGCCCCCGACGTCGACAAACTCTCCCTGTCTGGGCCGATTGACAGCGTCCCAACCGTGCTGGTCATCAAAGCCGGTGCCGAGGTCGGGCGCATTCCCGGCTATGTCGGGCCAGAAAACTTCTTCCACTCCATCAACCGGCTGTTGCCCGAGCTGAATTGAGGCTGGGTGCCTGAGGCATGCTCCGGCGGCCGCTCTGTGGCCGCGGCGTCATTGTGTTCCGCGCACGGTTGGGCTTTTATAGGCAGGCGCTTAGGTCTCGCGCGTGGAGTAAGAGTATGGATCGCCGAGATTTTCTGAGAACAACCGGCGGCGCTGCAGCCGCTGTGGCCACGGCAGGAGCGACGGCCGCAACAGCTGCGGCTCAAGATCGTGCTCCACTCGCTGCGCCGCACTTGTCCAAAGGCCTCATCGAGCTGACGCTCGCCTCGGCATGGCGCGAGGCAACCGCCGGATTTGCCGACAACGCCCATCGCCTGGCGCGCCGCATCGAGCACATGAGCGCGTCGCAAATCCGGGTGGCGGTGACTCCAGGGCAAGCCGCGCGCGGCAGCGCCGATATGATGTTCGGCACCGCCAACGACCAGACGTCAGTCCATCCCGCATTCGCGTTCTTCGCCGGACTGCCAGGCGACATGGGTCTCGCACCCGCAGATTTTGATGGCTGGCTCGCCGTCGGCGGCGGACAGTTGATGTGGGATGATCTCGCCGCCGAGGCGGGTATGAAATCGTTGCTGGCGGGCCATACGGGTGCAGCACCCGTCCTCTGGTCTAAGTCTCCCATCGGCGGCGCAGCTGACATGCTGGGCAAAGCCGTGTTTGCCCGTGGTTTGGCTGGAGATGTCGCGCGCGGCCTCGGCGCCTCTCCTGTTCCGGTGTCCGAGGCAGACGCCGTGCGCACCCTCGGCGAAGGCGGCATCGAAATCATGGAATGGGGCAGCCTATTGCACACCAGTGCCGATGGCATTCCGCAGGCCTTGCCGTACGGAATTACCGGCGGGCTCAGCAGCAGCGGGACGGCGCTATCCCTCAACATCGCGTTGCCGGCATGGACCCGCCTGCCCGAGATGCTCCAAACCGCCATTGCGGCCGCGGCAGCAGAAGAATTCCGCACGGCGGTGGCGGAAGCCCGCGCGCACGAGGCGATGATTGTGCACGCCTTATCGGTGCAGGCGGGCGTGCGGGTGTCACCAAGCCCCAGCCCGCTACGCGACGCCGTCAACCGCGTCGCTGGCGCTGTGATTGCGCATACAGCCGCCTTCGACCGGCGGGCGGAGCGGATTAATGCCAGCTACATGCACTACCGCGCTGCGGTCTCGCCGATGGCACCTCCGCAAGCTGTGCGGTTGAGTTAGCTCCGCTGACGGCGACGCCAGCGCTGCTATCTGCGGAATTGAACGGTGCGCAAGGATTTGTCCCAGTTTGGGCCTCCTAACCCTTCGACCATCAAGAAATTCTCATTTCCGGTTTCTTGGTGTACAACCGTTGCTTTGGTGAAGCTGCCGCGGCCCGGGCATTTTCCGCGCGGCGAAGACCTCAAGGCAAACTCATGAATGCGACATCATTAGATGAGCTGAGGGCTGGATTGGCGTCGAAGCGCGATGCGAACGACGACCGGATGGACCAGATCAGAGATCTCCTGATCGGCGATTATCTGCGCGCCAACGATGCGCGGTTTGCGAGCCTCGAAGGCCGCCTGCGCGATCTGGAAGGTCTGGTGTTCCGGCGGGTCGATGCTTTGTCGGCACGCATTGAGGCGCTGGCAGGAGAAGTTGGCGCGGACCGCCGCACATCGTTCGATGACTTATCGCGAATGGTGACCGAGCTGGGCGATAGCATCCGCAGAATTTCGCGCAGCCAGACCTGACGAACCGCTGGCAGCTCAGAGTGCTCTTATGACCAACAGTGTGTCGCGTCTAAAAGAATTGTTGTTCGACAGCGAGGCGCAGACGCTGGCCGCCCTGTCGGAGCGGCTTGACGCGCTGGTCCGCGTAGAGGGCCAGAAGCACACCGAGCTTCTTGACGCGCTGCGCCAGATCTCTCAAGCGGAAAAAACCGCGCGCGACGAGATCATCGAGCGGCTCGACGCTGTGTTTTCACGCGCGGGCACAAACGATTATCTCGAAAGCAGCGTCGCCCAAGTGTTTGACGGCGTGCTGCGCAAGGCCGAGCAGGATCGCTACGATGCGGTCACAACGGCTGTGTCGCCGTTCGTCGTCAAGACGGTCCAGACGGAGATCGCCAACAGCCAGGATGCGCTGGTCGAAGCGCTCTATCCGATGACGGGCCGGATGGTGAAGGCCTATGTGGCGAGCGCCATCAAGGACCTCTCCGACCAGATCAACCGGCGGCTCGAAACCAACCCGGTCATGCTTTACATGCGCAGCTTCGCCACCGGCCGCCCCGTCTCGGAACTCGCCATTGCCGATGCGCAACGCCTGGAGGTCGAAGAACTGTATTTGATCCGCCGCGGCACGGGCGAGTTGCTGGGGCACTGGCCGGCCGTCGCATCAGGCGCCAATCGCGATCAGGTGATGAGCGGCGTACTGACCGCCATCAACGAGTTCGCCAGCGAAGCGTTCAGCGCCGACGGCTCGGCCCTGCGCCAGATCGATCTTGGCGGGCATCAGGTCTACCTGCGCGTGTCACCGGCCTACCTTCTGGCCGCGAAGTGTTCCGGCACGGCACCCGTCGCTGTTGAAGCGGTGGTCGACGATGCGTTCCTTGGGACCATCGAAGCGCTCGGCAAAAGTGGCTCGATGAGCATGCATCCCGAGCAAAATCAACGGTTGCTCTCGGCGTTGTCGACGGACCTGGAGAAACGCATCGCCGAAAGACAAGAAGACGTTAGCGGCCGGTCGCTCGGCGTCAGTCCGCTCAAAATGCTAGCCTGGATCTTCGGGGTGCCGCTGGTGGCGTGGCTCGGGTGGTCGCTCTACGGCGACTACCAGACAGAGCGCGTGCGCGCCATCGCAGCGGATGTGCTGGCGACGAGCAGCGAAATCAAAGGCTACCCAACGCGATTGGAAGTCGCCCGTCAGGGCCGCTCGTTGACCTTGACTGGGTTGGTGCCGACGCAGTCCGTGCGCAATGATGTGACCAACCGGCTGCGAACGGCGTTGCCGGGCGTCCTGATCCACGATGAAATTGCAGTGGTGCCATCAGCGTTGGCGCAGGTCGAGCCCGAAATCGAGAAACTCAAGGTCGAAACCGCGCAAATCCAGCCCGAAATCGGCAAAGTGCGTTCGGATATCAACCAGCTCGAAAACCGGTTGGAGAAAGCCACCTTGACGCGTGAGATCGAGCACTCGCGGCGGCTGTTGGCGCAGGCGAAATCGGAATTGTCCAGTTTGCAGCCATCGCTGGAGAGAGAAAGTAAGGGGCTATCGGCCCGTATTGCGAAGGATCTGGATGACGGCATTGCCAAATTATCAGCGCAACGTGCTGCCGCCGAGGCTTCGACGGCTGCGCAGGACGTGACAGCGATACAATCGGTGCTCGATGCAACTGCTGGCAAGGTCCGCAAGACGGGGCAGGAGTTGGCCGGGTTGCTGACTGTGACGTCTGGAACGCTGACACCGCCCGCTATTTCGAAGGCGGGTACCGCCGTCGAGAGTGCCGAACAATTGACGACAGACAGCGAGCGGCTGTCGATGACACTGGTCGCTTTAACGCAAGCTTTCGCCGTCAAGAACAGCATTCCGCCGCCCGCTGCCGCTCCACCGCCGCCGCCCGCGCCCGTTGTCGCCTCTCCGCGTGAGCGGCTCGAAGCGTGGACACGCGCCAACGCGATCTTTTACGCCAACGAGTCTGAGTATCGCGAACCCCGCAAAGCCGACCAGGCGCTCGATGACTTGGCGGACTTGATGAAGGGAACAGGAATTCTGGTGCGCGTCGTTGGCTATACGGATCAGCAGGGCACAGCTGGCCGCAATACGCCCCTCAGTCAATCGCGGGCAGAGAAGGTTATGACAGAGCTGATGACGCGCGGCATTCCACAATCGCAGCTGGTGGCCGTCGGCCGCATCTATTCGCGCGATATTAGCGCCAGTCTCGGTGCCAACAGCCCGAACCGGCGGGTCGAATTCGAAGTGGGCTTCGAGGGCGAACGGGCTCCATGATCGCGCGCAAAGTGATGCTGCTCGGCGAGATAGGCGTCGGCAAGTCGTCGATTGTGCAGCGGCTTGTGTTTGATCGCTTCGAGTTGACCTACAAGCCAACGATCGGCGTCGACGTCTACCGCTATGAAGTGCCCGATCGGTTGGGCCGTGAGCGCATGAGCCTCATCGTTTGGGATACCGATGGCAACTTCGGTGAGGCGATCTTCAAGCATGTCTATATGAAGGAAGCCTCCGCCGCGATCATCGTATCCGACATCACCCGTCCGCAGACCATTGCGACCATGGTCGGCCTTACGGAAGGCTTCCGCCAGGCGCTGCCCGGCCGCCACGTGGCCATGGTGCTGAACAAACTGGATCTGCCACACGAACCGGAAAGTACCGTCGTTCCCGCCGATGCCGCCAAGCTCGGCTTCACTCTCTACCGGACAAGTGCCAAAACAGGCAGCGACGTCCACACCGTCTTTCATGAAGCAGCCGATGCCATTGCCCGCCGCAAACTCTAAGACCCCAGAGCCAGATGCAGCGCCTTTGCTGGCGGCCGGCATTTTGCTGGCCAAGCGGGGCATCTATGGCGTCGTGTGGTTTGGGGAAGATATGTTCGTCACGGCGCGCTTCGGGCCGCTCGTTGAATTTGTTGAAATCGGCACGCCTGTCGGCGACAGTGTTCTAGCCCTGGTCGGTTTAGAACCTGAACTCGTTCGCATCCGCTCCGAACCTGGCGCCGTCATCGACTTGCCCTCAGTGTCGATTGTGTCGACAAGCGACACAGCCACGCCGCGCGCCAACCTCACGGTTATCTGGGCACAGGAGCAAAAGTCCTATTTGCTGCTAGTCGGGCGCTCATCGTCGCGATCGGATCTCGAGGTCGAACTCAGCCGCCAGATGCGCGCGCGCTTGATCGCCGAGGCGGCTGTCACGGCGAAGTCCAAAGAATTGGCGCGCGTGAACACGGATCTTGAACGCGCCAACAGCGATCTTGAAGCCTATGCGTCAATCATTTCTCACGATCTCAAGGCACCGATGCGGGCGTTTCGCTACATGGTCGATGACTTGGAGGCGGAGTTGGCGACAGGCGCATCGGCAACTGTTCAAAGCAAGCTGTCGGCGCTGCGCGAACAATCAAAGCGCATGTCCGGTATGCTGACAGCACTGCTGGACTATTCGAGCGTGACGGCAAAGAGCGATATGTTGGCAGAGACCGACACGCATGCGCTCGTGACAGCGATCGTTGCGTCCATGCCGCGCCCGCCGCACTTCAAAATTGCGATCAGTGGTGACTGGCCACGCATGACAACCTTGGCGGCCCCACTCGACTTGGTGCTGCGCAATCTGGTCGACAACGCGATCAAGCACCACGACGACGACACCGGCTCCGTCACGATCGCCGCTTGTGATCGTCACGAAGTATTGCTGATCGAGGTGGCAGATGATGGACCTGGGATCCGCCCTGAGCATCAGACAGCGGTCTTTCTTCCGTTTCTCAAACTTGAGCGCTCCGGGTCGACGGATGGCCACGGGATGGGCTTGGCGCTGGTGCGCAGGACTGTGGAAGGCGTTGGCGGCTCGTTGACGTTGAGCAGTAGCGCACCTGAAGTCCGCGGCGCCATATTCACGATCTTTTGGCCGAAGACTCTACTGCTTTAAGCTGCTCAGTTTGCGGATTGCGCCGCCTCTGCAACTTCTAGTTCTCGTGCTTAACAACATTGACCGGCGGATCGGTGCTTGCACAGGTCCTCTAAGCATGATTGGTTTCGAATAGAATGGATTGCCGGGTTGCACTTCAACTTGGCAATTTGGCGTTGTGCCGGAGCGTAGAGAACGGGTGTTGAGCGTGTCGGGTGGTGGATCGGGCGGGGATTTTCTCTCCAAGAAAAGCGACATCACAAAGTTGCGCAAGGCTTTGCCGGCGCTGCAGCACATCCTCGTCATTGAAGATGAAACGTTTGACGCAGACCGGCTCAAGGCCACGCTGCGTGTGATGCTGGGCTACGATCTGGATGTGCGCCGGGCCGCGACGCTCGGCACCGCTGTTGACGCGGTTTTGGCCCAAAAACCCGAACTTATTTTCCTCGATGATGTTTTGAAGCCCTCCGACACGGCCTGCGATACGATCCCATTTCTGCGCCGCGCAGACTATGATGGACCCATCGTCGTGGTCAGTGGTCAGGTGACGAAGAAGCGGCGACTGGAACTCATCGCTGCGGGGGCAGACGACGTCATTCACAAAGACGATGTCGATAGTGTGCGGCTGGCGGAATCGATGCTGCGCGTGTTCGATCAAACCGCCGCTGCAGGCGCGCCGAGAGCAGCGGCTGCCAAGAAATCGTAAGCTACGGACGCACTGACGAGACTGACTGAGAGCCGATCGAGTTCAAAGCCTTAACCAAGTTCATTGTTCCACGCACCACCGTTACCCCCGGAACTGTCCACAGGCTATCCCGCGGTTAACTGTCACTGGGTATGGGTTTTGCCTTTAACAGGCCGGAACCCCATGCTGCATCGCAAAGACATAAGCAGGGTAAGCACGCAGGTGGGTGATGGTTAAAACAATAATGCTGGCGGCTTGTGCCGTGGTGGGGTTTGCGTTCGTCGCGCAGGCCGAGGATCTTAAGCTGCCGCCGGAAGTGACACCTGCCTTGCGGGCTGCGTGTGAGGCGGATGTGCGCCGCTTGTGCGTCGGCGAAAATCCGACAGTTCCGCAAGTCAAAAGCTGCGTTCGCGCCAAGTTCTTGCAACTCGGCAACCGCTGCAAGATGCAGATCACGCTGGCCGGCCTGAAGCCCTAGTCTCCGGCCAACCCATCACCGATAAATTGAGAACGCCGCCAGGTCCATAACACACGCGGCGTTCTCGTTCTAAAACAAGAAGCGAACGTCGATGCCTAGGCCGCCTTCGCCGAAGCAGGTTTCATGGCGTTGGCGAGATGCGCCATCGCCGCATCGACGCCGCCCTTTTTGTGGGGAACGCCGGCCAACGTCAGGCCCATCTCGACACCCGTAAGAGCGCCCATGACTGTCAGTTCGTTGGTGTCGCCCAGGTGGCCGATGCGGAAGGCTTTGCCTGCCAGCCTGTTCAGCCCGGTGCCCAGAGACATGTTAAAAGTATCGAGCACGACCTTGCGGAAGGCATCCGCGTTGTGCCCGTCCGGCATCAGAACCGTGGTGACGGCTGGCGAGTAGTACTTGGCGTCGCGGCAGTTGAGTTCGAGGCCCCAGGCACGCACCGCCGCGCGGGTCGCTTCCGCAAGCCGCTCATGGCGCGCGAAGACGTTTTCCAAACCCTCTTCGTTGAGCATGTCGATTGCTTCGGCGAGGCCACAGAGCAGCCCCGTCGCTGGCGTGTACGGGAAGAAGCCCGTTTCGTTGGCCGTCAGCATGTCGTTCCAATTGAAGTAGGCGCGTGGCAATGTTGCCGTCTTGGCGGCGGCAAGTGCCTTGTTGCTAACGGCTGTGAATGACAGGCCTGGCGGCAGCATCATGCCCTTCTGCGAACCGGCTACGGTCACGTCGATGCGCCAATCGTCATGACGCAGGTCGGCAGCACAAAGGCCCGAAATAGTATCGACCATGAGCAGTGCAGGATGGTCCGCAGCATCCATCGCCTTGCGGACCTCATCGACGCGCGTGCAACATCCAGTTGAAGTTTCGTTGTGAACGACGCAGACCGCTTTGATGACCTTCTTCGTATCGGCACGCAGCTTGGCTTCGATCGGATTGGCATCCGCACCAATCCGCCAATCGGTGTCGATGACGTCGGCCTTGAGGCCCAGCCGGTCCGCCATCTGCTTCCACAGCAGCGCGAACTGGCCCGTCTCGACCATCAGAACATGATCACCCGCCGACAACGTATTGGTCAGGCCCGCTTCCCACGCGCCCGTTCCGGAGGCCGGAAAAATGATCACCGGATTGGTGGTTTTGAACAGCGACTTTACGCCCGATAGAACCTGCTTTCCGAGGTTCTGGAAATCCGGACCGCGATGGTCGAGGATTTGGCGCGACATCGCCGCCAGAATACGTTCCGGCACTGGCGTCGGCCCGGGGATCTGCAGGAAGTGACGGCCAGCGCGGCGAGGCTCTTTCGACATGCGTTATCCTATGGGATCAAACTGGGTGGCAGCACGGGCGGCAAGCGCGCAGCTATAGGTAGGAAAGGCAAACCCCGTCAAGATCATGGCGGTGGTCTTTGGGTATGCACAACGTCACGCCTGCAGCGGGGACGAAGCCGGTTGCTCGACGCGAGACGAAACAGCCGGTATCTCAGTCTCCTGCGCGCGGCGGGGCAGGCCGATTTTTTCCTTCGCGGGGTCCTCAATGGAAGAATTCTATCGCCTGACAGCTGCCGCAGCCGCCTCGGCCATCCGCCGCAGAGAGTTGACGTCCGAGCAGTTGGTGGCGTCATGCTTGGCGCGGATCGCGGAGCGTGAGCCAGTTCTCGGTGCCTGGGCGCACCTGGATTCAGGCTATGCTCTGGCGCAAGCGCGCGCGCTGGACGCTGCGGCCAACCGCGGGGAGTGGACGGGCGCGCTGCATGGCGTTCCTGTCGGCGTCAAAGACATCGTCGATACGGCTGATCTCCCGACCGAAAACGGCACGCTTATTTTTGCTGGACGGCGGCCCTCTGCCGATGCCGCGATCGTATTGAACTTGAAAGCGGCCGGTGCCGTCATCCTCGGCAAAACGGTGACGACCGAATTGGCGTTTTTCGGGCCGGGCAAGACGCGCAATCCGCACAATCCTGAGCACTCGCCCGGTGGGTCGTCGTCGGGATCGGCAGCGGCGGTTGCAGATTTTCACGTGCCCATGGCAATCGGCACGCAAACTGCAGGCTCGATTATCCGGCCAGCGTCCTACTGCGGCGTGATCGGGTTTAAGCCGACGTTCGGCGTCGTGCCGCGCGAGGGCGTGCTCGAACAGTCCCCGCCGCTCGACACAATTGGCGGCTATGCGCGCACCGCGGAAGACGTGGCGATGCTGGTCGAGGGGATGTGCGGAGAGATTCGTAGGTTGGGTCAAGGAGAGCGTCCGCTGACGCAGACCCAACATCTTCGGCCAAGTATTGGGTCTTCGGCGGCACCCGCCTCCTCGACGCCAACCTACCGCTTCGCCTTCATCAAAACGCTCGCATGGCCGCAAGGCGATAACTCAATGAAGCAGGCGTTCGCGCGGCTCGTGACGCGCCTCGGCAACGCCGTCGAAGAGGTGGAATTGCCGCCGGAATTTGCATCGACCGGCGGTTTGCAGCGCGCGGTCCAGTTCCGCGACATCGCAAAGAACTATGGTCCCCACCTCGATGCGCACCCAAACGTCATCAGCGCCAAACTCGCCGAAGTGATTGGCCAAGGCCGCACCGTGACAGACGTTGAGTACGCCGCCGCACTCGCCCGCCGCGACGACCTCTATGCCGCCCTGGCCCCAATCCTCGCTTGCCATGACGCGATCCTGACACCCGCCGCAAGTGGCCCCGCTCCGTTCGGTCTGGTGTCCACGGGCTCTCCCGCCTTCAATTTTCTCTGGACTTATCTCGGCATGCCCGCGGTCAGCGTGCCAGTGCTCGAAGCCGATGGCCTGCCGTTAGGCGTGCAGGTGGTGGGTGCGCGGGGCGCGGACGCCGCATTAATCAGGGTGGCCGAACACATGATGCGTGCCGTTCATCGATACTAGAACGTCTTTTTCGTATTTTTAGCGTCACCAACCAAGTATGGGTGTAGAGTTGGGTAGGAGTAACTCGCGATCGAGGCCGGGGTCGAATGCCTGGACAGCTAATGATATCGAAGCTTGTTGCGCGGACGTTGAGCCGCGCTGTCGCGATAGCGATGCTTGGCGTTCTCGTCGCAACCTTGTTCGCATCGAGCCTCGTCGGCGCGCGCATGGCCCTTTCCGGTGAATTGGCGGTCACTTCTTCCATGCCGTGCCACGGGTCTGAGAGCCCGGCTGCGAAGCACGACCCCGCAGCACACACGTCATTGCCCGGCCGTGACGGGCCGATCCTCGCAAGTGACGACTGTTGCGGAACCCTCTGCCATTTGGTGGCACTGACCCCGGTGATGGAACCCGTTCGTCCACGGGATACCGAACGGCCCGGACCGCAGGCCAATGTGCGTCCACCAGAAAGCCATGAGCCGGGCCAGATTCCGCGACCGCCGAACGCGACCGTTTGACCCTTCGGGACTGCGTGCCCAAGAACGCACGTCCCCCGGTCTCACCGTAAATCGATCTGGTGTCTTTGTGCGATGTGAGCTCGGTCAACCGAGCTCCATCAGCAGGGCATCGGGGCAAGTAATTCAATTTAGATAGGATGACATAACAATGAAAACGTACATCACACTTCCCATGGCGGTGCTCAGTCTATCCGTCATTGGGTTTACGGCTGCAGCCGTGGACAAGCCTGCAGCACCCGAGGCAGCGCCGGCTGCAGCAGACAGTAAAGCCAGCGGTGCAGGTTCCGGCTCGGCAGCTGGTGCGGGTTCGGGCTCAGCTGCAGAACGGCCCATGACGATGGCACCGAAGGCGGAAGGTGGCTGCGGCTGCTGCAAGAAAATGGGTGGCGGCAGCGGGTCGAATACACCGATGCAGATGGGGGGCATGAATGCCTCAAGCGCCGCCTTTGCCGCGGTCAACGAACAAATGCATGCTGCTATGGCACAGGCCTACACCGGCGACGCTGACAAAGACTTCGTCGCTGGCATGATCCCCCATCACAGGGGCGCGGTCGATATGGCCAAGCTCGTCTTAGCGTTCGGCAAGGACCCAGAGATCCGGAAACTCGCCGAAGACATCATCAAGGCGCAGGATGCTGAAATGGCCTTGATGGAAGCCTGGATGAAGAAGTCCGCGAAGCCATAGTATCTTTGACACAAAAACGGATATCACCCCGTTGATCGGCGGCCCCATCCACACCGGATTGGGCCGTCGAAATTTTGATCACATAGGGGTGCTACACCTCTGCCATTGATCAGAACGCAATTGGCTGCGGTGCCCGCCACCGGAGACCCTTGGAGGGCAGAATGGCAACCATCATTTGCGTGCATGGCACGTTTGCGCATGACGGCAACGCATCCGTTTCGCCCGCAAGCGCGCCGCTGGACTTGCAATGGTGGCATCCGGGCAGTGTGTTTGAGCGCGAGATGCTGGGTTATCTCGACGCGCCCGCAGCGGGTATCACCATTACGCATCACCACTGGAGTGGCGACAACAGCGAGGCGGGCCGCCGGGCTGCCGGCGCGCAACTGTTTGAAAAGCTGCTTGATCTCGAACGCAAAAACGAGCCCTACTGCTTGATCGGCCACAGCCACGGCGGTTCGGTGATCTCCGCGGCGCTGTTGCGAGCGGCGGCAAAGAAGCTGCCGTTGCCCAATCTGAAGCGCTGGGTCACGGTCGGCACGCCGTTCGTCAATCTGAGGAAAGAGCGCTGGCTGTTCACCCGGCTTAATCTTCTGCGCAAGGTCGCTTTCGTTGCGTCGATGATGCTGCTGTTGATGTTCTTGATTTACCTGATCGCCGATCTGGCGAGCGGCGAACGGATGCTGTTTGGCGCGACGTTTCCGGGCATCCTCGTCGCCACCGGAATTATGATGAGCCTGCCTGCCCTGATTTTCTATCTTGTGCTGCGCTATTTTGATAGCCGCGGGCTGCTGCTTTATCGCAAGAGCGCTGTGACGCGGGCACGCAATAGCTTCGGTCCGCGTTGGCTGTCCCTCGCCCACACGGACGACGAGGCGATCCAGGGCCTCGCCTTTCTGCCAGGCGCCAAACTCACATTCTTTGACAAGGCCTATGCCGTACGCGCCATCACGGCTTTGTCGATCATTGCCCTGCCGCTGATGTATCTGTTCGTTCTAACATCGCCATCAACAATGGTGGGCATTGGCGATTGGCTGAAGACCGAAATGTATAGCGCGCAAGCGTCTCCCGAAGCGGAAACGGCAATCCGCAATCTCCGCCGGGAGCAGCGGCAGGCGCGCGAAGAAATGGGCCAGACCCGGGGGATCGCCGACCCGCAATCTCAGCGGCGGGCGCTATGGACCTCGTACCGTGAAAAGCGCAAAGCTCTTGAAGAGCAGTTCCCAAATCTGTCCGCCGTCGAGCGCGAACAGCGCTTCCGTCAGCGCTTTTTCGAACGTAACGATCAGCCCTGCGCGGGCGGACAATTGTGCGGTGGCGGCCGCGACTTGCGCACCAACGCCGGCCTGTTGCTCCACGTCGTCACAGACGAGCTGTCTTGGTCGCTTGGCGCGGCGGAAGCAAGCGGCTGGCGCGAACGCTGGATTTATTCGCTAGTTGTTCCAGCCCTGCTGTTGCCATTGGTCTTCGGCCTCGTTGCGCTGGTGCTGATGCTGCTGATCCAGGGAATTGCGACCTTGTTCAGCCGCACGACGAGCTACCTGCTCAATGAAATGACCAACGCGGAGGTCAAACGCGCCGCCTTCGGCAACGACACGGAAGGCGAGGTCGCCATCGGCGCTCTAGACCGGCCGGTCTGGATGGAAAAATCACCGCCGCGGCTCCCGGCCGCCCTCGCTGATCTCGTGACGCTCTACTCCAACAGCGTCGCCAGCCAGTCGTTTGCCAAGTTCCGCCGGGCCATCGGGCAATTGGCGTTGGCAGAACCACGGCACACGGCAGACAGCGCCATTACCACCTACTTCACCTGGAAGGAGCTGGTGCACTCGGCCTACTTTGACGTGCCGGAATTCCGCAAGCTTGTCGCCCAGGCCATCAGCCGGACGGACGGGTTTGCCCCGAGTGCGGCGTTCCAATCCGATCCAGATTTCGCGCGCACGGCCCAGTGGCTCGCCGAAATCGAAGGCGCGCCGGGGCCAGGGCACGATGCTGGCGAAGGGCAACCGGGCCCCCACGATGCCGCGGCCGTGTCCGCCGTCGTCGCGTCGACAGTCAAGGCGGAACCCTAGTTCCGTGATCCTCGACACTCCGTCATCCTCGACGGCGTCACGCGTTGAACCGCCCCGGGATTGCCGGTACGAAGGGTCGCCCCGCTACGCTTTCCCCGCCCTAGGTAAGGAGTTGGCTTTGGAACCCCGCGCATCCTCTCGGGTGCGTAGGTCCGGTTGTTGCTGTCGGGCCCCACCTGCAACTTAACAAGTAATTAGCCAACAATTCTTACTCAGCCTTCATGTGTCGCTGGCAGGTTGAGATTTGGGCGCAATGTTATCGAAGTGAGGACGCGTCGTGCACGTTCGTGGTTCGGGGTTCTGTCGTGACGAGGCGGGCGTAACGGCGATCCTCACCGGCCTATTGTTCTCTGTGCTGTGTCTGTCCGTGGGCCTTGCTATCGACTACTCGCGCTCTTTGCATACCCAAACCGGCCTGCAGGAAGCGGCTGACGCGGCATCACTGGCTGGCGCAGCGGCGATCGATGCTACGGACAACGTCCGCATCGCGACGGCCAAAAAAGTGTACTATCAAAATGTGGACCTTACCCCGCCGCCGGTCCCAGTTGTTACTATCATCGGTGGTGCTGTGCGGGTGGTCGCAGACACCAATGTCGCCACGACTTTCATGGCCATCGGCGGGATGGACACGGTGCGTGTCCGCGTCCTTTCTGAGGCTTCCGCCTATGTTTCACCGTTACCCTGCATTCTCACGCTTGAGGAAACGGAATTCGGCCTGCAGGCCAATTCTGATTCAAACCTCAATGCCTCTTGCGGAATTCAGGTCAACTCGGGGCACAGCGAGGCGCTCTACGCGGATTCGAACAGTCACGTCACAGGGACGATGGTCAAAGTCCGCGGATCGGTGATTGAAAACTCGGGAAGTTCCGTGACACCCGCCGCGGTCGAAGGGGCCACGCGCGTTCCAGACCCACTCGCGAGCCTACCGGAACCCCCGCAAAGTTCGCTGCCATGCGATCACACGGACTATACCGTCAACAGCGGTGGTTTAGCGAGCATAACTCCGGGAGTGTACTGCAAAACAACGCTCATCGATAGTAACGCTACGGCGGTCATGCAGCCGGGAGTTTATGTCTTCAAAGAGGGTGAGTTCAACATCAACTCGCTGTCGAGCGTCACTGGCAACGGCGTCATGTTGTTCTTCGCCGACAAAGATGCACGGCTGAATGTGAACAGCGACAGTGACCTAGAGATTAGTGCGCCTACATCTGGCCCCTATGCTGGAATTCTTATGTTTCAGTCCCGCGATTCTGAAACGTTGAACGCGGCGCCCTTCATTATCAACAGCGACAGCACGACAAAACTCGAGGGAACGATTTACCTCGCCAATGGAAAGCTCGAACTCAACAGCCAGTCTTCGTCCAACAGTGGTGCTGCGTACACGGCGGTCATCGTCAATCAGATGGTTTTGAACTCTGCCGGTAACTTTGTTGTCAACTCAGACTACACCGGCAACACGCCCCTTCCGTCACTTCTGAGCGGGATTACAGGCAGCAAGCTTGCTCGAATGACAAGGTGATAGAGGATCCAGCGCAACAGTTGACCGGAGGTCACTCAAGTTTGTGCCGATCGGCCACTCTTCCGCTAGATCAGCGGGCTCGCGATGTGTGCAGAAGTGCGCACACGCGCCCCGAGGATGACGGAAGGTGGGTGGCGATCCGGCTATCCGTTTGACAGTTTCCCCGTCGCAGCAAGATAATTCACGTCCGTGTCGGCCGACAGATCCCACGCATCGCGCAACGGATTGTAGACAAGGCCGGAGAACCGCGGGGCGCACATTCCTGCATTGGCTACATATCGTGCCAGTTCTTCCGGCGTAACGAACCGCTCCCATTGATGCGTGCCGCGTGGCAGCCAGCCGAGCACGTACTCAGCGCCGACGATTGCCAATGCATAGGATTTCAGATTTCGGTTGATTGTCGACACGATCATCGCTCCGCCCGGCCGCACGAGGCTGGCGCAAGTTTTGAGGAACGCGCCAACGTCGGGGACATGTTCGACAACTTCGAGGCAGACGACGGCGTCAAACGTCACACCCGCCGCTGCCAAGTCTTCGACCGTGGTGACGCGATAGTCGATTTCAAGCCCTTGGGGTCCGGCATGCGCGCGTGCGGCCTCCACGTTCTCCCGTCCCGGGTCAATACCCGTGACGCGCGCGCCCATGCGCGTGAGCGGCTCGGACACCAACCCGCCGCCACAGCCGACGTCCAAGATCGTCAGTCCCGCAAGCGGCCGCATGCCACCCGCCGTCAAACCGAAGTGCCGAACCAACTCATCGCGGACAAACGTCAGCCGCGCCGGTCCCAATTGGTGCAGGGGCCGGAATTTGCCCTTTGCGTCCCACCATTCGGACGCCATGCGCCGGAACCGTTCAACCTCGGCGGGGTCGAGATTACGGGCCGGTGCTGCAGGCCCCTTGGAGGGCAGATTTGAACCTGAATTGAGCATGTTGCGCATGTGGGAACGGCTCCCCGGCCTTGTCAATGTGACACGGCACGGTTGCGGACACCCGGTGATCGCATTAAAGGTTCGCGCGATCCGGAAAAAAGCCGCAGATGCGCAGCATTCGAAGCGCCTCGCCGGTTGCCGTCCGGAGCCGCACCACGAATCTCCCTTTATTTTAGTGACCAAGGCGCCGGGCTGGAACCGCAATGGCTGTTGTCGTGATGAAATTCGGCGGGACCTCCGTCGCCAACGTCGAGCGCATTAAGAACGTTGCGCGCCACGTGAAGCGTGAGGTCGATGCGGGCAACAAGGTCGCCGTCGTGGTGTCGGCTATGTCGGGCGCGACAAACCAGCTCGTCGCCTGGGTGAATGAAGCCTCCACCTTGCCAGACATGCGCGAATACGATGCCGTGGTGGCGAGCGGCGAACAGGTGACAGCCGGCCTGACAGCGATTGCTCTGCAGTCGATGGGGATTAAGGCGCGCTCGTGGGCGGGCTGGCAGATCCCGATTGAGACCAGTCCGGCGCACGGTTCTGCGCGCATTGTGAACATTCCCGGTGAGACGTTACGCGCGTCGCTCGATGCCGGTGAAGTTGCAGTGATCACCGGTTTCCAGGGCGTCGAGCCGAAATCTCAGCGATTATCGACGCTTGGCCGCGGTGGCTCCGATACCAGTGCCGTCGCCATCGCCGTCGCTCTCAATGCTGACGTCTGCGACATCTACACGGACGTCGATGGCGTCTACACAACCGACCCGCGGATCGTCGCCAAAGCGAAACGGTTGCCCAAAGTCTCCTATGAAGAAATGCTTGAAATGGCGTCTTCCGGGTCCAAGGTTTTGCAAACGCGGTCTGTTGAACTGGCCATGGTTCACGGCATGCGCACGCGTGTTCTGTCGAGCTTTGTGGCGCCTGACGCCATGCAAGCGTTTAAGTCTGACCAACTCGAGAATATCGGAACCATCGTATGCGGCGAGGATGAAATCGTGGAACAGCAAGTCGTCAGCGGCATCGCCTACGCCAAGGATGAGGCGAAGATCACGTTGCTCAAGGTGGCCGACAAACCCGGCGTCGCCGCGTGCATTTTTGGGCCCTTGGCAGACGCTTCGATCAACGTCGATATGATCCTCCAGAATGTCGCGGCCAATGCGCAGCAGACGGATATGACATTTACCGTCCAAGCGGCAGAACTTCCCCGCGCACTCGCGGTGCTGAAGGCTGCTCAAAAAGACATCGGGCCATTCGAAGTCTTGAGTTCTGCCGATGTCGCCAAAATTTCGGTTATTGGCGTGGGCATGCGCAGCCATGCGGGCGTCGCGGCCCAGATGTTTAAGGCCCTTGCTGATAAAGGCATCAACATTCTGGCAATTTCGACGTCTGAGATCAAGATCAGCGTTTTGATTGACTCAGCGTATGCCGAATTGGCGGTGCGGACGCTGCACACACTGTACGGCCTGGACGCGGACTGATAGGCACAAGCCGGAGGTCACCCAAGGGCCGGCCAATCCAGTGGAACGGGCAAGGCAAATGCCGGGAGCGCTTCGTTCCGGTTTCGACGTTCGCTACAGTTTGCATTGCACAACCCGCACCCCTAACCGGTCAGCAGGGCCATGGTCACGAAACGGGGCGAAGAGCCCAGAGTGATGTCGTCCGAGCCGGCGCTGCGTGTCATCATGCGGCGCTTGCGCGATATCATGTCTGAACAGGGCGACGGGCAGGAGCGCCTGGACAAGATCGTGCGCCAGATCGCCGGCGTCATGGTTGCCGACGTGTGTTCGCTGTATCTCAAGCGGCAGGATGGATCGCTCGAGCTGTTCGCCACCGAGGGCCTCAATGCGACAGCGGTGCATTCAACCCGGTTGAAGCGCGGCGAAGGCCTTGTGGGCCGCTGCGCCGAACTCAACATCACGATCAACGAGCAAGACGCGCCCAAACATCCCGCCTTCTCCTACCGGCCAGAAACGGGCGAAGAAGTCTATCACTCGATGCTCGCGGTGCCGATTCAGCGCAGCGGGCAGGTTTTGGGTGTGCTCGTCGTCCAAAACCGGACCACGAAAGAGTATTCCGACGAAGATGCCGAAGTGCTTGAATCAACCGCGATGGTGATCGCCGAGCAGCTGGTCTCCGGGGCGGTCGCGGGAACCACGGCCGCGCTTGAGTTGTCGCGGTCTTTAACGACAGTTATCAAAGGCGAACCGATTGCTGAAGGCATTGCGCTCGGCCACGTCGTGCTGCACGAGCCGCGCATTGTCGTGACGAAGCTCATGGCTGACGACCCTGTCTTTGAGATGCGCCGCCTTGAGAACGCACTCAACGAGTTGCGAGCCTCTCTTGACGAAATGCTGAGCCACGAGCAGCTCTCGGGTGCTGGCGAACATCGCGACGTGCTCGAAGCCTATCGCATGTTTGCGCACGATCGCGGCTGGGAGCGTCGCTTGCGCGAGGCGGTGCAAGGCGGCCTGACGGCCGATGCCTCTGTAGAGCGCGTCCAAAACGGCAATCGCGCACGCATGTTGCATCAGGCCGATCCGTTTTGGCGTGAACGCCAACGCGACCTCGATGACTTGTCGGATCGTCTCTTGCGCATTCTGGCGGGGCGGTCGGGCGGTCCTATCGAGCCCGGAGAGATGCCGCCTGACACGATCCTGGTGTCCCGCACCATGGGTCCGGCCGAGTTGCTGGACTATGACCGCACGCGGTTGCGCGGGCTCGTTGTGGAAGATGGCAGCGCTCAAAGTCACGTCGCGATTGTCGCCAAGGCGCTGGGCATTGCTGCCGTCGCGCGTGCAACTGGCATTGTCGAGCGGGCAAGTGCCGGCGATGCCATTATCGTTGACGCGGTCACTGGCGAGGTCCATGTGCGGCCATCTTCTGAAATGGTGACCGCCTACTCTGACAAGGTGCGGTTCCGGGCCCGGCGGCAGAAGCAATACGAAGCCCTGCGCGAGACCCCCGCCATCACCAAAGATGGCCAGCAGATCGCTCTGCATATCAATGCGGGATTGCTTGTCGACATGCCGCATTTGGCGGAATCTGGTGCCGATGGCGTCGGACTGTTCCGCACCGAGCTGCAATTCATGCTGTCGCATACATTTCCGCGGCACGAACGCCAGCTGGCGACGTACTCCGCCGTCATCGCCGAGGCCAATGGCCGGCCGGTCGTGTTCCGCGCGCTCGATATCGGTGGCGACAAGGTGTTGCCGTATCTGCGTCAATTGAAAGAAGAAAACCCGGCGATCGGCTGGCGTGCGATCCGCATGTCACTCGACCGGCCAGCGCTATTCCGCACGCAAATTCGCGCGTTCCTGCACGCCGCCGCCGGAAAAGAGCTGCGCATTATGATTCCGATGGTCTCGGAAGCCGCCGAGATGGATCTGGTGCGCGCTCAGATCGACAAGGAGCTCGAGATTATGGAGCGCAAGGGCATTGCGCCGCCGTCGAAGCTGCACATCGGCGCGATGATCGAAGTGCCAAGCCTGTTGTTTGAACTGGAAGCGCTGTTGCCGAAAGTCGATTTCGTTTCGGTCGGCAGCAATGACCTTGTGCAGTTCCTGTTTGCGGCCGACCGCACGAACGCGCGTGTGGCCAGCCGCTACGATAGTTTGTCGATCGCCATGCTGCGCGCGCTGAGCAATCTGGTCGTCGCGTGCAAAGCGCACAACGTCCCGCTCACGCTGTGCGGGGAAATGGCGGGGCGCCCGCTTGAGGCAATGGCGCTGATCGGCTTGGGATTCCGTTCGATCTCCATGGCGCCCGCCTCGATTGGACCGGTCAAGACCATGATCCTTGCTCTAGACGCAAAGCGAGTGGCGGCTTTGGCTGAAGATTTTCTGGCGTCTGGAAGAGGGTCCCTGCGCCCGCATTTGCGCCAGTTTGCTGGGCAAAACAGCATCGAAATCTGATGCTCGGCTTGAGCCGGTGTCTTGGCCGGCCTATGACTGACTTATGACGAACTTGATCTTTGACAGCTGCGATTTTTTCGCGCCACTATCAGCGTAGGGGAACTCTCCGGTAGGTTGACGATCGTCTCTTGAAAAGTGTGTGCGTTTGGTTGGTCATGCGTCCTAGTACAGCGACACAGCAATCCCGTCACGCCGGCTTGGCTTCGGTCCTCCGGTCACGGCCTGGTGAGCAACAGGCTCATTCGCTTCCAGATCTGGAAACGGGCCGGTTGTTTCGCGATCTCAGAACAATTTTGTGTTTGTCCGTGCCTCAGGCTGCGGCCTGTCTGCGCACCCGCCCCGACGTCATTCACGCGCTTGAATTGGGACATCCGGAGCGGTTACCCAATTGGCCAGAAACCGTTCGCATCGTCACCACCTACACGCGAATGGCCCACATAGAACCGCACGTGGCTCTTGAGCGTCTCCGCGTTCAGATCGCGGCCCAAGTGGTTCAGCCTGACGCCCCTGGGGTTCGCGACCGGTTGGTCCAATCCGGACGCCAAATGGTGGCTGGAGCCTCGGGCGGCGCGGTCAGCGCAATGGGTCTCGTTGTATCCGGGCTATCCAACAGGGCGATCAGCCCGGCTCGCTTGAGGGACGCATCGGCCGCGGGTTGGCACCGCTCCGGTGGGTCGTTACGTATTGCTGCAATGGCAGCTATCGCCGTGCTGGCTGGTGCCGGCATTGCGGCCTCGTCGAGCCTGCTGCAGGCCTCAGTGTCCCAGCTGCCCCGCCCGATTTCTGGGCTTTTGCTGGGCGTGAGCGATCAAGTCGCGGTTCTGATGGCACCGGTTCGGGAAGGCCACCGCTGGATCGAAGTGGATGATCCGCGCTCGCGCCGGTCGGACAAATTGCGCGACCGCCGCCGTTAGCCCAATAAGCCGCTATCTGTCCCGGCGGGAGCTGTGTTCCTGCTGTTGCCGCTTTGGCATGCACCCCAAATCCAGCACTGGCCTCCATGAGCTCTCTGCCGCACGAAAAATTAGAAAAGTTAATTGAGCGGTGGGAGTCGATCCAGGCCGAGCTCAACCAGGGTGCGAGCCAGGCGGTCTATGCCAAGCTCACCAAAGAGTTTGCCACCCTTAGCCCCATCGTCACCGCCATCCGTGCGCTTCTCGCGACTGAGAAAGAAGCCGGAGATCTGGAGGCGATGCTGACCGATCCTTCGGCCGATAAAGATATGGCGTCGCTGGCGCGCGATGAACTCGACGAGTTGAAGCCGAAGCTTGCCGATATGGAGCAGAAGCTCAAAGTTCTGCTGCTGCCCAAAGATGCGGCCGACGAACGCAGCGCTATCCTGGAAGTGCGTGCAGGCACGGGCGGCGACGAGGCCGCGCTCTTTGCGGCGGATTTGTTCGGCATGTACAAGCGCTATGCCGACCTGCAGGGTTGGACGTGCGACATCATCTCGACCTCGGAAAGCGACCTCGGCGGTTACCGGGAAATCGTCGCCTCCATCACTGGCCAGGGCGTGTTCGCCAAGCTCAAGTACGAGAGCGGTGTGCACCGCGTGCAACGCATTCCCGCGACCGAGGGTGGCGGGCGCATTCATACCTCTGCGGCCACCGTCGCTGTGCTGCCCGAAGCCGAGGAAGTCGATATCGACATCCGCCCCGAAGACATCCGCATCGATACCATGCGCGCCAGTGGCGCTGGCGGCCAGCACGTCAACAAAACAGATTCCGCCGTTCGCATTCTGCATATCCCGACCGGAATCATCATTGTTTCCGCGGAAAAATCACAGCACCAGAACCGGCGGCTCGCGATGCAAGTGCTGCGGTCCCGGCTCTATGACTATGAGCGCGAGAAGGTTGACAGCGCCCGCAGTGAGGCGCGCAAATCGCAAGTCGGGTCCGGCGACCGGTAGCAGCGCATCCGGACCTATAACTTTCCTCAGGGCCGCGTTACCGATCATCGCATCAATCTGACGCTGCACAATATCGATCGCGTCATGGAAGGCGCCGGACTCCAAGAGATCATCGATCAGCTGATCACCGAGCGCCAAGCTGAACAATTGGCGGCGTTTGATAACAATGACTGAACCCCGCTCATCCAGTATCTTCACGGGCCTCACTCTCGCGGCGGCGCACCGCGCACTCACGCAGCAGTTGCGGGCGGCCGGGATCGAAGCTGCCGAGCGCGATGCACGGCTCATCGTTGAGCTCGCCACGCAGGTCTCGCCCGCGCAACGGCTCGCGCAGGATGCCCGCAACCTGACCGCACACGAAGCCGAGGCACTTGAAACTCTGGCCAATCGCCGCGCGCATCATGAGCCCGTGTCCCGCCTGCGCGGGTCCCGTGAATTCTATGGCCGCTCGTTTGACATTTCACCGGCCGTGCTCGATCCGCGCCCGGAAACCGAAACGCTGATCGACGCCGTGCTCGAGTTCGTCATGACACGAGCCGATCCGGACGCTCCCCTGCGCATCCTCGACATCGGCACGGGGTCTGGCTGTCTGATCATAACCCTTCTTGCCGAACTTCCCGCAGCAACGGGCCTCGCCACCGACGTCTCCCAAGCCGCACTTGATATAGCTCGCCACAATGCAACCCGGCTTGGCACAGGCTCTCGCATCACTTTCGAACGTTGCAAGTCGCTTGCCGGCATTACGCAATCCGTCGACGTCCTGGTCTCCAATCCCCCCTACATTCCGGCGGACGCTTTGGCCGGACTTGAGCCAGATGTGGCGCTTTACGATCCGCTGCTGGCCCTCGACGGCGGGGTGGACGGACTGGACGTCTACCGCGACCTGGCGCGTGGAACGGCCCGGATCGTGCCGCGCGGGTCGATTGTGCTGGAAGTTGGTGTTGGCCAGGCCGATGCGGTGGTGGACATCTTTCGTGCCGGCCTCGGCCTGGCTCTTAAGGATGTCCAGCTGATCAAAGACTTAGGCGGGCATGTTCGCTGTGTGGCGATGCAGACACAAGTCTAAGCCAGAGTTCAAATTGTCTTTGAGTTTCTACTTTTCCGCGCTAGTCTAATGTTTAGCGAATGAGCAATCGCATGTGAAGCAGACGGGCCGGAAACCCGTTCCCCGTTTGGGGCTCACACGGCGATGGATGAGCGGACAGGGCACAGGAGCCCCAACGCTCGTAAGGCGAACGGCAGGGGATGCTGGCGCCAATACCTCTTACGCTGAATCCGATTTGAACGTGGGCGGCCATTCTGGCGTGTTACGAAACCTACGAGGTTCAGGGCGCATGCGAGCCCAAGCCTCCGGACTACGAGCTGCGCAGGCGGGGCGCGGCACAGTGGAGTTCCAAGCGTCTGTGAACGTGACGGATTTGGACAGCGCTTTCGGGGCTGCATCGCGCAGCTTAGGGGACGGTAGCGCGCATTAACTCTGGAACAATTGAGAATGGAGCCCATGAGGCAGGGACAACAGAACCGCAGAGGCCGTGGCCGTAATAACAACGGCGGCAGCAGCGGCAGCCATCACCACAGCAACAACAACAATGCGCGCAAGGGCCAAAATCCAATGACGCGCAGCTTCGAGAGCAACGGGCCCGAAGTGAAAATTCGCGGCAACCCCGCCCACATCGCTGAGAAATACATGGCGATGGCGCGCGACGCGCAGACGTCCGGCGATCCGGTTCTCGCTGAGAATTATCTGCAGCATGCCGAGCACTATAACCGCATCATCTTTGCTTACCGCGAGCAGCAAGTGGCTCAAGGCAGCGATCCGGGACCCAATACCAGCGCCTCGTTCAATGGTCAGCCCGGACAGGGCGGCGACTTTGAGGGCAGCGAAGACGGCGAAGAGTTTTCCGCCGATGGGCAGTCACAGGTCACGATGCGAGGTGCCGAGCCGCAGCCGCGCAGCTTTGACAACCCTGGACAGCAGCGCTTCGACGAGCGCCCCCCGCGCCAACATAATGACCAGCAGCGGCCGCAGCACAGCCGCGATCAACGCGACCGGCAGGGCCAAGACAATCGCGGCTACAATGATCGTGGCGATCGGCGGCCCTACCAGGGTGACCGGCCCGAACGTTTTGATCGTGGCGACCGTCCGGAGCGCGTAGATCGCGGCTCCCAGGATCGAAATCAAGATCGAAATCAAGATCGTGGCCCAGATCGTAGTCAAGATCGCAATCTGGACCGCAATCAAGACCGCAACGAGCCGCGCGGTGAGCGGTTTGACCGGCCGCCTGTAACCACTCCAAGTGCGCCTCCCGCACCCGCCTCCGACGTTCGCGCTGACGCCGCTGTGCCGCGCCGCCGCGACCGGCCGCCGATGCCGGACCGGGGCCTGCCAGACGCCCACGAGCAACCGGAGTTCCTCCGCCGTCCCGTGCGCCGCCCGCGCCGCGAAGAGGAGGGTGCAGCGCCTGCGCCAGCCACAACCGGCCCTGACGAGCCCAGCAACGATTAGACATCGAAACTGACTTTTTGCATCGACCCAAATGGGGTCAGGCACCCATCAAGGTGCCTGAACCCTTTTTGTGTTTATATTATCCGACGATCCAAAGTTCCCGTCATGGCCGCGTCCCGAAGGGATCGTCCCAGCGGCACGACAGAGCCTTACCCGGACCCGATCCGGGGCGGCCATCCAGACAAGCGCCAGCAGGAAAAGAAGCAGGCCACCTGCTCGCACTCACATCTCACCCAGCCATCGAGCAAGGTCAGGCACTTCAAATCGTCGTTCCTCCGCCCCGGCCTGCGACGGGCCTCACTCCATGACTGACCCCGCGTCACTGGCCCCGCACCTCCCCACCCTTTTCAGCCGCGCCTCCGGCTCCTATATCGCTGAGAGCTGGCGGGCAGGAGTGCCGTAGGGCTTCGGCTTGCCAGCGCGTATCACTCTGACGACACGGCGCTGACCCCGTGCCAACTGGGCGGCCAAGCGCGGGAGAAGGATCAACCGATGAATTTTGAACGCTATACGGACCGCTCCAAAGGCTTTGTTCAATCGGCGCAGAGTTTGGCGGTGCGCGAAGGCCACCAGCAGTTCACAACCGAACACCTTTTGAAAGTGCTGCTCGATGACGAAGAGGGCCTCGCCGCCGGGCTCATCGCGCGGGCGGGTGGCCGCCACCGCGACGCCCTCGCGAGCGTCGAGCGCGCGCTCGCCAAGCGGCCCAAAGTCTCGGGTGCAGGGGCTGGTCAGCTCTACATGGCGCCCGAACTGGCGCGCGTTTTTGATGCCGCCGAAACGATCGCGGAAAAGGCAGGCGATAAATTCGTCACCGCAGAACGGCTGCTACTGGCGATCGCGCTAGAGAAAGGCACCGATGCGGGCAGGATTCTGGCCGACGCGGCCGTGACGCCCGACCGGCTCAATGCCGCGATCAACGACATCCGTAAGGGCCGCACAGCAGACTCAGCCTCGGCGGAGCAGTCCTACGATGCGTTGAAGCGCTATGCCCGCGATCTGACGGAGGCGGCGGCTGCTGGCAAGCTCGATCCCGTCATTGGCCGCGACGAAGAAATCCGCCGCACCATCCAAGTGCTGTCGCGGCGCACGAAGAACAATCCCGTGCTCATCGGCGAACCGGGGGTTGGCAAGACCGCAATCGCCGAGGGCCTGGCGCTGCGCATCGTCAAAGGTGACGTGCCGGAGAGCCTCAAAGACAAGAGACTTCTTTCGCTCGACATGGGCTCGCTGATTGCTGGCGCCAAATACCGCGGCGAGTTCGAAGAACGATTGAAGGCCGTGCTGTCCGAAGTGCAGGCTGAACAGGGCGGCATCATTCTGTTTATCGACGAACTGCACACCATCGTGGGTGCGGGCAAGTCCGAAGGTGCGATGGATGCTGGCAACCTGCTCAAACCAGCCCTTGCGCGCGGCGAACTGCATTGCGTGGGTGCGACCACGCTTGATGAGTACCGCCGGCACATCGAGAAAGATGCAGCCCTTGCGCGGCGGTTCCAGTCTGTGTTCATCGGCGAGCCATCCGTCGAGGATACGGTGTCAATCCTGCGCGGTCTCAAAGAGAAGTATGAGCTGCATCACGGCGTGCGGATCACCGATAGCGCGCTGGTGGCGGCGGCGACGCTTTCGAACCGCTACATCACCGATCGTTTCCTGCCCGATAAAGCGATCGACCTCATGGACGAAGCGGCATCGCGCCTGCGTATGCAGGTCGATAGCAAGCCGGAAGCTCTCGACGCCGTCGACCGCGATCTCATGCAGTTGATGATCGAGCGCGAAGCCTTGAAAAAAGAAACCGACACCGCGTCTAAGGACCGGCTCGCAAAAATAGAGAAAAGCATCGCCGATCTCGACGAGACGTCAAAGTCCATGACCGCGCGCTGGGAGGCGGAGAAGCAGAAACTCGGCTCCGCGCAAAAGCTCAAGGAAGAACTCGACGCAAAGCGCAATGAACTGGAGCAGGCCCAACGCAAGGGCAATCTGGCGCGAGCCGGCGAACTCGCTTACGGCGTCATTCCAGATCTTGAGCGCAAAGTGGCGGCGATCGAAGGGGAAGATGCCAAGGGCGCCATGGTGGAAGAGGCCGTGACTCCTGACCAGATCGCTGGCGTTGTGTCGCGCTGGACGGGCGTACCGGTCGACAGGATGCTGGAAGGCGAGCGCGACAAGCTCTTGAAGATGGAGCAGGCGCTATCGAAGCGCATCATTGGCCAAACCGAAGCCGTGATTGCGGTGTCGACGGCCGTGCGGCGCGCGCGCGCCGGATTGCAGGATCCCAACCGTCCCATCGGATCTTTCATGTTCCTTGGGCCGACAGGTGTTGGAAAAACCGAGCTGACCAAAGCGCTCGCAGCCTTCCTGTTCGATGACGATACCGCGCTCGTGCGCATGGATATGTCGGAGTACATGGAGAAGCACTCGGTCGCGCGCTTGATCGGCGCGCCACCTGGCTACGTCGGCTATGAAGAAGGCGGAGCGCTGACGGAAGCGGTACGGCGGCGGCCGTACCAGGTGATCCTATTCGACGAGATCGAGAAGGCGCATCCGGATGTGTTCAATGTGCTGTTGCAGGTGCTCGATGATGGACGGCTTACGGATGGGCAGGGTCGTACCGTTGATTTCAAGAACACACTGATCATCCTGACGTCGAACATTGGCTCGCAGTATCTCGTTGAACAGAAAGAAGGCGAGGACACGGATTTGGTTCGTGAAGAGGTGATGGCGGACGTGCGCGCGAAGTTCCGGCCGGAGTTTCTGAATCGTCTGGATGAGGTGATCCTGTTCCACCGCCTGCAGAGGGCGCAAATGGGCCAGATTGTCGACATTCAGATGCGCCGTTTGCAAACGCTGCTGGCGGATCGCAAGATCTCGATTGAGCTCGATGACGCGGCTCGCACGTGGCTTGCCAACCGCGGCTACGATGCGGCCTACGGCGCGCGGCCTTTGAAGCGCGTGATTCAGAAACACGTGCAAGATCCGCTGGCCGAGCAGATCCTGGCGGGCGGCGTCAAGGACGGCGATCAGGTCCGCGTCTCGGTGCGCGATGGCGCGTTAACGATCAATGGCTGGCCGGTGAGGGCGGCGGCGTAAAAAACATCTGCCGGTCTCATCAATATGGATGATGTGGCTGTCACACCGGATGGGTAGGCTCGATGTGTTTCATCACGCACGGCATGTTGCCTGTAGGGGTGGTCCGCGCACTGCGGGCCACCCAGAGTTTCGTCCGATTTTCGAAAGGGGCCTACTGACTGGCGGTCATCACGGGTGACCGGCGCATCAGGTCGTCAATGCGGGCGCGTTCTTTTTGAAACTCGGCCAAGTCCTTATCGACAAGTTTGCGCTCGACGCCAGCTTGAATGGACAGCGGATCAACGAAGCGCGTGTTGACCAGGACTTCGTAATGCAAATGTGGTCCTGACGACAGGCCAGTTGATCCGACATAACCGATAAGCTGGCCTTGTTTCACCTTGACGCCGGCTTCAACGCCCGCGCCCAACCGCGACATGTGGCCGTAGGCGGTTTGGTAGCCGTTGGCGTGCCGGATGCGGACGTAGTTGCCATAGGCACTCTTGCGGCCGGCTTCCTCGATGGTGCCATTGCCAGCAGCCAGAATGGGCGTGCCTGTTGGAGCGGCCCAGTCAACACCAGTGTGCATTTTACGTACGCCCAGCAGCGGGTGGTAGCGCACACCAAATCCAGATGTGAGGCGCAAATCATCACCGCGAACGGGCTTCTTCATGAGAAACTTGCGCGAGTTGTTGCCACTCTCGTCGTAGAAATCGGTGACGCCATCTGATGTGCGGAAGCGATAGTAGCGGGCCGTCTCGCCGCCCGTGGTGATCGCGGTGTAGAGGAGGTCTCCGGGCGGGCCGTCGGTTCCGTTCTCCTGTTTCAGATCGAAGAAGTACTCCGCGTTATCCCCGGCTCTTAAGCGCCGTCTAAAGTCCGTATCGTAGGCATGGACCTTGAGCACTTGCTGGATCGTCTCACTGGGAATGCTCTGGATCAGGCCTGCGTGGTAGAGGCTCGAGTAGAGGCTCGATTGTTTGGCATCTTCGCCGTCACTCATAGCGGCCCGGACGGCGGCGCCCGCGTCGATGGGCGTGGCGCTGGCGATAAACTCGCCGGCTGCGTTGCGGCTGACGGTGACCCGATGCTCATGGCCATCGCCGAACACCGAGAATCGCACCGGTTCCATCTTATTTTGTTGGGTCAGTGACGGGAGCAGCGTGATGTGGACTTCTTGTCCCGGGGTCAGTGCATCCTCAGCAAAGATGGCTTTAGCCGGCTCAATCATTTCGCGGGCCTGCCAGCTGTCAGCACCTGATGCGATGAGGATTTTTGCGAGTGTGTCGCGCTCGCTGGCCTTGACGACGCGGACCTCGCGGCCTTCCAGATCGTCGGCGGCGTCATCGGGCTCGACGATGGTTTTTTGCAGCACGGTCGTGTTGCCCGGCACCACTTCCGCTGCGGCCGCTGGATCAGCGGCAACACCGTCCATCGGCAGACCTGTTGCAACGTCCGCCGGTTGCCCCGCCGCCGCTGCCGCGTCGACAGCTGAACCCTTGGCCCGTTCGACGATCTCATCGACTTCAGAGGTATCGAGTTCTTGCCCATCTTCACCAGGCAGAAATCCGCCGAGCAATTCGACAACCTTGACCGAGACATCGGTGCGTTGCGCTGTTGCCCCATCGTCGTCAACAGAGCCGACGGGTTTGCTATCGGCATAGAGCTTGAAGGGATTGAAGGGCGGAATCACGTCCGCGTAGGACGCTGGCACGACGGCCAGGCGCGAGACGATGCGAACATAAGGTTTGGCGTAGATGTATTCGCGGCCGTTGCGCCGTTGTTTCAGGGTCTCGTGGATGATGAAGCGTGTCGACATCGCACCGGTGGTGACCTGCAGCCGGTCGGTTTTCGCCACCGCCCACTTCAAACCGTCATCAGGCCGCACGGGCGCGGTCATCGCTTCAGTTTCTGCTTTGTCGCGCAGCCGCTTCATGGTCTCGACAAGTCCGTCTGAATTGTCGCTGAGATCGGCCGAACCGTAGAGCACAACGATGATTGCGAGGGCCCCGACAGTTGCTGCGAGACATGTGCTGACCATCCAGCGAAAATGCCCGCCTTGTCTCATGTCGGAGTGATCGGCGGAGAAAACGCTGGCGCGCGCGGCGGCCCGGCGAGACCCACGATAGATGTTGGGCAACCCTCGCGCGGGATCCGGCTTTCGCGCCGGCACAGGACGCCGGGTGCTGAGCGCATAACTGCGGCGGTCGACCACGTCGTTGAGCCCTTTTCCCCGTCCCGCCTACAGATCCGCACGAAGCGGCAGACTGGTCGCCCAACTGTCATGTGCTCGCCGGAATCCGTCAACGTGTGCACCTGATTTCTCAGGCTGTTTTATGGCGAGAGGCGGCTATGGGCTGCGTAATCGCGGCGGATCTTGACAGCGAGACTCCCGCCGCGATCCGGGCCACTAGAGCAAACATCGTCGATTAAGTATATTTAAACATCTGGTTATAGCGTTCTGATCACACGATACATTACGGCCTGGGCCGGACTGCGGCCGCTCGAATTGCGGCCCCCCCCCCGGCCGATTGGTGCGGCGCAGCATCCTGGGCTCAATTATGAGCACCTGGCCGCGCTGCGCTTTGTCGGATGCTCCACAACGAAGGTCGGAGATTTATTCGTCATTTCAGCCTGATACCCGCACTTGGAACCTGTCACAAAGTTTTTTTAAACCAAGTGTTGACAAGGCACGTGAAGTTCTATTAATTGGGTCCTTGTGCGGGGCGCTGATGTGCTTCGCCGCCCATTCGGGCATTGCTCTTCTCGAAACCTTGGTTCTCTACCGGGTCTACCCGGAGAGGATCTTGTTGTCTCGAAAGCCTGTCTCTTGAGACCGGCTGGCTTTGCTGTCGTTGGGTCTGCTCTTTGACAATTGAATTTGAAGAAAGGGAAACGCAGGCGGCGGAGTCCTGGCGAGATCTTGTACCCTCGGGTGCAAGGTCGCAATAGACTCTGGCGATATCTGCGTTTCACTAACCATCACCAAGACGTATGTCCGGCAACGGAGATGCGTTGAGTGTGAAGGTGCCCGTTACGCAATATCCTTGGAGATACCTCCAAGCCAAACCAGAATCCAAACTTTCAATTTGAGAGTTTGATCCTGGCTCAGAACGAACGCTGGCGGCAGGCCTAACACATGCAAGTCGAACGCTCCGCAAGGGGAGTGGCAGACGGGTGAGTAACACGTGGGAATCTTCCTATCGGTACGGAATAGCTCAGGGAAACTTGAGGTAATACCGTATACGCCCTTCGGGGGAAAGATTTATTGCCGATAGATGAGCCCGCGTCTGATTAGCTAGTTGGTGGGGTAATGGCCTACCAAGGCGACGATCAGTAGCTGGTCTGAGAGGATGACCAGCCACATTGGGACTGAGACACGGCCCAAACTCCTACGGGAGGCAGCAGTGGGGAATATTGGACAATGGGCGCAAGCCTGATCCAGCCATGCCGCGTGAGTGACGAAGGTCTTCGGATTGTAAAGCTCTTTTGCCAGGGACGATAATGACGGTACCTGGAGAATAAGCCCCGGCTAACTTCGTGCCAGCAGCCGCGGTA
>JANOFU010000029.1:0-2370 GCA_031413815.1 Hyphomicrobium sp. | reverse complement strand
TTCAAAACACTCGCCACCAACATCCGCGACAACACCAAAGGCAAAGCGTTACTGACCGCGCTTGCCCGCGCGTTCGCAGAATTGGATCGACTCGGTGCCGCCAAGAAAGCAATCATCTTCACGGAGTCCCGCCGAACACAGGAGTACCTGCTATCCCTTTTGGCTGACACGTCCTACGGCGACGGCATCGTGCTCTTCAACGGCACGAATAGCGACCCACGCGCGCAGGCCGTTTATAAGGACTGGATAGCGCGCCACAATGGCACGGACAAGATCAGCGGCTCCAAAACCGCCGATACTCGCGCGGCGTTGGTCGAGCATTTCAAGGAGCGCGGCACGGTCATGATTGCCACCGAGGCGGGGGCCGAAGGCATCAACCTGCAGTTCTGCTCGTTGGTCATCAACTACGACCTGCCCTGGAATCCGCAGCGCATCGAACAGCGCATTGGCCGTTGCCATCGGTATGGGCAGAAGCATGATGTAGTGGTGGTCAATTTCGTCGATCGCAGCAACGAAGCCGATGCCCGCGTCTATCAGTTGCTGGCGGAAAAATTCCAATTGTTTGAGGGCGTCTTTGGCGCCAGCGACGAAGTACTGGGCGCGATCGGTTCAGGCGTGGATTTCGAGCGCCGCATTGCCGACATCTACCAGAACTGCCGCGAACCTGAGGCGATCAAAGCCAGTTTCGAACAGTTGCAGCTCGACCTGTCCGGCGAAATATCCGAGGCCATGGTCAAGACCCGGCAACTGCTGTTGGAGAACTTCGATGAAGACGTCCAGGACAAGCTCCGCGTGAGTGCTGCGGACAGCCGCTCGGCATTAAACCGCTATGAGCGGATGTTGATGGACTTGACCGAGGCCGAACTCAATGAATTCGCTGATTTCGATCAAGACGGATTTACGCTGACTCGTTCTCCCAGCGCCGAACTCGACAGCATCGATCTCGGTCGTTATGAATTGCCGCGCCGTAGCGGTGAAGCACACCTCTATCGCGTTGGTCACCCGCTTGCCGTGTGGATCATCGAACAGGCCAAGGCGCGAGAGCTTACCCACGCCCGCCTTGTGTTCGACTATGACCGCTACGGTAGCCAAGTCACGACGCTTAAGGCCTATCGGAGGCAGACCGGCTGGCTTTCCGTCAGCCTGCTTACGGTTGCCGCTCTCGGCCAGCAGGAACAGCACCTGATCGTCGCCGCCACTACGGCAGACGGAGTTGCGTTGGCCGAGGACGATCCGGAGAGGCTACTCCGCTTTCCTGCGCAACAACAATCCGCCGGCCTCTTCGCCGCGGGCGATGGCGCGCTGGCGGCGGACGCGGAAACCCGCAAGCAGCGCCTGTTGCGTGAGATCAACCAGCGTAACCTCGGCTATTTCCAACTGGAGGTCGAAAAGCTCGATGCTTGGGCCGACGACCTCAAGCTCGGCCTCGAACAGGAAATCAAGGCGATCGATGTTGAGATCAAGGAAGTGCGCCGCACCGCGGCCGTCTCACCGTCCCTTGAAGAAAAACTCGCGCACCAAAAGCACCAGCGCGAACTGGAAGGCAAGCGCACCAAGCTGCGCCGCGAACTGTTCAATCGCCAGGACGAAGTCGAGGCCCAGCGCAACGATCTGATCGCCCAACTGGAAAAGCAACTTCAACAACAGGTCGAAGTACGAGTATTGTTCACGATCGAATGGGAGTTGAAATAATGCCGAATGACCGCAGGGACATCACTTTGCCGGCACCGGCAAACAGATCGAGTTTGGCGAGATTAACTTCCCACTTTGCAAAGGGGGAGCGAGGGGATTTACGATGGTAATCATTATGTTTGCGGTAACCTCTTGTAGAGTATTGGGAAATCAGCCTGAAAACCATTTTGCCGGTACCGGCAAAATGGTCGAGATCGACAAGGCTGGATCGCGTGATGCAGATGGCTATCCCGCCCAACTTTCAATTCCCTCGAATTCGAGGGAATTAAGAATGAGGCTGAACTCAACAGCAGTTCGCTTGCAGCCAAAGATTGGTTAGCAGCGAAATACATGACATTATTTGTTTGCAAATGGAGGATGTAATGAAACGCGTCACGGCATTGGAAATTTTGACGAACAACAAGCCCGCACTAGCCCGGCGCTTCGGCGTTACGCGCCTGGCCTTGTTTGGTTCCACTGCGCGGGATGTGGCACAGATTGATAGCGATATCGACATCCTGGTCGCGTTCGACGGCCCGGCTACGTCTGAGCGGTATTTCGGGGTCCAGTTTTATCTCGAAGACCTGTTCGGCTGTCCGGTCGATCTGGTAACGGAAAAGGCACTGCGTGCGGAGCTGCGCCCCTATATTGAGAGAGAGGCGGTGCATGTCTGACTCCGCGCAGCGCGAATGGCGGTTT
>JANOFU010000028.1:0-2860 GCA_031413815.1 Hyphomicrobium sp. | reverse complement strand
GCACTTCACTGCTTGGCGGGCGTGGCGGCTATGGCTTTACCGTAATCGGCGTCCTGCTGTTGCAGGTTCTGACGTCCTTTCTGGTGGGTATCGGGCTCAGTTGGCAGGCGCAGCAATTCGTCCTTGGTCTGCTGATCTTGCCGATGGTCGCAATCTATGGCCGATCCCCGCACATCCGCAGCCAAATCTGACGCAACAAAGCCTGACACGAAGCCCAAACTGACACGAAGAGAGCAATGAGAATGATGAGAGAATGAACCAGCAGATATCCCCAACCGACATCGTCGGCGGCTCATTTTGGCTGCTATCCATCGCAATGATTGCCGCTGTTTTCTTTTTCTTTGCCGAAAAGAGCAAAGTCGAAGGCAAATGGGAAACCGCGATCAACCTGGTGGGTGTGGTCATGGTGGTCGCGGCAGTTCAGTACTACTACCTCAAAGACCTGTGGGTCAGCACCGGGCAGGCCCCTCTGGTGCTGCGCTATGTCGATTGGGCGATATCGCGTCCCGTTCAGATCATCGCGATCTATGTGCTCCTTTCTGCGCTGACCAAACTGTCCACGCCATTATTCTGGCGGCTGTTAGTCGGATCGCTTGTGACCGTGGTGGCGGAGTTTCTGGGAAGTGCGGGATACATGAGTCCCACGCTTGGCTTCCTGATCGGCATGGTTGGCTGGCTTTATGTGCTGGGTGAGTTGTACCTTGGTGAGATTTCTGGCGCAGCAGACGGCAACGAGCGGATGCAGATCGCTTTTACGTCGCTGCGCCTGATCGTGACGATCGGCTGGGCGATCTATCCCTTGGGCTACTTCATGCAGCACCTAGGCGGCGGCGTCGATGTGAACACACTGAACGTGATATACAACTTTGCTGACGTGCTTAACAAACTCATCTTTGGTGTAGTCATCTACAAGGCTGCGATTGACAGCGCAAAACCAAAACAGAGTCCCTAATCATCTGCAGAAAGCAGACTGAGCCATCCACAGATAATGACTTTCCCGGATTGGAATAACGGCGGGAATGCAAGGAGCGAAGAACACCATGACCGGCGCAGATATCATTGCAGTTGTCATCCTGATCGCACTCGCCATTGCGATCATCGTCTACCTCCTCCATTGGCTGTACCGGAGGTCTTCGAAAGAGGTGTCCTTTGTCCGCACCGGTATGGGCGGGGAAAAGGTGGTGCTGACTGGGGGCGCACTGGTGTTGCCCATCGTGCACAACGTGACGATGGTGGGCATGCGAACCCTCTGTATAGAGATCCGCCGAAGTGGTGAAAAATCGCTGATCACACGCAACCGGATGCGGGTGGAACTGGTCGCGGAATTCTATGTGAGGGTGAAGCCAAACAATGAGTCCGTCTCAATTGCGGCCCAAGCACTCGGCAAACGCACGATGGAGCCTGACAGCCTGCGTGAACTGGTCCAGGGTCGTTTTGTTGACGCGCTGGCCATCGTGGCCGCGACCATGACCATGGACGAGATGCAGGAAAAGCGCGGAGAGTACATCAAGCAGGTCAAGGGGCTCGCCGAAGATCATCTGTCGCGCACCGGCCTGGAGCTGGAAACCGTGTCGCTGACCGGGCTGGATCAGGCACCGCTGGAAATGTTCAATCCTTCGAATGCCTTCGATGCCGAAGGCTTGACCCAACTTACCCTGCAGATCGAAGCCCGCAAGAAAGCCCGCAACGACATCGAACAGGAAACCTTCATCCAGATCCGCGACAAGAACCTTGAAACCGAGAAACTGGCGTTGGAGATCGACAAGGAAAGCGAATTGGCGCGCTTGCGCCAAGAGCAGGAGATTTCGGAAAAACGTACACTGCAGCGCTCGGCCATTCTGAAAGACCGAGCAGAGCGCGAACGCGATGCCGAAGAGGTTCAGATCCGCGCGCAGGAAGCGATCGAGGTTTTCCGCATCTCGCAACAGCAGGTGATCGATGTCGAGCGCAAGCTGACCGAGACCCGACTGGTGGCCGAGATTGAAAAGCGGAAAATGGAGCAGAACGAGATTGAGCGCCACACCGCCATCGAGATCGAGAAGAAGAACCTCGAGGCCGAAATGGCCATCTTGGATCTGCACAAGGGCATCGAATTTGCCCGCATTGAACAGCAACGCAACATTGCGGTGCGTGTGGCCAAAGAGCGTGCCGTCGTCAGCCTGGAAGAGGCCGACAATATGCGAATTGCGCAGATTGCCCAGCTGGAGGCGCAAGAGCGTGTGCGCGAAGCCGATCTGACCGAGCAAAAGAACCTCGACCTCGTGCGGATCGCGACCGAGCAGGAAACCCGGCTATCAGATATTGCGCGCTCCAAGGCTATTCAAATGGAAGAATACGACCGCGATCTGGTGTTGAGCGCCAAGTCCAAGATGGTCTACGAGGCCAAAGTCAAAGAAGAAGAAGCGCATGCCTTGGCCATCAAGGCCGAGGAAGAGGTCTCCACTTCCCGCGAATCCGCCGTAGCAGACCGCAAGAAGCAGGTGGACCTGATTCTTGCCGACGCCAGCGCCCAAGTGAACGCGATCAAGCTAACAACGCTGGCAACGGCCGAAACCGAGGTGGCGCATCAGCGCAACCTGGCGGACGAATATGCCTCTCTCGCCGCCAAGATCCGCTACGAAATTGATGCAGCCGGCGCGCTCAAGCTCAACGAATCCGAGAACATGCGATCAGAATCCAGCCGCACCAGCGAGGTGCGGATGCAACTGGCCCGCAACCTTGATGCGATCATCCGCGAGAGCGTGCGGCCTATGGAAAGCATCGACTCGATCAAGATCATCGAGGTCAATGGGCTGCCCGGCTTCAGCCAGGGTATGCAGAGCGGCGGGGAGGGTGAGCAGGCCAATCGCGGTTCCGGCGG
>JANOFU010000027.1:0-13546 GCA_031413815.1 Hyphomicrobium sp. | reverse complement strand
TCCGGATCGCAAGATCGCGGAGTGCGGAAGCCGTGAACAAAACTCCGTCATCCCGGACAAGCGACGCCCCTACGCGTCGCGCAGATCCGGGACCCAGCACAAAACTGCCGAAGGCACAAAAATCATGACGGCTTCGCCGCCTTCTCTCCTGGGTCCCGGCTCTCGCCGCGAAGGACGTCTCGGCCGGGATGACAGAAATGTGGGATCGCCAGATCGCGGAGTGCGGCGGCAGTGAGTGTGTCGAAAGGGGGCAGGCACCCCAAAAGGTGCCTGACCCCACTTCTCGAACGCGGCCCGGCGGCCACGCCCGCATCGCAACACATTCGAAACCAATTGCAAACCAATCCTGTGCAACTCTCAACGCGACGGCTCAGTGGCCGGCCGGGAACCACCACCCATGACAGCCCCCCTCCGGTTTCAACCGTTCCCCAGAATGTGGGACATGGACAGCGGCGGCGGCCCCCAAGTGCGGGTTGGCAAGACCCGGCTCGCCGTCGCCGACATCTCAAACGTGACCAGCGAAGAGATGGCCGAGAGCAATCACTGTGGCGTCATGCTGATGGGCGTCTTGTTCTTAGCGGGCGCCATGGCGCTTCTCATTGGCGTCAGTCACTATGGTTGGCGACCGCGCTTTCTGCTCGGCGCAGGCATCCTGTTATTCTTTGGTCTGGTGAGCCTGTACGAGGCCGCCCGCACCCGCATGGTGCATTATGTGCGCCTGCGGCTTGAGACCAAAACCGGCGAAGTCCTGTTCACGTCGGCTGACCCGGCCGACGCGCGGGCGCTGTTGATTGCACTGCAGTCGCGCTAATTTATTCTCACCCGTGCTTAGAGAGGCAGCATGATGCGGTGTGGCGCTTGTCTTTGCTACGTGAGACGCTAGGTTGCGCGCACCGTCTTTGATTGGACACTGACCCGGCCCCACATGATACCTCACTTGCGTTTCGCTCCCAGCCCCACGGGCCGCATCCACATCGGCAATGTGCGCACCGCTGTGCTGAACTATCTCTATGCGAAGAAGCATCACGGCACGTTCATGCTGCGGCTTGACGATACCGATCGCGAACGCTCGACGGAGGAGTTCGCGCAAGGCATTCGCGATGACCTCGCATGGCTCGGCTTCACATGGGATCGCGAGGAACGCCAGTCCACTCGCACTGCGCAGTATGACGCGGCGGCTGAACGCCTGAAAGCGTCTGGCCGGCTCTACCCATGTTTTGAAACGCCTGACGAACTCGATCGCCGCCGCAAGCGTCAGCGCGCCATGGACCGCCCGCCGATCTATGATCGCGCGGCCTTGAAGCTGACCGCCGATGACCGCGCAAAATTCGAGGCCGAAGGCCGCAAACCACATTGGCGGTTTCGCCTTGCCAATACTCCGGATGCGCAGTCGCTCATTCCTCAACCAGCGGCTGTGACGTGGCCAGATCTTATCCGCGGCACACAGACGGTCGATGCAGGCTCGTTGTCCGATCCTGTACTCGTGCGCGAAGACGGCACGTTTCTTTATACTTTCACCAGCGTCGTCGATGATGCCGAGTTCGGTGTCACGCATATCATCCGCGGGGAAGATCACGTCACCAACACGGGTGTGCAGATCCAGATCTTGGACGCGCTCGGGGCCAAAGTTCCCGCATTCGCGCATCACAGTTTGCTAGTGGGGACCGATGGCGCGGCTCTGTCGAAGCGGCTCGGAGCGCTGTCGGTCGCAAGCTTCCGCGAGGCAGGGTTCGAGCCAATGGCCGTTGTCAGCCACGCCGCATTGATCGGCACATCGGATGCCATAGAACCGCATCAGCAGATCAGTGAGCTAGCACAGCGCATAGACCTCAACAAAATCTCGACGGCACCAGGGCGGTTTGACGTTGACGACCTCAAAGGTCTGAATGCCAAGCTGCTTCACGGCATGCCCTACGCGACTGTTGCTCGCCAATTAACCGCCGCTGGGATTGGTGGCGGCGAAGCGTTTTGGAACGCCGTGCGCGGCAACCTTACTCTGCTCAGCGACGCCGCGCAGTGGTGGACCGTCGTGTCGTCTGACATCGCGCCTGTGATCGAAGACGAGACCTTCGCGCGCACCGCAGCTGGAGTGTTACCGGCCGAGCCCTGGACTGAAGACACTTGGGGCGCGTGGACCGCTGCCGTTAAATCGGCGACGGGTGCCAAGGGTAAAGCGCTGTTCCACCCGCTGCGTTTGGCATTGACGGCGGCAGAGAGCGGCCCGGAATTGAAAGCCTTACTGCCCCTCATTGGCCGCACGCGCGCCGAAGCCCGATTGCTGGGCAAAACAGCTTGATGCGTGCCGGCCTATTGGCTCACGGCGTTGTGGTGACGTCCGATGACCAGCCCGAAGATGCGGGCCCCTGAGCGCGCTTGGCCGGGGGCACCGCAGTGTCCTGCGGGACGGTTGACCCTTCCTGCTGCTGCGGAGTTGGCGTCTGCGGCAGAAACTCGGCTTCTTTGCACGAGCAGCCCTGGACATACTCCTTGCGATACCGGAACGCGCTTTTCATCTGCGTATAAAGCGTGTTGGACTGAGCCCCGACCATCTGATCGACGGCGCCGCCGGGATTTTGATAATAGAACAGCTCGGTCGGAGCGGCACACTTTGACTGGCACGCGTCGGCGTCGCGCTGAAAGTGATTGGGCAGCGTCGAAAAACTAATCGGAAAGTAATACCCGTCGCACAATCGCACGCACATAGTACGGTACGTCGCGTACGGCAGGCTTTTGAAGGAGCCGCCAAGACCGCCGCCACTGCTGCCGCCATCTTCCGACCAAAGAGACGAGAAGGGATTGCTATCATCACGGCGCGCGGCTTGCTGCTGGTAGGACGAGCCGCAATTGTTGCGGGCCAGTTCGCGAATGATCTCGTCTTGATACGATTGCCCGCCGGAGGCCGAGAGTTGCTGGCGTTGCGTTTCGAGGTCCGTGACTTGCCGCTTCAACGCTTCCGTTTGACGCACAAGTTCGACGCACTTCTTGGAGCGCTTCAACGTTTTCGAGAACAGAAAGTAATCGTAGCAATCTGTCCGCTCGAGCTGCTGAGCGGAGGCGCGCCACTGCTGATCGACTTGCCGGAGTTGGCTTTCGACCATCGGAATGAGATCGCGCGACTGAGTCCCGCGTTGCCCCTCTTGAACAAGGCGCTGCTCAAGCTGCAGACAAATCGGTGCTTTCTGGCCGCCCACATAAGGAGGTGGCTGAACGCCAGGCTGGGGTGCTGCTTCTGGCGGCGGGCGCCACGCGGGCGCGTCTTGCGGTTGCGGTTTGCGTGGCGCTGGCTCGTCCCACGGCCAATTGAAACCCTGTGCCGAGACGACAGTGGAACTCGCAATGGCGGCCCCAAAAATGAAGAGCGCGATGCCGAGCCAGCTGCTCGTTCGCGTTATCCTGCGCCCGTTCGGTTTCTTCGCTTCGGTCATGCCCGACGTCCGGTCGTCCCCGTCCCCGCGATGGTTCGCGCCAAGTCCTTGATACGACCTGCATACTGCTCGCATTATGGCATAGGCGGGCAATGGGGAACAATTGCGGCGGAAGTTGCCTGTGTGCAACCCACCACCGGTGCAGATTGCTTGACGGGTTTTGCGCCACACCGCATAAGCGGTCCATGGGTCAAAGCGCGCGAATCTATGACGCAACCGCATGTTGCGGCACGATTATTACGGGCTGGTCAAAATATCTGGCGCGCACCCCTCGTCTTGTTTTGTGTCAACACACGAGATGCGGCCCGTCAGCAGATTAGGGGCTGATTGTGACACTGTTTCTCTACAACACGCTGACGCGACGGAAAGAAGTGTTCGCGCCGATCGATCCAGCGCGTGTGCGGATGTACGTGTGCGGACCGACGGTTTACGATTTTGCCCACATCGGCAATGCGCGGCCCATCATCGTGTTCGACGTGCTATACCGGCTGCTGCGGCACATCTATGGCCCGGATCATGTGACCTACGTCCGCAACATCACCGACGTGGATGACAAGATCAATGCGCGCGCACTGCGGGATTTCCCCGGCCTGCCGCTGAACGATGCCATCGCCCGCGTCACGGAGACGACGGCCAACCAATTCCATGCCGACGTCGCGCAGCTCGCCTGCCTTGTGCCGACGCACGAGCCGCGCGCGACCGATAATATTCCGCAGATGATCGAGATCATCGTCAGCCTCTTGAAGCGCGGTCATGCGTATGAAGCCGCCGGCGAGGTGCTGTTCGACACGCAATCGATGCCCGACTATGGCGCGTTGTCGAACCGCAATCTCGATGAGCAGCAGGCCGGTGCGCGCATCGAGGTTGACGCGCACAAAAAGAACCCGGCGGACTTTGTACTGTGGAAACTCTCAAACCCGGAGGAACCAGGCTGGGCCAGTCCGTGGGGCCGCGGCCGTCCGGGCTGGCACATCGAATGCTCCGCCATGAGCGAGCGCTATCTCGGCAAGACCTTCGACATTCATGGCGGCGGGCTTGATTTGATCTTCCCGCACCACGAAAACGAAATTGCCCAATCGCGCTGCGCCCATGGCACGCCTGCGATGGCGAACATGTGGATGCACAATGGCTTTCTACAGGTCGAAGGCGAGAAGATGAGTAAGAGCCTCGGCAACTTCATCACCATCAACGAGTTGCTGGCGACGAAAACATTCGGCGGCAGCCAGTGGCATGGCCTTGCCGTTCGGTGGGCCATGCTTGGGTCGCACTATCGCCAGCCAATCGATTGGACAGTAGACCGGCTGTTGCAGGCTCGCGGTACACTCACTGAGTTTGCGGGGTTGCTGCATGGAGTGCCCGCCGATGAGGCCCCGCATTCAGACGTAGTTGCGGCGCTGGCCGACGACCTCAACACGCCGAGTGCAATCTCAATCCTTCACGGCCTCGCCAAATCCGCTCAGCGCAACACAGACAGTGCGGCCCAGCTGAAGGCCACACTACAGTTTATGGGGCTTTACGGAAACGAAACGTCCGAAGAGCTCCATCCGGGGTTCGAACAGCGCTCCGTCGATGCGGCGAAAGTCGACGAGCTGATCACAGCCCGTCTGTCCGCACGCAAAGCCAAAGACTTCAAAGAAAGCGACCGCATTCGCGACGAATTGGTTAGCATGGGCGTCGCACTCAAGGATTCGAAGGACCCATCGACGGGCGATATCGTCACGACTTGGGAGGTGAAGCGATGAGTGCGGGGACCACCTATCCCCTGCGCCCGTTCTTGCCAGCGGACACTCTGGAGCTGCGCGAACTGTTCGCCGCCAGCATCGAAGAGTTAACGCAGGAGGACTATTCCGAGGATCAGCGGGCCGCTTGGGCGTCCGCAGCGGAAGACGCGGTTGCATTTGCCGAGCGCTTGGGGTCAATGACGACGCTCGTGGTGCAGGCCCACGGTGCCTATCTCGGATTTGCATCGCTCAAAGACAATGCCGTGATCGACATGCTCTATGTTCATCCCCATCACGCAGGAGAAGGCGTGGCTTCGGCACTGATGGACGCACTCGAAACGATCGCCAAAGCGCGCAGTGCCCAAGCCGTCACGGCGGACGTGAGCGATACGGCAGTAATGTTTTTCGAGGCTCGCGGCTACGAGCAGGTAAATCGCAACCTGATTGCCCGCGATGATGAGTGGCTGGCGAATACGTATATGACGAAGGCGTTGAAACCGGGCGACGGAAAGCCGAAGGAATGAAAGAACGCCTCTATCTATTCGACACGACCCTGCGCGATGGAGCGCAGACGACGGGCGTTGATTTTTCGATCGACGACAAGCGGCGCATTGCAGCCGTGCTCGATCAGCTCGGCGTGGACTACATCGAAGGCGGATACCCGGGCGCCAATGCCACGGATACCGAATTCTTCTCAGCAAAGCCGAATTTCAAATCGGCGCAGTTTACAGCCTTCGGCATGTCCAAACGCTCCGGGCGATCCGTGTCGAACGATCCAGGGTTCCAAGCACTTCTGCAGGCGCACGCCGATGCCGTGTGCCTCGTCGCCAAGTCGTGGGACTACCATGTCCGCGTCGCACTTGGCATCACCAACGAAGAAAATCTCTCAGGCATCGCGGAAAGCATCGAAGCGGTGGTGGCCGCGGGCCGCGAAGCGATGCTGGATTGCGAGCACTTTTTCGATGGTTACAAGGCCAATCGCTCTTACGCGCTCAGCGTAGCACGGACCGCGTTTGACGCAGGCGCCCGTTGGGTCGTGTTGTGCGACACCAACGGCGGCACACTGCCCCATGAAGTCGACCGCATCGTTGCCGACGTGGCGAAGTCCGTGCCCGGCCACAATCTCGGCATCCATACGCATAACGACACAGAGAACGCGGTTGCCAACACGCTGATGGCGGTGCGTGCAGGCTGCCGCCAGATCCAAGGCGCCCTCAACGGACTGGGCGAGCGCTGTGGCAATGCGAATATGACGTCGATCATCCCGACGTTGTTGTTGAAGAGCGAGTTTGCAGAGAATTTCGAAACGGGCGTCACGCCCGCTCGCCTGCAAACGCTGACACACGCCAGCCGCGTGCTGGATGAAGTCCTGAATCGCGGCCCCTATCGCCATGCGCCGTACGTCGGCGAAAGCGCCTTTGCAACCAAAGCCGGAATTCACGCCTCCGCGATCGTCAAAGATCCGGAGACCTACGAGCACATCAAACCGGAATCCGTCGGCAACGAGCGGCGCTTGTTGGTGTCGAAGCAGGCCGGCCGGTCAAACGTGTTGGCCGCACTCGACCGCATGGGCCTCGACGTGCTGCGCGATGACGCGCGCATCGGAACGCTGCTGGAAGAAGTAAAGGCGCGCGAGTCGGCCGGCTACGCCTATGAAGCTGCGGAAGCCTCTTTTGAGCTATTGGCCCGGCGCACGCTCGCGACTGTGCCGCATTACTTTTCGGTCGATAGCTTCCGGGTGATGGTCGAGCGCCGCCGCAATGCGGTGGGCAAACTCGTCACGGTGTCGGAAGCGAGCGTCAAGGTATTCGTCAATGGCGACAAAGACCCCCTGTGGTCCGTCGGCGAAGGCAACGGCCCAATCAATGCGCTGGATCAGGCTTTGCGCAAGGATCTCGGGCGGTATCAGAAACACATCAACCAGATTGAACTGGTCGATTACAAGGTGCGCATCCTGACAGGCGGCACAGAAGCCGTGACGCGCGTTCTCGTTGAAACGCATGATACTGTCAGCGGCGAACGCTGGTTTACGGTTGGCGTATCGCCAAACATCATCGACGCGAGTTTTGAAGCGCTGCTCGACAGCATCAATTATAAGTTGTTGAAGGACGGGGCGGAGGCGGCGTGACCACAAGGATCGCACGGGAAATGAGACAGTCATTCCCACTGGCGCTGCTATGCATGGCAGCGGCGACTCCTGTTTGCGCCGCCGATTTGACGGCGCGTGAGATTACGCAGGTGCTGTTTGAATCCGAAGCAGGCACCCCGGCCGATTTCTCCGGCAAGGACATGGGTGGCTTGGATTTATCCGGCTTGGATTTCAAGGGCGCGCAGCTCAACGGTTCGGATCTCTTAGGAGCGGATCTGTCGGGCGCCAATCTCAAGGGCGTGAATTTGACGGGCGTGCGCCTTGATCGCACGACGCTGACACGCACCGATCTTACAGGTGCTATTCTGGAAAAAGCCAGTATTCTGAGGCCGAGCATCTACTCGACCTTCACTGTTGCCGAAACGAACTGGAACGAAGCGCCGAAGTTTACGAGCGCCAATATGACCGGCGCGCAGTTGTTCGGCCGCTTCGACTTCGCGGACTTCAAAGGTGCCAATTTGAAGGGCGCGGCCTTCGTCAGCCGCGATGCGCGCGACGAGAATACGGCGCTGGCCCGCGTCAGTCTCTTTAGCGGAGACTTCGATGGTGCGACCTTGGAAGGCACCGATTTTACCGGGGCGCGGTTGAGCTTCGCGACCTTCACCAACGCCAAAGTGACCGGCGCGCGGTTCGTTGGCACCGATTTGACCCGCGCCGATTTTACCGGCGCTGACGTCACGGAAGCGGACTTCACCGGTGCCAATCTCGATGAAGCCAATTTCACCGGCGCCAAGGGCTTTGACACCATTAAAGGGCTTACCACCGCCATCAACGCCGACCGGGTGGTTGGGCGCTGAGGGGTTGCATGCCTTAGTGATGCTTGTGATCATGCTGACCATGATCACGGTCTTTGTGATCGCCGCTGGCTTTTGCGCCGATCGGCCGAGCCTTGAACACCACGATCACCTTTCCAGCTTTTTCGAATTCAAGTTCGACAGGCACGGATTGTCCCGCTTCGATGTGCGCTTTCAGGTCGAGAAACATGACGTGCATGCCGCCCGGCGCAAGCGCGACCGCACTCCCCGCGGGGATTTCGATCCCATCGGTCAAATGGCGCATCTTCGCGACACCGTTGTCCATCGTCATGTCATGCAATTCGGTGCGGCCAGAAACCGGTGACGATGCGCCCACGAATTTGTCGGCGGCTGGTCCAGTATTGGTGAGTTTGAGATAACCCGCCGCAACCGTCGCCCCGCCCGGTGTCGCCCGCGCCCACGGCTCATCAATTTTGAGACTGCCGATGGTGTAGCTTACGGGCTCTGCGGTAGCCGGTTCGGCAGCGGCGAGAATGCGCAGTGAGGGGGCGGGAGCTTTGAGCGCATGTGAGTCCTGACCATCGGCCGGGATTTGGGACCAGGCCAGGCTGCCGGTTTCGCAAAGTTGCGTCACGGGGAAGTACAGCGTCGAGCCAGCCGCAAGTCCGCGTGTCAGGAACACAGAAAGCGAGAATTCGTCAAAGTGCTCGTCCGGTAGTTTGCCGCCGCTCCACGTGACAGACTTGACACCTTCCGAGACCTTTGCGCCGTGATGGTGGTCGTAGGTTTGCGCATAGGCTCCGTTGGTCATGGCGAGTGTCCAGCCCGGCTTCGGCATTGGCTTCACGCCGATCACGCCTTCCGGAATGGTGATGATGACCGTGTGCGTCGCGGTTTTCTCACAGCCGTGCGGTACGCGAAACACGGCTTTGTAGGCGCCGGGTGCGGCCTCAGATTTTTCCAGCGAAACGTGAGCTGCGGCAGGGACCACGCCGCACACTAGGATCGCGGCAGCAACGGCCGTCTTTAACTTCGCAGTCATCTGAGTTGATCCTTTCACCACTTGATTTGAACCCCGCCGTAGACCGCGCGGCCGCTGCCGGGTTCGAACGGCGTGCTGTTGGCATTGGCTGTGGTCGCGATGTTGGCGCTCGAAATGTAGGCTTCGTCTGTCAGGTTGCGGCCCTCGATGTAAGCCGTCCATGACCCGCCGTTGTCGAAGCCGAGTTTGGCTCCGAGCAGCGCGTACGCTTCTGTTTTGAAGGTGTTGGCGCTGTCAACGACGTACGCTTCAGGGATCCACTCGACGTTGGGTCCCGCATAAATTCCGCTCGGGTGCTTGTAGAGAAGTTCAGCACGAACTGCGTGTCGCGGTGCGCCCGGCAGGTCGTTGTCGCCGAACGTCGCGTCGCCATCGAAGCGGAAGTCGCTGTAGGTGTAGGCTGCATTGAGCCACACTTCGTCGGCACGCTCGCCACTTACAAACAACCCCGAAATCAGTGCGGCTCCACCGCCCACTTCGACGCCCTGGTGAATGCTGCGGTCGATATTGACCTGTGTGCACGTGCCGGTGCTGCCAACAGCAAGGCACTGGAACTCGTTCTCGAGCCTGGCATGATAGACCGCAAGGTCCCAATGGAAGCCGGGCAAGCGGCCGCGCGTACCGATTTCGTAGGTCGTCGACTCCTGCGGGTCGAGCGCGACGACGTCGCCCGCGTTGATCGTGATTTCGTTGAACGTCGGCGCTTCCTGACTGCGCGAGACGTTGGCAAAGATCTGGGCTGTCGGCGTCACATCCCAGACAACGCCGGCCTTCGGACTCCAAAACTGGAAATCGGCGGCGCGCGATTCATCACCATTCGACAAGAACCGATCCGTCAGAGATCGCGAGATGTCCGCATACTGCAACCCGGCAACGAGAGCGACGGTAGGGGTCACAAAAAAGGAGTTCTCGGCGTAAACAGTGGTGTTCTTCGACTTCTGATTGGCATCCGACCGCAGCGGCCCGGTCGAACCGAGCTCATTGCGGAAAAGGCGCGCCCGCACGTCACCATTGTGCACGTTGACGCCGGCGATCAAACGGTTGCGTGTGCCGCCGATCCAGCGGTCATCGACGAGACGCGCGAACCCGCCGTACTCTTCGTTTTCGTTGTCGACGATGGCGAAGATTGGATGGTCAAGGTGCCGGTCGAAATAGAACCCGCCGAGTTCGACGACCGTGCCACGGGCGAGGCGTACTGTCGTACGATTGGCGACGCGGGTGCTGTCGATGTTGCGGCGGTAGTCGCGATCGACGTTGTCGTTGCCGATGCTGAAGAAGCCTGACGGCTGGCCTGGACGAACGAACGCTCTCTCAGGGTTGGTCAGTGCTTCATCGCGCGTGACCGCGCCGGGGATGCTCTGCCGGATTGTGTTGGTGTTAAGGTAGAAGCGCGTTTCGATATCCGGCGTCAGCCTGTATCCGATGTTCATCGCGAGGCGCGTGCTCTCGCCCTCGCTGTGGTCACGGAAGCCGTCCTGCTCCTGCCACGTACCAGTGATGAAGTAGTCAGCGGCGCCGAAGACGCCGCCCGATGATGCCGTCACTTTGTGGAACCCGAAGCTGCCGATGTCGGTGCGCATTCCGAACAGATCGGAGTCGTAGCCCGTCGGCATGACGAAATTGATGGCGCCGCCCAGCGAGTTGGCACCGTACCGCAACGCGTTGCCACCCTTGTAGACTTCAATGTAGCGATAGGCGGTCGGGTCGATTTCCTGGAAATCGCTGTTGCCGTCCGCGGTGGTGATGGGCAGCACGCCATCCATCAGAAGCTGGACGCCGCGGCCGTGAAAATTACGCGACAGGCCCGAGCCGCGGATGGACAGGCGGCTGTCCTCACCAAATTTTGGTTGAACAAACACGCCCGGCACATAGTCCAGCGCGTCCTTGATGGTCACTGACGGCGTGCTCGTCTTGTACTCTTTGTCAGAGACGACATCGACAGCACCCGGGGTGCGTTCGATTTCGGCACGGGCTTCAGTGGTGTTGGGAACGCCGAGACTGCCGGAGCGGGTTCCGGCAGCGACAGGTGCTGACGCCCCGGTGTTCGACGAGGCTGCATCAGACGTAGTTGCGGCAGCGGACTCCGGCGGACCCAGGGGGTCGGGGGTACCGGTTGCAGCCGGTCCTGGCGCTGGCTGAGGATTTAATTTCACATTCGGCTTCGGGGCTGCAGCCTCCTTCTTCACGGGTTGCTTGGCCTTCTTCTTGGCGGCGGCAGGGGCCGCATCTTGCGAAATCTCAACGGGGGGCAGTTTTGCAGCCTCGCTCTGGGTCTCCTGAGCCAACGCCAGCTGCCCCAACGACACTAACGCCGCGGCGAACAGCGAGGATAAGATGGATGTGACGCGCACGCGGCGCGCCGTCTTGCGGTTCATAGTTGGCAACTCCAGACGGGAACGCGAGTGAGAGAGCGCACATGGCGCTCACGCAAACCTCAAGCGGTCAGGCGGAGTGGTGGGGCGCGGGAGCCAAGTGCGGGTCCGGCGCGTGCAGGTGGCAAAACAAACCGCGATTGCAGTGGATGGGCCATGGCCAAAGCCATGGGAGTTGGCAATTCGGCGGCGGCAACAGAGTTTAAGCCAAATGGGCAAAGTCCAAAAAACGCGCAGGGCTGATCGAGGTGTGCGGTCTGCGGAGTGTCCGCCGGGTTGCCGTCGGCGTCAAAGGCGATGACTTTGCTGCCCGATGCCGAGCAGATCACCATCTTAAACGCGCCGTCTGCCGAGGCACTGAAATCCGGCATAAAACCCTGCGGGATCAGCGCGCGCAGCAAAATGCACGCAAACAACAGCTGGCCAAGCCAGGTGCCGTGCGGCTTGCGGGCAACATGCCGAAGCGTCTTCAACATGAGGTCAAGGTAGTCGAGACCCACCATGGTTGGCAAGAGACGGCATGACGTTTCGACAGTGTCGCCCCAATTGCCGTGGTTCCCCAGACACTATCGCTTGAGTAGCGCACCCGCGGCAGCATCCGGAGACAGTGTTCCAGCAAGCACTTGATCCGCCAGCCCATCCAGCTCTTTGCCAGCACCTTCTTTGACGCGTTGGGCGACGAGATCGGCCGCGGCCCGGGCAATGAGATAGCGGGCGCGGCGGCGGCGGCGAGCGGGCGTGCCCTCGGCCAAGACCTTGGCCCCAACCTCGTTGATGGCGATCATCAGTGCCGGAACGCCTTCGCCCGTCGTGGCCGTTGTCTTCATGGCCGGCACTTTGGCAGACAGTGTTGCGCGGATCGACAGCGCGCCCATCAGTTGTTGCAAAGTTTGCTCAGCACCCGGCCGGTCGCCCTTGTTGACGACCAGAATGTCAGCGATTTCCAGCAGCCCCGACTTCATCGCTTGAATGTCATCACCCAAGCCTGGTGCCGAGATGACGATCCGCACGTCGGCCACTTCTGCGACGTCGATCTCGTTTTGTCCTGTACCGACGGTTTCCAGAATGATGAGATCGAACCCCGCCGCGTCGAATGCGTCGATGATGCGGACGGCGGCTGGCGACAATCCGCCGAGATACCCGCGCGAAGCAAGCGAGCGCACGAACACGCCGTCATCATCCAGCGCGGCTGTCATGCGGATGCGATCACCGAGAATAGCGCCACCGGAGATTGGACTGGACGGGTCGACGGCAATGACGGCCACTGTCATTCCTTGGCCGCGCACATGCGAAATGACGGCATTGACGAGGGTCGATTTGCCGGCCCCTGGCGGACCGGTGAAGCCCACGACGAGTGCGTGGCCGAGATTCGGCTGTAACGCTTGTAGCAGCGCTGGAGCCGCCGCGGATAAGCGCTCAAGTTCGGTGACAGCCAGCGACACCGCGAGACGGTCCTTGGCTCGCACGCGCGTCACGAGCGCGGGGATGTCGCGCAACAGGTCGCGATGCGACGCGCCCGCGCGGCCGGTTGATGTGTGTTTTGCGTCCGTGGTCATGGATCGCTGATACGAGGAAGCGGTTCGATGCGCAACCGGTTCGCACTCGCATCCCCGATACGTGGGGGCACATCGGGTCAGGCAGGTCGCGGGCCGGGGCGGTGTCAAACACCTCTTCAAAGGTGTCTGACACCCATGCGCTGCTGTCATCCCGGCCAAGCCGGTCAACGGGGTCCGATTACGGGGTCAGGCACATTCCGGATTACCTGACCCCGTTCAATGGCTGGGTGAGGTGTGAGAGCGAGCAAGGTGCCCGTTCTTTTTTTGTTTGTCTGGGTGGCCGCCTGTGCTCGCGCCGCTTGCACGATCCCGCTGCGACGCGGCCATGACGGGAAAGAGGGGGTGGAGGGTTCAGGGTGCCGGGTGTTGAGTAAGTGACATGTCGTCATATTGCTCGGTCCTTAGGAACGCCACACCCGGCACCCTGAACCCTTATTGCATGGCTCCCGCACTCCGCGATCTTGCGATCCTTATTCTCTCTGTCATCCCGGCCGAGCCGGTCTTCGCGGCGAGAGCCGGGATCCAG
>JANOFU010000026.1:0-11070 GCA_031413815.1 Hyphomicrobium sp. | reverse complement strand
TTAAGAGGCGTCTCAACGGTGTGGACCGGGAGGCAGGTTTTATAGAAGGGCTTCACGCAAGCTCTTTTATGGAAGGCTCAGGCCGTCCACCCGGTGCAAGTCCGGGTTGCGGGGAAACCGCGTAACGGGCGCTCATAGGCCACAAATCCTGTCGCGGGGCGGCTCGCGTCGCTACCCAATACACCAGGACTACCCGAGCGGCCCCGGCCGCCCCGCACCCCTCAGCCGTCTCTCTCCGGATCGCAAGATCGCGGAGCTATCGGTGCCTGGCATCGGGCCTTATCGGTTACGGTCCGCTGAGACTAGTCATTCCCGGTGCCTGGCACTGGCTTCGCGAGGCACGGATAGGCGGTGCCAGGCACCAGGAAACAAGCGATCGTCACTCATCTGCGATCTTGGCCTGATGCCAGGCACCGATGGTGCCTCCGGCACGATCCCGCCGGGACGCGGCCATGACGGGACAAAGAGCACGGCAGTCAGACCCCCCCAACCCCGCGTGACCTGCCCACCCGAACCATGTATAGGGCGCTCTTGGATCGGGCGCGCTAGCGGCCCTACAACCCATCAAGGACCAGACTGTTGAGTGATACGGCGCAATTGGCAGCAGGTGGCAACGCGTTCGAGCGGGAGATCGCGCGGCGCCGCACGTTTGCGATCATTTCCCATCCCGACGCCGGCAAGACCACATTGACCGAAAAGCTGCTGCTGTTTGGCGGCGCGATTCAGCTCGCCGGACAGGTCAAGGCCAAGAGAGACAAGCAGAACACGCGCTCCGACTGGATGGCGATTGAGCGCGCGCGCGGCATTTCAGTCGTCACGTCCGTGATGACGTTCGAGTACGGCGATGCTGTTCTCAATCTGCTCGACACGCCGGGCCACGAAGATTTCTCCGATCAAACCTACCGCACGCTGACGGCGGTCGATTCAGCCATCATGGTCATCGACGCGGCCAAGGGCATCGAAGCGCGCACGCGCAAGCTGTTTGAGATCTGCCGCCTGCGCGACATTCCGATTGTTACGTTCATCAACAAGATGGACCGCGAAACGCGCGAGCCGCTCGAACTGCTCGACGAAATCGCCAGCGTGCTGGCGCTTGATACCGCACCGATGGTGTGGCCGATCGGGCGGGGGCGCGAGTTCCGCGGCACCTACGATCTCTATAAGCCGCGCATCAGCCGCCTCGACGACGACGCCGAGAGCTTGCCCGTGTCGGGACCGGGGGACGCCATCTTCGATACCCTGCTTGAAGAGGGAACCCTTGAGCGATGGCGCGATGAGGTGACGCTGGTGCAGGACGCCAGCGGCCGGTTCGATCTGGACGCCTTCCGCCATGGCACGTTGACGCCGGTGTACTTCGGCAGTGCCTTGCGCAATTTCGGCGTCCGCGATTTGCTGGATGCGTTGATCGCACATGCGCCGCCGCCGCGCAGCTTGAAGGCCGCGACACGCATGGTCGATGCGGTCGAGCCGGCCATGACCGGCATTGTGTTCAAAATCCAGGCGAACATGGATCCCAACCACCGCGACCGTATGGCGTTCATGCGCATCGTATCGGGCAAACTCACGCGCGGCATGCGTGCGAAACTCGTGCGCACCGGCAAACCCATCGCACTCAATGCCCCGCAGTTTTTCTTCGCTCAAGACCGGTCGCTCGCCGAAGAAGCCTTCGCCGGCGATGTGGTCGGCATTCCCAATCGCGGCACGTTGCGGATTGGCGATGCGCTGACCGAAGGCGAGGACGTAACCTTCCTCGGCATTCCGAGCTTTGCGCCCGAAATTTTGCGCCGCGTGCGCCTCGAAGACGCCATCCGCGCCAAGAAGTTGCGCGAAGCCTTGATGGAAATGGCCGAAGAAGGCGTCGTCCAGATTTTTAATCCGGTTGATGGCACGCAACCCATCGTCGGCGTGATCGGGGCATTGCAGCTCGACGTTTTGGCCGACCGGCTGACCAACGAATACAATCTGCCGATCGCGTTCGAGCAGTGCCAGTACGAGGTCGTGCGCTGGATTTCGTCGGATGATAAAGTGGCACTGGAAGCGTTTGCGGCAAAGAACCGCTCAGCTCTGGCGGTTGATCTGGACGGCGACCGGGTGTTTTTTGCCGGCACCGCGTTCAATCTCGGCTGGGCAGCCGACCGCAACCCGGCAATCAGATTCACCGATATCAAGACGACGCAGAGCGGGTAACCGGGTGGTGCCCGGCATCGGGCCGCCTGAGCTGCGCATTGGCAAACAGAATCAGCGTCCCGGAGCCTGGCACCGCTTTCGCGAGGCACGGCAAGCCAGTGCCACGCACCTGCGCGCGTCAGTTGAGGCCAATCAGCTTGGCATCGTCAGTGTAGACGTACATGCGTCCGCCCGCGACGACGGGGGCAATATAGGTGGCGCTGCCGACGTTTTGCTGGCTCAGCACGCGGCCAGTGGTTGGCTCAACCGACACCAGAGCGCCCTTGCTGGACGTGAGCCACAGCGCATTGCTGGCCATGACAGGTCCGGACCACGTGCCGCCGCCTGGCAACTTCGCCGTCCACTGCATTTTTCCATCGCGCTTCGACACGCCCATGATCTGCCCGGAGGTGTCGACTACAAATACGCTGTCACCGGCTACCCACGGCATTTGCGTACCCGGTGTATTGAGCGACCAGAGGCGCTCGCCCGTCTTGGCATTTGTCGCCACCATGCGGCCTGCATGGCCGATGGCGTAGACGACGCCGTTTTCGATCGCCGGGCGGGCCGCGTCACTCAACGATGCGAACTGCGAGTTGGCGCGCGTGCGAGTCAGGCTTTCGGACCAGACGGGTGCGCCATCGAGCACTTTCAAGCCAATGACGTCGCCATTGGGATGCGGCACGACGACGATTTCGCCGTCAACGGCTGGGCTGGAATTCATCGCGAGACTCGCTTGCTGCGGCAGGCCGCGGGCCGACCACAGTTCCGATCCATCGACGCCTGACAGACAATAGAACCGGCCCTCGGCGGTGAGCACGAACACGCGGTCCCCGGCGGCTGTCGGCGAAGACCGGATGGGCGCGCCGAGATTCTTTTCCCACACGCGCTTGCCGGTTGCGGGGTCCATGGCGATCACAGCGCCAAAGCCACTGGCGCCATAGATGCGGCCATTGTCGGCGGCGAGTCCGCCGCCGTAGCCGCCGCCGTCTGCGCCGCCAAGTGAGAAAATGCTGCCAGTCGTAAAGCTGCCGCCGGCACTGGCGGTTTTGGCCGGTGTTGGTTCTAGCGAATGGCGCCACACGGCCGATCCGCCCGACGATGAAAATGCCGAGACCTTGCCTTCCGAGTCGAGTGTGTAAACGCGGCCGCCATAAACGATGGGGCTCGCCGTGATGCGGCCGGTCTTGCTTGATCCGTTACCTGCATCCGAGCGCCAGGCTTCCCGGACTCCGGTTCCTGCCAGCGCCAAATGTCCAGGCGCATTGAGTGCGTTGCCACCCGGCTGTGACCAGTCTTCGTTGATCGCAGAAGGGGGCAGGGCAATAGGTGCGCTGGCGTCAGCGAGTTCGCCAGGAATTTTCTCAGTCGCGGGCAGGACAGGAATGCGGCGGCCGGGCAGCGGCGCAGTCTTTTCCTTGAACGGATTGAGCTCGGACATTTTCGGCAAGCTCGGCAGGCTGTCCGAACAGGCCGAAAGAGCCAGCGTGCACAGGCAAGCTGCAGCCGCTGCTCCGAGTTTTGTCCAACGGCCTGCCATTCGCGTCTCCTACTTAGGCGGTGCTGCGGGAGCCGCAGGCGCTGTTGGTGCAGGCTGAGGCGCGGCTGGCGTCGTAGCAGCCGGTGGTGTCGCGGTAGCCGGTGGCGACTTTGCCAGTTCAACCGCAGCAATGGCGCTGAGTATAACGCGAACACGTTCGAGTGTCCCGGCAGGCGCTCCAGGTTCCGCCAAGAGCGAGGCTAGGTTCGAGCGGGCTTCCTGAAAGTTGCCCGCCTTAAACGCCGCCGTTCCCAACAATTCCCGGGCCGGAATCCGCCACGCGGAGGTCCCAGACGACAAATCGTTGAGCCGATTCTGCATCTCGGTAAAGTCGGCCTCACCCAAACGCAGTGCAGCGGCTTGCAGGGCGGCAAACGACTTTAAAGCCGTGTCGTTCGTGCCACCGGTTGCCAGCCCCTCGAAAATCGTGAGCGCTTGCTTGGGCTTGCCAGTCTTCAGGTTGGTACCGGCCAACTGCAGTTGAGCCAATGCGCCGTAACCCTTGTGACCACCGGCAGCAATGGCATCCAAAGCTTTTTGTGCGTCTTCGGTCTTGCCCGTTTTGATGAGATTGAGCGCCGCCTCGTACTGCGCGCCGGATGTCTCTGCCAAGGTCAACTGCCGACTCTGCCAAAACTTGTATCCGCCAACGGTGGCAACGATGAGGGCCGCAGCGGCAAGTAAGTAGACGCCATAGCGCTCCCACAGCTTTTCCATCTGCTCACGGCGCAGCTCTTCGTCCACTTCGCGCAGCAAGGCATCGTTTTTATCAACCATTGGTCCCTAAATCCCCGTGCCTGTAGGCCGTGGTAGCGTGTTGAAATTTGCCGATTATAAGCCACTGCCAACTGTTGGCATTGATAGCTCTACACCTTTGGCGCGCAACTGAATTTCCGGGTTTTTGATGCGGCATCCCAACCTAAGGCCACCAAACCATTCACGTGCCTGGGGTTTTCGTCTTTTTCGTGGCCCCGGGCGGGGTGTTTTGGTCCGGTTCCTTCATCTTGTAGGTGTGCTCGGCAGCCGGAAACCGCTTTGCCCGGACTTCCTCGGCATAACTCTTGATGGCCCCGTCAATGACGGCTCCGACCCGTCCGAATTCCTTGACGAATTTAGGGACATTCGGCGACAGCCCCAACATGTCTTCCATGACCAGAATCTGGCCGTCGCAAACAGCCGAGGCGCCAATTCCGATCGTGGGGATCGGCACACTGGCTGTGATCTTGTTGGCGAGTGGTTCTGCGATCGCTTCCAACACCACTGCGAACGCTCCAGCCTCTGCTACAACGCGCGCATCTTCTTCAAGGGCGGCCCATTCGCTGTGCGTGCGGCCCTGGGTCTTGAACCCGCCGAGCACGTGGATCGACTGTGGCGTGAGGCCAATATGAGCCATGACTGGAATGCCGCGATCAACCAGATAACGGATGGTTTCGGCCATGCGGCGCCCACCTTCAAGTTTCACAGCGCCACAATCGGTTTCTTTCATGACGCGCGCGGCGTTGCGGAACGCAACGGGTGGGCTCTCTTCGTAGGTTCCGAACGGCATATCGACAACGATCAACGATCTCTTCGCGCCGCGCACAACGGCTCTGCCGTGCATAATCATCAAATCGAGGGGAACCGGCACGGTGGTCTCGAAGCCGTGCATCACCATGCCGAGGCTGTCTCCCACGAGCAGGAAGTCGCAATACTTGTCTGCGATCGCGGCCGTGTGGGAGTGATAGGACGTCAAAGCCACAATCGTGGATAGTCCTTTCATGGCTGCAATATCAGGCGCCATCAGCCGTTGTGAATTTGGTCGAAGTGACATGCGGTGTGCCCGGTCCGGCTGCGAGTGACGGCCTGAGCGGGACCCTAGTCGCTCGACAGGTGCTTCGCCACAATTTAACGTTCGAGAGGTTTAGGGCGTTTGGTTGTGTGACAAACCGTTGGCAAGGAGACACACCCATAACAATCCTTGCGAAATTGGCATGCTCCACGGTTGCATCGCCGCCGCATCGTCTGATAACCAAAACTTGGGGCAGTTGGAGTTAGGGGTAGGTGGCGGCGATCGCGTTGGTACGGGTGGGTTCGATGGTGAGTTGCGTGATTAACGTTGGTGTCATACCGGGTTGCAATCGCACAAGGGCATTGCGGACTAAGGCGATTGCCATAACACTGGTTGGCATCGTGGCAGTGACCGGAGCAAACTCGGGCCCGGCTTCCGCGCAAAGCTACTTCAAATTCGGCGACTACTATTCGCCCTACGGATATTCTGACCCCTACTACAAACCGCGCAAGAAAAAGCCGCGCCCGGTTAAGGCGTCCAAGCCAGCGGCTCCTGATGCAGCAAATAAGGCGGTAACGGCTGAGGCAGCGCCTGCCAAGCCGGCAGTGGGGCCTCTGGTCATCACGGTTTCCATCAAGAAGCAGCGCATTGCTGTGTTCGGCGCGGATGGCTTGATCACGGAAGCTCCCATTTCGACCGGCCGCGTCGGCTATCCGACGCCGACCGGCATTTTCTCAATCTTAGAGAAAAACAAAGTCCACTTCTCGAACCTCTACGAAGCCTCGCCGATGCCCAACATGCAGCGCATCACATGGTCCGGTGTCGCCCTTCATGCAGGCCCCCTTCCTGGCTATCCTGCTTCGCATGGGTGCATCCGGTTACCGCATGGGTTCTCGCAAAAGTTGTTTGAATTGACGAAGACGGGCACGCGCGTGATTGTCGCCAACGATCCTGTCGTTCCTCAATCGTTTGCCCACCCAAGATTGTTCAATGCGTATCCGCCGGACGATCACGTCACGCACGCAGTGCTGCCGGCCTCCGGGACAAAAATGGCCGATGCGTCGCCCGGGCCCGCCGTCTCGCCTGTGAACCGCGTGATCGGCGTGACGCCGGCTGCAGCCAGTGACGGTCCGGCGGGCAGGCCCAAAGTCTCGGCGTACCGGCAAGCATGGAAGGCTGAAATGGGTCGTTTAGCTGCGGCTGTGTCGGCGTCGGAAGCCGCCAAGACGCAGGCCGCAGCGCGCGCTGCCGAGACCGGCAAATCGCTGGAGGAAATGCGGGTGCTGGCCAAGCGCGTTCGCACAGAGTTCGATCGCTTGGCTGCGGAAGAGAAGAAAGCGCGCCGGGCCTTTGACGCGTCAGAAGGCCAATTGGAAGTGTTTGAGAAGAAGCTCGCCAAGACAACGGCGTTTACGCCGGAGTCGGCCCAGAAGGCCGCCGAGGCCGAAGACAAACTGGAAGCCAAGGCGCTGGATCTAGCGGAGGCGGTCGACGATGCCGCCGCCGATGTTGCCGATCTCAAGCAAGCGTTGAGCTTGGCGGGCGCAGAGGTCGCAACCGCAGAGTCGGTTCACAGTGAAGCAACGGCTGCACTCAGCAAAGCCAGTCAGAATCTGGACGCCGCCAAATCCGCCGATGCCGCCGCAAAACGACGGGAAGCCAAGCGCAAGAATGCCATCCACGTCTTTATTAGCCGCAAGACCCAGAAGCTCTATGTTCGCCAGGGTTATGAGCCCATTCTGGATTCACCAGTGACATTCGCCAATGCCGACCAAGTCATTGGCACTCACGTGTTCACAGCCTTATCAGTCGCAGACAACAAGACGGATGTTGCCTGGAGTGTTGCGTCGGTTCCGACAGCCACCACGGCTAAACCTGTCGCGGCAAAGGACAAGAAATCGAAAGCCACACTGGCGGGGCTCGCCGCAAATGACGGTGCTGGTCCTGCCCCGGCTCAAACACCGCAAGCCGCACTCGATCGCATTACAATCCCAGGAGATATCCGCGAGCAGCTCGAAGACGTGATGAAGCCGGGATCATCGCTGATCATTTCAGACAATGGGCTCAGCAACGAGACGGGTGTCTTCACGGACTTCATCGTGCCTGTCAGATAAGGGTGAGATCGTCAGCCCGGCAGCCGGATGGTCTGTTCCGGCGGTGACACCAAAACCTCAATCGTATCATTGAGGCTGATGGGTCCGCCGTTGATGACACGGCAGGTGATGCCTCCGCGCCAATCAGGATGCAGAGCCTTGAGAAGCCCCTTGCGCGCACGCTCCATCTGAACACAAGGCTGCGTCGGGTACGTCACCTCCAGCATGGCAGATCCGATCCGGACGATGCCGCCGCGAGCACGGGGAAGTCTCACGCCTTCCACCAACACATTGGCGCGCCGCACCGTCCATGGCAGGCAGACCGTACCGTCAGATGCGTCCAGTTCCGCCAAGGCCTGCTCCCACGCCTCGCGCGACAGAACCGTCACGCCGCGATTGGGGAACTTCAGCCCCTTGTGATCGCCCTCAACGCCGCCGCCGGTCAGGATCACTGCAGAGGAGATCTCCTGCATCGGCTCACGGCGAGCTGGCCGCCGCGCGATGCCGATCACGCGGCCTTGGCTAACTTGCGGCACTTGGGAAACCCGTTGAGACGCCGATCAGCCATTCATGTCCTTGCGTCAGCATGAACCAATAAAGCCCCGCGCCGATGGCCACCACGAGCACGTCATTGAGGATGCCACCGGATCGTTCGCCCAGCGGTCCCAATGCCGCGCGCCGCTTGACGGAAATGCGGTCGTAGATGCCGTAAACGAGGAACGACCCAAACAACAGCAGGGACGCGAGATCGCCGTTGGCCAATAAGTGAGCCAGTGCCCACAACTTGATAGCCGCCAACATCGGATGCTTGAGTGCGGTTCGAATGCGCGACGGAACGTAGGCGGCAACGAGAAAAATCATCGCCGGCAGCATCAGCAGCCAGGCGACATGCTGTGCCCAAACCGGCGCGTCCCACATCACCACGTTTTTGCCCGGCATGACCTGCAGCTTGTGATAGCCGATGACGATCAGCGCAAATCCTGCAAGCGAGACGAGCGAAAACGCGGCCTTGTAAGCCGTGCCACCGAAGCGGTCCACGAGACCGCCGCGCAGCTCCGGCGATGTTGGCAACAGATGGACCGCGAAAAACAAGATCAGTCCGAGAACGAGAAGCAGCATCCTGGTACCCTCTATTGGCGCGATAAGAAGGCCATTAAAAGTGAGCGCGCATGCCAACACTTGTCGCCCGGTTCGGCCAAAAAATCCAGAATGCCCGGAGCCCGAACCCGATGCCATGTCAGCTGCACGCTAAGCTGCAGCTTGCGGGCTACGGAAAGTCTGTGTACGATTATGCTCGTGCCGGGTTTAGAGGGGCCTGGCAAGCGATCTCAATACGCTCGATCAACGGAGCTGGGTTGGGACCGGATCTGGTGTTTTGCGTACCCCGGCCGCGCGCAGAGAAACCTGCGCTGCGGGCGAACAAGCGGCTGAGACCACCGCGTGACTGCTCGCCGAGCAGCATCGCACGCAGGTTCACCGGCGCGATCCACAGCATCTGGACGGTTGGTGTTGCTTTAATTGCGTTGTGGTGGTCCCATGTTGCCCGCGTCCCAGTCGTTTCAGTCTGTCCCTGTGGGCCTGAGCGACATCACAGATACCGAGCGTCAGCTCGCGCGCGATCTCGATGCCATCCTGGCCAAGCGGCCCCTCGCCTATCCGCAGCCACTTGCAAAAAATTCGATTCCTATCAGTCCAATCCCTGTCAGTCGAAGTGTGATCAATTTGCCGGTGGCCAGTCTTGCCAGCAGCGATGAGAATGAGACCGCAGGATTCGACTGGATCGGCCTCGCGGACACCAGAACAGAACGTCAAATCGAGCCAAGCGCGACGGGCACTGCGCAATGGTTGAAACGCGCCCGCCGCGAGCGGTTCGTTGAGCGCGCGCGGCATGGGCTCGCCTTGATCATTACTCTTGTTATTGGTGGCGCGGTGATCGCGTGTGCAGCTTATCTGCTCCTTGGCACTGTGCCGGGCTTGGAGCTGATCCTGGTGCTCGGCCAGCACACCCCCCGGTAGCAATTTCGGCCAGTTGTAAGCCCGGCCACAAATCGGCCTCAGCCGCGAATCGCAGTATCCGGTCAGGCACGTCTCTTGTCAGAGGTGCGGACCAAATCCCATGGCATTGCCTGCCGAAAAACAGCCGCTCAGTCCCGTCCTCGTGTCGTCCCTCGAGGCGACGCTGGAGGCACGCCGCCAGCAGTCTGCGGATTCGGCAGCCGTGGCTGCAGTTACCGATGCGCGGGCACTGGGTTCAACGCGCGATGCCGATGCGCTGATGGCCACGATGCGGATTGTCAAGGCCGCCCGCTTCAATGCCGCGGAGCGCCTTGAGGTCAAACAGACGGTCTCGCTGTTTACGCAATCGACGGTCGCACTGTACTTCGTTGGGCTGGCCGTTTGGCAAGCCGTCTACATTGGCCAGATCGACGAAGCATCAAACCGCCTGATGACGTTCATTCAGATCGTGTCGTCGGTGTTCACGCTGATGCTGGGACTTTTGGAAGCGCTAAACGACTACAAAATGAAAGCGCACCATCTTCACAACTGCGCGCTGACTGTCGGCGAGCTCGCTCATGAACTGAAAATCGCACGGCCAACGGATCCGAGGGTTCTGCAGGAATTCCGGCGGCGCTACAGCGAGGCTTTGAAGACGTGCCCCGTCAATCACAGCCGGCTCGACTATTTGTTCGCTAAGCTGGACGGCCAAGGTGATGTGCGCGCCTGGAGCGGTCTATACATGCGCTATCTGCTCAACGTCTATGGCGTTTACGCGGTGTTTCTCGCCGTGCCGCCACTGCTGTGGTGGCTGCATCAGTAGCGAAACCGGCGGGTCATCTGCCGCTGCTCAAATGTGCGAGACGCGTGGCGTTCTGTTCCCAATTCCGCCCATCAAAGGGTTCGATCGTCAGGCTGATTGGGATGGGATCGAGGCAGCGGACATTGACATCCATTCCGTCCGGGTTCGAACGCGGCACGTAGAATGGTTTGATGCCGCAAACTTTGCAAAACGTATGCAGCGCCACTCCAGTATTGAACGTGTAGGTGGTGAGGTGCCCGGCGCCGCTGATCAGCCGGAACCGTGCCTTTGGCACGATCAAATGCAAGAAGCCTGACATTGAACAGATCGAGCAGCTGCAATCTTGCGCAACAATCTCGTCAGGTGCTTCGACCTCGAAGCGGACCGTGCCGCAATGGCATGAGCCTTGGTAGAGCATTGGCCAACTCCTTGCGATTGGCGGTGCTGCCGGGCTTTCGAAGACCGGCATACGGCATCAACGGGGTGAGATACAATCGGACTTGACGCAAATGAGGTGTGCCCCATGCCGGAGATTGTTGGCTCTAATTTGGGACCGTCGCACCCCTTAGAGTCTTTCCGGTTCAGGTGGAACTGTAGCCGCTGTTGCGGAGATAGTTGGCGCATTCTGTTGGCTTGAAGTGACCAAGCAAACTGCCGATGCGTTTCCAGACCGCTTCGACGCTTCGCTCGTCTGCTTTGCGGAGCA
>JANOFU010000025.1:0-24316 GCA_031413815.1 Hyphomicrobium sp. | reverse complement strand
TTCAGGCGCGCGGAAAAAACTTCAAGATCGCCATCACCGCCGTCATGCGAAAACTCATCGTCATACTCAATGCCGTGCTCAGAGACGGCAAACCCTGCAACCAACAACGCCACGCTTGACACAGCAGACGGTAGATAACTTTAGAACGTTGGTTTCTGAAGTCTTGTTGGCGCGTGGTTAATCGCTCAGTTATTTTGGCCGGCGAATACGAATCCTCCCTCTCGCCACGCTGTGTGCGCAGCGTGAGGCGACGCGTGCCTGAACGCTCTCGCGAATGATCCCGGCTCGCGCGCGGGCACGAGCCACTAAGGTCTTGTCCGCTGTCATAGGCCGCTTGTCCCGGCTTCAGGGCCGGGAGGGAACGCGGGAATCTAATGGGGACGCGAGGACAGGAGGTGTTTGGGTCCAAACACATCGATCACCTCAAGACCAGCACCCACATTCCACGTGTGTGGCCCGAGGAGTTTGGAGGCGTAGGTGCAGCGCCAGGGCTGCGGCGAATCTTGGGCATAGCCGGTGTCATCGAGTTGTGTGACGCGCGCAAGCGACAGCGCCGCACCATAGCCATCGCGGCAGTCTTGTGCCGGACGCCAGAGGTCGATGCCGATGCGGAAGATGGACCCGCCTGGGCGCGCGCTGCCTGCATCGAGCAGAACGGGATTTGACGGGTGCGGGGTCCACGGCCCGAAGAGTGTGTTAGCGCTGGAAAGGCTCAACGCATCCCAACTTGAGCTTTCACCGGTATCAGTCGCGGCAAACATCCAGAATTTGCCGCCGTGTTCGATGAGCGTCGCATCGTGCACGCGCTCATTGAGAAGCCGCGCGACGGGCACCCAGCGATCGGGGAACGGATCGGCGCGATAGAGATCCAAAGCGCCACTGGCTGAAGCTTCCGGCAGCATATAGATCGCGCCGCCGTGTTCGAAGACTTGCGGGTACGACAGATGCCACGGTGCTTCGAGCACAGGTCGCGGCGGCGCGGCGCGGCCCTGCGCGTCGATGATGAGATGCGAAATGATCCCGCGGCCAGTGGCGTAGGGCAGCTCTTCGACGAACATGTGGCGCTGGCCATTATGCGCGATGACGAACGGGTCGGCGAAATAGCGCTGGCGATCGTCGGGCACCAGTGACCAGAGGCGCGGATCGACTGGGTGTGTCGGAAGCTCGCGCCCGTTTGGTGCTGCCCGCCAAGCCACCGCCCATTGCGGAGCGGTGGACAGCATGTGCTGCAATCGGCGCGACGCTTTCGCCGCAATCGTGTTCGCGGCAAAGCGTGCGGCACTTGTGGAGCCGATGGGCTTTGCCTGCGAGGGCGGTGCCCCATGGTGCACCGTGCGTCCCTCGGACAATTCGCGGAGTGCGCGGACCAAGCCTTCGGCCACCCGCGCGTAAACCGATGCGGCGCTGGCTCGCAAACGGTGGGGTGTCTCAAGCGCTGGCTGACCGATGAGGATCGGATGTGATGTGCTCGTATCTGCAAGCGCCAGAGTTGGCGCGCGGCCATCGAGCAGCGCTGACCACAAGGCGTCGTCGTGGAAGTCGCCATCGTACAGGGGCGTCAGAGCGCGCGTGTCACTGTTTTGTGCGTCGCGGCCTGTGAGATTGAGGATGAGATCTGGCTTGGTGCCAGGGGTGTTATGCGCAGGAGCGCGCAAATCCGTAGGCGATATCGGATCCGCGCCGCTGGTCGCTCCGCCGTGCAGAATGCGGTCGATCGACAGAAGCAGGTCGAGAGATCGCGCGCGGGGCTGACGCGTGCTCGCCTCCAACAATTGAATGCTGGACGACGCACGCGCCCGCACCGCCTCATTGACGGCGATGTGCCAGCGGCTCAGCCTCTGGGGATCGAGGACGATGAGGACATGCATCGGGCAGGGCGTCCGGGTGCGATAACAAGCGTTCGAGCCTACTCTATGCGCAAACGCCATGCCGTGGTGAATGGGCACGGCTGACCGGACGAGCCGGTGTCTGACCTGAGGTCAGATACCGATCGCTGGTCTGGTCTCAATTTGGCACATACGCGTGTGTCAGGTGTGCGATGCAAACGGCATGGAACTGGCGTACACCATCAAGCCGCGCCTGTCCGCTCTACAACCCAATTCGCGCGCCACGAACCCGGGCTCATGCTGTTTCGTCAAACGCTACTGTATCTGCCCGCTCAGGTTCTAGGACCCGCGTTCCAGTTCATCTCGATTATTGCCTGGACGCACTTTTTGACGCCGGCAGATATGGGCACTTTTGCGCTTGTCGCAGCCGTGCAGGAGCTGGCGTACGTCGCGACGACGTTCTGGTTCACGCTGTATACGATGCGCTACCACGATCCGAACGGCGAGGCCGCGAAGCGCGGTGCGTTCCTCAACACGGAAACGATGGTGCTGTTGGCCGCATCTGTGGTGTCGATCTCTGTCGTATTTGCATTACCGCTGTTTGCCGATATCGCGTGGACTAGAAATCTCGCGTTGGCCGCTGTCGCTTATACCGTGACGCGCGGGCTTGTCACGCATCTGGCTGATCGCGCACGCACCGAGCACGATACCTTCACGTATTCGGTGTTTCAAATCTCCTGGCCGGTGCTGGGGCTGTTCATCGGATTGGCGCTAGTCCACGCAATTGAGCGGTCGGCGGCGACCGTGTTGTGGGGCTATGCGGTTGCGCAGATTGTATCGTTGATCGTTGCAGGCTGGCGCTTGGACTTCGGGACAAGGCCCGCGCACTACGCCCCCGATGCCATTCAAAACGCCCTGCGCTATGGCCTGCCGCTGGTGATCGGCGGGCTGCTCGTGTGGCTGGCGAACAACGGCATCCGGTTTGTTGTCGAGATGAAGGAAAGTGCGGCTGCCGTTGGGCTAATCACGGTCGGATGGGGGTTAGGTCTGCGGGCGGCCGCCTTTGCATCGATGCTCGTCACAGCCGCGGCGTTTCCGGTGGCCATGCAGCGCGCGCGCGATGGCGGCATGCCGGAGGGTCAGGCGCAGCTTGAACGCAACGGCGTGCTGCTGCTGGCGGCGTTGGCACCTGCCGCGGCGGGGCTTTATGCGATCAGCGAGCCACTGGTGCGCATGGTAGTGGCTCAGGAGTTTCAGGATGTGACCGTCGCAGTGCTGCCGCTGGCGATCGTCGCGGGGGCTTTGCGCAACTTTCGCATTCATTTCGGCGAGCAGGTGTTCCTGCTGCATGAGCGCACCATGGTGCCGCTGTGGAATGACGCGATCGACGCGTTTGCCAGCGTGGCAGGCGGTGCGATTGGTTTGACGCTCGGCGGGTTGCCGGGTGCGGTCGCAGGGGCGGCGGTTGGATCAGGTATTAGTCTGGCCGTCACACTGGTGGCAGCCTGGGTGAGCTATCGCTTTGCCATGCCGCTCGGTGCGCTCTTTCGAATTGCCTTGGCAACGGCGGCTATGATGGTGGCGGTTCACAGCCTGCCGCTGGCGGCGACGGTGTTATCGCTCGCGCAGGCGATCAGCGTGGGTGCTGCCGTCTACTCTATTGTGCTGTTGGCAGTTTATCCGGAGCTTGCGCAGAAGGTTCTCGGTCTCCTACGACGGGGGCGGCCAGCATAGCGGCTTAGTGCAATGGTGCCCTGATTCTGGAACCGATTAGGGACGATCTGCCGTAGACTGATGCTCCCGCACAATTTGGCATAGAGATTGGGTGTTGGGGCGCGGTGTCCTTTGTGGTCTTGAGGTCTGGAACAGGGTGGGCATGAAATACCGGTTGTGCGTCGTTCAATCCTTCGATCCCCGTGGCGCCAAGGTCGGCGGCCTGGAGACGTTCATTCGCGATATGATCGCGTTTCTGCCCGAGGACTTTTCGTTCCTGATGATCGGCGTCGATTCCATCGGCGATCTGAAAATTGGCGAAGTCTCGACGCAGGAATTCCGCGGCCGCAAATTCGAGTTCCTGCCGGTTCTGCATTTCCCCGATACGCAAGCGCGTGAAGCGGCGACGTCTCTGAAAGAGTCCATCAACTTCCGGTTCATGCAGGGTCTGCTGCGGCACTTGCCAACCGTGCGGCGCACGTTGAAGGCGGTGCCGACCAGTGTGGATCTGGAACGTGTTGAGTTCGCGACGCTGATCAAGGGGCTCGGGATTCCCTTCATCCAGATGCTGCATGGCGAAGGCGCCCCGAAGCTCAAGATGGATTCACTGCTGAAAAGCTATCGCTACGTCCACAACATGAACGAGCGGCTGTCCGTGATGGCGTGCGACAAGTTCTTGTGCGTCAACCCGATCATTACCGAGCGCATTCGCGCGACATACCCGCGCCAGGCCCACAAGATTGATACGCTGTCGACGTGGGTCGATACGCGGACGTTCCATCCGCGTCCGTTTGTGGAGGACGGCTCGTTCCGCGTTGCGTTTGCTGGCCGGCTCGATCTCTTCAAGGTGCCGCCGCTGATGTTCAAGACCGTGCACCGGTTGCGCCAGAAACTCGGGCAGGGTGTTGAGTTCCACTATATAGGCACGAGCGATCCGCACCGGTTTGAAGAATTCAAACTAATCGAGGATATTTCGGTGTTGCACGGCTTCAAGACGGCGCGGGGCGTGTCCGAGGTGCTGGGCACCGCGCACGCGGGCATCTTGACGTCCGAGTTTGAAGGCATGCCCTTCTCGGTGCTGGAGTCGCTGGGTTGCGGGCGTCCGGTGTGTGCGATCCACCTGCCGCAGCTGGCGAGTGTCATCAAGGATGGTGTCAGTGGTCTTCTGGTGGCGCGCTTGGACAGCGAAGACGAGATGGCGGACCGGTTGTCGGATGCGTTCGTCACTGTCCGGCAAGCGATGGTGGACAAGCGCATCACGCCCGAAGGCGTGGCACATGAAATCCGCGAGTTCACGCCCGAGCGCCAGCTCGCCAAGTGCTATGAGAACCATCGCCAGATTCAGCGCCGCAAGTTTGGCACCGGCACACGCCCCATTGTGCCATCAGCGATGAAGAACGGCCTTACGCCGCGATAGGTTGCACGCGATTTCTCCTACTTTCTGTCATCCAGGATAAGCGAGCCCTCTTGCGAGCGCAGGGCCGGGACCCAGCGTAAAACCCCTTACGCAAAAGTAATTTTGAGCCTTCGGCGCTTGTTGTGCTGGGTCCCGCATCTCGCGCGCAAAGTGGCGCGCTTCGTGCGGGATGACGGAGGTCTCTAACGGGCGGGCATTTTTTCAAACGCAGAGGCAACAGCGTCCCAGGCGGGTTTCCGGCGGAACTTATCGTCATATACGAGGGGCCGTGGGCGGCGGTTGGACCCCGGCCGTTCGCGAACATCATCGTAGTAGAGCCAGCTGGTGTGGTCAGCCATCTGCCACAGTGTCAGCGTCTTGACCGCCGTGATGGGCAGCACGGCCGCAAGAAACTTTGCATACAGGTCCGCAGTGGCGGCATCGCGGCGTTTCACATCTGTGGGCAGCGCACGATCGTTGACGTCAAGCTCAGTGATGGCGATCTCGTAGCCGAGCGCGGCGATCTCTTCGGCAAACGCGGCAAACCGGGAAAAATCGTAAGGCCGCTTGCTGTCGATGTGGCACTGCAAGCCAATGCCGTCGATGGGCGTATCTTGCTCTTTCAATCGTTTGATGAGCGCCAAGAAGCTGTCGCGGAAGGTTTGACCGTTCTCGTCATCGCTTTCCGTCTGCGCTTCGTTCAGGAACAATCGGGCCGTGGGCTCCACCGTGCGTGCAACCTTGAAGCTGCGGGCGATGTAGTCTTCGCCGAGTGCGGCATAGAACACGCCGCCGCGCAGGTTTCCGGGCAGCTTATCCCATGGACCGATCGGTTCGTTGACGACATCCCACTGCACGACGCGGCCGCGATAGCGATCCATCACGGTTTCGATGTGGGCTTCAAGCAAGTGTTCGGCTTCACCGGGTCCTAACCGCTTGATCCAATCAGGATTGCCATCGTTCCAAATGAGCGTGTGGCCGCGCACAGCGAGCTTGGATTTCGCCGCAAAGTCGAACAGCCGGTCGGCCGGCGCGAAGTCGATCGTATCGGCGGAGGGCCGCAGGATGCCAAGCTTCAGTTCGAGTTCTGACGTCAGCACGCGGGCATCGCGCTGGTAGATTTTGGCGTAGTCTGCCCCGTAGGCGGTATCGAGTTCGGCAGTAGAGAATGACGCTCCGAACAACAGACCCTTAGCCGCCGCGAGCGCACCAAGCGAGCGGTCTTCGGCAACGGCTGTGTGAGGAGGGACCGCCAGGGCTGCTGTCATTGCGGCTCCGCCGGCCAGAACCTCGCGGCGTGAGATGTCGATTGGCCGTCGTCGCGTCATGTTTCAAGCAGCCTTGATGCTGTCCCCGGCCGTCTTGATCGCGTGATCGAGCGGGTGCGTGAACATGGCGATGGCCCGCTCGCGGTCGTGCGCGGCAAGCCTGTTCCAGCGCGTTGTGTTGGCAAGCGCGGTATCAGCCACAGCCGTCCGGTGGGCGGCGTCCGCAAGCAGCCCAGCAATCGTTGCGGCCGAAGCGGTTGCGTTCGACGGGTCGATGAAGGTCCCCGACTCTCCAAGAACTTCGCGGAACACCGGCGCATCCGGCGCGACGACCGGCAGTCCTGCGAACTGGGCCTCAATCAGCGGCAGACCCAAGCCTTCGTCGTGCGAGGTGCAGAGATACATGTCAGCGGAGTCGAGAACGGCCTTCGCGGCGTGTGTGGACAGATAACCGTGCACGATCACGCCGGGGTGAGTGGATAGACGCTCGGCATCGGGCCCCCAGCCTTTGCGGCCAATGATGTGAAGCTCGGCGTTGGCGGCAGAGGTGGAGCGCAGCGCATCCAGGATCGCCAGGGCCGCGCCGTAGTTCTTGCGCGGCTCAACGGTGCCGAGCGACACGAGCCGGACCGGTTGGTCCCTATCGCGCGGTGTGCGCCGCGCATCCGGTGTCAGCCCGAACACGTTGGCCACGGTCGGGCGATAGAGGGCGATGCTGGCATCGGCGCGCACGAACGGCTGCAACTCCGAGCGGGTCTTGTCAGAGTTTGCCATGAAGAAGCGCAGGCCTGTCACCGCCATGCGGAAGGGTGCGGCCATGTAGAGCTTGGCTTTAAGGCTGAGGTCGTCGCGCCGCGTCACGAGGAAAAGATCGTGGACATAGAGCACGGTTCGTTGCCGGAAGAAGCAGAACACAGGAGACGGCGGGAAGCCGGGAAACACGAACAGGGCCCGTGGCTTCAACAGGGCCAGCAGCGGCAGCTGAACTTGCTGCTTGAAGATCATTGAGAGGAGGCTGCTCGAGCGCACGTGGCGAAGTTCAGCGCCGGTAAACGGCACCTTCTCAAATTGCTCGATTGTGATGCGCTCGATGCCCGTGACGTGGCGGCCAAGATGGGTCAGATCGAGGTAGACTGTCTTCAAGTTTGGTGCCCCATGGGCTGTCATTCCACCTGCTCCTCGAGGTCCAGCCGGTCAGGGCGTGCGGCGCGCGGCGACAGGCGTTGCACTCACCGGGCCTGACGCCTCAGCCAGCACCTCGCGGATCACGGCTTCGTAAGCAGGCACTCGCACATTGAACGAGAAGTCATGGGCACGTCTGCGGCGGGCTTCTGGATCGCCGGGATCATCCAGCGTGGCTTCGATGGCCGCTGCCAATTGCACGTCGTCGCCGATCGGGACGAGGCGGCCGAACTCGCCCTGCCGCAGAATTTCTTTGGGGCCAGAACAGGCCGTTGCCACGACCGGCAAGCCATGGGCCATGGCCTCGACAATGACATTACCAAACGGTTCTGACGACGATGATGACACGAAGCATTTCGCATCCCGGTACGCCGCCCACGGCTCATCTGAATAGCCCGGCATCGAGACATGATCTTCGATGCCGAGCCGTTGTGTTTCCTGCCGGATCAGCTCGAACTGCGGGCCTTTGCCTAAGATCACCAGCCGGGCATCCGGGCGGTTGACGCGGGCAAACGCACGCACAAGGGTCTGGTAGTCCTTCTCAGGAACAAAGCGGCCCACAGAGAGCACGATATTCTCGCGCTTTCGCAACGCGTCCACTGAGGGCACATCCGCGTGTTCGGGGAAAAAGACGGGATTTAGAATGGCCACGGTTCGCTTTTCGTTAGCACCCCAGCGTGTCTTGAGCAGCTGCCGCAGGCCCTCAGAGACAGCGATCGTGCGTGGCGCCCAGCGGCTCCAGAGAGGCAGACCCAGGTAGGCGCCATAGCTGAGCCAGCCGCTCGTGTACTCCCGCTCGCCATGGTAGGATAGGATGGGCCGGGTTTTAGCGCGAGCCAGCGCGATGGCGGCCAGCAGTTTCAGATTGGAGCCGCCGACCGCAGACAGCGCCACATCCGGTTTTTCATCCCGCAGCAGCTGCGCGAGGCGCCGCACGGCACTGACGTGATCGGCTCCGAGCGTGGTGAGCGGAACGGAGGCATCGAGGTTGGCGCGGTTCTCTTTAGCCTCGAAGTCCTGTGCAAAAATCACGTTGTAGCCGCGCTGCTTGAAGGCGGACGCCAGGCACGCCCACAGCCGTTCCGCGCCGCCATCGACGAGGCCGTGCGTGTAAAACAGGATCTTCGGCAGGGCCATTGGCGTCACTTTTTTCAGCGGCAATCGCCGGGCACGCGTCAATCTAGAGCCGGCGTGAGGCGAAGTCTGGATTGGCTCGTGATCGGGTTGTTATGCGGTTGGCCGCGCGTTGCGATTGCCCAACAACGGCTCGATCAGGGCGATGCGAGCGAGGAGCATAGCACAGGATGCATACCGGGCAGCCAACCGCCGCGGATTGAGGGCGAGCCGCCACAACCACTCGATGCCGGCTGACTGCATGACGCGCGGTGCCCGCACTTGTTCACCAGCCAGGAAATCAAGTCCGGCACCAATGCAGACAAATCCAACGGGAACGCGGCGCGCAACAGCGCGGGCGGCGAACAGTTCTTGTTTGGGCGCGCCAAGCGCGACGAAGCAGAGCCGCGCGCCAGTTGCCGCGATGCGGTCGATCTCGGCATCGGCTTCGGCGCTCTCTGGATCGAAAGTCATGGGCGGAGCCGAGCTGCCAGCGATCGACAAGGTGCCATCACAGTAATCGGACAGTTCGCGACCGGCCTCGGCCAGGGCTTCGGGAGACGTACCGAACAGATAAACGGGAAGGTTTGCAGCGGCAGCCGCGGCGGCCAAGGGTAAAACCAGATCGGCACCCGTCGTGCGCTCGATGGCAGGCGATTGGCGGCGGGCGAGACGGGCAACCGGCGCGCCGTCGGCCGTGACGAATGTTGCGTTGGAGTAGGCTGACCGGAACGCAGCGCTGGTGCGCAGTTTGACGAGGTGGTCGAGGTTCAGAGTGAAAACATTGAACGGCTGAGCTTCGCGGGCGGCAGCCACGATGGCGCGAACCGCGTCATCCAACGTGGCAATATTGATGCCCCAGCCATCGACCGACGCCTGGGTGCGCGGCGCAAGACAGCTCGCGGGGGCGGGGATCTCGGCGTGATACGCAACAGAACTCATGGGACAGCTTCGCAAACTCGTTAACGGAAAAGTAACTCTTTCCGCGGGCCTCTCATAGCAGACATTCTTAGGCATTTTTTAGAAAAGTTTCTGCGGCGGCTGCGCGGCACTGCGAGTTGAGACCGGTCTCAGACAAGCCATCCGCGCCGCAGGGTGCCCGCAAGGGCCGTGCCAGCCAAGGCGACCTGCAACCAGTTGCGGTTCTTGGACTTTTCAATGACAGCCGGGATTATGATGCGGCGATGTCTGTCATGTTCATGACAAGGCCACTAACGCGATCAGCCACAGGGACTAGAACGCGCTGGGTTTCAGCAATCTGTTGCTGGGTGGCCGTGCCGGCGCGCGCCACAACCAGGATTTGATCGGCAGCTGGCAACAGGCTCGCCGCAGCTTCATCTTCCAGAAGCGCACCGCCGTCGATGAACACTAGGTCGTAGGATTGTGCCAAAGCGCGCAGGCCCGTCACGAGACGGCGGCGCTGGCTACTTTTCAATGTCCGCAGATCGGTGAGAGCAATCGGCAAGAACGACAGGCCCGACTTGAAATCGCGCGTCGTGATGCGGGCAAGGTCGTCCTTGTTGTCGAGAACGACGATCGAGTCATTTTGGAGGTCGCGCGCGAACACGCCGGACAGTTCCGCGTCAATCGACGTGGCATCGACCAGCAGCACACGCTCGCCAGCCAACGCCGCTGTGTAGGCTGTCGCCAATGCGGCGGACGACGAACCTGCCCCGCTGGTGGGTGATACGAACATGACGGTGTGCGCGCGTCCAGGCTGAGCCTCGGAGCGAACGACGTTGAGGAGCCGGAGAACGGCCTGCCGGTAGTCGGGGGCAAAGGTCCCGGCCGTATCGTTGACGGCGCGCATGACGTCGCTGAAGCCCATAGCGCTGCCACTGGAGGTGCTGCCGGTGCGAAACCACCCAGTCAACCAGCCGGCGGCAGACCTGCCGCCGATTGCGGGCAATCCAGCAACGGATTGCATACCGCTGGCCTTGGCAATGTCGGTGGCGCGCCGCAGGCTTGGATCGAGCGTGTCGCCGATCAGAGCGCGGGCGATGCCCAGCCCAAGACCCCCGAGAAGACCCAAGCTGAGGACCAGGATCGGCGAGGGGGCATAGGCGCGCGTGGGCACCGCAGCCGGCGAGATGATGCGCGATTCCGGCGTCGATAGGTTTGATTGCTCGAGTGTTTCTTTCGCTCGTGCCAGAAACGCGCCCAAGAGTTCGCGGCTGGTCGAGACTTCTTGTTCCAGTTCGCGCAGCTTGATCTGCGCGGTGTTGGTGCGGGAAATCTCTTCCTTGGCTTTCTCGATTGCCTTCACAACTTCGCGTTCGCGGCTAACGGCAATCGCTTCTTCACCCTTGGCGCCGGACGAAATGCGGCGCACCTCAGCGGTGATTTGGTTCTGCAGTTCTTTGAGCTGGGAGCGGACTTCGATCAGGACCGGATGGCGGCCCTGGAGCTGTGACGACAGCGCGGCCTCGCGCCGGGCGACCTGGGCGTATTGCTCGCGGAGCTTTTGCACCAATCCGGACTTGACGACGTCCGGCAATGACGACGGGTCGCCACCTTGGCGCGTGGCGGCTGTAACTTGCTCGTACCGGGCGCGCGCTTCGGCAGCGACAGCGCGGGCCGTTGCCAATTCGGAGTTGAGCTTGCCAAGCTGCTGCTCGGTGACGAGCCCGCCCTCGGATGTCAGAATTTTGTTGGCTTTCTTGAACTCGTCGACGCGGGTTTCAGCCCGGCGAACTTGCTCGCGCAGTTCGCCCAGGCGCCCGTCGATCAAGCTATTGGCACGCTTGGCTTCTTCCCCTTTGGCGGCCATTTGATCGCTGGTGTACGCCGCTAAGATTGCGTTGACGAGCCGCGCGGCTTTGACCGGCGAATTGGAGACCGTGCTGACTTCAAGAACGTAAGATTTCTGGGCGCGAGTGACCTTCGTGCTGCGGGCGAGGTTCTCCATGGCCAGCGCAACGGGGTCCGCATAGGGCCGGGGCCCGCGGATCAAGTCTTTGATTTTTGCAAGAAAACCAGTGGACGGCGGTGGTGCAAACTCCGGGTCATCGGCGAGCTTTTCGGCTTCGACTACGCGGCGCAGAACGCCGTCCGAGGTGATGATGGCAACTTGGCTTTCAACCAGCGACGCGTCGGCGCCGAGACCGCCTTGAACGACATCATCGGTGACAATCTTGCGCGACCGGGGATCGATGAAGACCGCGCCCGTGGCCGAATACATCTGGGGCGTCGCGGACAGGAGCAGCGCCGACAGACCAAGTCCCACCAACGTCAGCAACAGGATCGGCCACTTGTAGCGCGCCAGGATTGAGATGAAGCCACCTAGATCCGTTGTCCGGACAGAGTATTGCCCGGACTGCGATGACGAAATCTGACGCGAAATCATAGACATCGAACCCGTGCTGCTCGCGCCACTGTAGCGCAATGGTCTAGACCCCGTGGCTAATCGTATCATTTTGGCATTCTATTGGTGTGGAAAGTGCGGTTTCGTGCGAATTTATTGTCAGAAGTGCCGGAGCGTTCCAAACGCAGACGGGACCTGAATAACGGGTGCAAGCACCGTGCCGGACGATCCGCTCTGCGGAGTTTAAGACCTTCAATCCACACCGGCGGACAGGTGTCATGCCCCCAACACACTTGTCACGTTAGACGGGGTCTGATCGTCGCCAGAGGTCGATCAGAGGGTCAGGTGAACGGGCCGCGTTCAATGGGGTCTTTAACTGAGCTGGCAGTTTGCAAGCCACGGGCCGGGGCACTCCATTTACAGATGACGGACAATCGGGGCGTGGTGGTGCTTTCAGATCGTCCGTACATACCGGAAGCAAGTAGATTCGAGTGGGACAGTGACAATCAAGTTCGACGCGTACCGGGACCGTGCGGGTCTTCGTGGTTCAAAGCTGGTGCTTGGCAGCGTTGGGTTCACCGCTGGCGCCTTGGCAATTGATGTGCTGGTGATCTTCGGACTCGCGATGCTGACGGGCATTGCCTATCACTGGTCGATGTATGGATCGGTTGGTGCGCTGGACAACTTTGCCATGGTCGGCGGCATTGCAGCGTTGTGTTACACGCTGCCGTTCTTGTTCCGCGATGAATACCGCATCAACGACTACCTCGAAGGCCGCCGCAGTGTCGGCCGCACGTTCCTCGTTTGGAATTATGCCTTCCTGTGCATGGCCGCGATCGGATTTCTAACCAAAACGACGGGCATCTTCTCACGCGGCTGGCTAACGGCGTTCTATCTCGCTGGACTGTGCGCACTCACAGGTCTGGTCGCAATTACGAGCGTTGTTTTGCGCTCCATGATTGACGCCGGGCGGATTGCCTGCCGCCGGGTCATGCTCGTTGGCGCCGATGACGAAATCAGCCGGATGAGCAGCGTCATTGCTGAGGAACGGGCGGGCGTGCGCGTTGTCGCCGCTCAGGTTTTGACGGCCACCGGCGAGACGGGCTCCGCTCCACTCAAACCCGTTCTCGATGCCGCTGTCGCGCGTGCGCGCGCCCTGCAGGTCGATGACATCATTCTGCTGTCGGAGTGGTCTCGCGACAGCCTGATCCACGATATCGTGGCGGCGTTCACGGTGTTGCCCGTCACGATCCATCTGGGCGCGTCGAGCCTGCTGGGCCGCTTCTCCGATGCGCGCGTCTCGCGCTTTGGCGCGGTCACCGCTCTGTCACTGACGGCGCCGCCGCTGGGTCCGATTCAAACTATAACCAAACGGGCCTTTGATATTGCGATCGCCGGTACAGCCTTACTGCTGTTGGCCCCGCTGTTTGCGATCATTGCCGCCCTGATCAAGTTCGAGAGCCCGGGACCGGCGTTTTTCCTGCAGCGGCGCCGCGGCTACAATCTGGAGGAATTCCGGATCTGGAAGTTCCGAACGATGTCGACGCAGGAAGATGGCGACCAGATTGTTCAGGCGCAGGCTAATGATATCCGCGTGACACGCGTTGGCCGTCATCTACGCCGGCTCAATCTCGATGAACTTCCGCAGTTGATTAATGTGCTTCGCGGAGAGATGTCCCTGGTGGGTCCGCGGCCGCACGCTGTCGCCCACGACAAGATGTTTGAGCAGCGAATCCTGTCCTATCCGCGCCGGCTCAACGTGCGTCCTGGCATCACCGGCTGGGCGCAGGTCAACGGCTTTCGCGGCCGGACCCAGACGGACGACGCCATGCGCGAACGGGTGGAGTACGATCTGTACTACATCGACAACTGGTCGATCGTGTTTGATCTCTACATCATGATGCTGACCGTGCTGTCACCCAAGGCCTTCCGCAACGCGCACTGATGACGGACCCGTCGCGGACGTCAGCTCTCGCGGAAGGCGCGTGACACCGCGTCCGCGAGCGGCTTCAGCAGATAACTCAGCATCGAATGCGATGTGGTTTCAATGAACACTTCTGCTGGCATGCCGGGCACCAGCTTGTGGTCCTTGCCGATCTTCGCCAGTTCGCTGGGAGTAATCTCGATCTGTGTCGTGAAATACGAGCGGCCCTGATTGTCCACAATCTGGGCGGGTGAAATTTTCAAAACCAGGCCATAAATCATTGGCGTCGAATTCGCGCTGAACGCCGGGAACCGGATCATGGCGGATTGTCCGGTGTGGACCTTGTCGATGTCCTTCGGTGGCAGCTGCGCTTCGATCAACAGCTTCTCGCCATCGGGAATGATCTGCATCACGGGTGTCGCCGCAGTGATGACACCCCCTTCGGTATGCACGGCCAGGGCGTGGACGTAGCCGCTGACTGGCGCAGTAATCGTGGTTCGCAGGGCGCGGTCCGCTAATGCCCGCCGCGTCTCCGTTTGTTCGGCCAGACCAGCCTGGACTTGCCGCAGGTCATCGACGACCTGGTTCAAGTACTCCTTATCCAACTGCGCCATTCTGAGCTCAGTTTCGCCAATCGCACTGTTGATTTTGGCAAGTTCAGAGGTGAGACGCCCGGTCTCGCCTTCTAGCCGCGCCGCTTCACGCTGGAGCGGCGATACGCGCTGTTGGTTGACAAAGCCCTTTTCAAACAGCGGTAAAACCGTTGCGAGTTCCCGGCTGTTGATGTCGTTCTGTTTCTTGGTGGCGCCGAGCTGCGCTTGTAGCCCGCGGATATCGTCCTGCAGCTGCGCCAAGCGCTGGTTCAAGACCGACTGCTGACCCAGCTGGCTGCTGCGGCGCGCTTGAAACAAAGATGTCTGTGTCGCGATGATTTTCGCGGTTTCGGGATCTGCTGTGTCAATGCCAGCAGGCAGAACGAATTCGGTCTTCTGATCGCGCTCCGCTTCCAAACGAGACTGCTGGATCTGGAAGTCGTGCAGGCGTCCTGTGGTCACGGCAAGGCTTGCGCCGGTTTGCGTGTCGTCGATCTTGATCAGTGTGTCGCCCGCCTTCACGCGGTCGCCGTTCTGGACGAAGATCTTGGAGACGATGCCGCCATCGAGATGCTGGATCGATTTGTAGTTGCCTTGGACAGTGACGCTGCCCGACGTCACGACGGCGCCGGATATCGAGACCAACGCCAGGAATAAAATGAGGCCGCCAAAAAGGCCCAGTACCGTGCGCATGCCAAAGCGCACCCAGGCTTCCGTACCTTGCCAGTCGCCGCTTGCCGGTTGTGATTGGAATGACAGAAGGCTCATGGTTTCGGCGCCCCGGATTGTCCGGTCTTGACCGTCTTGACGCCTGCTGCTGCTGCCGCGGCGGCGGAGCTGTGTTGCGTGTCGGGTGCCGGGCCCTGGAACATTTTCATGACTTCGCGGCGCGGACCAAACGCGCGCTGCGTGCCCTTCTCAAGGTAGAGCAACAAATCGGCTTTACCGATGGCTTGGACGCGATGGGACACGAGCACGACGGCCTGGCCGCGGCTACGCATGCCATCGATAGCTGAGGACAGGGCTTCATCGCCAGCGCGGTCGAGGTTCGAGTTGGGTTCGTCCAGCACCACGAGGGCCGGGTTGCGGAACAGCGCTCGAGCCAGCGCAATGCGCTGGCGCTGACCGGCCGACAGATAAGCCCCGAACGCGCCAAGCTGGGTATCGTAGCCTTGCGGCAGCAAAAGGATCAGTTCGTGGGCATGGGCCTGCTTGGCCGCTTCAATGATTTCAGCGTCGGACGCATCGTCCTTGAAACGGGCGATGTTCTCTTTGACCGTGCCGGCGAACAAGCCGACGTTTTGCGGCAGGTAGCCGATGTGCTGGCCGAGTGCTTCAGGGTCCCACTGATCGAGACGCGCCCCGTCGAGCTTAATGCTGCCCGAGAACGGTGGCCACAGATTGACTAGCGAGCGCACGAGTGTCGATTTGCCCGACGCGCTGGGACCGATGACGGCCAGCATCTGCCCCGGCTCAACGAAGAATGAGATGCCAGACAGAATCAGGTTGCGCGTGTCTGGCGAGGCAACGCGCAGCCCTTCCACGGTGAGGTGGCCTTTTGGTGTAGGCAGCGCCATCCGGTGCGGTGGCTCGGGTTCGCCGGCGAGAAGTTCGTAGAGCTTGTCGTAGCTCTCGCGCGCTTTGAGATAGCTGCGCCAATGGCCGATGGCCTGTTCGACCGGTGCCAGAGCGCGGCCAAAGATGATGGTGGCAGCGATAATCGAGCCGGCCGAAATGTCGCCGGTGAGCGCCAATGCGGCGCCCAGGGCCAGCATCAGCGATTGCAGCAGCAGCCGCAGTGACTTTGACAAGGCGGACATGCCGCCCAATTTGTCGGCGGCGCGGACCTGCCATCCGAGGCTTTCATCGTTGGCGGTGTGCCAGCGGGCGCGATAGGCGCTGGCCATGCCCATGGACACGAGTGCTTCTGCGTTGCGTTGTCCGGTTTCTGCCAGTTCCAGACTTTGCCCAGCGGCTTTGCCGGCTTCCAAAAGTGGCGCCCTGGACCGGGTTTCACTGACCCAGGCAAGACCCAGCAAAAGGGCCGCACCCAGTGTTGCGGCCACGCCGAGCGTCCAGTGCACCATGAAGATGACGAGCAGATAGATCGGCGTCCACGGAGCGTCGAAGAACGTGAGCGGACCTTGACCGCCGAGAAAGTTCCTCAGGCTGTCGAGTTCCCGCAAAGCGGTGGCCGATGGCGCTGTCGTGAGCAGGCTGCGGCGGAGGGAGGCGCGGAATACGCGGTCAGCCAGGCGGCCGTCGACTTCGGTACCGATGCGCACAATGATGCGCGACCGCACGAGTTCGAGTGCGCCGACAATTGCATAGAGCGCGGTGGTCAACACCGTCAGTCCAACAAGCGTTGGGATGCTGCCCGATGACATGACGCGATCGTAGACCTGCAGCATGAACAGCGGGCCGGTCAGCATCAGCAAGTTGATGATCAAGCTGAACAGTCCGGTCGCCATGAACGGCCGGCGGCTCGCAGCAATCGCATCCCACAGTTCGCCCTTGCCGGTTGCCGGAATGGGAGCAGCTTGACGCACGCGCTCAGGCGCTAGCGCGCGCGCTGCGGCCTTCGGCTCGGGTGGGCTTGCGACGGCCAGTTTTTCCAAGCGGCTGCGCACGTTCTGCGGCAGATGACGCAACTGATCGGGATCGACGGCGATTGGCTCCGCCGGACGGCGTGGCCTGCGGCTGGTGGGCTCAGATCGCGATTGCGGGGCATCTGCAGGGGATGGTTCAGCTGCCGCCGAGTTTTTGATCTTGGCCCGGCGCGGGCTCTGGCCATCGGAGCCAGTCAGTGATTGGGGCGACGGTTGGATCGCGTGCTCGACGGCGTCGGTTTCGGTATCGAAGTCGCGTGCGCCGGCCGGCCTCACGATGATGCCGGGCCCTGCGTCTTTCAACAACGCTTCGAGCCGCCGGACAGCGGCCTCATGGCGCTCGCGCTCGTCATCTTCGTAGCTGGGGTTTTGGCGCGCCACGGGGCTGAACGGACTCGACTTTTTTGTTTCTCGATCTCGCCCGGCTTGCGACTGGGCACGGGCGAGCGGGCGCACGAAGGAACTTCGCAACGCACAAAGGATTTGAGCCAAATAGAATGACGATTAGATTAACCGCGGCCCGATCCGGGGACAGTTTCTAAGGCCTTGCGAAAAATAGCTGATTTGCAGCCTGCGCCTTAAGCAGGCATTATCGATTTCCGGCAAGAGTTTGCTCCACTTGTACCTGTTGCGTCAGTTGAGGAGTTAAGTATGCGTAAATTGGGCTTGCTGGCCCTTGGGGCCGCTGCCGTGGCGATCGCCATGGCCACCGTGTCAACCGCAGACGCGGGACATCGCCGTCATCCGAGCGGGTGGGGTCAGGCCCGCACCGTCGTGCACTACGGCTATTATCCGCGCTACAACCACGTCTATGCGACGCATTACGCGACGGATCCTTACGCCTATCACTACGTGCCGCGCGGTTACTACCCCTACTACAACGCGGGCTATTGGCGCCCAGCCGCCGAAGTGCGCCGCAAGCGCCGCCATCACGTGCGTCCAGACTATTATCAGGCGTGGGGATACCCTGCCCGTTCTTACCATCACCGGGCTTGGCACGCTGAGCATCACGGCTACATTCGCCGTCATCATTGGTGAGCTGCGACGTTCGCTCGTCTGGCATCGGGCAGACGCGCGGTATTGAGCATAACAACATCGTCGAGCACGGGCACTACCCGGTGCTCGACGTTTGTGTTTGCAGCGAGCATTTGGCCGCCCTCAGTTCGCACCAATGATGGTCTAAGTGGCTGTAATACAGGCGTGTTCATGCCACATTCATATGCGATCCAGCTTTATGGGTGTCATTGGCGAGCGCGCGCGGCGTTCGTCCCTTTGATCCACATGCGGCCGGCCCTGCTGGCGCGAGAAGGGGAGACGACCATGTACACTGCAATATTCAAGAAGATGCTGAGCCCACTGCTGGCACTGACGCTGGCGTTCGGTGCTGTCGCGGCAAGTTATGAACCGGCTGAAGCGGGCCGCCGTGGCCGCAATATCGGCATCGGAGTTGCCGCGGGCATTATCGGACTTGGAATCCTCGGTGCGGCCGCGAATGCTGGCCATCACCGCAGCCACCGCGGTCACGTCGAATACGATGAGGGTCCTGAGTGCTACAAGGGTCCGAAGGAATGCGGTTGGACGAACCGCCGCTGCTTCGAAAACAGCTGGGGCGAAACGGTTTGCCGGGGCGGCCGCTGGACCTGCTGGCGCGACACGATCTGCGAGTAAGCCGCTGATCCACATAGTGATATAATTTCAACGAGGGGCTGCGCGGCTTTGGCCGGGCGGCCCCATGTGCATGGCCGTGAGGCCACATCTGGGGACAATCACCCGGATGATGCCAATCCCAGCTTTCCCGGACGGTTGCCGGGGTGGTACGTTTCAAATGATCGAAGGAACTAGAGCATGCTTGCGAGGACAAAGTCGAGTTGTGCAACTGCGATGGCGGCGTTGATGATGGCAGGAGTGGCTCCGGCTGCTCACGCAGATGGCGGGCCGGCAATTTGGCAGGGCCTTTATTTCGGCGCTCACGGCGGTTACGGCGAAGCGATTGATGAGCCCGCGCCCTTTGATGTCAGCGGCGGCGTGCTCGGCGTTCATGCCGGCTACAATCATCAGATCAATCAATTCGTGCTTGGCATCGAGGGCGACTACAGCGGCTCGAACCTTGAGGACACGCGGACGGCCGGCGGCATTCCGGTCACTTTGGAAGTCGACAATTTCGCCAGCATCCGTGCCCGCATAGGGGTCGCAGTGCAGAGCGCGTTGATCTACGGCACGCTGGGTTACGCGTGGGCGGACGCTGGCACCAGCGGAACATTTGGTGGTGTTAGCTTCGGACGCTCGAACGACTTCGATGGCCTCGTGGCCGGTGGCGGCATTGAATACAAGTTCGCACCGGACTGGAGCGCGCGTGTTGAGGGCCTGCAGTATTGGCTTGAGCCCGATACCAACAATCCCAACGTGGACGATCTGGCCGCGACCGTTGTGCGTGCGGGCCTGAACTGGCACTTCAAGTCGAATTAGGGTTTTCGCGCATTCTGGTGTCAGACACCTCTGAGTGGTGTCTGACACCACAATTAGCGGCTTCGAGTCAGCCGTGCCGTGTGAATCGCGTGCAGGGCCACAGCCGCCGCGTTCGACACGTTCAAACTGGCGAGCGCATCTGCGGTCGAGATGCGCACCAGGGCATCGCAGGTTTGTCCCGTCAAGTCGCGCATGCCTTTGCCTTCCGCGCCCAAGACCAACGCGACAGGACCTGAGAAGGTCTCGGCTTCAATCGCGTTGGGGGCATCACCATCGAGGCCCAACAGACGCACGCCTTGTTGCTTCAGATCGTCCATTGCCTTGGCGAGGTTCTGAACAAGCGCAATCGGAATGAGTTCCAAAGCACCTGATGCGGATTTGGCGAGCGTGCCATTGAGCGGCGGACTGTGCCGCCGGGTCATGATCAAGCCGCTGGCACCGAACGCAGCGGCCGACCGCAGAATGGCGCCGACGTTGTGGGGGTCCGTGACGTGATCGAGCAGGATCAGCGGCCCGCCCGACATTGCGCGTTCGGCAAGGTCTTGCATGTCCGGCTCTGGCAGCGGCTCTGTTTCCAGCATGATGCCCTGATGCACGGTGTCGGCGCCCAGCAGCCGGTTGAGATCGCGCGGCGAGACGCGTTCGGGTGTCACGGCGCGTTTGGCAAGTGCGTCCGCCAGCCGCCGCTCGGCGTTGTCGGTTGCCAGAACCTTCGTGATGACACGCGCTGGGTTGCCGAGTGCCGCTTCAACCACATGCACACCGAACAGCCGTACAACACCGTCGTCGACAGACAACGGATTGGGTGGGGGAGGTGCTGACGGTTTGCGATCGCGGTTGAATGGCGGACGCCCCCATTTGCGGGCGTCAGGGCGGGGCCGTTTTTCGTCGTTGGTCATGGGTGTGTTGGCGGGTCCTGGTCAGCACGCAGCAGCATCTGCGACGGCGTCCGTGCATAGGCTTTTTTGCGTGCTTTTCCAATTGACATCGCAAGGTGTGGTCACCATAACGACGCCTCTGCCCTGAGCTTTAAAGAGCGCAGGGCAGTTTCGTTTGGGCCGCATGGGCATTTTAGCGGCTTGGAACGTATGGAGAGGTGCCCGAGTGGTTAAAGGGGACGGACTGTAAATCCGTTGGCTTAGCCTACGCTGGTTCGAAACCAGCCCTCTCCACCAATTTGCTGCAGTTGTTCCTGAAACAGCGGCCATCGCTGTATACAAGTTTTTACAAATTCTTGTATACAGTAGGGCATGAAGAAAATCCCGCTCAATTTTCTGACCCTCTATGCCGACCTTCAGCAATCGCTTGGGCACTCACTCGGACGTGGTGCCACTGTTGCGACGCGCGTGGTTCGCGGAACCAAGCGGCTTTACGCCGTCGAGCGCGTCGGTGCATCGTACAAACAAAAGTATATTGGCCGCGCTGGCGAGCCCAAAGCCGAGGCGGCCGCAAAACGCATCCGGCGCATCGTCGAAGAAGCAAAAGTGCGCAAGGCCACGATCGCAGCGTTGAAACGCGCTCGTGTTGGCGCTCCCGACGCCTACATGGGCCGTTTGCTGGAAACGCTTGCAGAAGCTGGGTTGTTCGAGCGCGGAGCCGTGTTGGTCGGCACCGCGGCGTATCAGACCTATCCTTGTGTCGTGGGCCGTTACTTGAATTCCGGCCATTTGACACAAGATGCTGACGTTGCGGTTCCACTGGGAGTGACACTGTCGGGACCCATTGACGATCAGGTCACTTTGGAAACGATCCTCCAGCGTGCCGATCCGACATTCGAGGCTCGCATGAATAGGGACGACAAATGGCCTATGGTTTTCGTCTCTGAATCGGGGTTTAGCGTCGATGTTCTAACGCCGCTGCGCCGGAAGCCGGGGCCTTTTGCTCTCAGCACGCTGGGCGCGGCGGCTATTCCGCTCCGGTACTTGGACTACGTGATCGAAGACCCGATCGAGGCCGTCGCACTTTACGGTTCGGGCGTGCTCGTGTCCGTGCCGCAGCCCGCTCGGTACGCTGTTCATAAGCTCATCGTGTCGGGGTTCAGGTCACATCGTAGTAAAAAGGCCCCCAAGGATCAGCTGCAGGCAACGGTGCTGTTCGAGGCTCTCGACGACAGCGACACAATCGCTGATGCCATCGAGGATGCCCGGAGACGGGGACCAAAATGGCGCAAAGCGGTAGATGCAGGCTTGAAGAAAATCAGCCGCGGGCTCGACGGACGCCAACTGATTTCCAAGACTTGACGGCCTGTGCGACCCGTGGTGTCTAGCCCCAGATTTCAGTGCGCCTCGGTGCATGCGGATTGCGGGCGTAGCATAATGGTAATGCGATAGCCTTCCAAGCTATTGACGAGGGTTCGATTCCCTTCGCCCGCTCCAACTCTTCACGGCCCGATGGATCGACAGCACATCCTTGACGAGATTCGCCGGACCGCCGCAGCCAATGGCGGCAAGCCGTTGGGCCGGTTGCGTCTGGAAACGGAAACGGGCATCCGACCGACAGACTGGATGAGATATTGGCCTCGCATTGCTGACGCTCATCGTGAAGCGGGGTTCGAGCCAAATGAGCGAAACGCTGCAATCGACGAAGGTGAACTGCTCTACTCGCTTGCGTTGCTGGCGCGGCAATTGGGACGCTTCCCGACCCGTGCTGACCTCAGAGTAAAGGGTTATTCTGACAAAGCGTTCCCAAGTCAGCGCACCTTCGAAACGCGGTTCGCTGGCAAAGCAGACATGATTGCCAAGGTGGCGGCCTACTGCCAATCGAACGCCGAACTGGCCGACGTGCTGCAATGGTGCAACGGTCAGCCGGAGCGGCTGGAACCAGCGACAAAGCCCGACACGAGCGCTGACGGCTTCGTCTATCTGATGAAGTCAGGCCACTACTGCAAGATCGGCAAGACGAATCATGTTGGTCGTCGCGAGCGTGAACTGGCCATTCAACTGCCAGATGCCGCCGCTACAGTTCATTCTATCAAGACCGACGACGCTGCAGGTATCGAGGCCTATTGGCATCGGCGCTTCGCTGACCGCCGTGCGAACGGAGAGTGGTTCAAGCTTTCGGCCTCCGATGTCGCCGCCTTCAAGCGAAGGAAGTTTCAATAAAATCGATCACAAACAAACTGCCCGGTGCTGACCCATGGCCAAATCGAAGCCGACGAAATCGAAGTCTGCTGCTAGAGACATAGATCAGGTGGTTACTCGGCTGAGCAAAGCCGATGCGACGAGCAGCGATGATGCGGGTTCATCCGGCGGAGACATCCGCGTGCGCCTTGTTGAGCGCGAAGGTGCCGCTCATCCGCTGCTGATTTACAGCACCGCAAAGGGTATCAACGTCGATCTTGCCTTTCACGGCGGATCGCTGTGGGCGACGCAGGATCAGATGGCTGACATGTTCGGCGTGAACATTCCCAGCATCAGCCGGCACCTCAAGAACATTTTCGAAGAGGGAGAGCTTGATCCCACAGCAACTGTTTCAGAAATTGAAAGAGTTGCTGATGAGGGCAACCGCAAAGTCCGCCGCCGTATCGAGACGTACAACATAAATGCAATCATCTCCGTCGGCTACCGGGTTGGCTCAATGCAGGGAACGATGTTCCGCATTTGGGCGACGGATCGCCTAGTTCAGATCCTGACCAAGGGATTTTACGTCGATAAGGAGCGGCTGAAGAACGCGGCTGATGCCGATGTGCTGGATGAATTCCGTGAGATTGCCCGTGAAATCCGAACGTCGATCCGGAATTCCTACCGCGAAGTGCTTCGCCTGTGTGCGCTCTGCTCTGACTATGATGGCAGCAGCCAGACCGCTCGCGCGTTCTTCATGACCATGGAGAACAAACTCCTCTGGGCGTCCGCCAACAAAACAGCTCCGCAACTTGTTCTCGAGCGGTGCAACGCAGAGACGTCCGATCTGGGCCTCACATACTTTGCCGGTAAACGCGGACCCACGCAGAGAGACGTTGTCATCGGCAAACTATCTTGCTGAAGGCGAAGCCAAGACCAAGAACCGGATCACGGAGATGTGGCTCACTTACGTCGAGGATCAGCTTGATCAGGGCCGGCTGCCAACCATGGCCGCCGTGCGCGAAAAGCTTGACGGCTTCATCACATTCAACCAATGGCCAGTGCTCACCAATAAGGGCCGCCACTCGCGCGAAGCCGCCGATGCGCACGCTTTGGAGCAATTGGCACTCTACCGCCAGCAACAGTTGGGTTAGAAGGTGGGCGGGACCTTCGCAATCTTGGCGAAGTCCCCAACATGCAGTTATTGGAAGTGGAACCCTTCATGATCGTCGTCACCACCAATGACCTGCCGGGATACCGCGTTGTGCGCAGCTTAGGCGTCGCGCGCGGGCTGACTGTGCGGTCGCGCAGTGTCGTCGGCAACATTGGTGCGGCGATCCAGATCCTGTTTGGCGGTAACATCACGGTCTATTCCAAGCTCGCGGAACAAACACGCAAGGAAGCCTTCGATCTGCTGATTGCCAACGCCGAGGCCATGGGGGCAAATGCGGTGCTCGCGTTCCGCTATGATGCCAACGAAATTGCGTCAGCCGTCACGGAAGTGCTGGCTTACGGCACGGCGGTGGTTGTCGAACCGGTGACGTGACACCACATCCGTTGCGAAGTCGTGACAAAGGAAATAACTTCCGCTAAGAGTACGCGCCCTGAATGGGTTTGCGCTGCGGCAACGCGCGCGATAGGGGTGTAGCTCAATTGGTAGAGCGTCGGTCTCCAAAACCGAAGGTCGCAGGTTCGAGCCCTGCCGCCCCTGCCAGTCTGGTTTAAGCAGGTCCGCGGCGAGGGCGCCGGGTCTGTTCATCGTCAGCGCTTCCAAAGCGATTTGGGGGTGTTGCGATCATTTGTCGCATGCGCCCGGGGCAGACAGCGTCAATGGCTATGTATAACCCGTTGCAGTTCATCCAA
>JANOFU010000024.1:0-40885 GCA_031413815.1 Hyphomicrobium sp. | reverse complement strand
AACTCTGTCATCCCGGACGAAGCGCGCCAACTTGCGTGCGAGATCCGGGACCCAGCACAACACTGCCGAAGGCACGAAAAATGGATGCACACCATCACGACGGCTTCGCCGCCATCTCTCCTGGATCCCGGCTCTCGCCGCGAAGACCGGCTCGGCCGGGATGACAGAGAGAATAAGGATCGCAAGATCGCTGGGTGCGGGAGCCGTGAAACAACGGGACATAACCCGAACCTCTGACAAGTTATCGCGACCGATACGCGGACGGCGCGGGTTCGGGATCGTGTCCCCTGACACCTGCGGGGACACGATCCCCAATTCAAGTACAGAGAATTCGGGTCATGTCCCCGCTTCACTCCTGCCTAGCCCACCAGCCCCCACAAGAACCGCATTACCACACAAGAAATGAACGCGGCAAATGCCAGCTCTAGGTTTCGCTTATCAATACCATGCGCCACCCGCACACCAAACGGCGCCACCCACATGCTGAGCGGCATGACGAGTAGTGCCCCCAAACTGACGAAACCGAGCGAGTACGGCGGCAGGCCCGCCGCTCCCCAGCCAGACCAGATAAATCCGATGATCCCCGGGATCGCGATCACCGGGCCGATGCCCGTTGCGGTCGCCACCGACTGCAACACCGGTTTGCCATGCAATGTCAAAAACGGAACCGTGAACGTCGCGCCGCCGATGCCCATCAAGGTCGAGATCGCACCAATCGCAAACGACACCCCTTGCAATATTGGCGTCCCCGGCAGCGCGTCCGCAATGCGCCAGTCCTCGCGGCCGAGCGCCATCTTCACTGCCAACAGCGAACCGAACACCACCCACACCCAGCGCAGCGCTTCACTCGACGCGCTCTTGGCAATCAGTGTCCCCGCAATGACGCCCAGCACCACCCCCGGTGCCATGCGCCAGACCGTGTCCATATCGACGGCGCCGCGTGCCCGGTGGCCGGCGAACGAGCGCAGCACGGTTGGCGCGATGACCGCGAGCGTGGTGCCCAGCGTCATATGCATGCGCACGTCTTCAGCCACACCGGCGACGCCGAACGCTTCGTACAACACCGGCACGAGAACGCCGCCGCCGCCAATGCCGAGCAATCCCGACAGAAATCCTGCGGCGAGACCCGCCACCGCAATCAACACGATCAGCAAGATGAGACCATCGCCAGAGGCTGCGAGTTGCATCGCGCCCTCACGCCGCGCCAGCGAGTGCGTCGAGCGCGCGGCTCTCTTCGACCAGGCGCACAGCGTCCGCCAGAACCGATGCGTCCGCGCCCTCGCGCGGGCTCTGCTCGCTCAGATGCCGGCGGAACGCGCGCGCGCGCGGCTGACCATGATAGAGCCCCAGCACATGCCGCGTGATGTTGCTCAGCCGTCCGCCACGCGCGATATGGGCCTCGATGTAGGGCAGCATGCGCTCCAAAGCCTCACGCCGCGTCGAATCTGCGTGGTTCGACGCAAAGTACCGGCGATCGACGTCGGCCAAGATGTACGGCTCTTGATACGCCGCCCGGCCCAGCATGACGCCATCAACGTGGCGCAGGTGCTCATCGCACGCCCCAAGCGTGGTGATGCCGCCATTGATGACGATGGTCAGGTCCGGGCGCGCCTGCTTCAGCCTGTAAACGCGCGCATAATCGAGTGGCGGCACTTCGCGGTTTTGCTTGGGCGACAAACCCGACAGCCACGCTTTGCGCGCGTGCACGATGAACGTTGTACAACCGGCCGCCACGACTGTCTCGATGAAGTGCTGGAAGTCAGCTTCTTCATCCTGCTGGTCAATGCCAATTCGGCACTTGACGGTGACGGGAATTTTGACGGCAGCGATCATGGCCGCCACACCGCGCGCAACAAGATCGGGTTCCGCCATGAGGCACGCGCCGAAGCGGCCCTCTTGCACCCGGTCCGATGGGCAGCCAACGTTGAGGTTGATCTCGTCGTAGCCGAGGTCTTCGCCGATGCGCGCCGCGTCCGCGAGCTTCATCGGATCCGAGCCGCCGAGCTGGAGAGCGATCGGGTGCTCTTCGGCCGAAAAACCCAACAGCCGCTCGCGGTCGCCACGCAGCACCGCGTCCGCCGTCACCATCTCGGTATAAAGCAACGCATGCCGCGTCAGCCCGCGATGGAAAAACCGGCAATGCCGGTCCGTCCAATCCATCATCGGAGCGACACAGAATGTGTGAGGCCGTCCATTCATTTTCATCGAAACTTCGAGATGCCCATGCTTCAGCCCAAGAAGGGACGGATTGCGTGCGTCACGCACACACGACCTGTTAGCGCACCTCAGATCTCTTCAGCAATAGGCAGTGGTACAAGACAAACTCCGACTAATTGCTCCCGACACCCAGGTCGCGCGCCGCAGCGGTCAAGCGGGCCTTGGCTTCAGCATCGCTCGCAAACGTTTCCAGGGCCTTCGTCAGTGCGGCCTTTGCGGCCTCCTTTTCACCAAGCGTCATGCGCGAGCGCATCAAACGCAGCCAGCCCTCCTCGTCCTTGGGAGCGGTCTCAAGCCGCGCGGCAAGCTGATCGACCATGCCGCGGATCATGCTGTCCGTCTGAGCAGCGGATTGACCCTCTGCACCTTTGCTGTCTTGCGGAGTTGGCGACGTCACCGGATGGGACGGACCGAACGCCGGTGTTTGGGTTGCCGCAGTCTTCACCGATTTGGCGGTCTCAAGGCCTTTCATGATTTCTATATCGTCAGGGTCAAGCTTAAGGGCTGTTTCGTATGCCTTTGCGGCTTCCTCCGTCCTGTCCATATTGAGGTACGCCCATCCAAGCATTTTCCAGCCCTTCACGTCCTCGGGTTGCTTTTCGAGCCGCGCGTGGAGCTTTGCAATCATCGTATCGACGTCAGGCAACGCAGCAGCCTCAGCAGCCGCTGGCATTGCAGCCTTCGATTGCGCTTTGGCGTCGATCTTGCCTGCGTACGCACGCAGAGCCTGCAATGCCTTGGCATCAGGTGAACTCTCATCCGTGAGACTTGCGGTCGCTTGCATGGACGGCGCTATTTCCGAACCACTCAGAGCCGATGCGCTGCTGGCGCCGCGAAGCTCACGGGCAGGGAGACCTGCAAAGCTGGAGATAGCGATTGCAGAGAGCAGCGCTAAAACAAGTCCAGACGTGCGATTGCCGGCCGCAACCCAGCGCCGCGTGAGTGCCAACACGGGCCGGCGGCCGTGGAACTCAGCGCGAACCAGCAGGAGAACAATCGCCAGCACCGTGGCGGCTGTGCCTATTGCAATCAATGCAGTCAGCTGTGTCATGTCCAATCCTCGCGAACTGTTTTGCCAAAGAGATCATCTATTGAATTGGGTTTTTTGTACTCATGATGGGCGTGACCACGCCATTCACATGATACTTGTGGCACGTCAGACAGTCCTGCCGCGCCATGCTGGCGTTGTGACAGGTCTGGCAGAGATCCTTTTTTACCGCCCCGAAATCGGATGCGAAACTTTGCGGATTGCCGTGCTCGTAACTCTTCAGATAGGGGCGGCCTTTTTCAAGACTGTGGCAGGTGAGACAGCCGCGATCCCCCAGGCTGCCGAAATGCGGTTCATGGATGAACGTCGTGAACCGTCCCTGTTTGCTCGCGACCGAAGCCGGCGAAAAATTGACGACCCGGCCTTTGCCCTGAATATCGTCAACGCTGTGGCACTTGGTGCAGGTCCCCTGGGCGTCCTTCTGCGTGAGCCCTTCGAAGACCGCGGCCGCCGGGCTCGTATCACCCTTCGGCGCTTGGGGTCCTGTCAGAAAGAGCCAAGAGTAGACAAATTTGTCCTTATGGCCTGCCGGACGATAGAATATCGAGTGGTCTTGCCGGTACCAGCCGCCAAAGTCGGCCCAGCTTTCCGGATCGACATCGCTAGCAATGCTGATGACGGGCGTTGCACGTGTTTGAGGCTCAGCCGCCGCGGTGCTGGCGTCCACCTGGGAAACGGCATCCGCGGTTTCCGATTTTGCGGCTGCAGCGTCTGGCTGGGCGGTTTTGCCAGTGTCCTTGCTCAGAACTTTCATTTCTCGAAGCTCGGCCTCAGTGGGAAACAGCAGATCGTCGGATTGGCCCGTCGCCGGCCCCTGAGGTTGTGCGGCAGCGGACGCCGCCTTGCCGTTATCGGGTTTGTCGTTCGCAGTGCCGGGTTGCTCCGGCGCCTTTTCCGAAGGCGGATCTTTGGCGGTGGGCGTCGTCTCGTTGCCTCCATCGGCCTTGCTGTTCGCTGCATCGGCTTTTGCTTCTTCTGCTTTAGGATCGGCTTTCTTCAAGGCATCCTTGCTGCGAGCTTCGATTTCGCGAGGCGTACCGCTCGGCAACGGCAAGTGCTTTGCGGTATCGGCGGGTCCGGCCTCCTCACCAGGCAGGGCTGCGTTCTCAGCGAACTTGATGCCGGCGCGCATCGCAGGAGGGAATTCGCCGGCGGAGAACGTTTCCTTGCTGTTGCTGGGCTTCGATTTCTCCGTATCAGTTTGTCCAGCTGCTCCTAGAGGCTGGCCTGCATCAGCCTCCTTCTTTTGTCCCTTGGCCATCAAACATTGACCGAGAACACGTACCATGCACGATTGCGGATCGGCTTTGGTTGCACTGGCTGCTTCGCCAGCACCAGAGTCTGATTGGCCGTTCTGCGCATCCTCGCGCGCCTCCGCTTCAGACAGCACTTTGGGTAGGCCCGATTCGTCCACGGTTGAATCCGCAAGCGCCGGGCTCGATTTGTCTTCGGAGGGCGAGTCATTGTCATCGCCGGACGTGGTGTTCGCGGTGTCGGCGTTACCCGCTGCATCGTCCGGCTCAACTGCGCGCTCACCGGGTTGTGCGCTCACGCTCGGGACTGCTTGGCGCTGATCCGTTTCCAGCACAATTGCGGGAGCCACCGGTCCGGCCGATTTGGTGCCCGTTGTCTCTGCGGCCCCGCCTCTTTGGACTTGATGACCAGAAACCTTTCGATTGGCGATTTCCGTGGCGAGATTGGGGAGCCACTCCTGTTGCGCACTGATGAGCACATCGCGCGGAATGTTCGCGTTCAGATCGGCTACGAGCGTCGCACTCAGTTTCGCGCCGCTGCCCATATTGAGGTCAGCCAGGACGTCCGACGCTTTCCCAGAAATCAACGCATGGAACAGAGCTTTGATCTCCCACACCAGACCAGTCACTGCCTCGATCTGGTCGTCACTTGCAGTGGTCAGGTCCTGCAGGTTCAGGCTGTCAACAGTCTTGAGCAGAGCCCGGCCCCGCTCATCTTTGCTCATCATAACTTTCATGAAAGGTGTGAGTGCGGCCTCAGATGCGTCCGGCCAGTCGCCCACCGCGGCGTTCTTCTTCTTCAGAGAGTCCAAATCGAGGCCGGGCACGGTTAGGAAGGCGATGCCTTTCGGTCCGCTGGCCCGCTGTTTGCCGGTGATCTGGTCGAGGTGGCAAGTGGAACAGGTCTTCTCGAACGGCGCCACGGCCATAATCCGCTTGTCGTCACGGCTGGTGTGGCAAGTTGAGCAGGTATCGGGAATGCTCTTCGCCGGATCTTTCTTCGCCAGTTCCGGGTAGTGCTTTCCGAAATGACCGGCGTGATCGTAGATGATCCGGGTGCGCTGTTTGAAGGGGTAAGTCTCGAATTTGGGATGATCACCGTCGAAGCTGTCGAACTTGACCACATGGCAGGAGCGGCATTGCTCGTTGGAGATCCGGCCGAGTTTGAAATTGACGCCCTGATGCTCCTGGTGGCAGGTCGCGCAGGTGAGTCCGCCTGCGGTCACATTATGAGCCGGGAAGGCGATACTTTGCGCGATGGCCGGCTTGGGCGCAGGCGTCGCTGCAGCGGTTTTCGTCAGCCGCCCAGTGCTTGCCTTCAGGATATCGGCCGAAGCGCCGTGGGCGTTGAAGGCTGTGTCTGGCATCTTGTGACAGGTCAGGCAGGCCCGGCTGTCGGCGTGCGGATTGCCGGCGAAAAGGCCCTGGGTCCAGCTCATCTTGCCGCTGCCGCTCTTCGTGTGGCAGGCATCGCATTTTTCAATCGAGCCGTGAGCGCTCGCCAGCGGCCCCGGCATCAGAAGCAGCGTGCCTTTGGAAAAAATTAACGCAAGGCCGATGCAAATGAACGTCACGAGCGCCAATTGAACGGCAAGACCGTCACGCGTCGAGCCGGGGCGCGCAGGTTTTTCAGCTCCGGTCAATTGAACCGATCTGATCGAGCCCGGCCGCCACATCACCAGTCCCCAGATGAAAAGGCATAGGCGACAAGAACGTGCAGTATCGAAAGCACGATCAGCGCGTAGGTGACGGGCACGTGCACAAACAGCCAGCCCTTGGTGAGACCGAGATAAACATGCGCGAAATCGAGCCGGTCCTTCTCAACCACCAAGGTCTTAATGATGGCAAGCTTCTCCTGGCTTTGCTTGTCGACGTAGCGTGACAGGTTGTCGATCTCGTCCGTCAACCGCTGGAGCGGGCGCCGCGATCCGGCGAGATGGGCAGTGACATTGCGCGGCCCCAGGAAGAAATCGCGCAGGTGGTTGGTGTAAAGGTCCATGATCCAGGCGTCGTCGGGCGGCGACGGCAAGGTGAACAATGACAAGGCCGGATCGGTCCTTGTGACGGCGGCGTAAACCTCCTGCGCCAGCTCGGCGCGTCGCGTTGGGATGCGATCGTAACCAACGCGCTCGTCGATCTCGCGCCTGGCCCGCAGCGACCAGGCGAGATACGTGCCGAAAATTCCGCTCAGCGTGACCAGCACGAATGACGCCCACAGCGCCCATTCAAAGCCGGTGTCGGGAAGTGAGAAATCCGAATGCGAGACGAAGGCGGCAATCAACAGAACTCCAAGAAAGATATGGAACGTCCGCCAGCGCTTGGCGGATTTCGGCGACAAGCTGCCGGTCTTTATACCGATGTGGAAACACAGCTGCAGGATCATGCCGCCAGCCAGCACCCAGCCGTCGAGATAGCGCGGATCGCGCAGCCCAGTGCCATAAATCCAAACGACCCAGAACAGGCCGCCGGAGATGGCTGCGATGAGAAGGACCTGCACGGCCGGGCTGTTGAGATATTTCGCCGGAGCCGCACCTCGTCCGCTGATCGAGCGATCAGCCGCGCGGCGCCCTGCCGATCTCATGCTACCCACCCAAACTGCCATTCGAATTTCCCCATCAATCCTATTCACGGAGCCAGACGGCCGGAATCACTTCACCGCGCTGGCGCTTCTCGCTGTGCCCTTGAACTTGTCCGGTCCGGGAATCAGGTTGTCGAGACCGGCCATTGTGCTGCCGTCATAGGTCTCCGTTATTTTCACAAGCAATTTGGAGACGCCGTCGGCCGCAGACGTCAGATGGCTTTCATTGTTCAACTTCAGGCCAGCTGAATGGGCCAACTCGACCAACCTTGTGATTTCCGGCACGTTTGGCACTGCTTTCGCAGCGGCTGAAAGCTGCTTGCGCGCCCGGTCGGCGCGCTTGGCCATCTCGAACGCGAAGGCCTTTCTGACAGTTGCCTTGCCGATCGCACGCATCGCCGTCTCAAGCTCGACGCCGAGGCCGACCAGATACAACATCCGCTTGCGCGCCGCGCTGGCCGCCACGTTGTCCTTACCCTTGGACGACCAGGTGTTATGCCGGACTTCTCCCTGCGACCAGGACACCAACTCGAAAGCGCTGCCAGCTTTGTGGCCGCCTTTGTTCACGAGATCTTCCCGCGGCACGACATGGCAACTGTAGCAGTTCTTCGCCAGTGCATAGACCGAAGACGGTCTGATCATGCCTTTTGAAACCGCGAGCTTCCAACGCGCCTCCTTCTCGGCCTTGGTCTCGGTTTGCGCTGTCTTGCCGCTGAACCCGCTGTGGACCTTGATCCAATCCTGTCCGGCGCTGTGACAGGATTCGCAAGAGATCCCCGAAACGGGCTCCTCCTTGCTGTTCTTCTGCTGCACTGTGAAATGGCAACTCAGGCACAAGCTCTCCGTCTTGATGCGCCGCACACCCAGTCTTTTGGCGATGTCATTTGCCTCGGTGTTGCGCGGCATGTCGCGGAAGGTCTTAAAATGATGCGTGCCCTTCCATGCCTCGACCTCCTGCTTGTGGCATTCGGCGCAGGCATTGGGACCGACAGTCTTGGCCGGATCAGAGGCATCTGCACCGAATGGTGCAACGCTGAGACTCATCACCCAGCCGCAGATGTAGACTGCAAATCGCTGGCACGGCACCTTGTGCCATTTCCATCGAATGGAAGCAGTGCGCACTGAAGACCACAAAAATTTTCTCACCCTGACTTCAGTCATCCGTTACGCCCGCATCAACTGATCCTGACGGTTGCGGGACGGTTTGGGATCGAGCTGCCGCATGGGCCTGCTGGTCGGCACAGCGAGCCACTCGGCAGCGCGAGTCAGGACGCTATTCCCGGCCGTGTCGCCGGTAGCCGGTAGGAATGGATCCGCATAGCAAGCCGCGCCCGCTTGCGCCGCGATTGATTTCATCGCATCCACCATTCCTGGTGCACCGCAGGCGTACAGAACATCGGTCGGCAATAGCCGCGGCAGATAGTCGGTCGGGCGGCCCAGCATCACCACGTTGGTTAAAGTCTGCGGCGTGCTGCAGACAGGTACGACCAGAACATTGGGGAAGCGGGACAGCTGCTCAAGAGCCGGACCCATATAGAGCGACTCGATGCTGCGGCCGCCGGCGATGATCATCATGCGGCGTTCCGGGTTTTCCCGGAGTGCAGCGGCGGCGATCGACCAGATCGGTGCGAAACCCGTGCTGGTACCGGCGAGGATCAGCCGGCCCGCAAGATCGGGCCGGAAATGCGCCGAACCATAGGGCCCGGTGAGCGTCACCCGATGGCCCAGCTTGATGCACGTGCCGAGCGCTGCCGTAACTTGTCCATCCCTCATGCGGCGGACATGGAACCAGACCAAGCGGTTGTTCGAATTGTTGTGCATGGGATGGGTGATGCTGAAGGGGCGGCTTGGATATCCGCTGAAGCGAACCTGTGCATATTGCCCTGCAAGATAGGGCAGCGCCCGGTCCGTCATAACACCGACTTCCATCACCTCGGGCGACAGCGGGCGCAATGAGCTCAAGACGCCTTCCACAGTGCGAACGCCTGACGGCTGGCACCGCTCAATTACGGCATCGCCAGTGATCCGGCACTGACAGGCATGAATGATGCCGGGCTCAGAGCTCTGCCCGCCCTGTACCTTGCCCGACACCAGACGCACGCAGCACGTGCCACAATGGCCAGCGCGGCAACCGTACGGCAGGTCGATGCCATTGCTCAATGCGCAATCGAGGAGTACCTCTCCGTTGCGCGCCGGAAACCGGCTGCCGTCGATCGTAATGTGGTGTCGTCCTGCCATTGATTCCCCCCAGAAGACTTGACTTTGCTAATCTCAGGCGGATCGGTTGACGCCGCACCGCTTCGCTCTTGCGGTTACTCACAGGTGCATGCATGCGGACCTTGATACACAACCACTAGTCCGCCAATCGAGACGGCCCCACTTCCTGCCGTTTGGCATTTCAACACACGGATTGAGAACTGATGTTGAATACTCCCGATGTGTCGGATGATCGAAATCCTTGCATTCTTGATTGTGTAATTACTGACCTCTGACTATCGGGGGTCTATGCCCCCATGATGGTCAGAGAATGGCCGTTTAATGGTTTCAACGAGTGGCGAACAGCTTCGGATTAGGAACCCTAATAGAAAGTCTAGATGTGAGCAAATAACACGTAGTGTTTCGCCTGGGTCCAATTATGGATCGTGGGAATTCCGGGAATTTTTGCACTTCTCCGTCATCCTAAATTATTCCGGCTGGAATAAAATTATTTATTGATGTTTTTCAATGTTTTAGACGGCTGCAATATCATCCTCTTTGAGTATAATTATTTTCATAGAAATAGTCGATTCACTCAGATCAATTGAATTTTTTTGAAAATAGAAACTGAAACTCTTCACTCCAGTTATCTCAATCCTAGAGTTATTAACTTGGCCATATGACGGCCCCTTTTCGACGATTAAACAATTGCCGGGCATCAGTGATGCGTGTTGGTGGAGAACCGATAACGCGCGAGAGACGCAAGTGGGGATTGCGCCTTATTGACGATGGGGACGAGGGGGAAAACGATGAAGAAACTGTCCAGACTCTCGCTATTTTTCTGTGTTTGCGCAACCGCCACGCTGCTGCACGCAGCGGTCTTCAGCGAGAGCTCTCTGGCCCGGCTCAGCGGGAGCGGGTTAACCCAAACCGTACAAGCGCCGCCAGACTTGATTCTGGCCCAGGCCGCGGAAGCCGACGCGACGATCGCACTCGAAGGGCTGATCAAGGAGGATGAGAAAAGAACGACTCAGGCTAAGCCCACGGCTGGAAAGGCCGCTACGCCTATCAGCAATCCCGACGTTAACGCCGGCACGGCCACTGTCGCCGAGCAACTCCCGTGGCTGACCGGAAAGATGAATGCAGGTGCCGGGGGCGCCCACGGATCAGTCTCTTCTATCGATGCGGAGGCAAAGACGGATGCCGCGACCAGCACAGCCAAACCCGATGGGCACGACAGCCTCGTCAACGACGAGACGCTCTATCCCACGGCCGCGCAGTGCGGCGAGTGTCATCAACAGATTTATGATGAGTGGTCGTCGTCGAACCACGCCTATGCGTCGATCTCACCGATGTTCCACAAGTTCGAGCAGAAGTTTCAGGACCTGACCCAAGGCACGGTTGGCACCTTCTGTGTGCGATGCCATCAACAGGTCGGCACCCAGCTGGGCGAGAACCGCGAAACACCGCTTTGGAAGCGCAGCCAGATATCCCGCGAGGGCGTAACCTGCATCACCTGCCACAGGGTCAAAGAGCAGTATGGCAAGGTCAACGGCGAGCGCCGGGTCGAGCCGGGCAAGATTTACGAGCCCGTCTATGGCAGCGGTGACAAGAGCATGATCAAAGACGTCCTTGCCAACAAGGAAACCTACTCGGTCAAAACCAGCGCTGACGGCCGCGGCAACGACATCCACCAAGGTATGATTACCAACGACCAGATCACCAAGTCGGAGTTTTGCGTCAGCTGCCACCAGGTTGCAGTGAACTTAGGCATCAAGCTGGAAATCGTCTGGGATCAGTATCGCGACAGCCCGGCGCGCAAGGCCGGCGTCACGTGTCAGGACTGCCACATGGGCAAGGTCCCTGGAAAGCCCGAGGGTTATTCAAAGGCACCCTCCGCCGTGGTTGGCGGCAAGGAAATCAACCCGGGACGCAAGCACGCCAATCACCGTTTTATCGGCCCGGGCTATTCCATCGCCCACCCTGGCATTTTCCCCCACAACACGAAGGCTCAGTCCACCAGCATCGAAGACTGGCTGCAATTCGACTGGCGCGCCGGTTGGGGCTCCACAGAGTTCGAGGACAAGGTCGCAGAGGGCAAGATCAAGGCCGAATTTCCCAAGCGTTGGGCCGACGCCCTCGATCGTGAAGAGGCCCGGGCGATCATCGACGAAAATCTCGCGAAGCTCGATGAGCGGGACAAGATCAGAAAACAGGTCATGGAGAATTCCAGCCACGTCGATGGTCCTTACATCGACGGCACACCGGCGGCAGGCTCGGATCTGGCATTCTCCTACAGGATCAAGAACACCAATACAGGGCACAACCTACCGTCTGGTTCTCTGGGTGCACAGCCGCAGCTCTGGGTGAACGTCGCCCTCCTCGATCCTGATGGCAAGAACGTCTGGGAGTCGGGCTACGTCGACAGAAACGGCGACATGGCCGATCTGCACAGCCTGGATGTCGCGGCGGGCCGCATCAAGTCCGACCCACAGCTGGTGAACTTCCAGACCAAGTTCCTGACGACCAACGTCAAGGGCACGGACCGCGAGATGTACCTGCCGGTGAACTTCGATATCGATCCGCTGCCGCATCTGCGTCCACCAGGGATCCCGACCTCCGTGCTCAACCATCCGCCTCTGGTGCGCATGGAGAACCACTCGCTGGCGCCGTTGCAGGAGAAGGTGACCAAGTACCAGGTGCCAGGCGACCTGATCAAAAAGCCGGGCAAGTACAAGCTCGCCTTTCGCATGCGCAGCCGTGCTGAGCCAATCTATTTCATGCGCTTTGTGGGCGCCACCAAGGACATGGAGCAGAGCATGAACGAGCGGATCATGAACTTCCACGCCTATGCGGTTGAGATCGACGTGAAGGGCTAACGCCAAAAAGCCGGGGCGGCGCTTTGATAACCGCCAAGGGTTTTAAAAGCCATTCCCCCGGGTCTTGACCCGTAGTTCAGAGACACGACGTGGGAGCTTCCACATGACTTGTGACGCAATAGGCGACCATTTCTATCGGGCCACGGCTAAGCCGGCGACGATCATGCTGGTCGCCATTGGATACCTTGTGATGTCCGGCGCGACGGCCGAACTTTTGGCTGGCGATAGTACGATTGCTAAGACCCACAAGGACGGCAAGCAGATCGAGGACCCGTTCCTGCCCGATCCACAATACGAAACCAACTACAGCGCTGAGGAGCAAGCCAATATCTACGGCGCGAAGCGTGCCGTCGAGCCGCCGCGCCCGCTGCTTGAGCTCGGCCGCGAGCAATACACCTCCGGCATCTACGACGAAAGCAGCACACTGCTGGGTGAATTAAACCCGCTGCTGCCGGGGCTTGCGATCTACGGCGACTGGCGCACAGCCGTCGCCTACAACAACAATAACGGCAAGGATATCGCCCAGATCGCGACCCGGCTAAACCTTGACGTCGACATCAAGATCACTGGCACCGAACGGATCCACGCCTTCTTCACGCCGATCCAAAAAGCCAATGCAGAATTCACCCGCTACGAGTTCGGCGGCGGCGGGGCCAATGACCGGTTCAATGATGAGTTCGACGCCGACCCGCAGACGCTGTTCTTCGAGGGCGACGCCGGCGCCATCTATTCCGGCTACTCCGGTCAAGAAGCCAGTTTCGACCTGCCCTTCACCGTCGGCCTCTTCCCGCTGTTCCTGCAAAACGGAATTTGGGCGAACGACGCGATCCTCGGCGGCGCGTTCACGCTCCCTGCGCTGAACTCTCCCACCCTTGGCCTTTCCAACTACGACATCACGTTCTTCGGCGCGTTCGACAATGTCGATAACGCGAGCGTCGTCGGAGTCGACGGCAAGGTCGATAACCATGCCGCCAATCTCTATGGTGTGACCGCCTTCATCGACGCCTTCGATGGCTACATCGAAGCCGGCTATGGCTTGGTGCAAGGCTACAACTGCCAGGACGGACTACTGGAGCACTACCTAACCGCCGCTTACACCCGGCGCTTTGCCGACTCTGTGTCGAACTCGACGAGGGTGTTCGCAAACTTTGGGGATGACAATGCTGGAAATGAGGGCGGATATGTCATTATTTCGGAAAACAGTATCATCACGAGCTTGCCAAGCACGCTGCTTCCCTACGCCAACGTCTTTGTCGGCTTCGACAGCCCAAAACCACTCGTCGACGGCAACGGCGCGGGGATCCTTAAGAACGTCGGCATTAACTTTGAGACCGACGCCCTAACCGGCTACCCGAAACTCGACGACACCGCCTCCAACGCCTGGGGCGGCGCTATCGGTTTGCAGTATCTCTTCAATCTCGATCAGCAACTCGTCTTTGAAGTGGCCATGGTCCAGCCGTTCAAGGATGACGGGATCGGCGCCAAAGACGCGCAATACGGCATCGGCGCTCGCTATCAGATCCCGATCAATCGGGCATGGCTTTTCCGCGCCGATGCGACCTATCAGTTCATCGAGAGTGCCGAGGACAACTTCGGCATCCGCTCCGAGATGCGCAGGAAATTCTGACCAGTCGCAGATGACCGCTCCGGCGTGAAACCGAAAACCTAGACTGGCGGAACGCCGAGAAGTGACGGAGTTGCACTCTTATGGGCCGCGCCCGTTAGCCGCGATGCGCATGAAGTTGCGGTACAGCCGTTCTGCGTTGCGTTTCAGATCTGGCATTGCGCCAACCACGCGCTGGCGCACGTGCGTGACGCCATCCGGGCCATGAAGCTGTTCGGCAAGGGCCCGTGCGGCCTCATGTTCGAACCACTCGTTGACCAGCGTGTCTGTCGCTTCGGCGTGATACTGAATGCCAAATGCTGCGGAACCGGCGGAGAACGCTCCATTGACGCAATCCACAGTCGAGGCGAGATTCACACCTCCGGCAGGAAGGCGCGTCACTTCACAGCCATGAAAGTTGATGGCTTGCTTCGACTGGCCAAATCCCTGCATCAGCGGGTGCTTGCGGCCGGTCTCACTCAGCAGAATGTCTGACACGCCGGCTTCCGGTGTTTGGGACCGGCTCACTTCGCCACCTAACGCATCAGCCAGCAGTTGGTGCCCCAGGCATATCCCGAGCATCGGCCGGTCGAGGGTCGCCACCCAGTGCCGCACAGCGTCCTTTTCGGGGATGAGCCAGGGATGGGACTCCGTTTCCCAAACATCCATCGGTCCGCCCAGAACGATGAGAACATCGAAGGGATCGAGGTCCGGAATGGCTTGACCCTTGTCCAGTTCAACGATGACAGGATCGATCCCGTCGCCAGCAAGACATGCGCCGAACGTTTCGAGCGGACAGTAGGAGACGTGCTGGAACACAAGCACCCGTGGAGATGGCATCTGCATCGACCTTTAGTTGTTTGCCGGCTGTCGCTCGACCAGAGCTTCAGTCTAACATGGCCCGGTACTGGGACAGCCGTGCGACGGGTAAGCCGATGGTCACGACACCGGCCAGCGCTTCGCCGCGCCAATATCCAATAGCCAATCCCGGCCCATTGGCCTCTCCGATCGCAGACAAAGACCCTTCAATCAATTCCGTCCGGTCCGCGAGGCCGGGCATGCCCATGGATTGCAGCCGGATACCAAACTGATCGGACCAAAAGGTCGGGATGGGGTTGAACGCAGATAGATCCGGCGCGCGGCCAAGGAGCGACGCCGCGAGACTGGCCGCCGCCCGCTTCGCGGTCAACCCTGGAATGGCCCAGTGCTCGACACGTCGTGCCACAGCGCCGTACCGGGAGTTGGGAAAGCGCGCGACGTCGCCAACAGCCACCACGTGTTCCGTCCCGCCTGCACGCATCGCATCGTCAGTGAGCACGCCGTCCGTCAGATCAAGCCCGTTGCCGTTCAACCAACCGGCGTTGCAGGTCGAGCCTGTGGCCTCGATCAGAACATCGGCCGGTAATTCGGTGTCATCACTTAGGGCGACGGATCGAAGGCGCCTTTCGCCCAGATGCTCGCACGCAATGTTACTGATCGTGGTTCCCAGCCGGAACTGCACGCCGTTGGCTTCGTGATAGGTCTGGATGGCCACCGCAAGCTCCTGCCCTATCGAGCGGCACATGGGCGCGGGCAATGGTTCAACGACAGTCACTGAGCATCCGCGCTTCGTTGCCGATGCAGCCACCTCACAGCCGACAAATCCGCCACCGGCAACAACAACGCGGGCTCCAGGGCTCAGCGCTTGACGGAGACGTACTGCATCATCGATGGTTCGCACGACATGCCGGTCGGCCTCTCCACCACTAAACGGCAAACGTCGCGGTGTCAGCCCGGTCGCAATGCCAAGGCCGTCGTAGTTCAACGTACATCCATCCGCGAGTGTTACGATCTGCTTGTTGAGATCGGCTGAGACTGCGGGTTGCCCTAACAGCCACGTCACATCCGCGAGCGACGGACGGATGCCAAACGCAAGCTGCCCGGGCTCAATGTCGTGGACTTTTTCATCTGCCGGCACATCAAGAAGAACATCCTTCGACAACGGCGGCCGGTTATAGGGCTTGTGCCGCTCAGCCCCCACGATCGTGATGGGCCCTGCGTAATCTGCTGCTCTGAGCTGCTCGGCCAGCCTCAAGCCACCGAGTGACGCCCCAACGATGAGTACTCCTCCTGCCACCTCAATCCTCGATCACGATGGCCTGCTCCGGACAGACGTCCGCAGCGTCCTCTGCCGCCTTGCGCTGGCTCTCGGCAGGATGCTCAACCCAGCGCAGCTTGCCATCGGCCTCAAACGCGAACAGGTCTGGTGCTGCGATGATGCACTGGCCGTGCAGCTTGCACGTCTTGAGGTCAACGCAGATCTTCATCGTGATCAGTCTCCTCGGAAGCCAACGGCTACAATCATGACTCAGGATCGAAGGTGATGTTCATAGTCACGGGGCCAGTGTTTCCGCTATCGGGCAGCCAAATGGGATCGCTCTCGTAGGATGGATTTCGCACCCGCTGCGCCAAGAGTGTGAGTGCCTCCGTCATGTCCCCGCGCGCAATGAAGTGGCCAAGACAGTGGTGGGTGCCACCGCCGAACCCGTAGTGCGCCTGCCTGGGCTCAGCAATATCGAAACCCGGCTTAAAGGCGCTCGGATCTGTGCCGGCCGACTCAGCGAACAAGTGCACCGTCGTGCCTTGCTTGATGTCGAGACCCATATAACTGAAGTCCTCAAGGGCCTCGCGCGTGACCCACGTCGTTGTCGGCCGCGTGCGCATGACTTCTTCAACCGCGGCCCGGGCGAGATCGGGCTTCTCAGCAAGCAAGCGCCACTGGCCGGGATTGTCAATGAACTGACCCATAGCCAAGCCGATCTGATTGCGGGTCGTATCGATCCCGCCGAACACAGCGAGCACAACCATGTCGTCCATATCCTCGTCGCTGAGGGCATCCTTGTCGGTGTTGGTTTGGACGAGAACGCTGATGAAATCGTTGCCGGGCGTGCGCCGCCTTTCCGCAATGAGAGCCCGGGAATAGTCAAACAGCCGGTCTGTGGCGCGGTTCACTGTCTCTTCATCGGCTTTGTATGTGACGCCGAGGGCAAGGCCCATTTCTGCCGCGATGGTTGCCAAATCACGCCACTGGTCATGGGGCAGATTGAAGAGCGAGCAAATGACTCGCGTCGCATAGGGCTCCGAGAACGCGCTCATGAACTCGCACCGGCCCTTGGAGCCAAACGCATCAATGAGTTCATTGGCGATGGCGATGAACTGCGGTTGCAGGGTGGCGATAAGCTTCGGCGAAAACGCCGGATTGGCGAGACGCCGCAACCGGGCGTGATCGTCGCCGATCCGGCTCAACAACATCCGGCTCCACCACTCTGCAAATGTTCCTCCGGCCTTGTTGTGGGCCGGCCACTTGTAGCTGCCTTGACGCAATCGCGGATGCCGCAGCAGTTCACCGACTTCGGTGTAGCGCAGGACCGCTAAGCCATAGGGAGTGCGCGCGTACCAGCTCTGCTCGCGCGCCTCGCGGACCGCCTTCGACCGGATCGAGAACGACGGATCGTCGAGATTGAGGTAGGCAACCTCGTCCTGGCTAGCCGTATCCATTACGCTTATTTCTCCTCATCACGGCAAGCAATCAAGATAGGTTTTTACATCCCAATCCGAAGACTGCCAGATAAAGCGGTCCCATTCGTCGCGCTTGTACCAGTCGTAGACCTCATGCATGCGGCCCGGCATCGACGACAGAACGATGGGATCCGCCTTGAGGGCTTCCAGCGCGTCATAAAGATTGAGTGGGATGCGGCGGACAGTCTCGCCCGATCGCAGGACTTCCACCAAGTTCCGTTCTTCGGGCTGGCCGGGGTCGATCCTGCGCTTCAATCCATCATCCATTGAGGTCAGCAGGGCCGACATCATCAAGTACGGGTTCACCATGGAATCTGGCGGACGGTATTCGAAGCGGTCGGGGCTCGACACACGTACCGCACAAGACCGGTTTTGAAGACCCCAATTTATCGCCAGCGGTGCCCAAAGCCCGGTATCGTTGAGTCGCCGGTATGAGTTGATCGTTGAGCACGCGATCGCCGTCATGCCCGACAAGTGTTCCAGCATGCCTCCCAGCGCGTGGCGGCCGATTTCCGCAGGCTTCCAAGTTTCGCGCTCATCGCGCAACTCGTTCCGGCCGCCCTTGGTGTAGGCGAACACGTCGTCCATGGCGGGGAGTGGCCCTGGAACAAGATCTTGGACTTCTGCGGTGCCACCTGACCAGAGAGACAGGTTGTGGTGGCAGCCGTTGGCGGAGATACCCATGTAGGGCTTGGTCATGAAGCAGGCGATGAGATTGTTTTCGCGGGCGACCTGCGAGCAGATCTGGCGGTATGTCGATAGCCGGTCGGCTGTTTTCAAAGCGTCGTCGAACATGAAGTTAAGTTCAACTTGGCCGGGAGCGTCCTCGTGATCGCCCTGCACGATGTCGATACCCATGGCGATCGCGTACTCGTAGACCTTCAGCCAGACGTGGGACAGCTGCTCGAACTGATCGATGTGATAGGCGTAGGGTTTGGTCGTTCCCTCATAGGGAATGTTGGGGTCGCTCGGCTTCTTCAGCCACAGCATTTCCGGTTCGCAACCGACGCGCATGTGAAGGCCATTGTGGGCGGCCCGGAACGCGGCATCATTGCGCTTCAACGCGCCGCGGCAATCGACATCGAAGTACATGCCACCCTTCTCGGCGTCTTCCTCCATGTAAAAGAGGGTGCAGAACACGCGCGCCATCCGCTTGTTCCAGGGCAACTGGCAAAACGTCTCCGGATCGGGGAGCGCAATCACTTCGTGCGCGTTGGCCGGAAAGCCGATTAGGCGGCCATGCCGGTCAGGGAACACGTTGACGACGCCGCCCATGAACGTCTGCACGCCCTTGCGCGCCAAGCTTTCCCAATGCCGCGCTGGCGAGGCCTTGCCCATGACTCGGCCAGTGAGTGAAATGTACTGCAGATAAATGTAGTCGACGCCGAGTTCATCAATCTTCTTGCGCACGCGCGCGACGATGTCCGTGCGCCGCGGATCATCCAATTCGCGCTGGAGGTCAGATGTTTTGGACTGAGATGTCATCGCGTGCACGTTCATATCTTGTGCTTCCCCTCGGGCATGCCGGAAACTACGATCAACCTGCTTCTAAGTATCGCCTCACTTCTTCGAGGCTGACGGCACGCCGGAGCGCTGCGTCTTCGGCCTCACAAATTTTTGCAAAGTGCTCGACGAATTCAGCACCGAACAGCGCCTTTGCTTTCGCGCTTGAGCGGAAGCGCCGCGTCGCTTCCAAGAGATCGGCCGGCAAGCGCTGCACGCCTTCGGGGATTTCGCTAGGGCCCCCGCTAGCGATCGGCTTGTCTTTCAACTTCAGATTTCTCGTCAGGCCATCGAGACCTGTCCCAAGGACAAGTGCCAGCGTCAGGTAGGGATTGCAATCGCTGCCCGGTAGGCGGAACTCAAGCCGTGTGCTCTCCGGCGTTTCCGCAGCCGTCCGGATGGCCGCCGCGTAGTTGTACGGCGACCAACTCACCGTCTTGGGGGCCCAGCTACCTGGAGCCAGGCGCCGGTAGTCGTTGACGGTATGCGCACACAGCGGAAACGCTTCGGGTGTGCCCTCAATAATCCCGGCCATGAAGGATTTGGCGGCGGCAGACAGACCATGCTCGTCGCTTGGGTCAGCGAAGATGTTTTTGCCCGCGTTGTTCTTGAGAGACACCGTGACGTGGCCGCCGATCGACGGAAAGCCCTGGCCCGTGTGCGCCATGAACGAGGCGGTGAGATTGCGCTGGCGGCAGAACGCTTTGGTGAACATACGAAAGAACGCGGCATCATCGGCCGCTCGCATGGCTGGGCGGTGCCGGAGTGTCGCCTCAAAGCAGCCCGGCCCCAGTTCGACGGATAGAGAATGCAGACCAATTTCAGCTTTGAGAAGCAAGGCTTCTAGATCAGCGACGAACGGGGCGAACGTTGCCGCCGTTTGCCCTGACCAGCAGCGGTTGTCCGCCGCGAACAGGGCCGGATTGGCAAAGTTCTTCGCGCGCAGCGTATCTGCGGTCTCATTGAGAACGATGAACTCGAACTCGAAGGCGGCCTCAACTGTGAAACCGGCATGCTCCACGTCTGCGATCTTGGTGCGCAGCACGTGTCGCGGCATGATCGCGGCTTGCGGTCCGGAATAGTCGGCCACCATGACGGCCGCCGAAGGCTCAAACGGATAAGGCCGGATCGAGGCGGGGTCGATCGCAATGCGCTCACTGCGATAGGGACCGGGCATTAAAATATTCTCGGCGGAATCCCACTTCGGCAGCACGTTGCCGAACACTGCCGTCCCGGCTGTTTCGAGCAGCTCGGCCCGGCGCAACCGGCGCTCGCGAAACATGCTGGCGTAGTCAAACACACCGACATGGATGACGTCGGCCCCGAGGTCATCGAGGGCGCTCGCAATTTGCGCCTTGAGGTCCTTACTCGCCACGTGCCATCCCCCGTGTTCGTCCACCCAACCTGCCCGCTGTCGCGAGCGGCCAATTTAGATCAAGTAAAACAACATTAGGCAATGCCCATGAGATTGAGTGCGGTCAGCGCGGGCTCGTTGGGGCCGGTAGAAAACTGCCCTCGCGAACGGTTCGCAATTGCATCTCACGGGTGGATCATGGCATTGCGCAGGTCACGACGCTCAGAGCAGGCCGCTCCGATGACCCATTTTACGACGCCTTCATCCACAATCCTGGCCATGTGCAGAGCGTCACTTCTGTTGGCGCAATGGGAAGACCTGACATGACCGCTCCACTCGAAGGCGTCCGCGTCCTTGATCTTTCGCGCGTTCTCGCGGGTCCGTGGTGCACGCAAACGCTGGCCGATCTGGGCGCCGAAATCATCAAGATCGAACGGCCAGGCGCCGGTGACGATACTCGCAGCTGGGGCCCACCCTATGCGAGGGATGCATCGGGCGAAGCGACGTCAGAGTCGGCGTATTTCCTGTCGGCCAACCGGGGCAAAAAGTCGGTCACAGTCGATATGGCGCACCCGGATGGGCAACGCATTCTGCGCGATATGGCTACCAAATGCGATGTCCTGGTGGAGAATTTCAAAGTTGGCAGTCTCGAAAAGTTTGGGTTGGATTACGCCTCGCTGTCGTCCGTCAATCCGCGTCTGATCTACTGCTCGATCTCGGGCTTTGGCCAGACGGGGCCCTATCGCGACCGGCCTGGATATGACTTCATGATCCAAGCGCTCGGCGGGTTGATGAGCATCACCGGCGAGCCCGACTCGCGGCCGGGTGGTTGCCCCGTCAAAGTCGGCGTGGCCGTTGCCGACCTGTTCAGCGGGCTCTATGCCACGACCGGAATTCTCGCAGCCCTCAACGGCCGCCATGCCAGCAGGCGGGGAGTGCACATCGACATCTCCCTGCTGGATGTGCAGGTTGCGATGCTCGCCAATCAGGCCTCGAACTTTCTAACTTCGGGTGTTTCTCCGGAGCGGCTCGGCAATGCGCATCCCAACATCGTGCCCTACGAAGCCTTCAAGACGGCCGACGGCCACATTGTTCTCGCAGTCGGCAATGATGGACAGTTTGCGCGGTTCTGCACCTTGGCCCAGCGCACCGCGTTAAGTGCCGACGAGCGGTTTTCGACCAACCCGAAGCGCGTTGAGCACCGCGGAGTTCTGGTGCCTATCGTGGCTGAGATCTTGCAACGGGAAACGACGGCGTGGTGGCTCGAACACTTGAATGCGTCGGGCGTGCCGTGCGGGCCGGTGAATTCAATCGAGGCCGTCTTTGCCGATGAGCATGTTGTGGCGCGGGGTCTGCGGCGCGATTTTCCCCATCCCGTGGCCGGCACCGTTCCAGCGGTTGCAGGCCCATTGATGTTTGATGGCGCGCGCGCGTGCGCCAGCTGCCGACCGCCAGCGCTCGGCGAGCACTCACACGAGGTTCTGAGCGATCTTTTGGGATTGACCGCAGCCGACATCGACGGTCTCCGGAAATCCGGGGCCGTTTAGCGCCCGCAGGCGCCGCTTATACTGGCCCCAAAAGAACGCGGGCGGGCCTCCGGACGACCCGCACTGTTGTTGGTGCTGTCCGTCGAGAATCAAAGTTCCAGGGTGTTTATCCGGAAAATAGTGAATTTTATCATTACCTTTTTCATGTTTATGAACTTCTATGCCGGTTAGAGGATTTCATGCGGCCACAGCGCAAACAGCCCCCGATCGACCAAACTCTGCCGCGTGACCCGCGGCCAGAGGACGATCCAGCCGCGTTCGTGGGCGAAGAAATCAAGGGTTTGCGCAAAGCGCGGCGCATGACACTGGCGCAACTCGCTCTGCAATCAGGACTGTCGGTCGGCCATCTCAGCCAGATTGAGCGCGGCCTATCTACGCCGTCGATCAAAGCGTTGCACGGCATCAGCCGCGCGCTCGACGTCAACATCTCATGGTTCTTCTCGAGTGCCGATCCGGGTCCGCCGGAAGAACGCGGCTACATTGTCCGCCACAACCGCCGCCGTCAAATCCGATTCGACGAAGGCATCTCGGATTTTCTGCTGACGCCCTCGCTGCACAGCAACCTCGAACTGCTGATGAGCACGTTTGCTCCTGGCGCGTCGAGCGGGGCATCGCCTTACACGCACGAGGGCGAAGAGGCGGGCATCGTGATGTCCGGTCAGCTCCAAATCTGGATCGACGGCACATCGTTTGTACTCGTCCAGGGTGACAGCTTTTGCTTCAAGAGCACACTCCCCCATCGCTACTTGAACCCCGGCGCGTCCGACACGGTCGTAATCTGGGCGATCACGCCACCCAGCTACTGAGTCCAATGGAGACTGCCCATGTCCGCGTTGCAGATTTTCAAAGCGCTCAGTGGGTCTCTGTTTATCGGCGGCGAGTACGTGCCCAGCGCTTCGACGGTGCGGTTGCCGGTCATTGATCCCGCCACCGAAGACAAAATCGGAGAAATCGCCGACGCCACTCCCGCTGAAGTCGACAGCGCCATTGCCGCCGCTGCCATTGCCCAGAAGCAGTGGAACGCGACAAACATGCTCACCCGGTCCGAAGCCATGCATGCCGTCGCGACCGAAATGCGCCGGCTGCGCCCACTGCTCGCTGAAATGATGACCCGCGAGATGGGCAAACCTTACAAGGAAGCGGCCGACGAAGTCAGCTGGTGCACCAGCGCGACATACTACTACGCGGAAATCGCGCGCCATGAGAACGGCAAGGTCGTTGGACCGACCGTCGATGGTCAGTTGCACTTTGCTCTGAAAGAACCGCTCGGTGTTGTCTCACTGATCATGCCATTCAACTATCCGCTTGTGTTGTTGGTGTGGGAGGCGGCGGCAGCGTTAGCTGCGGGGAACGCCGTCATCGTCAAACCGTCCGAGCTGACATCGCTGACAACGTTGAAGTTCATGGAGGTGTTTGCACCACTCCCGAAGGGCCTCGTGCAATGCATCACGGGCGGCGCGACAGCCGGCCGGATGCTCGTTGAAAGCGACGGAATCCATGGGGTTGGCTTTACGGGCAGCATCGCCACCGGGAAGATCGTCGCGAAAGCCTGCGCGGAAAGTTTCAAGCGCTGCCTCATCGAAGCCTCCGGCAATGACCCGTTCATCGTCATGCCGTCGGCGTCCATTGACATGGCCGCGCGCGGTGCCGCCTTTGCCGCGTTCCTCAACTGCGGACAAGTCTGCACCTCGGCCGAGCGACTGTACATACATGACTCGATCCACGATGCCTTCGCGGAAGCCTTGGCCAAGGAAGCGCGGAAACTGCGCATCGGCAACGGGCTGGAGACCGTCGATATCGGTCCGATGGTGACTGAAAAAGAACGCGCCCGGTATGAGCGCATCTTAGCGCGGGCCCGTGAACAGGGTGCCAAGGTTCAAATCGGCGGCGGCCGGCCTGCCGACTTCAACCGCGGTTGGTTTGTTGAACCCACTGTCCTGACGGGCGTCACGCCGGACATGGAGATCGTCAACGACGAGAGCTTCGGGCCAGTCGCTCCCATCTGCCGCGTGTCCTCGATCGACGAAGCCATCACATTGGCGAACCGCTCGCGCTACGGCCTGGGCGCCAACATCTACACGGGCAGCCTTGAAGAAGCGATGCGGGCCGTCAACGAAATCGAGGCCGGGATGGTCTGGGTCAACGCCCCCTTGCTCGACAATGCAGCTGGGCCCTTCGGCGGACGCAAACTGTCGGGGACGGGACGGCAACTCGGATCGGAAGGACTTGATCAGTTCCGCCACACCAAACTGGCGATGATCGATCCGAAAGCAGCCGCGCAGGACTTCTGGTGGTTCCCTTACAGCAATAGCGAAGCCTTTCCGAAAGTTTAAGCGCTGATGACACCGGTATTGCCAAGCCATGCGCGTGTGGTCATCGTTGGCGGCGGTATCATCGGCTGTTCGATTGCCTATCATCTGACCAAAGCGGGTTGGACGGACGTTGTTCTGCTGGAACGCGCGACGCTGACCTCTGGTACAAGCTGGCATGCGGCCGGGCTTGTCATGTCGCTGCGCGCAACTCACACGCTCACTGAGTTATGCCGGTATTCGTCAGATCTCTATGAAGTTCTGGAACAAGAAACGGGACAAGCCACCGGCTTCCATCGTGTCGGCAGCTTGCCGGTGGCACGTACGCCCGAGCGCTTCCACGAAATCAAGCGTATCGCGTCCCTGGCCAAGTGTTTCGGCATCGACGCCCATGTTTTGTCAGCCTCCGAGGTTGGCAAGCACCACCCCTTGATTGACACCAAGCGTGTCTTGGGCGGGCTCTTCATTCCTGCTGACGGCCAGACAAACCCGGTCGATACAACGATGGCGTTGGCGAAGGGCGCGAGATCCCGCGGGGCGAAGATCCTCGAACGTGTCGAGGTCAATGGCATCGTCAAGACCAACGGAACCGCAACAGGCGTCGAAACGTCAGTTGGCACCATTACATTCGAAAAGCTCGTGCTGTGCGCTGGATTGTGGACGCGCGACCTTGCGCGCTTCGCCGGCGTTCACGTGCCGCTCTACGCTGCCGAGCACATGTATGTGACGACTTCACCGATTGCAGGTGTGAAACAGGGCCTACCTGTCATTCGCGATACGGACGGCTTCGTCTACATCAAGGAAGACGCTGGCAAGTTTGTGGTTGGGTCGTTCGAGCCGCTAGGCAAACCACTGCCCGTTGAGACCCTCCCCCTGCCATCCGAGTTCGTCGAATTGCCCGAGGACTGGGACCACTTCGCGCTGCCCATGCAGAACGCCATCGATCTCGTGCCATGCCTTGAGCACGCGCAGATCCGCCACTTTATGAACGGACCGGAGAGCTTCACCCCCGACAACAAGTTCATCATGGGCGAAGCCCCAGAGGTGCGAAACCTGTTCGTAGCCGCCGGTTTCAATTCGCAAGGCATCTTGAGTGCGGCGGGCGTCGGCCGGGCGATGTCCGATTGGATCATCAGCGGCGAACCGCAGATGGATTTGTCCGAAGTCGATATCGCACGCTTTGCCCGCTTCCAGGTTAATCGCCGCTTCCTGCATGACCGCATCGGCGAAAGCCTGGGGCTGCTCTATGGGATGCATTGGCCGTTCCGGCAAATCGAGTCCGTGAGGCCAATCCGCCGGTCTGCCCTTCACGACCGGCTTGCGGCGCGCGGCGCGTGCTTTGGTGAGACTGCCGGGTGGGAACGCGCCAACTGGTATGCACCTGCGGGGGTTGAGCCAAAATATGAGTACGCGTGGGGCCGGCAGAATTGGTTTGAACCTGTGCGCGCGGAGCACATGGCCGTGCGCGAGCGGGCGGGCCTATTCGATCTCTCATCGTTCTCGAAGTTTCAGGTTCAAGGCCATGACGCAGAATCCGAGTTGCAGCGGCTGTGTGCCAACGACATCGCGACGCCGGTCGGCAAGATTGTCTATACGCAGATGCTGAACGCACGCGGCGGCATCGAGGTAGATTGCACCGTGACGCGTATGGCTGACGGCGTCTTCTGGATCGTCGATGCTGCCGCCAATCAGGTTCGCACGATGACATGGCTGACACGCCACCTATCGCGGACCGCGCACGTTTCGGTCACGGATCTCACGTCGGCCTACGGTGTTCTGTCCCTCATGGGCCCGAAGTCACGCGAGATCTTGTCAAAGCTCACGCCGGCAGACCTGAGCAACACAGCCTTCCCGTTTGGATCGATGCAGCACATCGAAGTGGGCTATGCCATGGCGCACGCTTTCCGCGTGACGTACGTCGGGGAGCTGGGTTGGGAGCTCTATATTCCAACCGAGTTCATGGGTTCAGTGTTTGATGCTCTTGAGGCAGCAGGGGCAGACGTTGGACTCAAACTGGCCGGCTATCACGCGTTGGACTCCCTGCGCTCCGAAAAGGGTTACCGGCACTGGGGTCACGACATTTCGCCAGCCGACACCCCTTATGAAGCCGGGCTTGGTTTCGCCGTTGCACTCGGAAAACCCCACGACTTCATAGGCCGCTCAGCAATCACGATCCAAAAAGGTGCCGTCTTACCCAAGCGCCTCGTCCATGTGCGGATGACTGACTCTGCCCCATTTCTTTTCCACGACGAACCGATCTACCGCAATGGCGTGATCGTTGGACGGATCACATCGGGGAGCGAAGGCTATTGCCTCGGCTCGGCGGTGGGCTTGGGCTATATCCGATATGGAGATGGTGTGACGCCTGCGTTTTTAGCCGGCGGGCAGTTCGAGGTTGAAATTGCGACCGAGCGCTTTGCGGCCAGTGTCTCGCTGCGCCCGTTCTTAGACCCCTTATCCGAACGGGTGCGTAGTTGACCATCGCGTCGGTCCTAGAAGTCCCGGTCCGCGGTCCCCGCCCAGGCTCAATTGCGATTTGCTGCGCTGCAATCTTAAGGCACACCGCGATGCACAAAAAACAAACCTGGTTGAAGAGGGAGGACGGTTGTGCCGCAATGTCAGGCACACTGACTTCAAAATGGATCGTGTTGGACGTTGACTTCAATCGACGCGCGTTCGACACTTTCACTGGGAGTAGTTGTCACCTCACTCTCAGGCGACTCTGTGGCTTGGCTTAACTCTGGAGGTCTCTCGTATGACACGACGCAGTACCCGTACCCTTGCGGCAGGCATCGCCGCGCTCACCGCCGTGGCATCCCTCGCCACGCCGGCGCAATCTGCTGCACCCGAATCCGCCGATCCCATCAAGATCGCCTTGTTCGATTGGACCAGCGTCAACATCAACGCCAAAATCCTGGGCGGCATCCTCACGAAGCTCGGCTACACGGTCGAGTATCCGACTGGCGACTATCTCTCCAGTCTCACCACGAGCCTCACCAACGGCGACGTCACAGTCGGCGTGGAATTCTGGGATACGACTGCCGGCGAAGCAATGAAAGCTTCCGACGCCACGGGACAGACAGAACGGCTCGGTGCTCTTGGCCCCAAAGCCAAGGAGGAGTGGTGGTATCCCCTCTACATGAAGGAGAAATGCCCAGGCCTTCCCAACTGGGAAGCTTTGAAAGATCCCAAGTGCGCGGCAGCATTCTCAACCCCTGAAACCGCTCCCAAAGGCCGCTATCTCGGTGGTCCTGTGACGTGGGAAGGATATGACGACGAGCGTGTCGTATCGCTTGGCATCCCCTTCACGGTCGTCCATGCCGGCACGGACGGCGCCATGTTTGCCGAACTTGATTCGGCCTATCAGCGCAAAGCGCCCATCATGGTGTGGGTCTACTCTCCACACTGGGCACCATCGAAGTATGAAGGCGAATGGGTCGAGTTCCCCAAGCACACAAAGGAATGTTACGAAGATGCAGCCTGGGGCGCCAACAAAGAAGCCAAGTACGACTGCGGCAAGCCATCAGGCGAGATCTGGAAGTACTCTTGGAAGGGCATGGCAGCGAAGTGGCCGGTCGCACATAAGGTCGCCAAGGCTTATACGATGGACGTCAACGAGCTGAACAAAATGTCCGGCCAAGTTGATCTTGAGAGCAAGTCGATGGACGAGGTGGCCGCGGCCTGGGTCACTGCCAACGAAGCCAAGTGGCGGGAGTGGGCGAAGTAAGCCGTCGCCTGCAGCGCGTCAAACCCATCAGCCGGCGCTCCATCACTTCTGAGCGCCGGTTTGATCCTTGCAGAGTGTGACTTGGCGGATGTTTCTGGCATGAACGATGTAACGCCCGTTCGCGACACATATGATGCAACCCCGCTGACGGCAGATACGCGGGCTGTCAAGATTGCGTGCCGTAACTTGTGGAAGGTCTTCGGCGACGGTGCCGCCGAATTCATTGCCAAACACGGCCCAGGCGCAACCTTGGAAGACATTGCAGCTGCCAAGCTGGTCGGCGCTGTGCGCAATGCCTCACTCGACATTCGCGAAGGTGAGAACTTCATCGTCATGGGCCTGTCGGGCTCCGGCAAATCCACACTTGTGCGCTGCCTCTCCCGTTTGATTGAGCCTACCGCTGGAGCTGTAGATCTCGACGGCAAAGATCTGCTGAAGGCGTCCGGCAAAGAATTAATTGAAATCCGCCGGCATAAAATGGGCATGGTGTTCCAGCACTTCGCACTGCTGCCGCATTTGAGCGTGTTGGACAACGTCGCTTTCCCACTCTCGGTGCAGGGCGTCGACCGCAAGTCACGCGAAGCCCGCGCGCGTGAAGTGATCGAACTCGTTGGTCTAAATGGCCGCGAGACGTTCTATCCCCGCGAACTGTCCGGCGGACAGCAGCAGCGTGTTGGCATTGCCCGGAGTCTCGCTGTGAAACCCGAAGTGTGGTTCCTCGACGAGCCATTCTCGGCCCTCGACCCGCTCATCCGCCGCGAAATGCAGGCGGAACTCATGCGGCTGCAAAGCGTGCTCAAGAAGACGGTTGTGTTCATCACACACGACTTCGATGAAGCCATCCGGCTGGCGGATCGCATTGCCATTATGAAAGACGGCGAAGTCATCCAAACAGGCACGCCTGAGGATCTCGTCCTGCATCCAGCTACAAGCTATGTCGCGGAGTTTACGCGCGACGTTCAGCGCTCCAAGGTGATGTCGGCTGGCCGTTTAATGCGGCCCGTCTCAGGCATGAACGACTACGGCGGACAGGTGAAGGTCTCCGACAAGGTTGCTACCTTCGCTGCCCAGATCGTCGGCATGAAACGAACATTCAGCGTCGTCGACTCCCATGGCCGGATTGCCGGTGAAGTGACTTCGGATGCGGTCATTGATCTTCTTGCCGGGCTGGATCAACCCAACGGGCTGCGCCCATGACCGTCGCAACGCAAGACTTCGGTCAGCGCGCGGCTCCCGTCTCAGCATGGACGTGGATCTGGGCGGCAGCCATCTTAACGGTCGGTATCCTTTACATGGTGCCGCAACTGGCACCTTGGGCGGTGGACTATCCCGTCAGCGCGGTCATTCCCATTTCCGATTGGACCAGCGCACTGATGGCGTGGCTGAAGACCAATTGCAGCTGGTTTACCCGCTGGCTCACCGACGTGTTCAATGTTCCATTGAGTTGGGCGTTCAATCTGCTGTCGAAGGGTTGGAAGATCGGTACGGGGCCTGAGGCCTTCGTGATCCCTCGCCTATCGTGGGTCGGCATTTGCGCCGCCTTCGCGATCATGGGTTATGCGTTCGGTGGCTGGAAGCTGGCCACAGTTGCGGCCATCGGCATGCTGTACATCGCGCTGTTCGGCCAGTGGGAGAGTTCGATGCTCACCCTCGCGTTGATCCTTATCAGCGTGCCGGTCTGCATTATTGTGGGCCTCGGGCTTGGCATTCTGTCGTTCCGCCATCCCAGCATCGACCGCCTCATTATGTCGCCGATGCTGGACTTGATGCAGACGATGCCGACGTTTGCCTACCTGATCCCCATGCTCTTGCTGTTCGGCAACAGCCCCGTCTCGGCCATGATTGCAACCGCGATCTTCGCCATGCCGCCGATGGTGCGTGCAACCATACTGGCGTTGCAGCGTGTGCCCCACGAGATCGATGATTTCGGCGAAATGGTTGGCTGCACCCAGCGCCAAAAGCTGTGGGGGGTGCTGCTCCCATCGGCGCGGCCAACTCTGATGGTTGGCGTCAACCAGGTCATCATGTTGGCTCTCAACATGGTCATTATCTCGTCCATGATTGGAGCCGGCGGTCTCGGCTACGACGTGCTTCTGGCACTCCGCGCCCTCAAAATCGGCCAGGGCATGGAAGCGGGACTTGCCATCGTTGCCCTCGCCATTGTGCTTGACCGTTTGAGCCAGGCAGCCGCCAGGCAACGGCCACCACTCCACGTTGAAAACGCGCCGTTCTGGCAGCGCTATCCCTACGTCACCCTGGCAACCGCTGTTTTGATCGGCACAACCCTGATCAGCACCATGGTCCCCGAGTTTGCCGCGGTTCCCAAGTCGATCACCATTTCGACAGCACCCTGGTGGAAGTCTGCGGTCGATTGGATGACGATCAACTTCTTCGATGTCATCGAAGCCTTCCGCACCACTCTCATCCTGTATGTATTGAATCCCGTCCGCGCCTTCCTCGAGGGTTTCCCCTGGCTCGGCGCGATCCTGCTGATCGGGTTGGCTGGGTATCAGCTGGGCGGGTGGAAACTCGCTGCCGTTGTGGTACCGATGACGTTCTTCTGCGCAGCAACCGGGCTGTGGGAGAAGACCATGGCGACGCTCTACTTGTGTGGCGTCTCCGCGTTGATCGCAGCACTGTTAGGAATTCCGATCGGTTTCTTAGCCTCGCGCAACGATCGCTTCGAGGGCATCGTCAACACCGTCATCGACACGCTGCAAACGCTGCCGTCGTTCTGCTTCATCATTCCGGTTGTCATGCTGTTTCGCGTTGGCGATGTGACAGCACTCATTGCCACCGTGCTGTTCGCGATTGTGCCTGCCATCCGCTACACCAATTTGGGCATTCGCCAGATCCCGCCATCGTTGATTGAAGCGGCGACGGTTGCGGGCTGTACGCCCCGGCAGACCTTCTTCCGGGTGCAGCTGCCGCTCGCCATGCCGGAAATTATGCTCGGCATGAACCAGACCGTGCTCCTCGCACTCAGCATGATCATCATCTGCGCCATGATCGGCACGCGTGATCTCGGCCAGGAAGTCTTTATCGCGCTCGCAAAAGCGGACGCCGGGCGTGGCATCACCGCAGGCTTTGCCATCGCCTTCATTGGCATCGTCGCAGACCGGCTCATGCGTGCTTGGGCCGACCGCATGCAGCGCAAGCTTGGTGTGGAATAGGGGAAATCATTCCGGCAGGTGGCCTGCTCACCCAGTTTTGGGGGTTGAAACTCCACAATCCATCCCGACATCAACTTCGTGGGGCACTCCAGCAATGTAAGTGGGCGGGCCCGTTCAAGTCATTTTTGTAACAACCGTTATTGAGACATGCTGCTGAAAGATACCGAGAACGGCTACGGCATTGTCTCGCGCGTTCTTCACTGGGCGATGGCGGTGGGTATCGTTGCCTTGTTCGCGCTCGGCTGGTGGATGGTCGGCCTCACATATTATAGCCCGTACTACAATTCGGCTCCGGCCCTCCATCGCAGCGCGGGCATTATTCTACTGGCCCTTCTCATCTTGCGGTTTGCATGGCGCATCTCAAACCCCAAACCGCATGATCGCGAATTGTCACCTCTCGAGCGCAAAGCGTCGTGGCTGGGTCACTGGGGCTTCTACCCGCTGCTTTTTGTCATGATGGTCAGCGGCTATCTGATCTCGACACCGGACGGACGTCCAATCGATGTGTTCGGCCTGTTCAGCGTGCCAAGCCTGTTCCAGCAAAAAGGACTTGAGGATGCTGCAGGCTTCGTTCACGAAATGTCAGCCTACGCTGTGATGATCCTGGCCGCGGTGCACACGGCCGCCGCTCTCAAACATCATTTTGTCGATAAGACCACTATCCTGACCCGTATGTGGTCCGGTCCACCCCCTTCCTAAAGTGCAACAGCCAAGAGGACGTCTCCCATGAAGCTGAAATTTTCTGCTCTCACCCTGCTGGCCGCAACGTTCGCCCTCACGGCCCCCGCGTCAGCCGGGAATTACTTGATTGACACCAAGGGTGCCCACGCGTCGATCAACTTCCGCGTCAAGCACTTGGGCTACAGCTGGCTCGTCGGCCGCTTCGACACATTCTCGGGTACGTTCTCCTATGACGACAAGAAGCCGGAGGCCTCCATGGTCAGCGTCGAGATCGACACCAAGAGCGTGAACTCCAATCACGCAGAACGCGATAAGCACTTGCGCAGTGCTGACTTCCTCAACGTTGACAAGAACCCCAAAGCAACGTTCGTGAGCAAATCCGTAAAGCCGAATGGCGACGGAAAAGCCACGGTTACAGGCGATTTCACATTGAACGGCGTCACCAAGGAAGTGGCCATTGATGCGGCCTACATTGGCGGCGGCGACGATCCCTGGGGCGGCTTCCGTCAGGGCTTCGAGGGCTCGACCAAAATCAAGCTCGCCGACTTTGGCATCACCAAAGACTTGGGTCCCGCGTCCACGGACGTGGAACTGACGTTGCATGTCGAAGGGGTGCGCCAGTAATTACACACGCAGCTTGGCATCCGGCCGTCGCGGCCGCGCAGAGCAACACTTACTTTCGATGCCATCAACAAAGGCCCCGATGGCCGCTTCAAAAGCGGCGTCGGGGTCGAGTGTTTTGAAGGCGCGCACCAGCGTATGGGTCGCGGGAAAACTCGCTTCGTCGAGCGCGCGGAGTTCGCCTTCTTCTTCCTCTGAAAGGGGCAATAATAACCCCTCCGTCTCAGCCAGCAAGAACCCAAGGACAAACGCATAGAACGCCAAGCCCAGCCCCGCTGCTGCCTCGGCCGGGAGCCCCGTTTGCAACAGCGCCCTGTAGACCACTTCGCTCGAGGCATGGTCAGCAGGACCGGTTGCATGAAACCGGAAGTGGAGATGAAACAAGCGCGGATAGCGGTGTGCAAGATCACGATAGGCTCGCGCGACGATCCGCAGATCCTGCCGCCAATCACCTGTTGACGGTGGGAGCTCGAGGGTCGTTAACGAGCGGTCGGCAATCTGGCGCAGCAATTCGTCTTTTGAGCCGAAATGATGCAGCACCGTCATGGGATCGATGTCGAGAGCCGCACCCAGCTTGCGAACGGAAAAGCCGGCCTCCCCCTCGCTCGCGAACAACTCGAAAGCGGCGTTGAGGAGGTCAGTCCGGTCCAAGCCCCTGGGGCTGCGGGATTTCGCCTTAGATTTCGGCACGACACCTCTTGACACTTCTACGGTGTAGACCGTATCGTGTGCCCTGTCTTGTCGCGTTTGTAAAGTGACATCCCCAGCCGTTTGAATGCATGATCTCAAAGCTTATTCGTGCACCCACGAAAGGAGGCGCGACGTGACCAACGTAACAGCCGCCTCCGCGCCTCACCGCTCCGCCGGACGGATGCGCTCCGTTAAAACCAGCATGCGCTGGTTTGAGCTTCCCTACGCGAAGCTAGAACTCCTGCGCTTGTGCGCGCGCATTGGTTACACCCCGCACGCAACCTGACCAGCCCAATTGAATCGGCCGCGAGGCCTCGTTTCCGCTGGAGGTTTTTTCTCATGTCCAACGTCTTTCCGACGGCTCAACTGCAAGAACTCGACGCCCGCCATCATCTCCATCCTTTCAGCAATCACCACTCGCTGCGCAAGAGCGGCGCGCGCGTGATCGTCAAAGCGGAGGGGCCCTACATTTATGACAGCGAAGGCAAACGCATTCTCGACGGTATGTCGGGGCTGTGGACAACGAATATTGGGTACGGCCGCGCCGAACTCGCGGACGCCGCCGCCGCGCAGATGAAAGAACTCTGCTACTACAATACGTTCTTCCAGACGACGCACCCTCCCGTCATCGAACTGTCGCGCAAGCTCGCCGAAGTGGCACCCGCCAGCATCAAGCAGGTGTTCTACGGGTCATCGGGCTCGGAATCGAACGACACTGCCATTCGCCTGATCCGGCACTACTGGCGCATCAAAGGTGAGCCCAAGCGGCACATCATCATCAGCCGCCGCAATGCCTATCACGGCTCGACCAATGCCGCCGCTTCCATGGGCGGCATGGCGCTGATGCACGACCAGCTCTACCCGGTCTACGACGGCTTTCGCCACGTGATGGAGCCCTACTGGTATGGCAACTCCGAAGAGGGCGAGACGCCGGATGCTTTCGGGCTTCGCGCGGCAAAAGCGATCGAAGACGAAATCCTGGCTGTTGGCCCTGAGAACGTCGCGGCCTTTGCCGGCGAACCTGTGATGGGAGCGGGCGGTCTCAAGATCGCGCCATCGACCTATTGGCCCGAAGTGCAACGCATCGTCGACAAGTACGGCATCTTGCTGCTGGCTGACGAAGTCATCACCGGCTTCGGCCGCGTCGGCACGTGGTTCGCGTCCGAGCACTACGGCACGAAGCCGGATATCGTGACCTTCGCCAAGGCCTCGACGTCGGGCTATATTCCGATGAGCGGCATTCTCGTGGGCGATCGCGTGGCCAATGCCCTGCAAGACCATGATGATGAGTTTTATCATGGCTATACATATGCCGGTCACCCGGTCTGCTGCGCCGTGGCCATCGCCAACATGAACGTGATGAAGCGCGAGCGCCTTGTCGAACGCGTCAACGAATTCACAGGTCCCGCACTCGCCCGCATGCTTGGCAAGTTCAAAGACCATCCCTTGGTCGGCGAAGTCCGCTCCATCGGCATGTTGGGTGCCTTCGAACTGGTTGCGGACAAGAAGACCCGTAAGCGGTTTGACAATCCTGGCCGCGTCGGCACCATCTGCCGCTCTCATTTCGCGCGCGAAGGCTTCATCATGCGTGCGATCGGCGACACCATGGTCACCGCGCCGCCGTTGATCTTTACGCAGGCCCACTTCGACGAGGCCGAAGCCGTCATCGGTAAGGTGCTGGCATTGACGCTCAACGAAGTTGCCGGAGAGTTGGCAGCATGAGCCGGCCGATTGTCGTCATTCCGTGTTGCAGCAAGCGGATCGACGACTACACCTTCGATGCTGTGAGCCGTCAGTATTCCGCCGCCGTTGCGCAGGTGGCGGAATGCCAGCCCCTGCTCATTCCGTTGGACACGGCACTGGCTGATATCGGTGCGATCCTTGCGATCGCGGACGGCATTCTGCTGTCGGGGAGCCCATCGAACATCAGCCCGGATCGCTACAGCGATGAGCCGCCGTTCCTGCCCGACAAGCTCGACCCGGCGCGCGACGCAGTGACGTTGCCGCTCATTCGCACGGCGAAAGAGCAGAAAGTTCCATTGTTCGCAATCTGCCGCGGCGTTCAAGAGGTCAACGTTGCGCTCGGCGGCACGCTGCATCAGGCGGTTCAACACGTTCCTGGTAAGATGGACCACCGCTATCCGGAAAATATTCCGTTGGAGCACCGCTGGGCGCCGGTGCACCCAATCACACTCAAGGGCCGCCTGCGCGAGTGGATTGGACGCGACGAAGTCATGGTTAATTCCCTGCACGGCCAAGGTATCAAAAGACTGGCCGAGGGCCTCACACCGGAAGCTTTCGCGGCGGATGGCATCGTCGAAGCCGTGCAAGGTCCCGCTGAGCACCCTTTCATGCTCGGCGTTCAGTGGCATCCGGAATGGAAAGCCCCCAGCAATCCCGTATCCGTCGAATTGTTCCGGCGGTTCGGCAACGCGGTTCGAGACAACGCATCATGACACCCGAGACCTATCTAACAACAGACGAAGCCAAAGCCTTTCTTAGCGCCAACCCCTCGGTCCGCTGGATTGATGTCTTGATGTTTGATCTTAACGGCATCGGCCGCGGCAAGCGGCTGCGACCTGCCGATCTTGCCAGTTTTGCTGGCAAAGAGATCATGTTTCCCTCAACGACCTACATCATGGATATGCGCGGCACGTGTGCCGAAGAAACAGGCCGCTTGTGGGAAACAGGCGATCCCGATCTGTCGTTCCGCATCCTCTCGGGAACTCTCGTCCCGGTTCCGGTGAACGGCAGCACGCACGCTCAGGCCGTCATGGTTCCCATCAGCGATGACGGTGGCCTCGACCCTCGGCGCATTCTCCAACGCCAGATCGCGGCACTCGCCAAGGACGGACGCCATCCGGTTGCGGCCGTCGAGCTTGAATTCTACGTCAGCGCGGCCTCCCGTAAGCGCTGCTTCGAACTCAAAACTCCGGACAATCTGGTCGATGATCCCGACTGGCAGCAGCTTTATCAATTCGAAGAACTCGACTGCAGCGGTGCCTTCGTCGACGACATCTATCGCATCGCTGAAACTCAGAACATTCCCGTTGATGCCGTCATCCAGGAAGCAGGTCCTGGCCAGTTCGAGATCAATCTCAAGCACAAGAACGATCTCGTCAGCGCCGCCCTTGACGGTCTCCTCTTGAAGCGCGCCGTCAAGGCTGCGGCGCGGGCCCACAACATGGAAGCGACCTTCATGGCCAAACCCCACCATGACTGGTCGGGTTCGGGCATGCACATCCACACAAGCCTCGTCGACGCCAAGGGCAACAACCTTTTCGCAGGCGATCCTATTTCGCCTCTGTTCCGGCACGCCATCGGCGGCTTGGCCGCAACGATGGGCGACTTCATGGCCGTGTGGGCCCAATGCGCCAATTCCTATCGCCGCTATCAGCCGAAGTCCTACGTGCCGATGGCCCCACACTGGGGCTACAACAACCGCACGGTGTCGCTGCGCGTGTTGAACGGCTCACCCACCGCAACGCGCGTGGAACACCGGATTGCAGGCGCCGACGCCAATCCTTATCTGGTCTTAGCAGGCGTTCTCGCTGGAATGCGGCACGGGATGGTCAACAAGCTCGATCCTGGGGTTGAAATCACCGGAAATGCGGCAGAAGCCAACGTGCCGCCGGTGCCGACCGCGTGGGTCAACGCTCTCGATAAGTTCCAGTCGTCGCCCGTCGTGAAGGAATACTTCGGCGCTGCGTTCCAGGATTGCTACGGCAAACTGAAACAGTCCGAGCGCATCAGTTTTGAACGTGTTGTGACGTCGCTTGATCACCAGTGGTATGCGCGCGTCGCGTGACGCGCGAACAAAGGGTTGCCGCCCATGACCTCGCTTGCCCATTTTGAGAAGCTCGCCGGCACGATGGCCCTGCCGCATCAGGCCATCATCGACGGCCGCATGGTCCCGGCGCTGTCCGGCGCCACGTTCGACAATATCTCGCCGCGCAACGGGCAGTTGATCAACAAAATTGCGTTGTGCAGTGAACAGGACGCGGACCTTGCAGTAGAAGCGGCCCGCCGCGCATTTGAAGACAAGCGCTGGCGCAACGTGCATTACCGCGACAAGAAGCGGATCCTGTTCAAGCTCGCCGACCTGATGGAACGCGATCTGGAAACGCTGGCCCTGTTAGAGAGCCTCGATTCCGGCAAGCCCATTCGCGACACGACGTCGTTTGATGTGCCGTCCGCCATCCGCTCACTGCGATACTATGCCGAAGCACTCGACAAGGTGCATGGCGAAGTCGGCCCCGAAACCGCGGATCGGTTCTCGTTCATGGTCCACGAGCCCCTCGGCGTCATCGCCGCAATCATGCCGTGGAATTTTCCGCTTCATCTGACCATGTGGAAAGTGGCGCCGGCGTTGGCGATGGGCAACTCGGTTGTTCTGAAGCCGGCCGAGCTAACGAGCATGTCCGCTTTGAAGCTCGGAGAACTGGCCCTCGAGGCGGGTCTTCCGCCGGGCGTCCTAAACGTCATCACCGGCAAGGGCTCGGTCGCCGGCAAGGCCCTCGCCTTGCATATGGACGTCGATATGCTGACGTTCACCGGCTCTGGCCCGGTCGGCCGGATGCTGATGAAGTATTCCGCCGACAGCAACTTGAAGCGCGTCAGCCTTGAGCTTGGCGGCAAGTCTCCGCACATCATCTTCAAGGACTGCCCGGATCTCGACGCCGCGGCCGCACACGCTGCGTTTGGCATTTTTTACAATCAAGGTGAGGTCTGCACCGCCGGATCACGGCTTCTCGTCGAAGCGGACATCCGTGATAAGTTCCTGGAAAAACTTGTCGCTGCGGCCAAGGCATACGTGCCCGGCGATCCGCTGGAGCCGAAGACAAACTTTGGCGCCATGGTGTCGGAAGCCCAGATGAAGACAGTGCTCGGATACATCGATACCGCCAGGACTGAGGGTGCGGCGCTGGCACTCGGAGGACAGCGCGTTCGCGCCAGCAGCGGCGGCTACTTTGTCGAACCGACGGTATTCGAAGGCGTCGCACCTGATGCAACCTTGGCGCAGGAAGAGGTGTTCGGCCCGGTTCTCGCGGTCACGACGTTCCGTGGTTCCGAAGAAGCCCTGAAGATCGCCAACAACACGATCTTCGGCTTAGCTGCAGGTTTGTGGACCAGCGACGTCAACTTGGCCCACAAAGCCGCCCGCGAACTGCGCGCGGGTCTCGTCTGGGTCAACGGCTGGGATGCCTGCGACATCACCATGCCGTTTGGCGGCTTCAAGCAATCTGGCTTTGGCCGGGACCGCTCCATGCATGCCCTGCACAAGTATGCCGACATCAAATCCGTGTCCTTCACGCTGCGCTGACGGAGGCCGACATGAATATGTTCACCACTGTGTTTCCGACGGCCGCGCTGATTGGCGGCGAGTGGGTGACGTCGAAATCGACGTTTCCCGTCTTTGATCCCGCGACCGGCGAAGAAATCGCGCGCGTGCCCAACCTGGGGGCCGCCGAAACAACCCGCGCTATCGATGCCGCCAGTGCCGCGCTGCCCGCGTGGTCGGCGAAAACGGCCAAGGAGCGGGCGATTATTCTGAGGCGCTGGTTTGATCTCGTCACTGCGCAAACCGAAGCCCTCGCCCAATTGATGACCACCGAGCAGGGCAAACCCCTCACGGAATCACGGGGCGAAGTCGCCTATGGCGCGTCGTTCATCGAGTGGTTTGCCGAGGAAGGCAAGCGCGCTTACGGCCGCTCGATCCCCACGACTGCAGCATCCAAACGCAACATCACCATCAAACAACCGATTGGCGTCGTCGCGGCGATTGCGCCGTGGAATTTCCCGATCGCGATGATCACCCGCAAGGTCGCGCCGGCCCTCGCCGCAGGCTGCACGGTGGTGGTCAAGCCTTCCGAAGATACGCCGCTGTGCGCGCTCGCCATTGCGAAATTGGCTCAAGACGCGGGCGTTCCGCCGGGCGTGTTCAATGTCGTCACGACGATGGATGCCCCCACCGTCGGCAAGGTGCTGTGCGACGATCGCCGCGTCCGTAAACTCACGTTCACGGGCTCGACGGAAGTTGGCAAGATCCTCTACCGCCAGTGCGCAGGAACCGTAAAAAAACTGACCCTCGAACTGGGCGGCAACGCTCCATTGATCGTGTTTGACGACGCCGATCTCGAGCAGGCCGTCGCCGGCGCCATGGCTTCGAAGTACCGCAATGCCGGGCAGACCTGCGTGTGCGCGAACCGCATCCTAGTGCAGTCCGGCATTTATGATCGCTTCGCCGCCGCGCTCGCTGCCGCTGCCGGAAAGCTCACCGTGGGACCCGGAAAAGACGCTGGCACCACGACGGGACCCCTCATCAACAAAGACGCGATTGCCAAGGTCGATGCCTTGATGAAAGACGCCGTCGCCAAGGGCGCTAAGGTTCTCACCGGTGGGGCCAAGCACACGGCCGGCGACCTGTTCTTCCAGCCCACGGTGCTCACCGAAGTCACGGGGCAGATGGCGATCGTCAACGAAGAGATCTTCGGACCGGTTGCCGCCCTGATGCGGTTTGAAACCGAAGCTGAAGCCGTCCAACTTGCCAACAGCACACCCTTTGGGCTGGCCGCCTACCTGTTCAGCCAGAACATTGGCCGCGCGTGGCGGGTCGCTGAACAACTCGAAGCTGGCATGGTCGGCGTCAACGAAGGCATCTTCTCCAGCGAAGTCGTGCCATTCGGCGGCGTCAAAGAATCGGGCCTTGGCCGCGAAGGTGCGGCGGAGGGATTAGAGGAATATCTCGAAACCAAGTTCATCTGTCTGGGCGGCATTGGGACATGACAGCGATGGTCAAACCTGCAAGCGCGACGGACCACTCAGGCCCCGCGGGTGGCACTCCCGCCAAATCCGCGGCCGCGGCCTTCGACTGGACAGACCCGTTGCTCATCGAAACCGCTCTCACCGAAGACGAGCGGCTGCTGCGCGACAGCGCCCGCAAGTTTTGTGACAACACGCTGATGCCCCGCGTGCGCGACGATTTCCGCCATGAAACTTTCGACCGCTCGATCATGACGGCGATGGGCGAGATGGGCTTGTTCGGCCTCACCATCCCGGAAACATACGGCTGTGCTGGCGCGAACACGGTCGCTTACGGCCTTGTCACCCGCGAAATCGAACGCGTCGATAGCGGCTACCGCTCCGCCATGAGCGTGCAGTCGAGCCTGGTGATGCACCCGATCTATGCCTATGGGACCGAAGAGCAGCGCCGCACGTATCTCCCGCGTCTAGCGACCGGGGAACTTGTCGGCTGCTTTGGCCTGACCGAACCCGACCACGGCTCCGATCCCGGCGGCATGACAACCCGCGCCAAGACCGCGCCGGGCGGCTATCGGCTGACGGGATCAAAGATCTGGATCACCAATTCACCCATCGCCGACATTTTCATTATCTGGGCCAAAACCGATGACGGCGTGATCCGCGGCTTCATTCTCGAGAAGGGCATGAAAGGGCTGTCTGCGCCAAAGATTGACGGCAAGTTTTCGCTGCGCGCCTCTGTCACCGGCGAAATCGTCATGGACGACGTGTTTGTGCCGGAAGCCAATCTGCTGCCCAACGTCTCAGGCCTCAAAGGACCGTTCGGCTGTCTCAACAATGCCCGCTTCGGGATTGCCTGGGGCGCGGTTGGTGCGGCTGAATTCTGCTGGCATGCGGCCCGGCAATACACCCTCGACCGCCAGCAGTTCGGCCGGCCTTTAGCTGCCAACCAGCTTATCCAGAAAAAGCTGGCCGACATGCAAACTGAGATCACTCTGGCGTTGGTGAGCTGTCTTCACGCCGCCCGCCTCAAAGATCAGGGGCAACTGGCGCCGGAAGCCATCTCGCTGTTAAAGCGCAACAGCTGCGGCAAGGCCCTCGACATCGCGCGCACTGCCCGTGACATGCACGGCGGCAACGGCATCTCCGACGACTATCATGTCATCCGGCACGTCCTCAATCTGGAGGG
>JANOFU010000023.1:0-83871 GCA_031413815.1 Hyphomicrobium sp. | reverse complement strand
TGCGCGACAACACGCTCTCTGAGATCAAGGGAATAAGGTCGAGCCATCCGTGCTGGCCTCCGATCCCAGCATGAAGCTTGAATCAGATCCCAGCTGATTTGGGAATCCCCCGTGATTCCATTAAATGCGGATAGACTCTAGAATTAGGTCCGGTCTTTGGTCAGCCGTTCAATGCTGCGTTGCATCGCTTCGAGCTGCGCCTTCAGCTCTTTGATCTCGTCGCGCGGAGCAGCGGTGGGCTTTTCGCCATCGGTTGGCGTTTGTCCCGTGTCCGGGCCACGAGCGCCCGGTTGCGCTGCAGCACCAAACGACGTCCACATTGTCATGGCCTGCTCGAACATCTCCATGTTCTTGCGGGCAAGATCTTGATAGGCGTCGAAAGCCGCCACGGGATTCGTGAATGCGGTTGCAAACTGCGAGCCTATTTTTTCCTGTTCCTTGACTAGGTTTTCGAGACTGAACTGCAGGTAGCTTGGCACCATGCGCCCCACCTGATCGTCGTAGAACCGGATCAATTGGCGCAGGAACGGCGTCGATAGAAGGGTTTGCGTGCCTTCGCGGCTTTCCTGATCGACGATAATTTGCGTCAACACCGCGTGCGTTAGGTCGTCGCCAGACTTAGCGTCATAGACGATGAAATCTTTATCGGCGCGAACCATCGCGGCTAGATCGTCAAGCGTCACGTACGTACTCGTCTCGGTATTGTAGAGACGGCGGTTGGCATACTTCTTAATGACAATCGATTCACGCTTTTCGGCCTGAGCCTCAGGTTTGTTCAACATCGGTTCGACCGCTTGCTCCGCACTCTTGTTGCAGTGCGGCATCGTAGCACAGCTACTGCGGGACGCTAGACCCAAGTGCACGTGTTTTGGGCGAATTTGCCGCCCGTGACGAGAATTGCCGTTGTGCGGGCGTTGCTGCTATTGATTTTTATGGTCGCCCTTTCGTCTTTCGAACAAGGATGACCGCCCCACCGCAGCGCCAGATTATCCGTTTTCCAGGGAGCAGGCCGGATCATGAGCCAAGATACCACCGTTATCGTCATTGCCAGCGCGGCGCGCACGCCAGTTGGCTCATTTGGCGGTTCTCTCGCCTCGCTGCCTGCGCACGAGCTCGGAAAGGTGGCGATCAAGGCGGCTCTCGAACGCGCCAAAGTGCAGCCTGGCGATGTGTCCGAAGTGATCCTCGGTCAGGTTTTGACGGCTGCCCAAGGTCAAGGCCCGGCGCGGCAGGCGTCCGTTGGCGCCGGCATCCCCGTTGATGCGCCGGCCTGGGGGATCAACCAGATCTGCGGCTCGGGCCTGCGCGCGGTGGCACTCGGTGTGCAACAAATCCAGACCGGTTCATCCGCCATCGTTGTGGCGGGTGGTCAGGAAAGCATGAGCCAGTCAAACCACGCGGCCTTCATGCGCGACGGCACCAAAATGGGCGACGTAAAATTCACCGACACCATGGTGAAGGACGGCCTGTGGGACGCGTTCAACAACTATCACATGGGCTCGACGGCCGAGAACGTAGCCAAGCAGTATCAGATCACGCGTGACGAGCAGGACAAGTTCGCAGTTGCGTCGCAGAACAAAGCCGAAGCGGCCAAGAAGGCCGGCAAGTTCAAAGCGGAAATCGCGCCCGTGACCATCAAAGGCAAGAAGGGCGACACGATCGTTGACACCGACGAATACATCAAGGACGGCGTGACGCTTGAGGGCATCGCCAAGTTGCGCCCCGCTTTCGATCCCAAGGAAGGCTCCGTCACCGCCGCCAACGCCTCGGGCATTAACGATGGCGCCGCAGTCGTTGTCCTGATGACCGCTGCGGAAGCTGCCAAGCGCGGGATCACGCCGCTGGCTCGCGTCGTGTCGTGGGCGCACGCCGGTGTCGACCCCTCGATCATGGGCACCGGGCCCATTCCGGCATCGAAGAAGGCGTTGGAAAAGGCCGGTTGGACCATCAAGGACCTCGACCTGATCGAAGCCAACGAAGCCTTCGCCGCGCAGGCCATCTCGGTCAACAAAGGCATGGGCTGGGACACCGATAAGGTGAACGTCAACGGCGGCGCGATTGCCATCGGCCATCCGATCGGCGCATCCGGCGCGCGCGTGCTCGTCACACTCCTGCACGAAATGGAACGCCGCAACGCCAAGAAGGGCCTCGTCACGCTGTGCATCGGCGGCGGCATGGGCATCGCGATGTGCGTGGCGCGCGATTAATTTGGATATGGTGTCAGACACCTTTAAGAGGCGTCTGACACCAATCGCTCACACTCAATCAACAAAAAAACCACTAGGGAGACCATCCATGGCACGAGTTGCCCTCGTTACCGGCGGCACGCGCGGCATTGGCCACGCGATTTCTATCGCATTGAAGCATGCCGGTTACCGGGTCGCGGCCAGCTACGCCGGCAACGACGCGGCCGCCCAGCAGTTCTCCGTCGAGACCGGCATTCCTGTGTTCAAGTTCGACGTGTCGAGCTTTGAAGCCAGCGAAAAGGCCGTCAAAGACATCGAAAAGGCCGTCGGTCCCATCGATGTACTCGTCAACAATGCTGGCATCACCAAAGACACGATGTTCCACAAGATGACCAAGCAGCAGTGGGACGACGTCATAGGCACCAACTTGAACGGCCTGTTCAATGTCACACGCCAAGTCTGGGAAGGCATGCGCGCCCGCAAGTTCGGCCGCGTCATCAACATCTCGTCGATCAACGGCCAGAAGGGCCAAATGGGCCAGGTGAACTACTCCGCGTCCAAGGCCGGTGACATCGGCTTCACCAAGGCGTTAGCCCAGGAAGGCGCGCGCGCTGGCATCACCGTCAACGTCATCTGCCCCGGCTACATCGCCACCGAGATGGTGAAGGCTGTGCCGCAAGACGTGATGGAAAAATCCATCCTGCCGCAAATCCCCGTCGGCCGCCTCGGCGAGCCAAGCGAAATCGCCCGCGCCGTCGTATTCCTCGCTTCGGATGACGCTGGCTTTATTACCGGCTCGACGCTGACCGCGAATGGCGGGCAGTACGTCGCGTAAGAGCGGCCCGCACCGACTGCTCGATGATTTGACCGCGGCGGAGATGGGTCTCCGCCGCGGTTTTTTTTAGCTCTGAACTGACGGACTTTGGAGCGTCACGGCAGCATGAGCTTGCCCTTGTAGCGTCCGCCGACGAGCGTATCGGTGAGGTTCTCGTAGATGTAGGTGCCGCTGCCACTGGCGCCTTGGTATCTGCCGGTGCCACCGATATATTTGTAGGGGTAAGCCGTGAGATGCGAGCCCTCCTCCCAAGTAAAGGATTTAGTGTCTCCACCTTTAACAGTGTCGGTGCAGGTTCCGCTGGCCTGCCAGCTCTTCCCATCTGGAGGCATGTACTCATACTTTCCCTCGCACGCCTCGGTGACCTTCGGGGCGGCGGAATCGTCGGGGACGAGGACGCATCGGCTGGCATAGTCGACCAGCTTGTGTCCCTTTTTCGGCTCCGTTTCGTTCCATTTGTCGATCACGCAGGCCATGGTGCCCGCTTCGTCCACGGTCTTGCCGGCCATCGCGGCAGGGGCGTCGGCAATAAGAAGTGCAGCAGACATACAAAGCAGCGATCTAAGTGTCATGGCCCTATCCTTCATCGTAAAATTGGCGAGCTGAATTTTGGAGGCAGCCCCGGTTAAGGCCGGGCCCGCCCCCGATGAGTTCGGAATTATTGGGCCTTGGGAGGCTTTGGGAACTCTTGCGTGAGAGTGCATGGCACACTGCTCTTTGGCGGCAAGTAGCAGGGCCGGGTCTCGGCAAGTGAGCCGTCGGCATAGGTGGACATCGCCAAGACACCCGCAGCAAAAGCGAACATGATTGATTTGAACATTGTTTTATCTCCCGAGAATTGGAAGCCGTTTCCTGCCCCGCACATGGGGGGGCCTAGGCGAAGCCGACTCCAGGTTGGAGTGAAGCGAGCGATGATGATCCGTGAGCCCGCGCGAGAAAGGTGACAGCACGCTGCCGTTGGTCCTAGTATGTTACGGTATGAAACCTCGGCTCACAGCCGGGAACGCAGCCGTTTACTTGGCTCACATGGAGTTTTTCCATGACGGAGAGTTCGCTCAATTGCTGGAGCGAGTCCGACCAGCATGCCGTTCGCGAACAGCTGGAGCGCATCTTCAAGAGCGGGCCATTTCTCCAGTCGCGGCGGCGGCAGAGGTTTTTGGAGTACCTCGTCACCGAAACTCTGGCTGGACACGATGATCGGTTGAAGGGCTACACCATCGCTTTAGCGGTCTTCGATCGGCCTGAGACGTTCGATCCCCTCGTCGATCCGCTCGTGCGCATCGAAGCCGGGCGGCTGCGGGACAAGCTGCGCGAATATTACGAGACCAGCGGCCGGAGCGATCCCATTCGCATAGACCTGCCGAAGGGCAGCTACGCGCCGCAAATTGAGTTCCGGCAGGCGGCAATCTCTGAACCAAGGCCAGACCCCTCAGACACTAAACTTTCTGAGCAGGATCATGGTCCCAGGCAGGCGCGCGCATTGGCGAAGGATGAGGCTGTCAATCCGCCGCCCGCAAGTTCTCACCCGCAGGTGCATTGGCCGTCGGCTGCGGCGGCCTTAGCGCTGGTCCTGCTGACTGTCACGGCAATTTTCTGGGAAATGCAGGATAGGATCTCTCGTCCGGCGCCGTTCGACAAGCCGTCCATTGCCGTTTTGCCCTTCGACAATATTGGCGACGATCCCAAATGGGAGCGGTTTGCAGATGGCATCACCGAGGACATCATTACCGATCTCTCCCACTCCAAGGGCCTGATCGTCATCGCCCGCAATTCCACCGAGATCTATAAGGGCAAGCCGGTTGATATCCGCCAAATAGGCCGCGACCTCGGCGTAAAATATGTTCTCGAAGGCTCCATCCAGCCGATGGGCGAGCGAATTCGGGTGTCGGCCCAGCTCATCGAGGCCGCCTCCGGCAGTCATGTCTGGTCCGAGCGTTACGACCGGCCCGTTGATGACCTGTTCGCAGTGCAGAATGATGTCACGGGGAAAATCGCTGCAACCATAACAACCTATGAGGGGTCGGTCGCAGAGGCCGAGCGCCGCCTCGTCAGGCGTAAGCCGCCCGCGAACCTGACCGCGTTCGACACCTATTTACTGGCCTTGGAAATGAAACACAAGGTGACGAAGGAAAGTCTGATCCGAGCCGAGGGCCTGTTGCGCAAGGCAATAGAGCTCGATCCACAACTTGCGCGCGCCTACGTCGCGCTGGTTGATGTCTATTTCTACTTAATAGACCTGGGCTTGGCATCTTCCATCGATGAGACGGTGGTAAAATTGACGGAGGCGGCCGAAAGGGCCGTGCAACTCGATCCCGACGATGGCAAGACGCACCAGTCCCTCGCTATCGCCTACGCCTATCGCGGCAAGCCCGCGCAAGCGCTCGCAGAATATGACAAGGCCGAAAGTCTTGCACCATCCGATGCGGACCTTCTGCTCATCAACGCCTGGGCATTACCTCAGTTTGGTCAGTCGGCGCGCGCGGTGAACCTCGCTGAGCGGGCACTGAAACTGAACCCTCATTATCCTGACTGGTACAATCAAGGGCTTGGTATAACATTTTTTTTCGGCGAGCAGTTTGAGAGATCTGCAAACCACCGATCGCTTGTGAAGGAACCCTTCGCCCTTGATCACGCCTTCGTGGCCATGGCGAATGCATATTTGGGTCGCACGACTGAATCAGAGGCCGCTGCTGCCAACGTCGCAAAACTCGACTCCTCCTGGATCGCAGAAAGGTATCTCAGCGAGGCGGGCGGCTATGCAGAAAAAGAGGCCGAGTTGTTTGTCATCGGCGCGCGCAAGGCCGGACTACCGGCCTGCGTCCCTGCCGCTCAGATCAAGAACTCGCCCAATCTCGTCCGCGTCAAGTCGTGTGACGAGCAGCGGGCCAGGGTGGTGGACGACGTCAGCACGTCGAGCGTGCCTGGGACGGCCATGAAGTCAGGGCAGTAATCTCACGTACAAAAAACGCCCAGGAGAGTGATCTCCAGGGCGTTTTGGTTTGTTGGGTCGTAAGCCGTCTTGGGTTCGTCTTACCCGCGGTTTCTATTGCGCACGATGAGCGGCAACTCGTCGTCAGGGGCGTACTGCATGCGCCCGCCCGTGCCATAAGCCCGGCCTTCGTCGGCGCTCCACCAGCGATCCGCCTGTGGGGCTGGGGCGGGTGCAGTAGGCGCCGCAGTCCGGGCCGGCACCTGGCTCTGGGCCAACGGCGCACGCTGAGCGGCCGGGGAGCCGCCGAACCAAGCATCGATCAGATCGAGTTCTTCCGACGACAGCGACAAGTTTTGGCTGCGGCAGCGGGCGACGACGAAGTTGCGGAAGCGGCTGGCAAACAGGCTCGCGGACGCGCCCTGTTCGAACCACGGGTCGGTTTCGCTGACCACATCGAGAACAAAGCGAATATCGTCGCGCCGGACTTCGACACCCTGCTCAGCGGCGCGCTGCGCAATGTTGATCAAGGTTTGCGAGCCCGACAGATTGTTGGCGTTGATTTCCTGCGCCATCACATCGAACAGTACGCGGTATTCCGGCGGTGCCAATGGGGGAGCCTGGCAGGCCTCGTGGATGCGCGTGATCGACTGTTGAATGGTCGGGCCTTCGGGCGCACGGGGTGTGGGCTTCGGCACGACCGGCGCCGCAGCTGCAGGGGCAGGGGCAGCCATTGGAGCCATGCGCGCGGCGCGAACAGCGGCGGAATCATAAGTGGCAACCTGCGGTGCGGCAGCGGGAGCTGGCTGCATCTCGAAGTTCGACGGCACAGGGTTCCGTTCGCTGCGGCCAATGCCCGGCAGCACCGGCTCGTGACGCACAGGGTCCCGCACGGGCTCGCTGCGGCGCGCGTCGCCGGCCAGCGAGCGGCTGGTGTCGTAAACGTAGTACGGCGGCTGTTCGGACAGCCGAATGTCCTCAGGCAAGCCCTTGGCGAGAAGCGAACTGAAGCTGCCTGCGCCGCCCCAGGACGTGCCAACCGTGCGGTCGTGGCCAAGGGTGCGAACGGCGCGATCGGCCAACGCTTCCAGGGGCACAGGCTGACCGGCAGACCTCACCAGTGCAATCACTTCATTCAAAATAGCTTTGCGCGTGACTTCGAGTTGCGCAGACGACGCCTGCGCGGCGACATCCGGAGCGTTATTCGGCTCGGCCGTTCCCGCGGCGCGGCCTTCCAAAAGCAGGGCAATCAAGCTCGACTCGCGAATTTCGCCGTCGGCTATCGCGGTGTAGGGGGCGGCCGTGTGATCGTTGGCGAACACCACCGTGCGGCGGGCATGCGCGCGCAGGCGGTGCAGCAGCGGGGTGAAGTCCGCATCGCCCGATAGAATGATGAATTCGTCGAAGTAGGTATCGTGCTGAATGAGATCGCGGACGTCCATCACCATGCGGATGTCGGCTGAGTTTTTCAGCTGTGAGGTGAGCGGCGGGCAGTCAACGGCTTCCACGCCCGCGCGCAGGAAGTGGTGGCGCACGAATGGAAAGGAATTCATGTCCGTTGAATTGTCGGACGAATTGCGCCGCGGCACGGGGTTGCCGTAGCAGCGGTTCATGACGATGCGGCGCGGCTCCGTCGTCGTGGCTCCGTTGGTCGGCGTGATCAACCGGCCGCTTTCAATCTCTTTCAGCCAGACGTGCGCGTCCTTCGCGAACCGTTTCGCGGCCTCGTCATTTTTGCGTTTGAGTGAGAGATAGATGTTGTCGTAGTCGACAAAAATCGTGCTCAACACTGGTCCAGTCGTCTGGCCCTTCATATCGGCAACCCCCGTCAGCCGGAAACATAAGTTGCGCGCACTCTTTAGTGAGTCGGGTTTGAGCAGCAAGCGCGCGCCTGGCCCGCCCGCCTGTATTGTGGGGATTTGTCTCAATATCAGTGACTTATGTGCCGCTATGGACTGCATTTAGTGGTGGAAAAGTTGCCAGCCCGCCATGGTGAGGGCCCGCAAGTCGCACAACCGATTCGCCCGCGGGCAAATCGGCCTTCTCATAAGGCGAACGGCGGCTCACGGCCGGGTGGTGCCATCCGGAAGCCGTCAAACGTGAATCCCGGTGCCACGGTGCAGCCAACAAAGCTCCAGGCGCCGAGGCTTTGCGACTGCTGCCAGCAGTGCGGCGCGACCACCGCCTGAGGCAGACCGCCAGCGTAGAGATCGGCACTGAGCGTCACGTGGCGCGCTGCCTCGCCGGGCCCGGCAAGGCTGAGCCGCAGCGGCGCGCCTGCGTACCAGTTCCAGATCTCGGTGGCGTCAACTGTATGCCACCGCGAGATCTCCCCCGCTTGGAGAAGAAAGTAGATGGCGGTGGAGGCCGGGCGGCCGCTGGCATCCATGCGCCCGTCGCGAAACGTTTCGCGGTAGTGGCCGCCTTCGGGATGGGGCTGCAATTGCAATAGGCGGATTACGGCTTCGGCACTAAGTCCGCTGGGGATCGTCGTCACGACCGGTTCTTCCGGTCGCGGATTTCGCCGAACACGCGCCAGTCCGCAGCGGCCCCCATTCCCAGTTGATTACGGATAGCGGCGATATGCGGGCGCAAGAACACGTTGGTTTGAAGCTCAAGATCAAGCTGCGTCGGCAGCGCTGGCTTGCCTTCGGCCTGAAGTGTCTCCACCGCGCGTGCGCGCTGCTGCAGCATTTGGTTGCCTGGCTCAATGGTCAAGCCGAAGCGGGCATTGGCCAGCGTGTACTCGTGTCCGCAGTAGAGCTGGGTGTCCGGCGGCAGTTTTGCGAGCTTCGACAGCGAATGCCACATCATCTCGTTGTTGCCTTCGAGCACCCGCCCGCAGCCCATTGCAAACAGCGTGTCGCCAACAAACGCCACGCGATCCTGCGGCAGCCAGTAACTAATGTGGCCAGCCGTGTGTCCGGGCGTCTCCAGAACTCGTATTTCATGATCGCCGAGGTTCAGCGCGTCGCCCTCGCCCACTTCAACGTCAATGCCGGGAATACGCGCGGCCTCGGCGCGTGGTCCGATAACCGTGCACGCTGTGCGCTCTTTGAGTTCCAGATTGCCGGCCGTGTGATCGTTGTGATGATGCGTTGTCAGAATGTGGGTCAGCGCCCAACCCGTTTCGCTGAGCGCCGCCGTCACAGCAGCCGCGTCTGGCGCATCAATCGATGCGGTCAAACCGTTTTCTGTGTGAACGAGCACGCCATAGTTGTCTTTGCGGCATGCAAACTGATGAATTTTAAGAGCCGTCATTCGATCCGCAGTTGGTTAGCCGGTGGCGTTTGCCAAGGTAGCTGGCGCAACTTGCCAATTCAATGCGCCGCCGCTCTAAAAGGGATGAGCACAACCTGATATATGGAATGTCTGCCGGTTACAGGCAAGGCAGCCCGGGCGCCAAAATGCAATTGGATGTCGTTGATCTGCGCGACTTCTATTCGACCCCGCTGGGCCTCACGGTCCGCCGGATCGTCGGCCAGCAGATCCGTGCTCGCTGGCGTGGCCTTCGCGGTGGCGCGGTCATTGGGCTTGGCTACGGCTTGCCCTACCTCGGCGCCTACCGGAGCGACGTGACGCGCCTCGGCGCTATGATGCCGGATACGCAGGGTGCGATGGTATGGCCTCCCGCAGGCTATCCATTGTCCGTCCTTGTCGAAGACGACCAATTGCCGCTTCCTGACAATTCCATCGACCGCTTGCTGGTTGTGCATAGCCTTGAAGTATCCGACCGGCCGGGCCCAATGCTGCGGGAGATGTGGCGCGTATTGGCGCCGGAAGGCCGGTTGCTGATTGTTGTTCCCAACCGGCGCAGCGTTTGGGCGCGGCTTGATTCAACACCATTCGGCCATGGCCGTCCGTACAGCCGGTCGCAACTGGAGCGACTGCTGGTTGAGTCACTCTTCACGCCTGTCTCGTGGGGATCGGCGCTGCATCTGCCGCCGATCAATCGCCGGCTCATGCTGAAATCGGCGGCCGCCTGGGAACGCATCGGTGGACGGTTATGGCCGGCCTTCGGCGGCGTGTTGATCGTCGAAGCCCGCAAAGAAGTGATGGCTCCCATCAGCGGCAAGCGGGTCGCCGCGAGCGGGTTGCGGGATCTGGTGTCGGTCCGGCCGGTGCGGGCGTTGGAGAACAGGAAGGACGGTCACCCGGCCACGGGTCGCCGTGAACCGCGCCACGAGCCCCGCCAGCATCGATAGACATGGTTACCGGCGGCCAATTCGGTCAGGCGTGAGCCCGCTACCTCATGTCGGCTGGCGCGGTGTCGCGAAACCTTCTAATGCTTTGCCAGACCCAAACTTTGGCTCGTTTTCGCTCGCGCCCCTATCGTTGCGGACCAGCGCCTCCAGCCCTGCTTGAAAGCCCGATCACAGATGACATTCCCAGCCACTCACCCGGCGCTTGCGCGTGCTCTTGCCGCGCGCGACTACACGGTTCCCACGGCCGTTCAGGTCGCGGTGCTGGATGGCCATGCGGCAACGCGCGACCTGCTGGTCTCGGCGCAGACAGGGTCCGGCAAGACGGTGGCCTTCGGGCTTGCGATGGCCGCGACCATCCTCGACTCCGCCGAAAAATTCGACCGCGCGGCCGAGCCCTTGGCTTTGATCATCGCGCCGACGCGCGAACTCGCCATGCAGGTGCAGCGCGAGCTCGATTGGCTTTACGCCGAGACAGGCGCGCGAGTGGTGACATGCGTCGGCGGCATGGATGCAAAGGCCGAAGGCCGCCAGTTGAACATCGGCGCGCATATCGTTGTCGGCACGCCGGGACGCCTGCGCGATCATTTGGAGCGCGGCCGGCTTGTGCTGAGCAAACTCAAAGCCATCGTACTTGATGAAGCCGACGAAATGCTGGACCTCGGCTTCCGCGAAGATCTGGAATTCATTCTGGACGCGACTCCGAAGGAGCGGCAGACGCTTCTATTCTCGGCCACCATGCCGCGCGAAATAGAAATGCTGGCCAAGCGTTACCAGCGCGAAGCCGTGCGGATCGAAACGCTGCGCCGCGACGAGCAACACGCCGATATCGAGTATCGCGCGATCCGGGTGTCACAGCTCGACATCGAACATGCTGTGGTCAACGTGCTGCGCCTGCATGAAGCGCGCGCAACGCTGGTATTCTGCTCTACGCGCGAAGCGGTGAAGCGGCTGCATGCGCGGCTGGTGGAGCGTGGGTTCTCAGCTGTCGCCCTGTCGGGTGAATTGAGCCAGGCCGAGCGCACGCATGCCTTGCAGGCGCTGCGCGATGGCCGCGCCCGCGTGCTGGTCGCAACTGACGTCGCTGCGCGCGGCCTTGACCTTCCGGATCTGGCGCTCGTCATCCACGCTGATTTGCCCAACGATCGCGAGACGCTGTTACACCGGTCTGGCCGCACGGGTCGCGCAGGAAAGAAGGGCCTCTGCGTTCTGGTTGTTCCCTATAATCGCCGCCGCAAGGCTGAAGTTTTGTTGGATGCCGCCAAGGTCAAAGCTACATGGGGTCCGCCCCCGTTGGCGGATGAAATTCGCGCCAAAGACCAGGAGCGCTTTATTGCCGATCCGGTATTCACGGATGCCGCCGCAGACGAAGAGCTGGCGCTGGTGAAAGGATTGCAAGCGGGGCGCACGGCGGACGAAATCGCGCTCGCCTTGGTGCGCATGCGCCGCGCACAATTGCCGGCACCAGAAGACATTGCCGAAGATCCTGGCCCACCCAAGCGCGATGACCGGTTCCGCGAACGCCGGCCACAGGTGGACAGCGCGCGCCCGCAACCCGCCCCGTTTGAACGGGCGCCGTCCGAACGTGGTGCCCGCGAAAGACCTGAGCGTGCAAGCCGCGACGGCGGCGAGGCCGCAGCCGATCGCGGCCCCCGCCCGACCCGCGCACGCCGCGAGGATGCACGTGCAATGGAATGGTTCCGCCTCAACATTGGCCGCGAGCGCAACGCTGACCCGCGGTGGCTGATCCCGCTGATCTGCAAAGCTGGTGGCATCTCGAAATCCGAAATCGGCGCCATCAAGATCAATGATCGCGACACACAGTTCCAAATCGTTGCTGAGTTTGCCGAGCAGTTTGCCGACAGCGTGCGCACGAACAAGAACAAGGAAGGCCACATCTCGCGTGCCAGCGCTGACGCGGCACCGGAAGATGCCGCGCCGTCAGCGCCGCGGCGTCCATTTGAGTCGCGCAAATTATTTGACGCAAAGCCAGCGCCGCCGAGGCCGGCCGCAAACAGCTCGGAGAATGGCCCAAACAATGGCAAATCGCCGCCTGACGCTGCGCAGAAATTCCGCACCAAAGAGCGCTGGCGCAAATCCGGGAAAACGAAGCCGGGTGGCTATGAGCACCGCAAGGGCCCGCCCAAAGCTTCGCACGGTATCAGTGGTGCCGCGCCGGCCCGCGATCAAGGGACCGCAAAGCCGACGTCAAAGTACGCCCACAAGAAAAAGCACCGGCCAGCAGGGCCCGCCGCCAAAGGATCCGCCTAAGCGGGATTTCCATTTCAGAATGGTGCTGACGGGGAACGGACTTTACGCCCCACCAAACGGGGCTGGGCGGCCCTAAAGTTCGCCATCACGAAGTCCGCTGCGGGTGGGCGCCCGCGCTGGCTGTTCGGGGCGAGGGACCCGGCTAACCCCGCTTGCGCAATAGAAATACAGCCTTTTCGCCCAGCAGATTCTGTAGCGACAGCGAGTTCTTAATCGGCAGACGCTGGCCGGAACTGTTGAAGGCGACGGCCTCCTCAATGTCCGCATCGACGAGTTTCGCCAAATCGACGAAGTCTTTGATGGTGCATAAGTGCGCGTCAAGGCTGTCATACCAAGTATCCGGCAGGCTCGGCGTGACCGGCATGCGCCCGGTTAACAGCAACGCCTTGCGGACTTTCCAATGGCCGAAGTTTGGGAACGACACGATCGCCCGGCGGCCGATGCGCAGCAGATTTTCCAACACGATCTTCGGGTGGCGGGTCGCCTGGATGGTCAGCGAGAGAATGGCGTAGTCGAATGCTTGGTCGGGATAGTCCGGAAGATCTCGATCGGCGTCACCCTGGATGACCGACAGCCCTCGCGTGACGCAGGCATTGACGCGCTCGCGCGCAAGTTCGATGCCGCGGCCATCAACGGACTTGGTTTCCGCCAGCAGTTGCAGCAAGGCGCCGTCGCCGCAGCCAACGTCCAACACGCGGCTGCCCGGCTCGACGAGCTCGGCAATGAGCAAATGGTCCGCGCGCGGTGCGGCCGCAGCCGGCAGGGTTGTGGCTGTCGTCATGACGCGGCCCCCAATACAGGCGCGATACCGCGTTTGGTGGCGGCGGCATTGAGAAAGCCTTGCACGGCGGCCGCGAACTCGGGTTCTTCCAGCAAGAACGCGTCGTGCCCCTTGTCGCTCTCGATCTCAACGAACGAGACGTTGGCGGCAACGGCATTCAACGCCTTGACGATCTCTTTGTTGTCGCGCGTCGGATACAGCCAATCGCTGGTGAATGAGACAACAAGGAACTGCGTTTTCGTGCCCCGGAAGGCGTTTGCCAGTTTGCCACTATGCGCGGACTCAAGGTCGAAATAGTCCATCGCGCGCGTGATGTAGAGATAGCTGTTGGCGTCGAAGCGATCGACGAACGTCGAACCCTGATGGCGCAAATAGCTCTCAATCTTGAAGTCGGCATCGAACGAGAATGAGCGCGCATCGCGGTTTTGCAAGCCACGCCCAAACTTATCTTGCAGGGCTTTCTCCGACAGATATGTGATGTGGGCTGCCATGCGAGCAACCGCCAGCCCGCGCAACGGGCGCTTGCCCTGCGTTTCATAGCTTCCTTCGCACCACTCGGGATCGGCCATAACGGCTTGCCGTCCAACCTCGTGGAATGCGATGTTTTGCGCGGTGTGCCAGGCCGCCGTTGCAATCGGCATGGCGGTGAACACGCGGTCTTTATGGGTGGCTGCCCACTCGAGCACCTGCATGCCGCCCATCGACCCGCCGACGACCGAGAACAATTGCTTGATGCCCAAGTGATCGATGAGACGCACTTGAGCCGCGACCATGTCGCCGATGGTGATGACCGGAAAGTCGATGCCGTAGGGCTGGCCCGTCGCCGGATTGATGGATGCCGGGCCCGTCGATCCCATGCAGCCACCAAGAATGTTGGGGCAAATGACGAAGTAACGGCGCGTGTCTATCGGCTTGCACTGGCCGACAAGCGTTTCCCACCAACCGCCCTTGCCAGTCACGGGGTGCTTGCTTGCAACATGCTGATCGCCGGTCAGCGCATGACAAATCAGAATAGCGTTTGACCTGTCCGCGTTGAGCGTGCCGTAGGTCTCGTAGGCGATGGTCAGAGGCGTGAGATCGCGCTCGCAATCAAGCCGCAATGGCTCTGACGCCGGAAAGCGCACAACCTTGCTCGATGGCGTATCGATTTCCCGGCGCCGCGAGTCTGGCCCGCCACTGGCCGCGCCTGCGGATGGAATTGGGGTCGAAAAGGTCGCCATGCCTCGCGCGCACTCCGGGCCCGTTGCGAACACTAGGGGCCAACAAAAAACCCGGCCAGATGCCCGCCAAATGTGCCGGGCTCATCCGTCGACCGGGTGCGCGCGGCCTGTTTAGCGAGTTGTTTAACGTGGCTGCAAGCCGGCCGGCCAAATCACCACGGGAGCCAAAGTGATAACGGAGGCGGCGCGGCAGCGTCAAGGGAGCGATTATTAGCTACGATTTCAGGGGTAAACGCGCGACTTTACCGCCTTCCGCTGGCGCGCCGCGTCGTATACCACTCTCCCGCAAACACGCGCTTTGACTAAGAAACTTGCGAAAGACGAAGTTATCATGGCTGCCACTGCCCCGAAGCCCAATCCCGGCGTTCTGGAGATCGAAGCCTACGTCCCGGGCGAGAGCAAGGTGCCAGGCGGATTGACGCCGATCAAACTGTCGTCGAACGAAACGCCGCTCGGGCCAAGTCCGAAGGCGCTCGCGGCGTTCAAGGCGGCAGCGGTGGATTTGGAGCGTTATCCCGATGGCCAAGCGACTGTGCTGCGGCAGGCGATTGCCCGCCGCTACGGCCTCAATGCAGAGCGGATCGTGTGTGGTGCGGGTTCAGATGAACTGTTGAGCATGATCGCGCATGCGTATCTCGGGCCGGGCGACGAAGGGCTCTACACGCAGCACGGATTTCTCGTCTATCGCATCGCGATCCTTGCGTGCGGCGCAACACCCGTCATTGCGCCAGAAACCAATCTGACCGCCGATGTCGATGCCTTGCTGGCCAAGGTCACGCCACGGACAAAAGTAGTGTTCCTCGCCAATCCCAATAATCCGACCGGAACGTTCTCACCGATCGGCGAAGTCCGCCGCCTGCGCGACCGCCTGCCAGCCAACGTGCTGTTGGTTCTCGATGGAGCCTACGCTGAGTACGTGCGCCGCAACGATTATGAAGCCGGACTTGAGTTGGTCGCCACGACCAACAACACCGTGATGACGCGCACGTTCTCGAAGATCTTTGGGTTGGCCGCTTTGCGCATCGGCTGGGCCTATTGCCCCGAGGCGGTTGCGGACGCTCTCAACCGCATTCGCGGCCCGTTCAACATGTCGACGCCATCGATTTTGGCAGGTGCGGCGGCAATGGACGATATCGCGCACATGGAAGCAGCAGCCGTCCATAATGAAACTTGGCTGCCGTGGCTGACCACGGAGATCACGAAGCTGGGGCTGACCGTGACGCCGGGCGTCGCCAACTTCGTGCTGATCCATTTTCCCAAGAGCGGCCTAAAATCGGCCGAGGCGTGCGATGCCTTTCTCAAATCGCGCGCCATCCTGCTGCGCCGTGTCGTCAGCTACGGCTTGCCCGATTGCCTGCGCATGACCGTGGGCTGTGAGAGCGACAATCGCACCGTGGTCGCCGCGTTGGCGGAATTCATGGGAGCGCGCACGTCATGACGGTTGCACCGATGTTTGACCGCATCGCGCTGATCGGCATCGGCCTGATCGGCTCGTCGATCAGTCATGCCAGCCGCCGCGCCGGCTTGGCCCGGTCGATTGTTGGGTCAGCTCGCACCGCTGCAACGGTCGAAACCGCCAAAGCGTTGGGCTTGATCGATCAGGGTTATTCGAGCGCGCGCGACGCCGCTGCAGGAGCCGACCTCGTCATCTTGTGCGTGCCCGTTGGAATGTGCGGACCGATTGCGGCAGAGATCGCTTCGGTTCTGAAACAGGGCGCTATTCTGACCGACGTGGGCTCCGTCAAAGGCGCGATTGTCCGTGATGTCAGTCCACATGTTCCCAACGGCGTGCATTTCGTGGCCGGTCACCCGATCGCTGGCACCGAACAATCAGGCCCAGAATCGGGATTCGCGGAGCTGTTTGATGGCCGCTGGTGCATTCTGACACCGGAACCGCACACGGACGCTGCTGCGGTCGAGAAACTCAAACTGTTCTGGCAGAAGCTCGGCTCGATGGTCGAGATTATGACGCCGGAGCATCACGATCTGGTGCTCGCCATCACCTCGCACTTGCCGCATCTCATTGCCTACAACGCGGTCAATACCGCGGCACATCTGGAGCGGGTGACGGACACCGAGGTCATCAAGTTTTCAGCTGGCGGGTTTCGCGATTTCACGCGCATTGCCGCCTCGGACCCGACCATGTGGCGCGACGTGTTCTTGAACAACAAGGACGCGGTGCTGGAAATGCTCGGCCGCTTTAGCGAGGATCTGACGGCGTTGCAGCGCGCAATCCGATTTGGCGACGGTGACACCCTGTTCCGGCTGTTCAACGAAGCGCGCGCTGTTCGCCGCGGTATTGTTCAGGCGGGCCAGGATACGGCGGCGCCGAACTTTGGCCGTATACCGCCTGCGACACCCGTCAAAACTGCGTAGGCCCAAACCAATCTGGCGAAACATTGATGGCGGCAAAACCGGACGATCTCTGGGTGTTCGCTTACGGGTCGCTGATGTGGCGGCCGGGGTTTGCGCACGTTGAAGCGGTGCCCGCGCATCTTGACGGCTATGCCCGCGCATTTTGCATTTACTCGCTGCACTACCGGGGCACGTTCGAGCGGCCCGGCCTCGTGCTGGGCTTGGCTCGCGGAGGGCACTGCCAGGGCTTGGCGTTTCGCGTAGCCGCCGAGGCGGCGGTGGACACGCGCCGGTATTTGCGGCATCGGGAGCTGATCTACGGTGTCTATCGTGAGGTGCGGGTGCCGGTCACACTGGCCACGCCTGAGCGGCGCGTGGTCACGGCGCTGACCTACGTGGCTGACCCGGCGCATCCAAGCTTCGCGGCGGGCCTCGGCCTGATGCAGCAAGCCAAGATTATCAAGGGTGCCGCCGGAATCGCGGGCACCAATCTCGACTATTTGGCGAACACCGCTGGCCAGCTTAGAAAACTGAAGATCCGGCAGGTGGGACTTGAGCGGCTGCTGAATGTGGCCGGTGGGCGGCATCTGGAGTGTGAGACCGGCCTGGCGGCGCGGCCGCGGGCCTTGGCGCTGTACCGGGCGTGGTCGCGAAAACCGCTTCAAGGGCCTGTGCTGCGCCGCGAGCGGACCCGGGCATTCTCGTTTCGCGCCAACTTACAAAACTAGAGCGCGCAGGTGGGGCACCTGCGCGCTCTTGAGATTCGGGGCCTTGGTGGCCGGTGTTAGTGGCTCGTGCGAGCGGCCATGCCAGTGTTCTGGCCGGTACGCAGATCGGCTTCTACGAATAGGCTCTGCTTGGCAGTATGGGCCAGCAAGTGAACGTGAACTTCGTTGGCTTCGAGTTCAGCGCCCCGGCGGCGGATTTCCGCAAGATTGAGCGAGGCTGATTCATGACCGACGCGGCCGATGGCGAGCACGTGACGGCTGCCATTGTGGTCGCGGCGAACGAGGACGTAGTTGCCGGCCGGAAGTGCTGGGCACTCGACCAGGCTGTAAATCGTGTGGACATAGCGCCGGCCAGTGCCGCCGCTCCAGAAGTGAAAGCGCTCAGCAATGTCTGCGGCGCCATCGAGCTCGGCGGGCGCGCTTGCAGCGGCGACCTTGCGGGCTCTGTAATCGGCCAATTGAATGACGTGCGCTCCCATAACCTTGTTCCTCAGACCGGCTCTTACAGGCCGGTTACGCCACAACTCATGCAAAACAACATGACCGAAATTTCTGGATCAAATGTGTCTTGATCTCAGTCTTTTTGCGGCACGGTCAATTTCGCGTTTACCGGTGTTGCGGTTCTGGACGGTGACAGTGTTTTGCAGTGAAATTGGCCGATTATTGATCTGAGAAGGCGACATTACAAACTTGTTAAGCCTCAGCCACATCTGGAAAATCCGCACGTTTCGCAAACCCAACAACCATCCAGCTTAACGAATGACAGCGAGTGGCAACGCGGGCACGACCGGCCGCCAGCCGCACGGCGCTTGCGGGGCGCGATCTCAGACTTGCCCCATTCTGGCAGGGTCGACGGTACAGTGCTCGCGCCCGCAAGATCGAGCGGCCCGGCGAGGAACCCGGTCTGGATCATATGGGCTTCGATGATTTCGCCGATGGCGGCGAGCAGGCTCGGCACGTAGCGGCCGTCCATCCAACGGCCGCCCTGGGGGTCGAACACGGCCTTCAACTCTTCGGCAACAAAAGCGACATCGCCGCCCCGGCGGAACACGGCGCTGATCATGCGTGTGAGCGCCACGGTCCACGCGTAGTGTTCCAGATTGCGAGTGTTGATAAAGATCTCGAACGGCCGGCTGCGCGACGGCACGCCCGGAGTGCCCTGGTCGGTTTCAATGTCATTGATGGTCACGTAGATCGCATGATCGCTCTCCGGCCACTTGAGTTTGTAAGTGTAGCCTGACAGAACCGGCTCGCGCGCCAACGGCTTCGACATATAGACGATGTCTGCCCGGCGCCCAGCGCCAGCCGCGGGATGGCGCAGGCCGTCGTTTCCGCCCAGTGATCGAGGCGGCTGCGAGAGGTTTAACCGTGGCTCATCCCGCGGTGGCACTATGTCCGCTTCTGAAGCCATCTCGCTGGCGGTCGCCTCTGCCGCCGGCGTCAGCACGGCGCCCGTCACGCTGTTCGGCCGGTAGGTCGTGCAGCCCTTGAGGCCACGGTCGTAAGCCTCGGTGTAAATCGTCTTGAAAGCGTCAAACGGGATATCGACGGGGCAATTGATGGTTTTGGAGATCGAACTGTCGACATGGGCTTGCACGGCCGCTTGCATGACCAGATGGTCCTGTGGCGTCAGCTCATTCGCCGACACAAATGCCGGCGTCAGAGCGGCCTCAGTGCCGAACGCTCGCCGGTAAAGGGCGTGGGCATAATCTTCGACAGTTTCAGTGCGGGTGGTGCCGTCCTCCACCAAAATCCGGCGGTCTGCGACGTAGGCGAACACCGGCTCGATACCGCTCGAAACATTTCCGGCAAACATCGAAATGGTGCCCGTCGGGGCGATCGATGTGATGCAGCCATTGCGCAACCCTTTCTTAGCAATGGCTTTGCGGACATCCTTGCTAAGCCCTGCAATGTGCGGGCGCGCTAAGATCTTGTCTTTGTCAAACAGCGGGAATGCGCTCTTTTCCGCGGCCAGATCTGCGCTTGCGAGGTAGGCGGCCGTTTCAATCGCCGCCATCCAGGTGCCAGCCAGCTGCTGTGCATGATCTGAGCCATAGCGCACACCGAGCATGATGAGCGCGTCCGCCAGACCGGTCATACCGAGCCCGATGCGGCGCTTGGCTTTGGCCTCTTGGCGCTGCGCGGGCAACGGATAACCTGAAACATCAATGACATTGTCGAGGAAGCGCACCGCGGTGCGCACACGCGTCTCAAGTGCCGCTAAATCCAGGCGAGCGTCCCCGGTGAATGGCTTTGTAACAAAGCGCGTCAGATTTATTGAGCCAAGCAGGCAAGCGCCATAAGGCGGCAAGGGCTGCTCACCGCATGGATTGGTCGCTTGGATTGTCTCGCAATAGCCCATATTATTGCGCATATTGATGCGATCGATGAAGATCACGCCTGGTTCGGCAAAGTCGTAGGTGGCGCGCATGATGCGGTCCCACAGCGCGCGGGCGTCAACTGTGCGGTAGACCTTGCCTTCAAACTGCAACGGCCATGGCGCGCCGGACTTCACAGCGGCCATAAAGGCGTCTGTGACCAGCACTGACAGGTTGAAATTGCGCAGCCGGGCAGAGTCCGCCTTGGCGTCAATAAAATCTTCGATGTCAGGGTGATCGCAGCGCAGGGTCGCCATCATCGCGCCGCGGCGTGCGCCCGCCGACATAATCGTGCGGCACATGGCGTCCCACACGTCCATAAAGCTGACCGGACCCGACGCGTCCGAACCAATGCTCTTGACCAGTGCGCCTTTGGGCCGGAGCGTTGAAAAATCGTGGCCGATGCCGCCACCCTGCTGCATCGTCAACGCCGCTTCCTTAACGTTGTCGAAGATCGAGCCGAGGTCGTCCTCAATGCGTCCCATAACAAAGCAATTGAACAGCGTCACAGCCCGGCCAGTGCCGGCGCCCGCGAGAATGCGGCCGGCGGGCAGAAACCCAAAATCAGCGATGGCGTCGTGGAACTCATGCGCCCGCGCTTTGCGTGCTTTTTTGCCGCCGGTCTCGACGGCGGCGACTGCATGAGCGACTCGCCAAAACGTGTCGTCGAGAGTGGCGTCCTGCGCCGCCCCACCACCGGCGGATTTCAGCCGGTACTTGAGGTTCCACATCTCTTGCGAGATGGCGGCAGGGAATTGGGGCGCAGCACCCATGGCTCAGATCGCTCGTTGTTGAACTTGAGCCAACCTACACCCGCGGCCGTCACCAGTCAATAAATGTTCTTGTTATGTTTTAATTTTGTTCTCATATCGACGTCATCTCAGACTTAAGATCCGTTTGGCGGAATTGAAAGAGGTGGCGGGATCGGCGGTGGGTTGGGCGACGACGCAGCCTCTGCGATCAGCCGCGCGCACGCCGCTTCAATGGCCGCCTCCACGCGCTCGCGCATCACTTTGCGGGGCAATCCCGGTTCAATGGGATCGAGAAACTCGACGATGATCGTGCCAGGATAGCGGGCCAGTTTGCGCCGCGGCCAATAGAGACCCGAGTTCAACGCCAGCGGCACGCACGGCACATTGAGTGCGTCGTACAAGGCGACATAGCCCGGCTTGTAGTCAGCGGCTGCACCCGGCGTCCTGCGCGTGCCCTCCGGGAAAATCAGGATCTGGCGGCCAGCCGCGATGCGGTCCTTGGCGTCGTGCACCATCGCCTTCAACGCCACCGCCGCTTTATCGCGTTTGACGAGAATGTGGGCGAACTTCACGCAGAACCATCCGTAGAGCGGAATCCATTTGAGTTCGTCTTTCAGCACAACAGCGGGATCGCAGAACAGTGGCATCAGCGCGAAGGTGTCCCAGGCCGACTGATGCTTGGCGACGACAAGGCACGGCCCAGCCGGAAGTTTATCGCGGCCGCGCACCTCCATCGACGTGCCTGCGATCACGCGCAAAAGCCAAGTCGATACGCGCGCGTGCGCTCTCAAACCCGCCATGGCCCAACTGCGTGGCGCCAACAGCAGCCACGATCCCAGCAGCAGGAACAGCGCCGTCGTGATGTAGAAGGCGATGGCGAAGGTGATGGAACGCAGCATCGGGAGGCGGGCCTTAGCGGGCAGCAACGCGGACCGCTTTGACCTGGCTCAGGTCCTGGGCGCGCCGCCGGTCTTCACTTCTGCGACCGAATTCTGCTCGAAGGGCCGCAGCGCCCGCGCGAAGGCGAAGCGAGCTGCAGATGGCAGGAACTTCAGATATTCCGCAACGAGATTCCGCGTCGTCAGCGGGCTCAGCCACCAGGCTTCGGTTTGGAAGGTTTTGGGCTTCACAGGATGGGGAATGAGCTTGGTGTTGGGCAAGACGCGGCCCAGTTCCACCAGGCTGCGCGGCATATGATAGTTCGAGGTGACTACGATGAGGCTGTCGTACTGCCGGGCCTCGGCCCACGTGCGGGCTTCCGAAGCGTTGCCGATGGTATCGAGCGCCGTATAGCCAAGATCAACGCAGCAGTTGAATTTTTTCTCATCAAGGCCGGTCAGCCGCTGCAGATCTTCCTGACGGGTTTGATTGTTGACCCCGGAAATCAGAAGCCGCTCGCCCCGGCCAAGTTTCAGCAGGCGCGATCCTTCTGTGATGCGCGACTGGCCGCCTGTCAGAACCACGATGCCGTCGGCTTTGAAGTCTGACTCAACCGGTTCGCGCATGACGCTGCTGGCAAACATCACAAACCCGAAGGCGAGCAGCCACAGGCTGATCCCCGCTGTTCCGATCATGGCTCGATTGAGCTGTGTCATTGTCCGCCGGCTGCACTCCGTGTTGCCTCAAATCGCATGTCCTTAAAGACTAGCTGATTTGGCCGCCGTTGTGACAACAAACTGAACGCCGTTCGACAAATGCTTGAGGACGTGGAAGAAATTGGAACTTGGCAGTCGCGGAAGCACTGGTTAACGCTTGCTGTTGAGGATGCGGTACACGCCCAGGCGCGACGTCACCATGCACAGCGCGGAAATAATCACGACAACGATGCCGAGCAGGATGTAGCCGGGCATGTCGAGCGACCCGCTGCCGATCATGCGGTTCAGTTCGATGGCGGTCACCGCTCCGCCGCCGAGCAGTTCCATTGCGGTTGGCATCAATAAGAACACGAGCATGGCAAGGCCGGCACCGACGAGACCCGCACGAATGCCAAGCCGTAGGAAGTGCTTTTCGAACTCGTGGGCGATGAAGCGGTCCGTCGCTCCGACGAAATGCAAAACCTCGACAATTTCCCGGTTCGAGGCCATCGAACTCTTGGTCGCCGACACGATAATGGCCGTTGTCGCCGACGCGACGAGCAATAGAATCGCCAATCCGCCCAGCGCAAACGATCGCGTCACGGTGCGGATCTGCTGCTGCCATTGCCGGTGATCGTCCAGCGATGCGTTCGCAAACTTTTCGGTCAACTGCTTGCGAACCGCTTCAAGATCGGGCGGCGACATGCGGTCAAGTTCGAGCGCGATCAGGCGCGGAACAGGCAGGGACTTGAGCGCATCCGACTTGCCAAGCCAGGGCTCGAGAAGTTCGGCGGAATCCTCGACACTCAAAGCGCGGGCGTTGCGAATGCCCGTCTGCTGGCCTAGGAAGTCGGAGATCTCTTTGACCTGTTTGTCGGTGTCGACCTGGTCCCTGGGTTCCACCTGAACTGTCACTTCGCTGGCGATGTCGCGCAGCCACGCGTCCGCGGACTGGTTGATCATGTAAACCGCGCCCGCCGTCAGACAGGCGAGAAAGCACATGATCGAAATCACCAGCGTCAGCGAGCGGCCAGTGACCGAGCCTGCCGGCACGATCGGCGCATTGACCTGCGCTTTGACTTTGCGGCCGGACCGGGCAGGCGCGTAGATATCGGGCCGTGACTCAGCTTCCAGCCGCGATTGAGTGGGTTCGGAATACGGCCCGTAAGCACCGGCGTCCGCGGGCCGCGTCTCGGGCACCTGACCATAGCCGTGCCGCGCGAGGCCAGCGGTCGCCGGAATCGTGGCGGGACCCGTCACAACATCGTCGTAGCCGTCGTACGACGGGCCGGCGTAGCGCGGGGCCTGCTGAGGCCGTCCGGGCGGCTTGTCATACGATGCGGACATGGCCCTCGTGCAACTCCAGCCGCGGCGCCTTGAACTGCCGCATCAATTGATGGTCGTGGGTGGCAATGAGAACGGACGTTCCGAGGCGATTCAATTCGATGAACAGGCGCAACAGCCGGCGCGCCATTTGCGGATCGACGTTGCCAGTGGGCTCATCGGCCAACAGCAGCTCCGGTTTGCCAATAACGGCGCGCGCGATGGCTGCGCGTTGTTTCTCTCCGCCCGAGAGAACCGAAGGGTAAGCGTGCATGCGGTCACCCAGACCCACCCACTGCAACAAATCTGTGACGTCTTCCCGGTAGTCATCCATCTTCTTGCCGACCACGCGCAGGGGCAGCGCTACGTTTTCCCAGGTCGTCAAATGATCAAGCAAGCGGAAGTCTTGGAACACGATGCCGATGCGGCGGCGCAACTGCGCGCGCTTGGCTGCGTTCACACGGCTGACATCCTGGCTGAACATTTCGATACGGCCGCGCGTCGGATGCGTCGACATAAACAGAAGGCGCAAGAGTGAGGTTTTGCCCGCACCTGATGCGCCATGCAGAAAGTGGAACGACCCTGGACGCAGCTCGATGTTAATGTCGGACAAAATGTCAGAGCCGCGATCATATTTCAGTGCGACGTTGCTCAGTCGGATCACGGGGTGCTTTCCAGAACAGAATACGGATGAGTTTGGAACCGGACTATGCGTGCAAATAGCACCAAGGATCAATCGATCAGGATTGTGGCGGGCTCGTGTACACAACTGTTTTCGAGTCTGGCCTTGCCGGGGCCTATGTCTCGTCGCTTGCTAAACCCGGGCCTTCGCCCGATATCTACAGGGAACTTGATAATCAGCCTCGTGTGAGTGGAAAAGGAAACCCCGAATGGGTCAGGACGCCGCAGCCGGCTCGCGGATTGAGGTGGTGTTTTCTGCTGGTCAGATTGCGCACCGCCTGGAAAGCCTAGCGGCTGAAATCAAAGCGGCTGGCATGCAGGGTCTTTTGGTTGTTGCCGTGCTCAAGGGCAGCTTTGTGTTCGCTGCCGATTTGATTCGCGCGTTGCACCTCACGGGTCTGGCCCCGGAAGTCGATTTCCTCACCCTGTCGAGCTACAAGAAGAGCAAGACCTCTTCGGGCCGTGTCGAAATTCTGCGGGATCTCGATCTCAGCGTCGAGGGCCGAAATATTCTGCTCGTCGATGATGTTCTCGATTCAGGCCGCACGCTGGCGTTCGCAATGGATCTCTTGTCGGCGCGCGGCGCTGGTCTGATCAGAACGTGTGTCCTTCTCGAAAAGCAAGCCGCGCGCGCCGTCGCCGTCGTTGCCGATTTCAAGGCCTTCGAGTGTCCGGACGCCTTCGTGGTGGGATACGGTATGGACGTGGCGCACCGCTACCGCGAGTTGCCCTACGTCGGCCGCTTCGTGGACGACTGACAATCGACAACTGGTAAGAGTGCAATTGGAGATCCCCCAAATGGCGCGCATCCTTCTTGCCGACGACGACGCATCGATGCGCGATCTCGTGAAGCGGGCGCTTGAGGCGGACGGTCATGCGGTCGACGTCACACAAGATGGGCTAGAGGCACTTGAACGGTTGACCGGCGCGGGCGGCAACGCCGACGTGCTTGTGACCGATGTCAACATGCCGGGCCTCGATGGGATCTCGCTGGCGCAGCGCGCCATCATCATCAAGCCTGCTCTACGAATCTTGTTGATGTCGGGGTTCACTGAAGAACTCGAACGCGCGAAGAGCATTAAAGCCGTCCGCCTCGGCGTGTTGCCGAAGCCGTTCACGCTGGAGCAGATCAGGGGTGCACTGAAGGCGTTGATTGCGTAACTGGCCCCGGCGCGCCCGCGTCGCTCGCGCGAACCCGCTCGCGGTGAAGCGTGTAGAGCCCTGCAGCCACCACGATCGCAATGCCAATAAGCGAGGTCTGGTCGGGGAAATGGCCCCAAACAAAGTATCCGGCCAGCAACGCGAATATCATGTTCGTATAGCGAAACGGTGTCGCTGTTGCGATTTCACCGGTCCGCATGGTGATCGTCATGAACACATAGGCGCCCGTCAGGCTGAGTGCCCCTACGGTCAGCTGCAGGATCTCGCGGGCACCTGGCACCACCCAGGTTTCGAACGGCCACAGAAGCAATCCGGCAACGCCGGTGGACGCCGCAGACATCAGCGTCAGCATCAAGGTTGAGATCTGGCCTGTGATGAGCCGCGTGGTGAGATCGCGCAAGACGACGAACCCGATGGCCGCGAGCGCCAGCATGGCAGACAGCGAGAATGCGCTGCTGCCCGGGCGGACAATGATCAGAACGCCGGCGAGACCAACGAGCGTTGCCAGCCAACGCCGCCAACCGACGGGTTCCTTCAAGAATACGGCGCCCGCCGCCGTCACCGCCAACGGCGTGAATTGCATGATGGCGGTGACATCGGCGATGGCCATCGCCACGAGCGCGCCGAGGAATGCCAGCGTCGACCCCATCTCGCCAATCATGCGCCAGGACAGAAGCGCGGTGGGCGGTTGTTCCGGCAGGGTCAGGCCGCCGAACATCAGGCCGAAGGTGAGAACGCCGGCCGTCGCGATGGCATTGCGGATCACGATCATTTCGCCAAGCGGCAAATCAGGCGCTGTCAGCTTGATCATGACGTCGCTCAGCGTGAAACACGCCATTGCCGCGATCATGGCGAGGATCGCGCGGGTGTTGGGAGCTGAGTCAGCATTCATGAATTGGGACCGATTGCCAGTCGCGGACAGCGCAATTTGAATTCGCGAGCGCAACTCTCCGTTTTCAAATGAATTTGTAGTCACATCTGCACAGATCTTTAGTCATTCGTAACGCTTTCTGTAAGTGATCCGTACAATTTGAACAACCAATTTGCAGCGTAATAAAACTTTAGGGAGAGCGGCGGCATGGTCAGTTTAATTCTGCGATCAGGGTTTGGAGACAAAGGTGAGTCAGTCTTTCACGGGCCAATCATGGCGCGCGCGACGAAATCTGTGTCGCTTTTTCCGGAGCGAGGCCGGAACGACCGCCGTCGCATTCACAATTTGCGCCGTCACACTTACGGGCGCAGTCGGCCTTGCCGTGGACTTCGCTGTTTGGCACAAAACTCATACTGAACTTTCTGTTGCTGCAGATGCTGCTGCTCTTGCTGCCGCAGCGGCATTTGCTACAGCCCGGACGAGTAGCGATACCTCGGAAGGCATATCGATTGCAAAGCAAGTGGCAGAAAATTTTGTCACCGCCGAGCTCGGCACCGGCACAAGTCCTGCTGTAACGATAGATGGTCCATCCGGGCGCGTAACCGTTCAACTCTCGCGCCCCGGCCGCAGTATGTTCTCGTCCGTACTCGGCATAGAGGATGTGAACATTTCAGTCGTGTCCGAAGCGATCGCCGGCATCGACTTTAACTGTGAAGCTTGCATCATTGCCCTCGACCCGGATGCGCCGGTCGGAATCGACTTCTCGCTCGGTGGCCAGGTTGTTGCACACGATTGCGCCATTTGGTCGAATGCCACCAGCTCGACATCGATTGATTCTAACGGCGGCGGATTTGTTCGGGCGACCGCAACGTGCGCAGTTGGAGGAATTGCGAAGGGCGCTCTGGATATCCGGCCTGCTGCCCGCAGCGAATGCGCGCCCGTTCAAGATCCCCTTGCGGCTTGGAATGCGCCGCTGATCGGGCCGTGTACCTTCACCAACGTTCCGCTTCCCACTGGACCGGTGACACTGACACCCGGCGTCTACTGCGGCGGCATCAAGGCCAGCGGAAGCGTACAAATTACGCTGCAACCCGGTCTTTATGTGCTTGTCGACGGTGGCTTGAAAGTGAATGGGGGCGCAACAATCACTGGGTCTGGCGTCACCATTTATACCACCGGGACTGATGCCGGATTGAACTTACTGGGCTCGGCAAATGTATCTCTTTCTGCCCCGTCAACTGGGAGCAATGCAGGACTCGTTCTGGCATCGAACAGAGCAGATTCCGTCGTCGATACCCGACTTGGTGGCGGCTCGACAATGCAACTTGAAGGCAACATCTACTTGCCCAATCACAATATTGGATATGGCGGCAATACTGAGCTGTCGGCTCCAACGAGCTTCACCGTCGTCATTGGCCGAACCCTTAAATTCCATGGCGGTGCGCAGGTCGAAGTTCGCGCCGCGGACCCGGCCGGCAGTAGTATTCCATCTTTCGCGGGCCAGGTTTCACTCGTCGGAGCCACGCGCCTCGTCCGTTAATTGTGATCCCTACACATCAGGGTTTGGGCGCATCAGCCAGTGGTTGAGCAGACGCTGCTGGAGATGCAGCCGGTGCCGCCAGTGTGGGTGCTGCGGGCAGAACTGGCGTTGATAACGGCGGCCGCGTGCAGCCTTTCACAATCCGCTTTTCCGAAATCTCGCGGCCCTCTGAACCCCTGTACGGATCGAACGGCAGGAACGAGAGCTTGGTCATCTTGTAGAGTTCGTTGGTGAACGTCGCGCCGCAATCCAACACGAACTGATGGTTCTGCGCCATGTTACACTGTTCAAGCACAGGAACGGGGTCGTGGGCCTGGATGCGCGCGTCGAACGCTTTAGTTAGGCATTTATCGACGTCGGCCATGGCAGCCACGAGCCCATCCTGGAAATAGCCTTCGAGTGTCGAGATCATCAGTTCGCCTGTGACCTCGCGGATGGCGAAAATGTTCTGCATGATGTTTTTGTTCCAATCGACGAACACCTCGTCGTAGGCGCGTTTGCGGAACCGGACTTCCTCGAGATCCGCGTTGCGGCGCAAGGCCGACGCCACCATGCCAGCGCGCGTGCGGCGCTCATAAACAAGATGCACGAGGCTTTCGATCGACTGTTTGCGGGCCTGAAACTTTGCATACGTCTGGCCGAGCCACGCACCGACCGACGCCGTGATCAGGCCGTTGAGCACGGCCGACGCCAGCGCGAACGCGATCAACTGCTTGCGCGTCAGGCGGGCGTGTTTGAGCAGGCCTCGTTGGGTCATGGCTGTCTCGAATCCCCCTCCCCTCGAAGGGGAGGGGTGAGGGGTGGGGTGAAGAGCTGGGCGAGTTCAGTGTACATTGGCTCAACTTGTGCAGTGACATCATTCCTCAAGTCAGCGAGCCATTTCATAGCGTCCCCCCACCCCTAACCCCTCCCCGCAAGGGGGAGGGGGACTGACAAGAACTTCGCAAAATTTGCCGTTACCCCCCCGTCACACTCATGTGCCGGGCAACAGCAGGTTTTTTGGTGCGGCGGTCGATGATAAAATCGTGACCCTTGGGCTTGCGGGAAATGGCTTCGTCGATGGCCTTCGACAACAACGCGTCGTCTGGTGACGCCCGCAACGGCGCACGAAGATCCGCGGCATCGTCCTGGCCGAGGCACATATAGAGTGTGCCGGTGCAGGTCAGGCGCACGCGATTGCAGCTTTCGCAGAAATTGTGCGTCATCGGCGTGATGAAGCCGAGACGGCCGCCGGTTTCCTTGACGCGCACGTAGCGCGCGGGCCCACCGGTGCGGTACGGGATATCCTCAAGGGTGAATCGATCAAGCAGACGCGCACGCACGATCGACAGCGGCAGATACTGGTCCGTCCGGTCTTCTTCAATTTCGCCCAAGGGCATCGTTTCGATGAGCGTCAGGTCGGCACCACGGCCGTGGGCGAACCGAATAAGATCATCGATTTCGTGCTCGTTGACGCCCTTTAGGGCGACCGCATTGATCTTGACCTTGAGACCAGCCTTCGCGGCGGCATCCAGGCCGTCCGTCACTGTTTTCAGATCGCCCCAGCGGGTGATGGCTTTGAACTTCACCGGGTCCAGCGTGTCGAGCGAGACGTTGATGCGCTCCACGCCGCACGCTTTCAGGTCGCTCGCGTACTTCGCCAGCTGGCTGCCGTTGGTGGTTAGCGTCAGCTCATCGAGAGACCCGGACTCCAGATGCCGCGACAATGCTTTGAACAACCACAGGATATTTTTGCGCACCAACGGCTCGCCGCCGGTGATGCGCAGCGTCTTTACACCCTTTGTGACAAAAGCCGAACACAGCCGGTCGAGTTCTTCGAGCGACAGGAGATCCTTCTTCGGCAGGAACGTCATGTGCTCGGACATGCAATAGACACAGCGGAAATCGCAGCGGTCCGTCACCGACACGCGCAAGTACGAGACCGATCGGCCGAAGGGATCGACGAGATCGGCTACAGGCCTTGTGATGGGGTCGGAGCGGTTCACGCGCGCAACAGTCTCATGGTTTAGAGGTTTCAAAGCCCGGGTCTGTCAACCGGATATAGCCAGCAACCTAGCAATGCCGCCACTGAATTCAAGGACAGGCGCGCAACAGGAGTGTGCGAGCCGCTTGTCGGCTCGGGATCAGCGGGTTAGGTGTAGGACGAATGTCGACGATGGACCACGGCGGCCAACCGCTGGGCCTGAGGTGCTGGGGGGACTAAATGACGGGTGTTAGCGCGACGGCGGGCAACGGCTCTGCGGGCGGGCCTGGACTGTTGGAGCGTGAGCGCATCGTCGCCGGACCCGGGTTCAATCGCTGGCTCGTGCCGCCCGCCGCACTGTGTATCCATCTGTGCATCGGCATGGCATACGGCTTCTCCGTGTTCTGGAAGCCGTTGCAAGGCGCGCTTCTGGGGACCGATGGCAAGCCGTTGGCCGAATGCTCAGCTGGTGCCGTGACATTCGGGGAAAAGGCAGCCGGCACTCTCAAAGCATTGACCGCGACCGACTGCAATTGGAGCCAGTTCGATCTCGGCTGGATGTATACCTTCTTCTTTGTGTTGCTGGGTCTGTCCGCCGCTGTCTGGGGCGGCTGGCTGGAACGGGCGGGTCCGCGCAAAGCTGGTCTCGTCTCGACCGTGTGCTGGTGCGGCGGCCTGCTGATCTCAGCACTTGGCGTCTACTGGCACCAGTTATGGATGTTGTGGGTCGGTTCCGGCATCATCGGCGGCATCGGTCTGGGCCTCGGCTACATTTCTCCCGTCTCGACTTTGATCAAATGGTTCCCGGACCGGCGCGGCATGGCGACCGGCATGGCCATCATGGGCTTCGGCGGCGGGGCGATGATCGGTTCGCCGCTGGCAACGCAGCTGATGGGCTGGTTCAAGACGCCAGCGACGCCTGGTGTTTGGGAAACCTTCGTTGCCATGGCCGCGATCTACTTCGTCTTCATGACCATTGGCTCGTTCGGCTACCGCGTGCCGCCCGCCGGCTGGAAGCCCGAAGGCTGGACACCGCCCGCCAACAGCAACGCCATGATCACGTCGAAGCACGTGCATCTAAAAGACGCGCACAAAACGTGGGCGTTCTGGATGCTTTGGATCGTGTTGTGCATGAACGTGTCGGCCGGCATCGGCATCATCGGTGCGGCGTCGCCGATGCTTCAGGAAACCTTTGGCGGCGCGCTCATCGGCAAATCCGAGCTTGGCTATCTGGATATGAAGAAAGATGCTGCGATTGCTGCCGCCGCGGCCGCGGTGGGTGCAGGCTTTGTCGGCCTCATCTCGCTGTTGAACATCTTCGGCCGCATTGTCTGGGCATCGTCATCGGATTTACTTGGCCGCAAGGTCACCTACTTCATCTTCTTCACGCTCGGTGCGGCCATGTACGTGCTCGCTTCGTTCGGTGCGGACTGGAAGAGTTTGGCGCTGTTCGTGCTGTGTTTCTGTATTATCGCGTCGATGTACGGCGGCGGGTTCGCGACTATTCCGGCCTATCTCGCGGATATGTTCGGCACGCAGTTTGTTGGTGCCATCCACGGGCGGCTGCTGACGGCGTGGTCAACCGCCGGGATTTTGGGGCCTGTCGTCGTCAACTATCTGCACGATACGCGGCTTGCGTCAGGCGTGCCACCGGATCAGGTGTATGGCCCAATCTTCTACATTCTGGCCGGCATGCTCGTGGTCGGGTTTATCGCCAACCTGCTGGTGCGGCCGGTCGATCCCAAGTGGCACATGACCGACGAAGCGGTAGCCGCCGAGCAGGCCAAACTCAAATCAGCTTCGGCCAAAGTCGAAAGCGGCTCGTTCGGCATCGGCAAAGGTGGACTTGATGCCAAGGCCATCCCGTTCTGGCTCCTGGTCGGCATTCCGCTTGCATGGGGCGTATGGAAGACGGTCGAAAAGGCGCTGGTGCTGTTCTATTGAGGAACATCCGCGCTGCTGGCCGCCAGTTCTTGGCTGAAGGGCGCGCGAATGCCGGCCACGAGACAAACCCTTACTGCGATCAGCCTCGCCGTAGCGATGCTGGCCGTCACGGGCAACGCGGCGGACGCGGTTCACCATCCCCCGGCGAGGTCATCGATAATCGATGAAGGTTACCCGGTCCCACTCATGGGCCGCACGCATCAGACGCTTGAACGTGGCAGAACCCAGCGGCCGGTACTCGGCCGGACGCTTGTGGACGAGGCGCGAGGACTATTCCGCCCAGCCTCCGCATCCCTACCCCTGATCATGTTCGGTTTTGCAGCACTATTTATGCTGTCTACGGGCATGATTTGGTCAAGGCAACTCCGGCCCAAACCAGAGCGGGATCTGCTGCAACTGAGGTAACATTCGGCAAAGCGAGGGCATGAGGATAGACCGGCGGCGAACCGGCTGCGGTCCCGGTGCTGCAGGCTGGCACGAGAATGCGCAGGTCTTTGAAGTGAGTGGCAGCGGCTTTGAACGGCTCCCAATCCGCTGGCACCAAACTCCACATCGGCACGATGACGACCTTGGCCGGAGTTTGCGCCACGAACGCCAGAGCCTGCGCCAACGAGAGTGGCTTGGCAGGATCGATCCGGACCGGAACGACATTGAATTTTGAGCCACTGGTGGCCATCGCCAATAGCAGCGTTCTCGCCAGCGCGGTCCCGTCACCGCCCCAGTTGTCCAGTGTTGATGATGGACCAGCGGCAAACGGCGTGCGGTCCCCATCGGCGAAGTCCCGACCGATCAGTTCTCCCTCTCCGTCGCGCGCCAGCGCTGCGGCAATGTCCGGCTGGGTGTAATCGAGGCCTGTTGAAAAGACAGCCACCGGCGTGCCCTCGCTGGCCTTACCCGGCGGGACTTTGGGGTCTTGGGCGCGCACCTCGCCAACCGCGACCGAAGCCGCTGCAATCCCGATCACCATTTGCAACGTCCAACCAGATAGCCCCAGCACGTCACACCTCAACACCAAGAACCAGTCCGATGCACAGCAGGGTTTGTGATCGCTGCGCCCGGACCTTATAGTCTTGGCCGAGCGCTGGCCAAGGGGATTGCGCGGCAAGAGGGAGACGGCTTTGAAGCGACTGACCCGCCGCAAGTTTATCGCTGGAGCTGCAACCGGCGGCGCAGGGCTGGCCGTTGCCGCATGCGACAACACTCCAAAAAGTCCCGCCATCATTTCCGCGTCGCCTGAAATCTCGTGGCGGATGACATCGAGCTTCCCGCCGTCTCTCGATACTATTCACGGCGCTGGCAAAGTCTTCGCGCAAGCAGTCGCTGACATGACAAACAACCGCTTCAGGATCCAGCTGTTTGCGGCGGGCGAAATCGTCGGTGGTTTGCAGGCGGCCGATGCCGTCACAGATGGAACTGTCGAGAGCTGCCACACGGCGTCATACTACTATTGGGGCAAAGACCCGACGTTTGCGCTGGCGACGGGCGTTCCGTTCGGCCTCAATTCGCGCATGCAGAACGCCTGGATGTACGAAGGCGGCGGTATCGAACTGATGAACTCGTTCTACAAGAAGTATAACATTTACGGGCTTCCAGGCGGCAACTCCGGCGCGCAGATGGGCGGCTGGTATCGCCGCGAGATCAATACACCGGAGGATTGGAAAGGCCTCAAAATGCGCATCGGCGGCTTCGGCGGCATGATGATTTCCCGTCTTGGCGGCGTGCCGCAGCAAATCCCGGCGGGAGAAATTTACCCTGCACTCGAAAAGGGCACGATCGATGCCGCGGAATGGGTTGGGCCGTACGACGATGAAAAACTGGGCTTCGCCCGCGTCGCCAAGAACTACTATTATCCGGGCTGGTGGGAAGGCCAGGCGATGCTCAGCTTCTTCTTCAATCTGGAGAAGTTCAACAGCCTGCCGAAAACCTATCAGGCGATTGTGCATGCCGCAGCCCACACCGCCAATACCATCATGACCGCGCGTTATGACATCCAGAACCCGGGAGCACTGCGCAGTCTCGTGAAGAACGGCGCTATTCTGCGGCCGTTTTCAGAACCGGTTTTGGATGCGTGCTTGAAGGCGTCCAATGAAATTTATGCCGAGCTGTCGGCCAAGAACGCAGAGTTCAAAGCGGCCTATGACGCCATGACCGCCGTGCGCCGCGAGAACTACCTCTGGCATCAGGTATCGGAACACACCATGGACACCTACATGATGATCCAGCAGCGCAAGGGAACGTTAGAGTAGGCTGGCCCCTTAGCCCGATCCACATCTGATTATTTTTCTGGCGTGTCAGTGTGGCCGCGCCGCATCCCGGCAAACGCCCACATCAAACAGATGACCGGCGATCTGCTTGACTCGCCAAGTCGTCCGGGTTCAGCTTGCATCTTTCATTCTCGGGGCGGTGAGTTGTGTAATGTCGCGACCGCGGGGCTTTTTTCCATTTGTTTTTGCTTTGATTTTTCCTTTTCTGCCAGCCGGCAGCTTAAGGGCCGATGAGACTCTGATTTCGGTCCACGAACCCGCTGAAAACACGCGATCCCCAAACGAGAATACGCGATCCCTGAACGAGAGCCTGAATGCGGCGACCGACGCACGCCTGTTCGAGCTTGTTAATCGCGTCCTTAAATTTACACACCTGCCTGAAAATCCGTTTCAAATTCAGATCACAGATGACGAGAGTATCGAAACGCCGACAGCGAATGCGACTGGGTATCTGAAGATCAAGGGCGTGATCGTCAATCCGGAAAAGAACGGCGTCGTCGATCATATCGAGACTGAACGGTTGATTGTCTTCAATCAGGCCTACCTCGTCGATCTTTTGAACGCAACCGAGCAAGACCGCAAAAAAACGCCCTGGCGGCTCATCGCGCTTGTCGCGCACGAAATTGGCCACTTCGTCGGCCGCCATCACGAAACGCAGATGGACCGCAAGACGAAGGAGGCGCAGGCCGATTGGGTCGCGGGATATTTGCTTGCGCGAATGGGCGCGACGAATGAGGAAACAACCGAGTGGCTCGATGGCGAACCGGCCGAAGCCAGCAAATACTATCCCGGAAAAACCGAACGTGAGACGGCAATGCTGCGCGGCTGGCAGCAGGGCAAAGACAATCCGAAGGCTTTCGCGATCGCGGATCTCATGGATAAGGGTCTCGGCAACCACAAAGAGCAGTTTAACAACTATAACGGCCTCGACATTCGCGGCGAGGACATTTGCATCGCCAAAGGGCGCATGTCGCGTCAGGCGTGCGCCAACGTTTGTCTGAACCTCGAAGGCTGCCAGGCCTTCAGCTACGACCGGTGGAGCGGGTATTGCTATCCAAAGCGCGCAGCCGTGCTTGCGTCCCTCGAGGCAAATTCGACACTGAGTGTGCGCAAGAAACTCGGCAAGCCGCCGGTTTCAGCCGACGAAATCAAGATGAAAAAAATGAGCGGATTCGCATTTCCATATTTCGAGTCCGACCGGGCAGGGCGTCCCTATAAGAAAGGCGTTCAAGTGGCATCGGCCGACGATTGTGACGCGCAATGCAAGGGCGATGACTGGTGCACGGCGTATTCCGTTTCGCAGCGAGAGTTCGCAGGTGACGCAGCGGAGGAGGGAATTGCTGCACCAGCTGCCTTCTCGTGTTCTCTGTTTCGCGTTCCGCCGCGGCCGATCGAGTCGAGCCGCATCGGCGAGGCGGTTGGTTTCAAACTTCAGGAGGCCGCGCTGGTGAGTAGTACCAACCCGCCCGATTGCGACAAGTAGATTCGAATCCGTAGCGTCTGAAAATGGGAGGCAAAACTATGATCAAGATTATCCGGGTGGCCGCTGCCGCGCTGGTTGCAGCGTTTATGATGACGGGGCCGATGGCGCATGTCGCCCACGCCAAGACAGTCTGCATGGGTTCGGGTTGGGCGAATGTTCCCGCCAGCGGCAAAGCGAAACTCACAGCCGATTTGCGCAAGAATGGATCAATTGGCTCTGGCGATTCGCTTGGGGCGTGTTCCGCGCCATCGGGTCTCAGCGGGAAGCCGAACCCCAGGAAGTACGCGCGTTGCATCAAGGATTGCGACACGCTCAAAGTCGGCATCGAACTCGCGTGCTCGATCGGCGCGCTGTTCATTCCCGGCATGCAGGCCGCGTGCTTACTGGGGGCAAACGGCGCCACCAGCATCTGCCCGCTGACCTGTGAACGCAAATACGGCGGCTAACGGCGGCTCGAAGACCCGGCTCCGGTGCGCATATCCCTTGCACCAGCGTGTTTCTATGCGCTCGCAAACTCCAATGTTTGCGGGCGTTAACGCGCAAAAAAGCGACAAAATCCCCGGAACGCGAGGTTGGCGCCCGTTGCAGTGCTGTTCGTGGTATACTCGTCACATCAGTATGCAGTTCTACAGATTGGTGATCGTAACGAGGCGGCCCATGTTCGAGCGCACGACGCGCACCGCCGTCGAATTTCATAATGCTTTCGAGCTTGAAGGCATCAAAGGCCTTCAACCGGCTGGAACCTATGACGTCGAGACCGTTGAAGAGTTGATCGCGGGTCTGTCCTTTGAGGCGTACCGGCGCGTTTCAACGGTCATCACTTTGCGATCGACGAACGCCGCAATCGTGTCGCGGCAGCAATCGATGATCGACCCGGCAGATTTGGCAGCGGCTCTTGAGCGAGACGCGAAAACCACAGAGGATGCACATGGCAGGACATAAGTTTCGCGTTGGCCAGCTGGTCGATTTCGTTCCCTCCAAGGCCGGCGTGCCCGCATCCGTGCGCGAGTACAAGATCTTGCGCGTGATGCCGCATGAAGGTGCCGGCGAGCGCATGTACCGCATCAAGACCGTGACCGAGATGTTCGAACGCGTTGCCCGCGAAAGCGAACTCAACGCTGGGTCAGCACGTTAAGAGTATTGCCGAATCACAGGGTTTTTTACCTCGCATGCACAGTGCGTCAGGGACGCTCGCGCACGCCCTGAATTCGGGTGTGGCGAGCAATTCGGTCTTCCAGGTCACGCTCGCCGACCCTCGTGCCACTCCAAAGCCTGGTAGAAATTTCTGACGAGGGGATCGGTAATTAATGCCTCGTCCCGGCAGCGCTCCCCATCTTTGAACTCAAATAGTTCGCCTCCATTGCTGTCCTCATAGAACTTTAAGATTCGACCGTCTTTCGGGCCACCAATGTATATGGAAAAATGGTCATTGTAGTCCCTATACGTTACCTCTTGAATGACCTTTGGATCAACTTTTCCGGCGGTCGCTTGTGACAGAATGATGAGGCAATACTGAAAAACATCGTACTCCCGCTTACTCGTTAGCGACTTCGCAGATCGATGGGTTGATTGAAACCTCGCCCTCCCGCTGCGATCAATCATAATTTCAGGCAAGAGCGCTTTAACTTGAAGTGCCATCGAATGGACCAGAGCTTCGGTCACTATCTCCTTGTACGATCTAAGAACCTTCGCTGTGATCCTCTCGCTTAGTTGATGTTGCAGCACGGTTCGGCAAAGGTCCTCACTTGGATCAAGAAGTTGTTTTTGCCACCACTTCTGAAGGTTCAACTCGATTCGCTTTTTCTTTGCAAAGTCTGCAATAGCGGCATCATCAAAATTTTTGCTGGAAATGTTGATCAGAAAATCTTCGATTTCCTGATAGGTCTTTTTGTCCTGCAACGCTTCAACGCCGAACTCTAAGAACGGAAGATCCTCCATGCACCTAGCTGGCTCACTTCTTAAGTAGAAGTTGAAGACGTGCCCGTTCGTCAGAATTCCAATACTGGCCGTTGTGAGCTGGTCGAAATAACGTTTGAGCTGACTTGCATGAACGCCCAGTTTCTCGCCAGCAGATTTGCATTCGACGACGATCGTAATCTCTCTTTCATCGCGAATTGCAAAATCTGCTCGGCCGAACGAGACGACAGAGATACCGGCTCTCGCTTCCGCCACAAAGACTTCGGGACGCGTGCAATCGTAGCCGAGGACCTCAAAGAAAGGGACTATAAGAGCGAGCTTGGTTTGCTCTTCGTTGTGGCAACGCCCCGCAATATCAAGCGCATCCTTGGCCCATGCCTGAAGCCGATTCGCAAACTTTTCGCTCATAAGCGGAAACACTCTGTAGACATCAATTCGTTAGCGAACGTCATTAGGCTAGAAACCTGATTAAATCCAGCTACCCATCCACCGCCACCTTCATCGCCGCCTTCACCCGCTCACCGGCCGGCAGGCCCTTGGCGTAGCGGCTTTCGATGTATTCCTCGACGATATTTTGGAACTCGTCGGAAATCTTGGACCCCCGAAGCGTCATCGCCTTTTTGCCGTCGATGAAAATCGGCGCAGCGGGGGCCTCTCCTGTGCCCGGCAATGAAATGCCGATGTCGGCGTGCTTGCTCTCGCCCGGCCCATTGACGATGCAGCCCATCACCGCAAGATTGAGCGTCTCAACACCGGGATAGCGCGTCTTCCACTCCGGCATGCGGTCGCGGATCATGTTCTGCACGTCGCGCGCAAGTTCCTGGAACACCGTCGATGTCGTCCGCCCGCAGCCGGGGCAAGCAGCGACGACCGGCACGAACGACCGCATCCCCATCGTTTGCAACAGTTCTTGGGCGGCCCGCACTTCGACGGTGCGATCCCCGCCCGGTTCCGGCGTCAGCGAGAACCGGATGGTGTCGCCGATGCCCCTCTGCAGCAGAATGCCCATCGCCGCCGACGAGGCAACAATGCCTTTCGACCCCATACCGGCTTCTGTGAGCCCTAAGTGCAATGCGTACTGGCAGCGTGCGGCGAGCATCGTGTAGCAGGCGATCAAGTCCTGGACCGACGAGACCTTGGCCGAAATGATGATCTTATCGGCGCCAAGACCGAGCTCTTCGGCGCGCGCTGCCGAGAGCAGACCCGACTGCACCATGGCTTCATGCATCACCGCGCGCGCCTCGAGGGGCGCTGGCGACGTCGCATTTTCATCCATCAGATGCGTCAGCAGCTCTTGGTCGAGCGAGCCCCAGTTGACGCCAATGCGCACGGGCTTGGCATAGCGCATCGCCATTTCAATGATCGATGAAAATTGCTTATCGCGCTTGTCCTTGAAACCGACGTTGCCGGGGTTGATGCGGTACTTGTCGAGCGCTTCGGCGCAGGCAGGGTTTTCGGCAAGCAGCGTGTGACCGATGTAGTGGAAATCACCCACCAGCGGCACCTTCACACCGCGTTTGGCGAGCCCATCGCGGATGTGCGGTACGGCCTTGGCGGCTTCATCCCGGTCAACCGTGATGCGCACGAGTTCGGACCCTGCCCGCGACAGGGCCGCGACCTGGGCGATGGTGCCAGCGATATCGGCCGTATCCGTATTGGTCATCGACTGGACGACGACCGGGTGGCCGCCGCCGACGGCAACGCCGCCAACATCGACAGAGTGGGAGGGCCGTCTGGGGGTGATCGAGGACAAGGGGCGTTCCACGGATAGTTGAGGTTGGCGATACGTTAGTCTGGGCCGGGGCCGGGGTCAAAGAGGGGGTGAATGGGGAGGGTAGCCAGGGCGGACAACGCCGCATTTTCCTTCACTGCCGTTGCATCCCGTAATCTCCCCACCCCGTCATCCCCGCGCCCTTGAGCACAGCGAAAGGGAAACACGGCGGGGACCCAGGCAAGCAGATGGCTAGGTGAGATGTGAGAGCGAGCAAGGTGCCTTCTTCGTTTCCCAGTGACGCTTGTCTAAATGGCCGCCTGTGCTCGCGCTGCACGCATCCTTCCGGGACGCGGCCATGACTGGAAGAATGGATCATTGCGGCCACACACAACAACCGTGCAGCGGGGTCGGGCACGTCGCGGGCCGGGGTCGTGTCAGACACGTTTTAACAGGTGTCTGACACCAGTCCTCGTCAAGCCGCCAGCGTCCTGAGCTCGGCCTCAATCGCTTGACCCATTGCGGTGGTGCCGGTCTTGGTCATGCCCGGCTGCATGATGTCGCCGGTGCGCAGGCCCTTGTCGAGAACCTTGGCGATGGCCGCATCCACGAGATCGGCTTCCTTGGCCATGTTGCACGAGTAGCGCAGGGCCATGACAAAGGATGCAATCGTCGCGATCGGGTTGGCGAGACCCTGGCCTGCGATGTCGGGTGCGGAGCCGTGAACGGGCTCATAGAGCGCCATGCGCTTGCCGGTTTTGGCGTCTGGCGCACCCAGCGACGCGGACGGCAGCATTCCGAGCGAGCCGGTGCACATGGCGGCTTCGTCCGACAGCACGTCGCCAAACAAGTTGTCGGTGACGATAACGTCAAACTGCTTCGGGTTGCGGACGAGCTGCATGGCGCAGTTGTCGGCCAGAATGTGCTCCAGATGAACATCTGGCGCATAGGACTTGTGGGTCGCGGTTACGACCTCGTTCCACAGCACGCCGGTTTTCATGACGTTGCGCTTTTCGGCGGAATGAACCTTCTTGCCGCGCCTGCGGGCGAGATCGAAAGCGACCTTGGCAATGCGTTCAATTTCGTGGGTGGTGTAGATCTGCGTATCGACGGCGCGCTTCTCGCCGTTCTCAAGCGTCACGATTTCCTTGGGTTCGCCGAAGTAAACCCCGCCGGTCAACTCACGGACGATCATGATGTCGAGACCCTCGACAAGCTCGCGCTTAAGGGATGAAGCGTCGGCAAGTGCGGGATAGCAGATCGCGGGGCGCAGGTTGGCGAACAGGCCAAGATCCTTGCGAAGCCGGAGAAGCCCGGCTTCCGGGCGTACCGCATAAGGAACCTTGTCCCACTTCGGACCGCCAACAGCGCCAAAGATGACCGCGTCGGACTGCCGTGCTGTTTCAACTGCAGCGTCCGTGACGGCGACCCCGTGCCGGTCGTAAGCGGCTCCACCAACGAGGTCTGCTTCTGTTTCGAACGTGGCAGCGTTGCTGCGCGTGTTGAAGAACGCGATCAGGCGTTCGACCTCAGCCATGGTTTCGACGCCGATGCCATCGCCCGGCAGCAGAAGCAGTTTGTAGGTGGTCATAGGAAGAGGGTACCTTGTCATCGAAGCAAAAGGCGCTCACATCGCGCCGCGGTACTGCTACCCCGAGGTCTCCGGCGCTGCAAGGTGGTGGGAGGCAGACCGTGGGTCGCAGGGTGAAACTTGGAGCGCTAAACATGACACCGGTCGTGGGCAGAATGGTACTTTTGTTTGGGATTGCTGGCCTTTCCAGCTTTGCTTCCGCCGCGCAACCGGGCGCCCCGGTGCTGTCTTTTCCCGTCGCCTGCGAGTTCGGCAAGACCTGCTTTGTCCAAAGCTACGTCGATATCGATCCGGGTCTGGATGTCCGCGATTTTGCCTGCGGATCGGCGACTTATGAGGGGCACAAGGGCACGGACTTTCGTGTGCTGTCCGTCAAAGACGCGGCCGCCGGCGTAGACGTGCTGGCGGCGGCAGACGGCACGGTCAAAGGCGTGCGCGACGGCATGCCCGATGCGTTCATCAAAGATCTCAGCGATGCTGCCATTACCAACCGCGAGTGCGGCAACGGCGTCACCATCGATCATGGCGGTGGGTGGGAAACGCAGTACTGCCACATGCGCCAGGGCAGCGTTGAGGTGGAATCGGGCGATCGGATCACGCGTGGCACGAAACTTGGACTTGTCGGGTTTTCGGGAGCAGCGCAATTTGCCCACTTGCATCTGTCGGTGCGCCGCGATGGCAAGGTCATCGATCCGTTTTCTGGCCAGCAACAGAACTTGAGCTGCTCGGCCGGCGGCAAGCCCTCTGGTGGATTGTGGGAGCCGGCGTTTGCAGACCGCTTCGCGTATCTGAATGGGGAGATTCTTGAGGCTGGCTTCTCCGGGCAATTGCCGCAAATCGATCAGCTGGAAACCAAGGGCGCTGCAGCGCCCGCGACGCATGACAGCGCGCAGCTTGTGTTTTTCGCCCGTTTGATCAATCTCAAAGCGGGTGACCGCGTGCGCATCACTGCCAAGGGACCCGAAAGATTTGAAGCGATCAACGAAGGTGAAGCCATTGAACGCAATAAGGCGACATACCTGGCGTTCGCGGGGAAAACATTAAAGGCACCCCGCTGGCCCGCCGGCCTTTACGCAGGTCAGATTGAAGTGATCCGAGAGGGGAAAGCCGTGCTGCAATCAAAAAAGACTTTGACCTTCGACTGACTTTCGCCCCGGTCAGAGAACCGGCAAGGCGTAAAGCAGCGTGAAACCGTTGAACGTCAACGCCGCCCCGGCGAGCCCAAGAACGGCGCTTGCGATCAACAACAGGCTGCCTTTGGCGATGAGAGCAATCGACGCCAAGACGATTGCGATCTGAAGACAGGCCTGTCCGTAGTCGAAAAAGGGGGCCCTGGTCATGGCCACGTCGCGCCCCGCTTCGAATGCTTTCCCCCGATCAAAAAGCTGATCGAGACCTTCCCGCTTGCCCAGCTCTTTGTCAGGGTCTTTGGTCAGGATCTCGTCTTGCTTCTTGTAGTCCGAGATTTTGGCAGCAAGAGCAGCCTTGCCCGCATCCGTGAGATCGGGTTCGGACGCGATCCGCAACTCCATTTCATCAACCTGAACACGCAGAACATGGCGGCGCATGTTTTTGGCTTGAAAGAAGGCCCACGTATTGGAGGCTTCAATATTTTTTAGCGTGGCGTCGCTGCTGGCGTTGTCGCCACCCATGCTGCAGATTGCGAGAAGGACGGCCAGAATGCCGATGTAGACGCCGATCCATCGGTCGCGATCGTGACTGTTTTCGGCCTCGGCTTGCCGGCCGAGATCATCCCACACCATTGTCCCGGCCTTCTGAAACCACAAGCTCATGCTTTTCGATGAGGCTGCCAGATCCGTCAAGCATGTAGACGATCGGCGCGCCCGTCGCCAACTCGCGCTTGATGATTTGGTCGCCCGTCAGACCTTCGAGCCTCATGATCAGCGCGCGCAGAGAATTCCCGTGTGCGGCGACAATCACGGCTTTGCCTGCGGCGACCACGGGCCATATTTGCGCGTCGTAGTAGGGCAACACGCGCTGCGCCGTGTCCTTCAAGCTCTCGCCACCGGGCGGGGCGATGTCGAAGCTGCGCCGCCACATCATCACTTTGTCTTCGCCGAATCGCTGCTTGGCCTCATCTTTGTTGAGACCAGAGAGCTGGCCGTAGTCGCGTTCGTTCAGTGCCTCGTGGCGCTCGATTGGGACACTGTCCTGGTTCATCTCAGACAGGATGATGTCGAGTGTTCGCTGCGCTCGCCGCAGACTGCTCGTGAAGGCCTGATCAAAGATGACGCCGTGGTCGCGCAGCACGCGGCCAGCCCACCGCGCTTCGATGACGCCCTTCTCGGTCAAATCCGGATCGCGCCAGCCGGTGAACAGATTGAGACGGTTCCATTCGCTTTGCCCGTGACGAACCAACACCAAGGTGTTGAGCTTGGCGGCGCTGTCTTCTGTGCGATGTTTCAGGGTCGACATCGGCGTCACAGACCCAGAACGTCGGTCATGGAGAACAAGCCTGGGCCTTTTCCCTGGCCCCACAGGGCGGCCTTGACAGCACCCCGGGAAAAAATGCTGCGGTCGGCCGCGTGATGGCTGATGCTGATGAGCTCACCGTCGCCAGCGAAGATCACGCTATGGTCGCCAACGACGCTGCCGCCGCGCAACGTGGCAAATCCGATATCGCCCCGGTTTCTCGGCCCGGTATGGCCATCGCGCGAGCGCACACCAGCCGACTTCAGATCAACACCCCGGCCGTCAGCGGCGGCCTGGCCGAGCAGCAAGGCTGTGCCGGACGGAGCATCGACCTTGTGGCGATGATGCATTTCTAAGATTTCAATGTCAAAGTCGGCGTCGAGCGTTTGAGCGATCTTGCGGGTGAGTGCGGCAATGAGAGTGACGCCCAGGCTCATGTTACCGGATTTGACGATTGTGGCGTGACGGGCTGCGGCTTTGATCGCGGCGTCGTCGGCATCTGAAAACCCGGTCGTACCGATGACGTGAACGATGCGCGCGTTGGCCGCCAAGCCAGCCACCTCAACAGTGGCGCGCGGCGTCGTGAAGTCGATGATGGCGTCAGACTTTGCGACCAGTTCGAGAGGGTCGATTGAGACCACAACGCCAAGCGGGCCGACTCCCGCCAACTCGCCCAAGTCGCGGCCGAGCATTTCCGATCCCGGTCGCTCTGTCCCACCGGCGAGCGTACAGCTGGGATGGGCGTGAATAGCACGCACGAGTTCCCGGCCCATCCGGCCAGCGGCACCCATAACGGCGATCTTCATGTCGGCCACGCGGAGGCTCCGTAGCGGAAAGTTGGGCGGGATATAGCAACCGGGTCCGGTGCGGGGAAGTGCGTCACGCCGTTCAGCCTTCGTGCTTATCCCCGCTTTTGGGCAGCTTGCGCCCGCTGCACGGCTTCCATGATCAGCTTCTTGGCTTCAGCGGCATCGCCCAAGTGGTCGATCTTGACCCATTTTTTGGGTTCGAGATCCTTGTAGTGAGCAAAGAAGTGCTCGACCTGCTTGACCGTGATGTCGGGCAGATCGGCGACGTTGCGGACGTTGTCGTAGCGTTGCGTCACCTTCGAGCTTGGCACCGCAAGGATCTTCTCGTCCCCGCCCGCGTCATCCTCCATCACAAGGACGCCAATGGGCCGGCAGTTGATCACGGCGCCCGGCACGATCGCGCGCGTGTTGCAGACCAGCACATCGATGGGGTCGCCATCGGCCGACAAGGTGTGGGGAACAAAGCCGTAGTTTCCCGGATAACGCATCGGGGTATAGAGAAAGCGATCGACGACCAGAGTGCCCGACGCTTTATCGAGCTCATACTTGATCGGTTCGCCGCCCACTGGAACTTCAATGATGACGTTGATGTCGTCCGGCGGGTTCGTACCGGTCGCTATAGCTTCGATGCGCATGAGGTTCCTCGTCGTGTGCGGCCAGAATGATGTGCATTGATCGATGCCGTACACAACGAACCAGCAGCACTCGTCCCCACATTCTGGTGATTTTAGCTGAGTCAGGTGTACAGGAATTGGCCGGGCTCTACGACCACGCGAAGGCGATTTTCTCGAGTTTGGCGCCGCCGATTTGTTCCCGGATCTTAGCGACCGGCCGCCCCCCACGCCGCCAATAAAAATCCGTGGCTTGCGTATTTTCAGTGAGCGCCCAGATGACGAGGCCCTTCAGACCGCGCTCATCGAGGCGGTTACGGCAGGCTTCGAACAAGTGCTCGCCCAGGCCCAGGCCTTGATAAACGGGAGCCAGATAGATCTCATAGATCTCGCCCCGATAGGCCCCTTTCCCGCGTGCGGTGCCAAGCGTCGCGTAGCCGGCGATTTTGCCTTTGACTTCGAGGACCAAAAGCGTCTCGCCGGACCGCAACGTGCTCATCCACCACTGTGTGCCGCGGCGGCGGATCATGTTTTCGAGATGTAGATGGGGGATGATGCCGCGATAGGCGCCCTGCCAAGACGAACGGAAAACCTCGGCGAGCGCGCTTGCGTCAGCAAGCTTGCCTGTTCGGACACGAACCTCGGAACGCCACCCTAACATTCCAGGACTATAGCGAAATTCATGCCAGGGAGGGAATGGGTCGTTTTCAGGCGGCGGGCCGTGCGTGGCTTGTCAGCCACGACATGTGAAAAAGCCCGGGACGAGGGTCCCGGGCTTCGCAATTTCACAGATTGGCCAGTCGTCAGACTTAGGCTGACTTCTTGACCTGTTCGAAGGTCTTTGTGGCAGCGGCGTTCATTGTTTCAAACGTCTGCTGAGAGACCTTCGTGGACAGCTCGAACAGCTCCTTGAACTGGGCTGCCGTTGCTGTCATCTGCTGCTGCATGAAGCTGGTCTGGAGGCGGAGAACGTCCGGAACGGTGCGGGCGCGGGCGATGGCCTGGGCTGCTTCGAACACCGCTTCGGTGTTCACTTCCGTGTTGCGGAGCATCTTTTCGCCGATCGTCTTGGCGCCAGCCTGAGCTGCGGCCATGACGTCTTCCATCACCTTAGAGCCGTCCTTGGTGGCGACGCTGAGCTTTTCGTAGGCTTCGCGGGTCTTGGCAACGCCATCTTCCGCCATCGCCTGGATGTTTTCTGGGATCTTCGCATCCTTGGCGGCTGCGAACATTTCCTGGGCCTGGCGGGTAAATTGATCGTTCATCGGATGCTCCATGGGGTCTACTGGGGTCGCCCTCTTGGGCGGTTCGATTTAGAGACCATAACACAATTATGGTGCAGTGCAATATAATTTTGACTGCGGCAGTTTGTCGTTCGCTAAGCACATGAAATAAAAGGATAAAAGTTTCCGATTGGAGTTGCGTCATGAAACTTTTCAGGCCCTTTGAGCGGTGCCCGTTCGCAACTGCAAACCCGCGTTGACATGTCCAATGATCGCCGGTGGTGTCAGAGCGCAGGAAAGTGGTCCCGGTATCCCATCGCCGAGCGATCAAAGAGGATGTCGTTGGGCCGCAACGGCCGCGCCAGTGCCATGCCTTCAAGCGTCCGGCACCGTGACAGCGCCACGTAGGCTTGGCCATGTGCGAACGTCCCCCGCCCGAGATCGATGTACACCCGGTCAAGTGTCAGTCCCTGGGCCTTGTGGATCGTCAGCGCCCAAGCCAGGCGAAGCGGGAACTGCTTGAACGTGCCCGCCACCGACTCAACGATCTTTTCAGCAGCCGTATCGAACGCGTACCGCCGCGATTCCCAGGCGACAGGTTCGATCTCATACTCTTTGCCATCGACCTCGACCCAGACCTGCTTGTCTTCGAGCCTGGAGATTCGGGCCACCGTTCCGTTGACCCAGCGGCGGTCGGCGTCGTTTCGCAACAACATGACTTTCGCCCCGGCCTTCAGCAGGAGCGTCGTGTCGGTTGGCTGGGCCGACGCGTTAAAGTCGCCGGTCACCCCCGCCTCATAGGACCGGACGGCGCCCGGCAGGGCATTGAGATAGGCCATGTTGATCCGGTTTGCCGCTGCGTTCGTCGGCGTCAGGATGACATACGGCTCGCCCTCGCTGAGCGTCCGGACCGGACCCACGCGCTCATTGAGCAGCTCAAGATCGTCTTCCTCAACGTCACCTTCACGGATGTGATTGAGCACGCGAATGAGCCCCTCGTCGCTCTGACGGAAGACGTGCCCCAGCTCCAAAAGCATAGTGCCCTGGCCTTCGCGCAAAGCAGACGATGAAAAGAAAAATGGCCCGCCGTGCTCGCTTTCAAGATGCTGGGCCACTTCGGCTTCCTGCACCACCGGCGGCAACTGATGCAAATCGCCGAACATGACGAGCCGGACGCCGCCGAACGCGTCCTTCGGCCGGCCGCGGTTCATCCGCAACGACTGGTCGATGGCCCACATCAGATCCGAGCGGACCATGGACACTTCATCGATAACCAGCAGTTTGAGCCGCCGCATGACTTGGCCATTGCGGCTGCGGCGGATGTCCTCTGATTTGACAAGGCGCGGCGGGAACCCGAAGAACGAATGGATGGTTTGCCCGCCAACGTTGACGGCCGCGAGACCCGTCGGTGCCAACACAACCATGTTGTCCGTTATCATCTCACGCATGCAGCGCAGGAGCGTGGATTTGCCGGTGCCGGCGCGTCCGGTCACGAACAAGTGCCCGCCCGCTTCGCTCAAAAACGAGATCGCGGTCTCATACTCAGCCGTTGGCGTTACGCCGCTAGGCCAAACGCGCGGCGACGGTACGGAGAGTTCGGACGATACTGAGGTGGGGATCTTCAAGCGAAGCTCTCGTGGGGAGGACTTTGCCCTGCATAGGCGCATGGGAATGCACTGTCAAAGTCGCAGCGGCACCAGATTTGGATTGCGTTGCAAAGCTCAACGAATGCCTATGGCAGCCTTAACCAGTGCGATATCGCGTGCGCTCGTCGATGGCGGCAGCTCAATTACTTCGCGCGGCTGCAGCACCATCAAAGCTTTCTGCACGGCGTAGCCATCGTCATCGTATTGGGTTTCAAGCCGTACAGCGACGACACGGTTGAATGGAACCGAGTACACCACATTGGCGAAGGTGCCAGAGCGGATAACCTGAGCAATCCGAGCCGCCGAATCGAAGCGGACCGCGAGAATGGTGCCCGGGTTCAGCAAGCTGACGACAAAGATTGCCGCAGCGCTCACGCCGATCAGCAGGAGGAGGGCCGTTGCAACGAAGCGGGCGTCTTGCAGGGCGTCAGGCTGGATCGTCACAAATAGTGTCAAAGGGATCGCCAGACCGATCAACACCGGAACAAGGGCGTGATAGCCAGAGTAACTGCCAAGCTGCGATTGCTCGAACTGCTGGTCGGCCAGTTCAATGGTGTGGGGGCTTGTTTGGGCGATGGACATCTGAAACACACGATTTGACTACAAACTGTCCGCATAATACGTGAGTTTCGAAAAGATTTTGTAAACTGAAGCACATGCATGTCTTAACAGAACGTTACGGCCGGCATCGCGGACGGACGGAGCACGCTCGCTCCGCCGGACGGCAATCAGCGTATCGAAGGTGAAATCACCTTCGAACTCTGTAAGGGCAACGTCATCGGCCGCGAGAGCGCGAAGTCGCTCTATTCTTCGACGCTTGTGACGTTTGAAGACGACAAAGACGCCTACGGCCAGAAAGACGCGGCAGGCCTCATCAAGCTCAATGCGCTGCGCCTGCGGACGCTGGGGATGCGGGGGAGGAAGGGCAAGGGACGCTCACGGCCGCAACGGTTCCGTGCCTTCATCGAGGATGCTGAGATAACGGCTGTATTCGTAGACTCGGCCCCGGCGTGCTGAGCTGTCCGGCTCTACCTCCATCCAGAAGGAGGTGACGGATGCGCAGACACGACATTTTCCGCAACCACCTCTGACCACCACGGGCCGGGCGTTGCGCCCCACACCGTGTCCCAGTACCAGGCCGAAACGTCCGACCAGACCGCCGTGCCGCTGGTCTCGCGAATGAGCTCGCAGACCTGCAACGTTTCTCTGTCCCGCGAAGCATGGAAGCAACCCATGGCGTGGCCGCTACTGTTTCGTTGCAGCGGCATCGGCGTGATGGTGTAACCGATACCGCGGAAGCAATCCGACGCTGGATGCAGCTTGCGGGTAGGTGATCCCACCCAGCGGAGAATGATCTCGCGCTGACCATCCGAAAACCGGCTGATCCGTCCCGGAAAGTCCTTGGCAAACGCCTGCTCGCGCGCCGACATCGGCAATTCTGTTAGGGCCACACCGTCGTACACGTTTGGCCACCCTGGGAACCCCTGTGCCGCCGTAGCGGCGGAGTTCGCAGCCGGTGCCAAGTGCGGTGCCGCAGCCGCCAGGACCGCCGCACCGGCAAATGCCAACAGTGACGCGCTGACCTTCAAACCGCGCATGGCACCCGCTCCCGTCCGTTCAAACGATTGAGGGCAGCCATCACGCCAGCGGCAGACAGTACAAACGCCACCAGTCCGATGCCTTCGTGCGCGAAACTGCCCGGCGGCGCCCAGTTGCCGAACTCGGCATAGAGCAAGCTCGACACCCGCAGCACATTGCAGGCGATGGCAATAGCGATCGTGCCGCAAACGGCCAGCGCCAGTTTCACAAAGTTGAATCGATAGAGGACGCTGATCATCAGCGTCAACAGCATCAATGCCCACATCATACTGACGCCGCTGCACGGCGCATCGAACTGCACCATCTCGCCGCGCACCACGACGTAGGTGCCTTGCCGCTCAATCGGCAGACCCTGAAGGTCAAGCAGCGCAACCGTCAGCGCGGCCGAGACGAGCCGCATGGGATAGCCGAGCACAAATTGCAGGGACGGCAGCACCGGCAAAGCCAACGCCACCAGCCCCCAAAATGCGAAAGGTGGGCGCTGACCGAACCCGGCCAAATAAAGCGTCAGCAGAGCCGCCGTGACCGCGAGGGCGGCGGCGAAGATCGGCGGTAACATCAATTCGGCGGCTGCATAGAGACACAGCAATGCGGTCAATTGCGCGAGCGGCACGGCATGCAGCGGTTGGCGCTTTGCGAGACGAGGGGCTGCGAGCACCGCGAAAAAGGCCAGCGTCAAAAGCAACGCCGCGCCTTCCTCGGGCGACGCCATCAATCGCGTCGCGTACCAGCGCCAGCTGTCCCACGTAGTCAAAACGACGACAGCCAGAACGAGAAGAGGCTGGTTCACGCCATGCCTCCGCTCATCTGCCGCTGCCGCCAGGCCATCCTCATCAGCGCAAAACTCGCGATCAGGATCATCGCCCACTCATGCGGTTCCGGCACGGTCGGTACGCTGCCTTTGGTGACAGGGGTCAGGCCGTTGTCGGCGAATTGCTTTTGCGTTTCGAGAACCACGGCCCCGGAAACCGGCGTGACCAGCCGTTGGTCGGTGGCAATGCGAACAGCGTCGCCGCGGCTGGCCTCACCGTGCGCACTCATGAGCGACAGAATTTCATCGCGCGCCCAGAGCCGCGCGATGTGGTCTGAGCCTGTCGCCGAGTCCTGAACTGTGGCATCCAAGCGGCGGGCGACCGACACCGTCTCTCCAACCGAGTAAAGCGCCGCCAAGTGGCCTGCGAGATCCGCAGAAACATCTCCGCGCGCTGGCACCAGCTTTGCCCCCCACGCCCACGGCGCATCGGGCAGCAGTTCGTTGGGACCCGGTTCGACGGCGTAAAGATGCAGGTTTGGAAATGTTGAAATCCGGCTGGTGACTTGCTCGAGCAGCGCCGATGTCGCGCGGAACTGCAGAGGTTGGGGACCATGAAGCCAGAGCAGCACCGCGCCCGGTTCCCGCTCCAAGTCTTTCACGGCTTCGGCAATCGCCTCGGTATTGTCCTGGCCACCCGCGAAGCTCGCGCCCGCAATGGCTGTCTTGACCGCAGCTGAATGATCCGGAGACCACGCGGTAACGGGAAGTCGCGTCAATTGATCACCCGCAATTATCAAACCGGCGCGGCTGCCTTCCGGGATCGTGTCCAGCGCCTTGGCAATGTCGCGGGCATGCGGCCCCATCCGTTGCGACCCGTCGAGCACAATCATCAAGGCTGCGGGCGGCGCGTTCGGCCTAGCGGCAAACTCCTGAACGATCGACCTACCGCCGGACGCCTTGGCGATCAGCCGCGTGACAGCAGGATCGCGATCAACGATCACTTGTGGCCTTCTCTTCGCCAAGTCCTGATCGGTCAACGAGCCTTGCAGGCGGAACCGGTCCGCGTCGACCTGCTCGCTGCGAAACGCACCGCCCGTCACCGACATCGCCCGTTTGCCTTCAAGCCAAATCGCGTGCTTGGCGTCGCCCGGGAAACTGAAGTTGCGATCGACAATGGCTGGCAGTGTCAACGCGGCGCGGTCGTTCGACAGCAGGTCCAACGGCGCCGTAATCCCGATCTTGAACTTAATGGTGCCGCCACCGCGACCAACGGGAAACGCTTGTGCCAGCACGCGGTCTGCGCCCTTGGTTGTCACAAGCAGCGGATCTTGCCGCTGGCGAACCGCGACTTGCTCATAGGCCTTGCGCACCTCACCTCGCCCGCCATAGGCCGCTTCACGTTCTTCCGCGTTCACCCACAGCGTTGCTCGCGAAACGACTGCGCCTGGCGGCAAGGCGAGGCCAACGCGCGCCTCGCGATCAAGCGGTGATGTGTTGCGGAATTCGAAGATCCATTCGAGGTAGGCCGTGGCATCATCGCCGCTGATCGAGCCGTCGATGCGAGATGAGACAAGATCGAGGCCTTTGATTCGGCCGCCCACTTCTGTGCCGCCGTGATCGGCATCGAACGCAAAGTCATTAAACCGCGCCCATTGACCGTTCTGGTGCGGCGGCGGCAAGGCGTTGAACGGCACGCCATAGGTGCGATAGAAAATCTCACGCATCTCGTTTGTGGACCAGGCGAGATTCCGCTCCATCGGATCAAGCAGCGACCCGCCGCCATAGGTCACAAGAAAGCTGAGCAATCCGCTTGGGCGGCCGGCGCTGTCGTAGCAAAGGCGAAGCAGTTGCTGCTGGTCACCAATCGATCGCAACAGCGCGAGTCCCCGCGCGCGCTGGCCCTGATCCGGGCTGACAGCCCATTGCGTGCCCAGCCGCGTGGCGGCAGCGGGAATATCAAGCATCAATAGCAGGGCGAGCCCCGTCACGGCGCCAACCCAAACGGGACGCGCCGTCCAGTTCGCGCCATGCCGCTGCGACAATCGCGTGCGCAGCCGGAGGGCGACAGCAAATGACGCCAGAGGCCCCATCGGCAGAACACCCAGGCCGTAAAACAGAACGGCGACAACAGCCAGCGGCAGCAGCGGCAAGAAAATCAGCGCGTAGAACGCAGATACGGCAATGGCGAGTCCACTCAGAACGGGCAACCACTTCGGCATGGGCCGCGGCGAGGAGTCGAGGTGCGCGATGGCCAACAGGTTGGCGATGGGCACCATAGCCACGAGGGCCACGTGCGCCATCGTCGGCAGAGGATCAAAGAACGCCTCCGCGCACATCCGGGTCGAGAGCTCGACGAGAATAACGGCGGCCGGGAGCAGGACACCGAACAACAAGGAAAGGAGAGTCGCGTTACCCCGGTCCTGCGGTGATTTCAGAATTGGGGTCGTGGTTTGGACCGCAGGCAGCCACTCAATAGGTCCTCCACCCGGCAATTCTTTTCGTTTGCGATCACTCATTGGAACACTCCTTCGTCTCGCCGGCCACTCGCGCGGGCGAAACCATGAGTGAGGGATCAAGCAGTCTTCTGTCTCCGGGCAGTGTTCGCCAATCGCCACCGGCCTGTGCCAAATCTGTGCGCGTTCCGGCGGGTTTGTGCGAGAGGCCCGGCTTCACAGAGCAGTATACAGATCAAATGCCAATGACAAATTCGTTATCTGGACCGGAGTGTCCTGTGACTTGAACCGGCGGAACGGCAATCCCAGTTCCCGGTCAGGGAAGCGCGTTGGGGGCCCGTGTCAATGTGTGCTGGAGCGCGCAATTGAACCCGGCAAGGCGTGAAATTTAATAATGGGGTGCGGCGGGTGGTCGAAGTTCTTTTTTCACTGTTTCTCGGCATGCCCGTCTGGGTCTGGCTCGCATTCCTCCTCCTCGTTGTCTTCATTCTTGCACTGGATCTCGGGCTGTTTCACACCGAAGCCCATGAACCAACCATTAGAGAAAGTACCATTCTTGCCGGCGCGTGTATGACGCTCGGGGTCGCATTCTCGGCCGTCGTGTGGTGGCTCTATTACAACGGCTACGCGCAATCGCTCGACGACGACATCGTCAAGCAAACGACGGACACCGCCCGGGCCTGGACGGCTTGGGAACTCTATCTGACGGGATGGGTGGTCGAGCAAACACTGGCGTTCGACAACGTGTTTGTAATGGCGATGATCTTCGGATACTTCGCCATTCCGCCGAAGTATCAGCACCGCGTTCTGTTTTACGGAATCCTCGGCGTCATTGTTCTGCGTGCCATCATGATCGGCCTGGGCGCGGCCTTGATCCACCAGTTTGACTGGATCCTCTACGTCTTCTCAGCGTTCCTTGTGTTCACCGGTATCAAGATGTTCGTCATGGCGGACACCAAGCCGGATATCGAGAACAACCCGATCTTGAAGTTTATGCGCCGGCATATGCGCATCACCAAAGAAATCGACGGCCAGAACTTCTTCGTCATGCAAGCGGACCCTAAGACGGGCAAGGTCGTTCGTTGGGCGACGCCGCTGTTTGTCGCGCTCGTCATGATTGAGTTTGCAGACTTGATTTTTGCCGTCGATAGCGTTCCGGCCATTTTTGCCATCACGCAAGACCCGTTCATCGTCTACACGTCCAACATCTTCGCGATTCTCGGCCTGCGTTCGCTGTACTTCGTGCTGGCCGCGATGGTGCATCGCTTCCACTATCTGAAGTACGCGCTGTCGCTTGTTCTGATCTACGTTGGCGCCAAGATCTTCGTGCAGCAGTTCATCGGCAAGATCGACCCGGCGATCAGCCTGGGCATCACGATCTCAATCTTGCTCGGCGGAATTCTGCTGTCGCTGTGGACGACCCGCAATGATGGCCCCGTTGAGGTCAAACCAAGCCTCGTCAAGTAAGCGGGAGGTGTCTCGGCAAGATCGCGTTACTACCGCGGCTGGGAGGTGTAGATCGGCTCCACTCGAGTCGAGACGCGCGACTTTTCGGTCTCTTTGGTTTGCTCCAGGGCCGCGTGTGCGGCGTTGATCCGGCGCGACATGGCTTGGAGGTACTCGCGCACTTCAGGTGGCAGGTCGACGCTCTCATAGCGATCGGGATGATAGATTTTCGCGAGCCGGACGTACGCCTCGCGAACCTCGTCCCAGGCTGCACTCTTGGCGATCCCCAGGATCAGGTAAGGGTCGAACACATCAACCTCACGCACTCTGGTCTGCAAGTTGGGAGCATTTGGCACCGACACCAGCTTGAGCGCGCGGATGCTCGACTTGGCAACGATCAGGCGGTCCTCGCCGTAGGGTTCAAACTCGAGGAACTGCGACGGGCTGTTCAGCACTTCGAAGAAGGCCCGGGCCGCTGAAATGATGAACTTGCCCTTCAGCACCACCCCGTCGTCGAGTTCCATTTCCGCCGCAACCGTCGCCTGCTGGTGGGTCACGGTATCCACCTTGTTGCGCTCAAACATGCGTCAGCCTTCCTTAACGTGTCACTACGGAACGAGCCGGGCCCCAGCCCGCCCCCGTGACCGGCACAATCGCAAAGTCCGTGCAAACCCGCGTTTGGGCCTCACCAGCCCAGGATTTATGCGCCCGCGTGACCCTGTCGCTGGCGGCATCCCGGGCAATGTGCTACGTCCCCGCGAGATTTGTTGCGCCGCAGCAGACACGGCCCCGCGACGCCCTCCTCCTAAGAGACCCTTATGAAACTCAGAAACATCGCGATCATCGCGCACGTCGACCATGGCAAAACGACCTTGGTCGATGAATTGCTGAAGCAATCCGGCTCTTTCCGCGACAACCAAAAGGTTGCCGAGCGGGCCATGGATTCCAACGATCTGGAACGCGAGCGCGGCATCACGATTCTGGCCAAGTGCACGTCTGTGGTCTGGAAAGACACCCGCATCAACATCGTTGACACGCCTGGCCACGCCGATTTCGGCGGCGAAGTCGAGCGCATATTGAACATGGTCGACGGCGTTGTTGTGCTTGTCGACGCTTCCGAAGGCCCACTGCCGCAAACGAAATTCGTAGTGTCGAAGGCTCTGAAGCGCGGCATTCGCCCGATTGTTGCGATCAACAAGATTGACCGCCCCGACGAGCGCCACATGGACGTGCTCAACGAAATTTTCGATCTGTTCGCCAACCTTGACGCGACGGACGAGCAACTCGACTTCCCGGTTCTCTACGGTTCTGGCCGCAATGGCTGGATGGCGCTTGATCCGGCTGGCCCGCGCGAAAATCTGGCGCCGATGTTCGATTTGATCGTTCAGCACGTGCCACCGCCGACCGTCGAGCCAGGCCCGGCCAGTTTGTTGGCTACGACACTAGAGGCTGATGCGTTCCTGGGCCGCATTCTCACGGGCCGCATTTCGTCGGGCACCATCAAGGCCAATCAGACGCTGAAAGCGCTCAATCGGGAAGGCAAGACCGTCGAAACATTCCGCGTGACGAAAGTTCTCGCGTTTCGCGGGCTTGATCGCGTGCCTGTTGAGCAGGCCGAAGCCGGAGAGATCGTGGCCCTCGCCGGCATGAGCGAGGCGACCGTTGCCGACACCTTGTGCGATCCGTCGGTTGACAAGCCGTTGCCCGCCCATCCGGTCGATCCGCCGACCTTGGCGATGATCTTCCGCATCAATGACGGACCCTTTGCAGGCCAGGAAGGCGACAAGGTTCAGAGCCGGGTTATCCGCGAGCGCTTGCTCAAGGAAGCCGAACGCAACATTGCGATCAAAATCTCGATGGAGTCCGATGGCGATTCGTTCGATGTCGCTGGCCGTGGCGAACTGCAGCTCGCGATTCTCATCGAAAACATGCGCCGCGAAGGCTTCGAGCTGACGGTCTCACGGCCCAAAGTCGTCATCAAGACCGATGAGGCCACAGGCCAAAAGCTCGAACCGATTGAAGAAGTCATCATTGACGTAGACGATGGGCATACTGGCATCGTGGTTCAGAAACTGTCAGAGCGCAAAGGCGAGCTTCTGGAAATGCGCCCCTCAGGCGGCGGGCGCACGCGCATGGTATTCAATGTACCGACCCGGAGCTTGCTCGGCTATCAGTCAGAGCTGTTGTCGGATACGCGCGGCACGGCCGTCATGAACAAGCTGTTCCACTCCTATGCGCCCTACAAAGGCGACATCGCCGGCCGGCACACGGGCGTTCTGATTTCGAACTCCGACGGGGAAGCCGCCGCCTACGCGATCTTCAACCTGCAGGATCGCGGACCGTTCTTCATCGGGGCCCAGACTCGCGTTTATTCTGGGATGATCGTCGGCGAGCACACGCGCGAGAACGATCTCGAAGTGAACGTGGTCAAAGGCAAAAAGCTGACCAACGTGCGCGCGTCGGGCAAAGACGATGCCGTGCTATTGACGACGCCGATCAAGCTGACGCTTGAACGGGCGATGAGCTACATCACCGACGAAGAATTGGTTGAGATCACGCCGCAGTCGATCCGCTTGCGCAAGCGCTGGCTCGACCCGAATGAGCGCAAGAAGCAAGAGCGCAAACGCGAATCCGACCGCGAAGCCAGCGTCGCCTGATCGTCTCTATGCCGTCATTGTAGAAGGCGTTTTAGGTTTTGGGTCTGGGGTTTAGGAAAGCCGGAACTGTGACGGGTTCGAACGGCACCAAGATCCAAGCCCCCTCACGCCCTTCAGCATTTTTAAACGGTGAATTGACCGCGGCGTGACAGCGCCCGGGAATTTTTCCCATCGCGTTTTCCTATCGCCATATCCATATACCGGTTCTGGCGGGCGGAGCGTCGCAGCCCGGTCACCGTTAAATCTGGAGTTTCACAAATGAATAAGTTCTACATCGCCGCTATCGCCCTTGCGGTATCCGGCTCAGTCGCCCTGGCCGACGACAAGCCGTCTGCTGATGAGGCAACAAAGATCACTGCAACGGCAACGGCCTGGGGTTGCGAGGGTGGCGTTGCTGAAAAGGAAACCGAAGGCACAGGAGTCTTTGAGTTGGACGACGCCAAGTGCAAGGACGGCAACAGGTATGACCTGAAGCTCGACAAAGCCTTCAAGGTCATCAGCATCACAGCAGATTAGCCACCAGCCATCCGTTTTCGATGGTCTCAGTGGGCCTGTTACGGCTGTCTGGAAAGGCGGCCGTAACCATTTTGGTTAGTGCCTTAGATTTGGCTGACCGCGGACTTGATCCGGGGGGAGGCCCAACACTTTTTTCGTCGCAGCGTGTTGGGCTTTGCACGGCTCACGCCTCGCTCAGCCCAACCTCCGGTTCTGCGCGTGTGGACGGGTGAGATTTCAGAAAATCTGGATGGTGTGTTGACGTCCGTGCAATGCACGTCGTACTTCGCCTCACCTCAATTGCGGCGGCTGACTAAACGCATAGCGGATTATCGAGAAGATGGCGCACACGCCTATCAAGTTGGCTCTTCGTGCCGCAAGGAGCGGGCCGTCTATGCTGATAATATTGAGTAGACAGCAAAACCGGTTCGGCGCCGCGCTTACCGGGAGCTCCGTTGCTCGCGGGCGGCCTCAAGCGCGCGATAGGTACGCGCGTCGAGCACGCCGTCGATCGGCCCATCATAGTAGCCTTCAAGCTTCAATAATTCCTGTAGCTTGGTGCGAAAAGCTACCGACCATGCGTTGGCATTTGGCTCAACGATGATATTCTCGCTCCCTGTCCAGCATGCGAGAAACAGCTTGGCTGCTTCCAGCGCATCGCGACCGGTGGCCGAGCGATTGTCGAGCATCGCAGCCAGGAAACACTTTGCTCCGGCCTGTCCGTTTGCCTCGGCCTTGCGTAAGAAAGACTCCGCTGTAAGAGCGCTCCTGGGTACACCCAAGCCCTTTAAGTGCCGTACACCGACCACAACGTCGGCAAGGCCACCGGCACCGTTTTCACGCGAGACCCTTTCACACCACGAAAAATTTCCGCCGCCTTCAGTCTCGGCGTGCAACAGGGCCTTCATGCATAAGGATTCTTGAGCTTGCTCGTTTTCCCGCTCTCCTGCCTCCTCCAAAAAGCGCAGGCCAGCCAAAGGATCTTGCTGCACACCGATTCCGTAGAAATGCAATCTTGACAGATTGAAAGAAGCGGCCCCGTTCCCCTCGTTGCGTGCCCTAACGTACAGTTCGATTGCACGCGACTCGTTTCGAGGAGCGCCGCGCCCTTCAAGAAGCAAATTGGCGAGATTGTTCATGGCCTGATCGTTGCCAAGATCGGCCGCCTGCTCGTAGAGACGTGCTGCTCCGGGCAGATCCTTGGCGTCAACACCGTTTCCCACCTCAAAACACCATCCATAGGCAACCATTCCTCGCGCATTTCCAAGGTCGGCGGCACGCTTGTAATGGTCGCAGGCTTGCCGGTACGCCGCTGCCGATTTCGGGCTTCCACGGCCATGCCAGAGTAAGTGCCCCAGAAGCGTGTAAGCGTCGGCATCCTCACCACGACGGATCGCCTCCTTGTAATAGTGTTGCGCAGCAGCGTAGTCCTTGCGCTGCTCGGCTAGCCATCCGAGGCCGCGAGCGGCATTCTTGCTGTCTGGCTCGTGCTGGAACTGATAGGCTTTCTCGTACCACTTGCGCGCCGCCTCAAGATTCGTTGGACCAAGATCGCCCCGCTCGTGGAGCAAACCGATGTTGGTCATCGCCGCCGTCGAGCCAAGATCTGCGGCCTTCTCCAAATACGTCATTGCCTTGGGTACGTCTTTCGGCACGCTGTAGCCGTTCATGTAGAGCCAGCCGACGTTGCCATTGGCCTCGACACTGCCCAGTGCCGCTGCTTCCTCGTAGTAGGCGAGCCCGCGCACAGTATCGACACGAACCCCCTTGCCTTCCACGTACGCATTGCCGAGCCGCAACCAGGAGCGCAAAGCGCCACTCGATTTGCCTCGCTCGTACCATGTGACGGACTGTGGCAAGTCCGGCGGCGTACCGAAACCGAACAGGTGGGCCTCGCCAAGATGGTGATGCCCAGCTGCGCTACCTGCTGCACTCGATGCGCGAATCCACTTCAGACCCTCGGCCCGGTCTATTTCATCGCCTTGGCCTTTCACCAGCGCATAGCCGTACTCGGACATTGCATCTGCATTGCCCGCAAGCGCCATGTGCTTGAAAATCGGTGTCGATAGATCGAAACGGGCCATCTTCGTGTAGGCCCTAGCCAGCAGGAGCTGTAGCCGATTCTCTTCGGGATTGAGTTCGACGGCGAGCTTACAGGCGGGAACAGCAATCAGTGCGTCGAGTGCGTACCAGTCGACACCTTCGGCGCGCCCGTCCCGCACGCGGGCATAGGCTGCCAGGGAAGTGCAATCGTCCGCCGCTTCGGCCGCCGTCACTGCGACTTTCGACTCCGCGCAATCTCCGGCGATGCACAAGCGAGTTTTGAGCTGATCGTTGTAAGCTGGAGATTGATTGTGCTTCGCCTTGGCAGCCACTTTCCAGACGTGGGCGCGCACCTTCTCGGCCAATGCCGACACGGCAAAGTCACGCCGCGACATCTGTACGAGCAACTCCGTGGTGAACGGGCTGTTCTTCTCGATTTTCGGGTCGACGACGTAATCGAGCGCCCGTTCGAAGGCCCCTGCGGAAAACAGAACGAATGAGCCCGGCGGCGGCACCATGAGCGCAAGACCGCCGGGAAGCAACTTGCCAAGATTCCACGGATCGTCGCGGCAGGCGTCCAGGATGAGTACAGTCGCGGCAGGCTTACGCTTTGTTAGATCTTGCAACAGCTCAAAAGCGCCGACAGCGCCATGCGAAGTCGGCAACTGCCCAGCGGCGACAGGGGCAGCATCGCGCAGGAGGAGGTAATTGCGACTGGCGACCTCCATGCCGTGAGTGGCGAAGAATACGACAACCACATCGCCTTCGTTCACGGTCGACAGCCAACTGAGCCAGCGCGCCTTCATCTCGGCGCTGGTCACGTCGATCGCGCGCTCGACGGCATAGCCGAACGATGCGAGGCGGCTACCCATTTCCTCGGCATCGGCCTTGGCGGTTCGGAGCTTACGCACCATCGGATGCTGATAGTCTTGGACACCAACGACAAAAGCATGACGCTTCTGTGCCCAGGCCGGTGCTGCAACCGCCCACGATGAAACGGCGACGCAAAGTAGATATAACGCGCGAATCAGCAACTGGTCTCCCCCAGAAAACATGTCATCAAGAAATGGTTATGCGTAGACCGTATCAGTTCAACACCCATACGGATTGTGGTATTAGATCAATGTGAAATTTAAACGAAATCAGCTTAGCGGCACGTGCCATAGGCGGACTAGCTCTACCTGCCACCTGTGGTGCTATGGGTCACTAACAGAAAGTCTTGCCCACACACCATCACCCCCCACACCCTCCTCTATCAACCCAAACAACGCCTCCAAATCCTGCGGACGCGAGAGCCGATGCTCGCCATCGGGCACCTCGACAATGCGCGTCCAGCCGCCTGTTAAAAAACCGAGCAGCTCGCGCGTGTGTGCCGCCGGAACCGACGTATCTAGCAAACCCTGCAGAATGAGAACCGGCCTCCCTGGATCGAATGGCTGGCGGGCCAGCAGGTGCTTGCGGCCATCCTCGATCAGCGCGCGCGTGATGGCATAGGGCTCGCCGTAGTCCGACGGCTGCTGATAAACGTTCGTCGCGGCCAGTTCTTCCCGCGCGGCGGCATCAAACTTCTTCCACATCAACTCTTCGGTCATGTCCCAGGCCGGCGCGATCAGCACCAGCGCCTTGATCCGTGCGGCCTCGTCTGGCGCGGTCGCCATCAACCGGCGCAGCAGCACCAGCGCAATGTGCCCGCCCATACTCGAGCCGATGATCACCTGAGGTCCGCGCGACACACGCCGGAACACCGCCTCGGCATCGTCCAGCCATTGACCGATCGTTCCATCCTCGAAGCGCCCGCTCGACAGCCCATGCCCCGAATAATCGCTGCGAACACAGCCCAGCCCCTTGGCGTGCGCATACTCCGCAAGTGCTATCGCTTTGGTGCTCGCCATGTCGGATTTGTAACCGGCCAGCCAAAACAGCGACGGTGTCCCGGGCGCGCCGGGCGGATCAACACGAAATGCGATGCGGCGGCGTGATGCGCCCTCGCCAACGTCGAGGAATTGCGGTTCAGTGCCGTCCATCCTAAGACACCCTGACTTTCTGACACTGACTTGACATGTGGACCCTTCGACCGTGCCGCGCGACCGCCCCACGATCCTGCAGATCATTCCCGAACTTGATACGGGCGGCGCGGAGCTGTCCACCATCGAAATCGCGGATGCCATCGTCAAGGGCGGCGGCCGCGCCATTGTGCTCTCCGACGGCGGGCGCTTGGCGCCGCGCCTCGCCGCCTGCGGGGCGGAGTTCGTACCGTTTCCAGCCGCCAGCAAAAACCCGGCAACGCTGGTCGCCAACGCACTGCGCATCGCCTCGATCATCCGCAAAGACGGCGTCGATCTCGTTCACGCCCGCAGCCGCGCTCCAGCCTGGAGTGCGTTTTGGGCCGCGCAGCGCACGAAGCGCCCATTCGTGACCACCTATCACGGCGCGTACGGCGAAAAAAACAAGATCAAGAAAGCCTACAACGAGATCATGGCCAAGGGCGATCTCGTGATTGCCAACTCCGGCTATACAGCGGAGCTCATTCGCGCGCGCTACAACACGCCGCCCGAACGCCTGCGCATCATCCATCGCGGCGTTGATGGCGCGGCGTTCGATCCAGCCGCCATCGGTGAGGACCGCGTTACAAAACTGCGCAAGGCGTGGGGCGTTGAACCGACCGCACGCATCATTCTCAACGCCGCCCGGCTGACATCGTGGAAGGGGCAAGGCGTCATCATCGACGCAGCCCGCCTCCTCAAACAACAAGGCTTGCTCGGCGACGCTGTCGTCATCCTCGCCGGTGATGCGCAAGGCCGCGACGACTTTAAGCGCACACTCGAAACTCAAATCTCTGCAGCAGGCCTCACAGGCCGCGTCCGCCTCGTTGGCCACGTTGACGATATGGCCGCAGCGCTCAAGATTGCTCACGTCACGGTCGTCGCCTCAACCGAACCCGAAGCCTTCGGTCGCGCCGCAACGGAAGCGCAGGTGATGGCTCGCCCCATCATCGCCACCCGGATCGGCGCGCCGCCCGAGACCGTGTTGGCGCCACCGGACATCCCTTCGCAACGCGCCACGGGCTGGCTCATTCCACCATCGGATCCCGCGGCACTTGCAGCAGCCCTCGCCGAGGCGCTGGCCCTCTCGCCGCAAGACCATGCTGCGATGGGCGACCGGGCGCGGCAGCATGTGCTCGCCAATTTTACGCTCCACGCGATGCGGACCAAAACACTGGCCGTCTACGACACACTGCTAGGAACGGGCCTACAGCCCCGTTTCGTGGCCTGTGATCCACAGCCTGAGGGTTAACTGAGGCTAAAGCCCGGCCCCGGTGCTTGACTTGAAAGACTTTCTTCTGAATTGTCACGGCAAGTTAGGAGATGGGCCTCGGCTCGTCCTGGCTTACGCCCCAAACACCGCGTTATCCGAAGCAGCAAGAGGAGACTTGACCATCCGCAAACCGTCGCGAGCCGCGCCCGAGCGCGAGCCATCCGGCCCCAGGATCAACGACGCGATCCGGTCCAAAGACGTTCGTCTCATTGACGAGACGGGACAGAATGTAGGTGTCGTCAGCAAAATCGATGCTCTCGCGCGCGCCACTGAGGCGGGCCTCGACTTGGTCGAAGTGTCCCCCGATGCTGAGCCGCCCGTCTGCAAAATCCTGGACTTCGGCAAATACAAGTACCAGGAGCAGGAGAAGGCCGCCGAAGCGCGCAAGCACCAGAAGATCGTCGAACTCAAAGAAATCAAAATGCGCCCCGGCATCGACGACAACGATTACGACGTCAAGATGCGCGCGATCCACCGGTTCTTCGAAGAGGGCGACAAGGTCAAGATCACGCTGCGCTTCCGCGGCCGTGAAATGGCGCATCAGCATCTCGGCATGGACGTCCTGAAACGGGTCAAGGCCGATACTGAAAAGATCGCCAAGGTTGAAGCAGAGCCGCGCTTCGAAGGCCGTCAGATGGTTATGGTGCTGGCGCCGAAGTAACCCAGCTCACACGTTTGGGACTACCAGAACGCCGGCATGTCTGCCGGCGTTTTGCGTTTCAGAATGTGGGCGTTCCGTCAGCCCGGCTGGTCAGGCGTACAGCTGCTGTTGATGAAGGGGCCAACGCGCTCGGAGAACTTGTCCGCCCCGCTGGCGGTAAAATGGCCGAAGTCCGTGTAGTCGCTGCTGTTGAGCCAGTCCTGCGACGGCAGCAGCACAGGCACGCCGTGAGACCGCGCGGTGTCAGCTAGGACACTATTGAGGCGGTCCATCGCAGCGGGGATATCGCGGTCCTCGACGCCTGGAGCGCCAAAGGCACGCTGCCCTGAACCTTGCGCGTCCAGCAGCCGGTCGTTCAGCAATTGGCCGATGAACGCCACCTTCACGCCGCGCTCGCGATTGATACCGATCAGTGTTTCGATGTTGCGGCGGTAAACGCTCTCAATCGCGGGGTCGGCGCCATCAACCGGCGACACGCTGGCAAAGTGATTGGGTGCCGACGGATAGGGACCCGCCTTGCGCACCAGAAGTGTTCCCAGCCGTAATGATGCTGTGACACCGCGGTCGGAGAGATCAAAGCCGTGGTTGGCGAGATCAAGCAAATGGTAGTCGGCGTAGGCTGGGTCGAGATTGGGGACATGCGTATTGCGAACGTCGTTCCAGCCAATGTAGTAGACGGCGCACTTGGTGTTGACCTCGGGCAGATACCACGCGGTCTGCACGATATGGCCCGCCGTCGTGTACGACGGAACACCGAAATTCCAGATGCGGTAATCGGGCAGACGCTGCTGCAGAAGATCCGGCCAAGTCTGGCCTTGCTTCAGATCAATGTCGTAGGTCGATGAGCCGCCGATCAAGGCCACATCGATGAGCGAAGCCGAAACGCGCGGCGCATCGGCGACAGCGCGCGTGCCCTTCGGCGTGTGCTCAAATCCGCTGTTCGCATAGCTAACGTTCGGTGCCAATTGCAGCAACGGGTGAAACGCAAAGCCCCGCTGCGAGAAAACCGATGAGGTCATATTCGGAACGAGATCGGTTCCGATTTGCACGCGGCTAAGAACGGCTGTGCCCGCTGCCAGCCCGAGATCGGCAAACAAGCCGTAGGCCAGAAGAAGAGCCGCCGTTTCCCGGCCCGTCCTGTCGGCCAGCAGACCGGCGATGCAGGTGGCCACGATCAGAAGTCCGTAGATCCACAGCGGACTAAACAGGACGGCCTTGGGGTACGCCAATGGCAACAGTAGCAGGGCCGCGCCGATCACCAAGCACACAATGAAAAAACCGCGGCGCAGACTTCTCGCAACGATTAAATCACGCGTAACTGGACCCGGCCGGACGGCAGGTGAATGAGCGTAACCGTCGTACAATGCAACCATGACACTCAATCCAACTCATACTTGTTTTTGTAATCTTCACGCAGGGCCGCGTTTTGCGCACTCTTGTCGAGAAACGCATTGCCAACCACCAGCACATCGATGTCGGTACCCATGAAGCAGCGGAACGCATCCTCCGGCGTGCCGACGATGGGTTCCCCGCGAACATTGAACGATGTGTTGACGACGACGCCGCAGCCCGTGCGCGCTTTGAAGGCCGAGATCAGGGCGTGATAGCGGGCGTTGGTATCCTTGCTCACGGTTTGAATGCGCGCCGAATAGTCGACATGTGTCACAGCCGGGATCGTCGATCGCGCGACATTCAATTTGTCGATGCCAAAAAGCTGATTTTCATCCTCGGTCATGTCGCGGCGATGCGCGTCCCGCACGCCCGCCACAAGCAGCATGTAAGGGCTTGGCCGGTCGATCTCGAACCACTCGCTCACATCTTCTTCGAGCACAGACGGCGCAAAGGGCCGGAAACTCTCGCGATACTTGACCTTGAGATTGAGCAGCTTTTGCATAGCCGGTGAGCGAGCATCCCCTAGGATGGAGCGGCCACCGAGTGCACGCGGACCAAATTCCATCCGGCCCTGGAACCAACCGATCGCTTTGCCAGCGGCGAGCGCTTCCGCTGTCTTGCCAGCCACGTCACTATCATCCATGTGTTCAAACACCGCGCCAGCGCGTGCCAAACGCTTCTCGATGTCAGCCTGGCTGAACTGCGGACCCAGGTATGAGCCGTTCATGGCATCGCCCGCAGCTGTGCGCGGTTGATCGAATTCCATGTGCCAGGCCGCCAACGCTGCGCCAATCGCACCACCTGCATCGCCAGCTGCTGGCTGAATCCAGACGTTCTTGAAGGCGCCGTCGCGGACGATCTTGCCGTTGGTCACGCAGTTGAGCGCGACCCCGCCAGCAAGGCAGAGGTTCGGGATCTTGTACTCGTCCGCGAGCGAACGCGTTAGCCGCAGCACGATTTCGTCGGTGACAGCCTGGATCGACGCCGCCACGTCCATATGAAACTGCGTCAGCTGATCAGCCTCGGGATCGCGCACTGGTTCGCCGAACAACTGTGCGAACTTGTCGTTCGTCATCGTCAGGCCAGTGCAATAGTCGAAGTACGACAGATCAAGCCGGAAGCTGCCGTCGTCTTTCAAATCCACGATCTTTTGTAGGATCAAATCTTTGAAGCGCGGCTCGCCATAAGGGGCCAGCCCCATGACTTTGTATTCGCCGGAGTTGACCTTGAAGCCTGTGTAGTACGTGAACGCCGAGTACAAGAGGCCCAGGGAATGGGGGAAGTGCATTTCCTTAACGATCTTAAGATCGTTGCCGCGCCCGATCGCCGCCGCCGTTGTAGTCCATTCGCCGACGCCATCGAGCGTCAGAACGACGGCCTCGTCGAAGGGGGACGGATAAAAGGCGCTCGCCGCATGACTGACGTGATGCTCAGCGAACAGCAGCTTTTCTGAAAAATCGACGTCAGGCGCGAACGCCTTCAACTCATCAGCCAACAGCGACTTCTGAAACAGTTTTTCTTTCAGCCAAACAGGCATTGCCTTGCGGAACGATTGGAAACCGCGCGGGGCAAACGCCAGATAGGTTTCCAGCAGGCGTTCGAACTTCAAGAATGGCTTGTCATAGAAGGCGATGTAATCGACATCCTTGATCGAGATGCCGGCTTCCAACAGGCAGTAGGCGATGGCCTCCTTTGGAAAGGCCGGGTCATGCTTCTTGCGCGTAAAGCGCTCTTCCTGGGCCGCAGCCACGATTCTACCATCCACGATCAGCGCGGCGGCACTGTCGTGATAGAAGGCGGAAAGACCAAGAATACGCATGACCGGGCGGCCTTCCTTAGAACAGTGTGTAGATCAAGGGCGCGACAGCCGAGCCCTTGGTCAGCACGATGAGCCCGCCCATGATGACGGACATGATCAAGACAGGCGCGATCCAGTATTTCTTGCGAACGCGCATGAAGTGCCAAAGCTCGGCGGTGAAGGACATCGGCGTCTCCTTTAGAATTGACGTTTCATGGAGCCGCGCTCAGGCCCAGGGCTGTCACGTGTGATCCAGTACGATTTGAGATCGGGACGGCGCGAGAGGCGCAGCACATCCTTGCCGGCCGCGCGCATGGCGAGGCCAACCGGTACGACGGTGAGAAGGAAGATCGCGGCCATGACGACGGGAGTCATGACGCGGCCGATCAGCAGGCCCAGCCGGAACCAAAGAATGTTGAGTGGCCGCAGCACCTCGGGCAGTGCCAGTGCCAGGGTCAGAAACCCTGTTCCAGAAGCCAGCGCCCACAGCCTCAGGTCGTTGCCATGCGCGAGGGGCCACAGGGAGATGATCACAAACAACGCCGCGAACACGAGCCCGAAGCTACGTTCGGAGCCCATTTCCACGCCGTCGTGGGTCACCATGGGAGAAAGTCTCAGGGTCTGCTGTGCCATTCCGGATCACGCAACGATGGTTGACGGAGCGGACCAGAGCCGGAAACGGCAGATTTGGAACGATCAGTGATCACCCAAAAGACCCGCCAGACCGGAAATGGTCCTTGCGAGCATGGGTCAGCAAAGAGCAGGCCAAAGCGGGTTAACAAAAAATCGCGGCGTTAACTTCGGTCGGAACCGAGACGCGCCAGAACCTCAGCCATGGCAAACGAATTGATGTCGTCTTTGGGCAGAAGCCCCAACGGCTTGAATGCGGAAATCTCGGTCTTGCGGGCGCGCGTAAACGATCCGCTCATGACAACGATCGGCCCCGTGTAGCCAAACCGTTGCAGCGACTTCATCGAGCTTTCGGCGCGATCGAGCGGCGGCAAGTAGTCGTCCAGAAAAATGAGATCTGGCGGTGACCGGCGCAATGTTTCCAGCGCGACAGCCATGCTCTTGTGCTGAGTGATGATCACGTCCCGGCCCAATAGAAGATGCAGAACGGCCGAAACATGTTCTGCATCGAGCCGGTTGTCGTCGATGATTTGGATCGAACGGATGGGCGGAATCTTGGCGAGCTTTTGCATGAGCACGCTTTTCTCGGACACCAGGTCCTTTCCCGAACTGGCAGCAACGAGCATTCTAAACCCCCATCGGCGCCCAACCGGCGCCATCATAGCCGCCAGCACCGCACTCTGCCTCGGGAAGTTATTCCCCAGCGAACACAGAATAGTGGGCGGGTGCCGATCGTCTGATCCCACTTCTATCGGCGCACGGCACCGGGTGCTTGACCGCTTCAATATGCACATTCGGCCCACTCCATTGTCCTCTCAGAGGAAAAAGAGCGTTCGCAAGATTAGTGGCAATGGTGCGCCGCCTCGCAACCCGACTGGCCCGACCAGCGCCTCACCAACCCTCCAGAACAAGTGTCTTTGCAGGCCCCATAGGATCATTTGCTTATTTGCTAACACCCCGTTTACCAACGTCGTGATCTTCTGCGGATTGCCAAAGGTTGCCTGCGACAGTCATCCCTGCCGCTAAATAGTCAAAAGAGAATTCCATACGGCATCATGATGCGTTTTGCGTTGACCATTGTTCTCCTGACGTTGCTAAGCGCGCCCGCGTCTGCGGAACCGCCGCTGCTGACGAGCGACGCCTTGAACCAAACCTTCACAGGGTCAAAGGTGCATGTCGATACCCCCCTCGGCTTGATCCTGAAGATCGACTATCTGGACGATGGCACGCTTGCCGGCGACTCGGGCACCCTCGCGTTCTATATGGGCTCGGCAAGGGACACTGGCCGCTGGTGGGTCGAGAATGGCAAGATTTGCCATATCTGGAATATTTGGTTCGACCGCGAGCGCAATTGCTTGCAAATCCGTGGCTCAGGCCAACGTGTGGCGTGGCTCCGCGACGACGGTGAGCAGGGCACAGCAACGATCATATCGAGACCCGTGTTTGTCCAAGCTCAAGTGGCACCAGCCCCCAAGCGGGCTGCGCCGCCGCTTCAAAATGCCGAAGCTCAGCCGCAGTCTGCCAAACCAATTGCAACGCTAAAAGTTGCAGTTCCAGCCAAAGTGAAGACCACGTCCGTCGCCAAGACAAGAGACACGCCTACGAAGCCACAAAAAGCGGCGCAGGCGCCCGCCGCGAAATCAGAGCCCCGGCCCATTCTGCCGCCGGAACCGACATTCCGGGTCGTGGGCGTGCCAGATTACGATGTCTTGAACATCCGCAGCGGCCCATCGGCCGATGACGCCGTCGTCGGCACCATCGCGCCCACCGGCCGCGGCATCCGGCTGACCGGGAGGTGCCGGCTCGAGTGGTGCGTCTTCACGCACAAAGGCACCCAAGGCTGGATCAATCGGTACTACCTAAGTATCGAAACGCCGTACGCCTCGGCCCGGAATTGAAGCCTGCCAGACCAAGGCTAGCCCGGCCGCGCGTGACCTCTCGAATCTGACGTGAAACGGCGCTACGGTTGCCGCTGGTCCGTCACAAGACGCGCCGCGATTGCAGGCGATTGAGGACTACTGCGCACCATGACGCTCTCACCTGAAGAAATTCAGCGCTACAAGCGCCACCTTGTCCTCAAGGAAATCGGCGGGCAGGGCCAACAAAAACTCAAAGCGGCCCGCGTTCTTGTCGTCGGTGCCGGAGGTCTTGGCTCACCCGTTCTGTTGTACTTGGCCGCGGCTGGCGTTGGCACACTCGGCATCATCGACGACGACACCGTGTCGCTCGACAACCTGCAACGCCAGGTGATTCACGACACAGCGCACGTGGGCAAACTAAAAGTCGTCAGCGCCCGTGACACCATCGCGCGCATCAATCCGCATGTGTCAGTTGAAACCTACCCCACGCGGCTGACGGCGGACAACGCGCTTGAGATCTTGGCGCGCTACGACATCATCGCCGACGGATCAGACAATTTCGCAACGCGCTATCTGGTGTCGGACGCCTGTTACTTCGCCAAAAAGCCGCTCGCGTTCGCCGCCGTTGGCCCGTTCGATGGGTACGTCACGATGTTCAAGCCGCATGAGAAGGGTGCCAACGGCGTTCCCTACCCGAGCTATCGCTGCCTGTTCCCAGAAGCCCCACCTCCGGGAACGGTTGCCAATTGTGCGGAGGTTGGCGTGCTCGGCTCGATCGTCGGCGTCGCCGGCACGCTGCAAGCAACAGAAGTGATCAAGGAGATCACGGGCACCGGCGAAAGCCTAGCGGGCCGTCTGCTGATCTATGATGCCAAAGATGCGCGGTTCGAGACAGTTCAAATCGGCTGGGATCCAGATAACGCTCTCAGTGGCACCACGCCCACCATCCTCGACCTGTCGTGTCATCCACGTGAAACCGGTGTTGCGGCGGGAACTGCGGCGTGCGCCTCAACTGGATAACGGCGGATACTCGTCACCCCGGCACCGTGGGAGCCTGTCTGTGGCATTTCTTGAAATCTTGTTTATCGTTATCTACCGCTGCATCCGCGGCATCTTCGATGCTTTGCTCGGCGTCCGGCGCAAGACCTATGAAAAGAGCGTCTTTATCGATGCCCCGAGAGAGACTGTCTGGCAGGTCGCGACTGCGCGCAAAATCACCTTCGATGAGTTTGTTCCAATCCACATCGAAGTGGAACCGGCACCAGCTGACAACACGGTGCATGAGGGCACGATCAAGTTCGGCGAAACAATCATTCCCATTTCATATCGCTTGATCAGTGAAAAGCCCGGCGAAGCTGGCGTCTACCAATACTTGTCGATCGGCGATGACGGCCGGGTGCGCCCAGAAGACAATTACTTCATCGCGTATTCGCTCATTCCAGAAAAGACTGGCACACGGTTCACGATGCGCAGCGACATTACGCATCGGACGTTCAGCAGCCGCATCGAAGCACCGCTCGGACCCGTGCAGGGCGCGCGGCGCATCAAGGATCATTGTGAAAAACTCGCCGGTACCGCACAGCCAATGTCCGGTGCGGGCGCGACCGTCACGACCGGCGTTCTGACATTTGCCAGCTTCTTCTATCTCTACGGATGGCAATCCGCGGCCATCCTCGTCGGCCTCATATTGATTCACGAAGCCGGGCATGCCTTGGCCATGAGGATGGTCGGCCAGCCCGTGCAAGGCATTTACTTCATTCCATTCTTTGGCGGCGTCGCCGTCGCGTCGAAGCCGCACGCCTCAGAAGGCCACCGCGGGTTTGTGGCACTCATGGGTCCGGGCTTGAGCATCGTCACGACCGCCGCGTTCTATGTGGCAGCCCAGGCAACAGGCAACGAACTGCTCACCGAACTCGCGTTGATGAGCGCTGTTCTCAATGGCATCAATCTCGCGCCGTTCTTGCCGCTGGATGGCGGCCACGTGACGTCAGCCTTGTTGTCTCGCCACAACCAAGACATTGCGGGCTTCATTGAGTTGTTTTGCCTTTTCATTGGCTTTGCTGTTGCCGCCTACATGGGATGGCACGTGCTGATCGTTCTGTTGGCGCTGGCCACACCCGCGGTCTTATTCGGCGCGCAAGATGACGAGGGCAAAACGCCAGCCATCAGCGTGCCAGAACAAGCGTGGCTGGCGGCCGCCTACGCGGCAACGCTGCTGTTTTACCTTTTCGTCACGGTCAAACTGCTCAGCGCCTGAAGCCAGGTGCCAAGTCCAGGGTCGCCCATTGCGCCGCGCGTGCCCACTCGCACTGGCGCCAATCGATCGATATCGTTGCTGATCACGCCCGATTGCCGGGCGGGTCAAAGCGAAAGTTCTGAGTCGATCGAAAGCGGCGTCAGGCACCGGTCACATCAAGGCTGCCTAGCACCAGCATGGGCATGGCGGCCAAGCCCTTAGAACATCGCCGGATGAACCTTGTCGGGCGGGGCGTGACCGTCAAGGAATGCCTTGACGTTGATGATGACTTTCTCACCCATCTCGACGCGGCCTTCGATGGTCGCAGAGCTCATGTGCGGCAGGGCGACGACACGCTCGGATGCGAGCAGCTTAGGATTGATGACCGGCTCGTGCTCAAACACGTCGAGACCGGCGCCAGCAATCGTTCCCGCTTCAATCATCCGCGACAGCTCGTTTTCGTCGATGACTTCTCCGCGCGCAGTGTTGACGATGTAGGCCGTCGGCTTCAGCAGTTTCAGCCGCCGCGCCGATAGCAAGTGATACGTCGCGGGCGTATGCGGGCAGTTCACCGAAACGATGTCCATGCGCAGCAGCATCTGATCGAGGCTTTCCCAGTAGGTCGCCTCAAGCTCTTGCTCGAGCTCCGCCGGCAGCCGTTTGCGGTTGTGATAGTGGATCTGCAGACCGAACGCCTTAGCCCGCTGCGCCACCGCTTGGCCGATCCGCCCCATGCCGATGATGCCAAGCCGCTTGCCGAAGATCCGGTGGCCCAGCATCCAGGTCGGCGACCACCCGGCCCATTGAACTTTGCCATCTTTCAAGTACGCCGCCCCTTCCGCGATCCGGCGCGGCACGGCGAGGATCAGTGCCATGGTCATGTCGGCCGTGTCTTCGGTCAGCACGCCAGGCGTGTTGGTGACGGTGATGGCGCGGTTGCGCGCCGTATCGAGATCGATGTTGTCGACTCCAGTGCCGAAGTTGGCGATCAAACGCAACTGCGGTCCAGCCTGAGCAATCACGCCGCGATCAATCCGGTCTGTCACAGTCGGCACGATCACGTCCGCCGTTTTCACCGCCTGCACCAGCTGGGCCTGCGTCATCGGCGTGTCATCGGCGTTGAGGCGCGCGTCGAACAACTCGCGCATCCGTGTCTCCACCACATCGGGGAGCTTGCGCGTTACAATGACGATCGGCTTTTTGGCGCTTTGGGGCATGACTGTTCCGGGACGTATCGACGGGCAGACGCCTCAGGTGCCGCGCAAAATTTGCGCCAGCCGTGACCCCGGCACGTCCTCAGCCCCGTGTCTAACAGAAGCCTTTTGGGAAAACAAAGCCGAGCTTTTTAAAGTCCAGTCATGCCGCAGCGCGGCGAACAGCCTGTGCAGTGCCGCAGCCGGTGCCTTGCCGCCGCCACGGCCTTGTGATTTGACCGCAGATTATGCAAATGCTTCGCCCAGCAGCCGGACTTTTGATCACAGCGCGCCGGCCAACCCCAGCAGCAGGATTGCTGTTGGCGATGCTTGCCATCGCGTGCCCAGCCGCCAGCCAGACCGCCCCACCCGCCAGCGGAGCAACCGGGCTGCCGATCCCCCGCTTCGTCAGCCTCAAGTCTGACGAGGTCAACCTCCGCACCGGACCTGGCCGGGACTACCCGACGCAGTGGATCTACCGCCGCGCCGGCTTGCCGCTCGAAGTCACCAAAGAATTCGAAGCCTGGCGCGAAGTGCGGGATGCCGATGGTGCCACCGGCTGGGTGTTGCAGTCCCTGTTGTCAGGACGGCGAACGGCGCTCGTCCAACCCTGGGACGTCAAACCCGATACAGCGCCTCCGCAAATCCCCATCCGCTCGGGTGACAGCGAAAGCGCCAAACCAAAGGCTATCGTTGAGGCCGGCGTGATCGCCAACGTCCACACCTGCGACAGCCGCTGGTGCGAAGTCACCATCGACAAGTACCGGGGCTACATCGAGCAGAAAAAACTCTGGGGGATCTACGAGGGCGAGACGATCCGTTAGCCTACTTTGCCACCAAGCGGACCACCACGTCGATATGACTGATGCGCATTCCTTGCGGCGGCTCTGGCAATCCATCGACCCGGATCGCGTCGCCCGTGATGTCGATCAACTGGCCGCGGTCCTCGATGAAAAAGTGGTTGTGGTTGGACGTATTGGTATCGAAGTATGCCTTCGATCCATCGACTGCGAGTTCGCGCAGCAGACCGGCTTGCGTGAATTGATGCAGAGTATTGTATACAGTGGCTAACGACACCTGCTCCCCCGCCGAGATCACCTCGGCGTGCAGCATTTCAGCCGATACATGCCGGTCTCCCGTCCCGAACAGCAACTCGCCCAGCATTAAGCGCTGCCGCGTGGGCCGCAAACCGGCCTCGCGCAACTTTTGAGCAATTCCATCCGTTTGCGGCTCGAGTTCTTTATCCACAGTCCCGTCACTGATTTTAAGCCACGCTCATCCTGCCTGCCGCCAAGCGGCGGCCACAACAGACATCAGATGGTGACCCTATCTCTAATTGTGGCTGGATTATAGGGACTTCCCGCAATCCGTGCAACGGGACGCGGCAAGCCGTCCCCGCCCGCCTGACCGCTTGACGCTCAACCGGTTTACCTTTTGAACGTCCAGGGAGTGTGTTACGAACCCGCGGCTTAGCGGTTGGGGCGGCCGGCAGGCCAAATGGGGCAATAGACTGACGATGGCGGACCGCCGTTCAAGCTACGATTTCGAGGGACTTCTCACGTGCGGCCGGGGTGAGCTTTTCGGCCCCGGCAACGCCCAGTTGCCGCTGCCGCCGATGTTGATGTTCGACAGCATCACATCCATCACGGAGACCGGTGGCCCCCACGGAAAAGGCCAAGTGGTGGCTGAACTTGCGGTTGCGGGCAACGCGCGCCTCGACTGGTTCTTCGACTGCCACTTCAAGGGCGACCCTGTGATGCCTGGCTGCCTCGGCCTTGATGCGCTCTGGCAACTGACCGGGTTCTTCCTGGGATGGCTTGGCGCTCCTGGCCGCGGCCGGGCCCTTGGAGTAGGCGAAGTGAAGTTCACCGATATGATCCTGCCGACCACTGGCAAGGTCGAGTACGTTATCGATATGAAGCGGGTGATCCTGCGCCGGTTGAAGCTGGCCATCGCGGATGGACAACTGATCGCGGATGGCAAAGTCATTTATACGGCCACGGACCTTCGTGTCGGACTGTTCGAAACTGGTGATACGCCATCAGCGGGTGGCGGCTGAGACGTCCATAGTGCACAACAACATCTTGCTGGACAGCGCGCCGCTAGGCTGCGCACGCAAGATTGGAGAGGGGAACGCGAATGAGGCGGGTGGCCGTCACCGGAATGGGGATCGTGTCCTCGATCGGGAACAACACCCAAGAGGTGATCGCGTCGCTGCGCGAAGCGAAATCAGGCATCACGCGTGCTGACAAATACGCCGAGCTCGGCTTCAAGTGCCAGGTGCACGGCGATCCCAAACTCGAATGGGAGGCGATGGTTCCGCGCAAACCCAAGCGGTTCATGAACCCGGGCGTTGCCTGGAACTACATCGCGATGGACCAGGCAATCCGCGACGCGGGCCTTGAAGCGGCCGACGTCGTCAATGAGCGCACCGGGATTATCGTTGGCTCCGGCGGCCCATCAACACGCGCCATCGTTGAAGCCGCCGAGACCACCTTAAAATCCGGTGGCCCGAAAAAGATCGGCCCGTTCGAAGTGCCCAAGGCGATGTGCTCAGGCCCATCAGCTGCGTTGGCGACGTCCTTTCAGATCAAAGGCACCAACTATTCAATCTCGTCAGCTTGTGCAACCAGCGCCCACTGCATCGGCAACGCCGCCGAACTCATTCAATGGGGCAAGCAGGATGTGATGTTTGCTGGCGGTTGCGAGGAACTCGATTGGACACTGTCCAACTTGTTCGATGCTATGGGCGCTATGTCGTCGCGCTATAACGCAACACCCGAAAAGTCGAGCCGCGCCTACGACAAAAACCGGGACGGCTTCGTGATTGCCGGCGGCGCTGGCGTGCTGGTGCTTGAAGAATTGGAGCACGCCAAAGCGCGCGGCGCAAAAATTTACGGCGAAGTCGCTGGCTATGGCGCCACATCCGACGGGTTCGACATGGTCGCGCCGTCTGGCGAAGGGGCCGCGCGCTGCATGAAACTCGCCATGAAGGGGCTTGATGGCAAAGGTCTGCCGAAAATCGATTACATCAATCCACACGGCACCGGGACACCAGTTGGTGACGAGCGCGAGATCCAGGCGATCCGCGATGTGTTCGGCAAATCCGCACCGCACATCTCGGCAACGAAATCCTTAACGGGACATTCGCTCGGTGCGATCGGCGTTCAAGAAGCAATCTTCTCGCTGCTGATGATGAACAATGGATTTGTCTGCGAAAGCGCCAATATTGATGAACTCGATCCACTTTTTGAAGACATGCCGATCGCCCGCAAGCGGATCGACAACATTGCGCTTAACTGTGTGATGTCGAACAGCTTCGGGTTCGGTGGAACAAATGCCAGTCTCGTATTCCGCCGGCTGGATGGTTAACGAACGGACGTCTGACGGTTCCGCACGGCACAGACCTTGAAAGGTCTGTCGTGCGTCAAGGACTGTTATGATGAAACTCTACAAGCAGGGCGCTGGCTGGTTTGAAGTCAGCGGCCGCGCATTAGGCGCCAGAACGAGAGCACCGATGGCTGAGATCGATATTGCAAAGCCGCAACCCCTGATGGCCGGCAAACGTGGTTTGGTGATGGGCGTTGCCAACGACCGCTCGATCGCCTGGGGCATTGCGCGCATCTTGGCGGGACAAGGCGCTGAACTCGCATTCACCTATCAAGGCGGCGCTTTCGGACGCCGCGCCATGCCGCTGGCCGAGTCTCTCGGCGCGAAAATTATTGAAGAGTGCAACGTCCTCGACCTGGACAGCGTCGACAACGTTTTCACCCGCATCAAGAAAGAATGGGGCGGCCTCGACTTTATCGTCCATGCGCTCGCCTACTCTGACCCCAAGGAACTGTCGGGCCGCTATGCCGATACGTCACGCGAGAACTTCACCAATACGATGGTGATTTCATGCTTCTCGTTTACGGAGATCGCCAAGCGCGCTGCCGAACTGATGCCCAATGGCGGATCGATGATCACGCTGTCGTATGGTGGGTCCACCCGGTGGGTGCCGTCCTACAACGTCATGGGCGTCGCCAAGGCGGCACTTGAAGCCTCGGTCCGCTATCTCGCCGCCGACCTCGGCCCTCAGGGCATTCGCGTCAATGCGCTGTCGGCGGGTCCGATGCGCACGCTGTCCGGCGCTGGCGTGTCCGATGCGCGCGTGATCTTTAACTTCCAGCGCGAGCACTCGCCGTTAAAGCGCACACCGACCCTCGACGATGTGGGCGGCTCAGCACTTTATCTATTGTCGCCGCTGTCGGGGGCGGTCACGGGCGAAGTGCACTTCGTCGACTGCGGCTACAACACCGTGTCGATGCCAGCGCTCGACGCGCTCAAAGCCGCCGAGCAGGTGCATTCTGCCATCGCCACCGGCCGCACGCCGGGTGAGGCAGCGGAATAGGCAGGCTACCCCCTCATTAATAGTCCTGAGTTTCGAGAATTCACTACGCGGAGGCCGTCAGCCCCCGCAGCGCTTCCGATTACAGCGTCTGAGCGGAGGTCTTGCGACACTTGGAGATTAAGACTAGTCTGCTGACTAGTCAGATCATCCGGAGTCCCCCATGACCACTGGCAAATGGCAGATGCAAGACGCCAAAGCCCGCTTCGCCGAGTTACTGGACAAAGCCAAGAGCGACGGTCCGCAAATCGTGACCCGGCGCGGCCAGGAAACCGCTGTCGTCGTCGGCATCGAGACGTGGCGCGACATGGAAAAACGGGCGAAGCCCACACTGAAGGAACTCCTCCTGGCTCCAGAACCTCGCACGGAAGAACTTGTCCCGCCCCGGATCCGGCATCGATGGCGCGACATTCCCAGTTTCGACGAGTAGCCACAGATGTACTTGCTGGACACAAATGTCCTTTCAGAGTTGCGCCGGCCACGGCCTCATGGGGGCGTGGTGGCATGGATGGGTACGATCCCGACTGAGCAACTCAAAATCTCTGCCGTAACGATCGGCGAGATACAAATTGGTATTGAAGGAGCCAGGCGGACCGACCCTATGAAGGCAGAAGCAATTGAGCAGTGGGTGTCAGACATCATCAAAACCTATAGCGTTCTGCCAATGTCTGACCGCGAATTTCGAGCTTGGGCGAAGTTGGTCAACCGCGGGTCTCTCACACTCTTCGTAGACGCCATGATCGCGGCCACGGCACTCGTCCATGGCCTGACCATCGCCACCCGCAACACCCGTGACTTCAAAGACTTCGATGTGCGCGTCGTCGATCCGTTTGCTCACCGTTAAGCCGATGTTGACCTTGCCCCCGCTTCCATCGCAAACATCCGCCTCATGATCGGTGTTTTTGATTCCGGCCTCGGCGGTTTGACAGTGCTGCGCGCGTTGCGCGCACGATTTCCGGCCGTCTCGTTCACGTATCTCGGCGACCACGCCAACGTGCCCTATGGCAACCGCGCCTCGGACGAAATTGTCGACCTGACGCGCGCTGCCACCGAAGCGCTGTTTGATCGCGGCTGTCAGCTCGTCGTTCTCGGCTGCAACACGGCCACCGCCGTTGCCGCCCGGCGCCTGCAGCAGGTCTGGCTCCCCTCTACAGACTGGAAGGCAAAAGGCTACAACGTGCTCGGCATCGTCGCCCCGACGGTCGAAGCCGCAACGCAAACGCCGTGGTCCGTGACCTCCCCTCAGTACCCGCAGAAGAACTTGACCGACCGCATTGCCGTGTTCGGTACGACCCGCACCATCGCGGCGAATGTCTATCCGGAAGAAATACGCAAACGCTGCCCCAAGGTCGAGGTGATCCAGCAGGTCTGTTCGGAACTCGCTGGCGCCATCGAGACCGAAGCCAGCGAGGCTGAACTCGATCGCCTCGTCAAAGCGGGCATCGATGGCGTAATGGCGCAATCTAATGGTTTGCCCCCGCATCGCGCCATTTTAGGCTGTACGCATTTCCCGCTCGTCGAACACCTATTCCGCGCGCACCTGCCGCCCGCCACACGCATTCTCTCGCAGCCAGAAATCGTCGCCGACAGTCTCGAAGACTATCTCGCCCGGCGGCCGCACTTCACCGACGGCGATGCTGGCAGCTTAACCCTGCTGACCACCGGCAATACCGCTGCGATCAGCGCCCGTGCGCGCATCTTCTGGCCCGATGCCGGCGCGTTTGAACGCGCTTGAGGCATGCCTTGAAGGGGTGTCGCGGCGGGGCCATATCGATTGAGCGCGACGAGGCGCCTTGCCATGATCACGGCCTACACCATCAACGGGCTTCACTGCAGCGCCTGCATTGCCAAAACAACGGCGGCGCTGGCTCCATTTGCACGCGCCGTGCACGTAACGCTCGATCCGCCGCAAGCTACGCTGGACTCCGCAAACACTTCCGACATTGCGGTCTTGAATGCGGCCCTCGCGCAAGCTGGCGACTACCAGCTGGCTGCGCCCGCGACAGGTCCACGGAGCAGGCCAACAGCTATGTCACCTGACGAGATCGACACCGGTTGGCTGGCGGCGTATTGGCCGCTTCTAGTGATCGCCGCCTACATTGCCATCGCATCGTTGGCCGGTGCGGTCTCTTCAGGTCAGATTCAATGGCAAGCCTGGATGACCAACTTCATGGCCGGGTTTTTTCTGGTGTTCTCGGCCTTCAAGTTCCTCGATCTGCGCGGATTTGCCGGCGCCTATGCCAGCTACGATTGGCTCGCGCAGCGTTGGTATGGCTATGGGTTCGTCTACCCATTCCTGGAATTGGGCCTTGGCCTTGCCTACCTGTTCCGCATCGAACCCACGCTGACGCACGCCGCTACGATTGCGCTGATGGGATTTTCAAGCCTTGGGGTCATTTCAGCGTTGAGAAAAACGCAGCGTATTCCCTGCGCCTGCCTCGGCACTGTCCTCAAAGTGCCTATGTCGACCATCACGCTCGTCGAAGATCTCGGCATGGTCGCGATGGCCGCCATTGGCTTGTGGGCCGGCGTGCACGCTTAGTCTTTGTAGATTGCTACGCCAAACAATTGCCAAGCATCCGTCTCCGGTTCGTATAGCAGATCGAAGTTTATGGCATGTTCGCCCGGCCCCAACGCGCCGCGCAGCAACAGCCGCCGGTTCTCTTCCAACACGGCCGGCCGCAGATCATCAGGCTCCAAATCCACAGCAGCCAAAAGTGACACGTTCGTCTCCTGAAGCCAGGCAAAGATCACTGCGAGATCGTGTTCGCTGTTATGACTTTGGAAAGCCGATGAGGCCGTGGCCCGGAACACCGCGTAGTTCCCCGTGCGCACGGCATCACCGAGCCGCATGAGGGAGCCGCGCGCCAGTTTCACCGCCTCGTCAGGGTCCATGACGAGGGTCGAGGTGGGAGCGGTTGCTCCCACCCACATCGTCAGATGCCGTTCGATGGCCGCAGTGAAATGGTCAGCGCACCAGACCCCCGCCGCACCAGCCGCGGCGGCAGCCAGCCATAGCAAAGCAAAGCCGGTGGGCCAGCGAAGGTCCTTGCCACTTGCCGGGGCCGTGCGACGCCCAGTGTTCAAGATATGAGCCGGTCTGCGCGGAACCGTGTTGTCCATGGTCATGAGCCCGGCCCTCACTTGAACGACAGCTGAACGCCGACGCGGCCGCCGACGTTGCCGTCATCGAGCCCGACCGCGACGCCGCCACCGATCGCCAGCGTTTCACCGCCTCCGAACACGTTCCGGTCGAGGACGCCGATTGTGGACATGCCGAGCGCATTTTCGCCGCCGTAGCTGCCCCAGCTCACGCGGATGCCGAGGCTTTCGCCGTTGGTCAGCACCGGTTCGGCGAGCGACAGCGCGACAGCAACGCCTTCCAATGCCTGATCGGCTTTTTTGTTGGCGCTTTCGATGCGGCTATCGAACGTGTGCACGGTGTTGGTCAACTTGTCGTATCCGCTTTGAACGCCCGTCATCCGGTCTTCCAATGTCTCCTGACGCCCTTCGAGCGAGGTGATGCGCACGGTGTGATTGGAGATGTTGGTGGTGTTGGTGTTCGTGCGGTTCGTCAGGTTGGTAATGTTCGTCGTGTTCGACGCGGTTCGGCCTCTCAGATCATTGATGTCGGTTGTGTTGGTCGCAATGTTGGTTGTGTTGGTGTTGGTTTGGGTGGTGAGATTCGTGATGTTCGTTGTGTTGGCCGCCGTCTGACCTTCGACGGCCGTGGTCCGGCCCTTGAGATCGTCGATATCTGTCGTGTTCGTCGAAATGTTCGTCGTGTTGGCTGACGTTTGACCCTCAACCGCCGTGGTCCGGCCCTCCAGCGATGTAATTCGCGTATTGTGAGAGGTCGCGGTTCCCTGAAGTCCCGTGATGTTGGTCGTGTTGGTATTCGTCTGACCTTCGACCGCAATTAAACGGGTTTCAGCGCCTGTCGCACGGCCTTCGAGAGACGTGATCCGTGTCGTATTCGATGTTGTGTTGGCGGTGTTGGTCGCCACCTGGCCCTGCAGTGTTGTGACGTTGCTCTGGAGGTTGGTGATGTTGGTCGTGTTGGTATTGGTCTGCGACGTCAGATTGGAGATATTCGTTGTGTTTGCTGCCGTCTGACCCTGCAGCGTTGTGACATCACCCTGCAGCGCCGTGATCGCCGTTCCGTGGCCATCAACCTGAGCCTGCAGTGCGCCGCCATCGCCTGCCATGTTGCCATTGGCGTCGGTTGTCATCACTTGCAGCGGACCCGATTGCGTTGCCCGTGCGCCAGCCGTGCCGATACCGGCTGCGGTGTAGGTCGAGGCCGATGTCCCGAGCGCGATCTGATTGGCCCGCGTCGCGGACACGTTGGCACCGAACGCGGCGGAGTTGCTAAAGTTTGCCGTGGCCCCGCGGCCAACGGCAGTTGCACCGGCGCCAGATGCGGTCGAGAACTCGCCCAGCGCGGTTGCGTTGTTGCCCGATGCGACGGCGCTTTCCCCATACGCGGCTGTGTCCGCGCCAGTCGCCTGTGCGCCGCTGCCGACGGCTGTTGATCCCGATGCCACCGAGTTGGCGCCGATAGCGACGGCACCTGCCGACGTCGCCTGAGACCCGATGCCCATTGCAACAGAGTTGGCTTGCGTGGCGCGCGCCCCTTGCCCAACGGCTGTTGCACCCGATGCGGTGGCTTGCGAGCCCTGCCCGAGCGCCGTCGAATTGGCGAGCGCTGCGTTGGACCCCTGGCCGAAGGCGGCCGAGTTGTCGCCAATCGATTGCGCGCCGGTTCCGGACGCCGTTGAAGATGCGCCGCTGGCCGTGGCACTTCTTCCGAAAGCCGATGACGACAGCCCGCTCGCGGTGGCGCTATGACCGTAGGCCGACGCGTTGTCTCCCGTTGCCCTGGCGGCGGCTCCGGCTGCAGTCGAGTTGACGCTGGTCGCCCAGGCGTTGGTGCCGATCGCGGTCGAGAAATCACCGCTGGCTCTGGAGACAGCGCCAATCGCTGTCGCGCTTTGCGCGGTGGCCTGACCGCCGCGGCCAATCACTGTTGCGTTGTCGCCGGACGCCTGCGCACGGCTGCCGACGGCGGTTGCGTTGATGCCAGAGGCTTCGGAACTGGAACCGATGGCGCTCGCGTTGACGTTGGAGGCTTCCGAGTCGCTGCCGATCGAGGTCGAGTCCGTGGCACTGGAAATCGCGCGGGCTCCTATGGCCGAGCCATTGTCGCCGGTCGCGGTTGAGTACGAACCGTTGGCCGTCGAATTGCCGCCGCTGGCAGTTGAAGAAAACCCGGTCGCGCTAGAGTACTGACCTGTCGCCGATGTGGTCACGCCGAAGGCGGCAGCACCTGTACCTGACGCGACGGTGTCCTGTCCGCAGGCGATGGCGTACGTGCCAGCGGACGCATTGCCGGTTCCGCCGCCATATTGCTGGCAGACAAACTGAGCGGCCGCCTCCGTTGGCAGCAACAGCGACTCGGTGCAGACAATAGCTACACTGACCGACATCAACAGACGTGATTTATGACGATAGACCACAGAACGGTTATCGCCACTCTCGTCCCGCCAAGGGGAGAGCAGGTGGGGCAGGATACGCACGGTACAAAACTCCTGATCGGCACAAGAGACCACAGTGGTTCTCAAGCAGCCCACCCGACGCACAACACGCGGAGGTGAGCTTCCCCTTGAAATTAAACTTAAAGTTGTAAATATTTTGTTAATGCTATTTTAGATAGCAATTGTTGTTCGCCGGTTGCTGCCGATCCGCGCAGCGGGATCAGGCACGTCGCGGGAAGTTTCGCGGATGAGGGACGATTCGAAGTGCCTGACCCCGTCGGCATGACACCGTTCGCAAAAACAAAAGGGACAGGCCTCTCAGCCTGTCCCCCGGTTGTAGAAGTTGGTCTTGTTATTCTCTCCTCAACTTGCTTTCAGAAGCCGGCCGATGGCTTGAAGATCAATTGGGCCGGTCTCAAGTCCTGCGCGCAACTGCCGGGTGAACATCGCCGGCAACTCGGCGCGGCGTTCGGCGCCCAGCGAACTGATGGCTCCTGTTTTCAGATCGATGTGCACGTCCTTGCGGATCGTCGTGCCGTTTTCGAGAACCGCTTCGATCGTAAGGTCGATCTGTTCAACGTTCACCGGCCGCTCGCCGGTCAGGAAACCGTTGCCGGCCTCATCGAGCCACAGCGGCAGCGGTGCGCCACCAACTTGGGTGCAGCGGAACGACTGGATGCCGACGCTGTTGAAGTCACTGAGACTTGTGATGTTGACCATCAGCACGCGGTCTCGCAACAGCGATTCGATGGAAATCCGTTCGCGCAATCCCGATCCGTCGATTCCATTGCCAAGACCGAATTTCAGCGAGAAGCCGCGCAGGCCTTCTGGACCCCAATCGCTGCTGCTTCCGTCCGCGGCGCGCAGCAGAGAGTTCTGCTCATGCCACGTCTGCGACATGTAATCGACTTGCGCTTCGATCGCGCCCTGGCCTTGGCTGAACGGCGGCAATCCGTTAAGCGACAGAACCTGCATCAATGATGGCATGCCGTTGAGAGGTTGGAACTGACCCGCGGCGGCCATCACCGAGGCATGCTGCAGCTGCTGGCCAGCCACGCTGATGAAATCTCCGGCGACAAATGTGGGCGAGCCATCCGCGATGTCCGACCCATTGGCCGAGTTCAACACCGCGCCGCCAACGTGCAGGCTCGGCGAGGGATCTGCGGGCCGCACCGGCAGAACCGGCGGGCCCGACGCAGTTATTGGGATGACGGCCGGATCGACTTTGACCGCGATAGTCGCAGTGGCGAAGCCGCCTTCGCCATCGCCGATGCGATAGGTGATAACATCGGTGCCAGCAAACCCAGGCCGCGGCGTGTAGATGATCGACCCATCGGGGCGCACCGTGACCGTTCCATTGGGCGCCGTCGCGAACACGATGTGGATGAAGTCGCCATCTGCATCGCGGTCGTTGAGCAACGGCTGGATAGTGACGGGAAGGCTTTCCGTGGTCGATGCGGTGTCATTGACAGCCACAGGCGGCGGATTGCCAATGGTGTAGGTCACTGTTGTCGTGGTGGTGAGCCCGCCCGCGTCCATCGCGGTCACGACGACCGTGTAGGTGCCAACCGGATCGCCAGGGTTGTGGCCTTGCGAAGCGCTGTGCAACAGCGTGCCTGTGATCACGCCCGTCGATGGGTCAATCGACAGGCCTGGAGGCAATCCGCTCGCAGCGAACGTCATCGGTTTGCCTTCCGGATCGCGGAAGTACTGCGCAACGTCCAGCGGCGTCACTGGTGCGCCGTCGGTGGTCGCCACATCGGGGATGATGTTGAGCGGATCGATAGCCGGGATCGGGTTCGACGGCGTGCCGGGGTTGGCGGGATCGATGACGACCGGCGTATCATTGACGCCGTTGATGGTGATGACGAGCAGCGCCGTGTCAAACCCGCCGTTGCCGTCGGAGACGGTGTAGGAGATGGTCTCCGTCGCGGTCTCGCCAGCATCAAGGCCGTTGTAGGCGGTGCCCGGTTCGAAGGTGTAAGAGCCATCAGCGTTAAGCGTCAGGATACCGCCGCCTGCCGTCGTGAA
>JANOFU010000022.1:0-2386 GCA_031413815.1 Hyphomicrobium sp. | reverse complement strand
GCGGTTGGGGCTTTTGAAGACCGAACTGTCCTCTATCCCCATGATAATTCGATCAAAGTTATGCTGATCGTCCGCCGTATAGCCGTCTCCGGTGTTTCGAAGGTCGCCGGAGCGGGACGGCGGAACCGGCGCGTTGTGTTGACCATAGGCTGACGCTTGTTCGGAGTTGGGCCGGTCGAAGGTCATCAGACGGGCAAACTGTTCTTGGTCACTTTGCAAATAGTTGGTCGCGCCCGACAAGGGCTTGCGCGCATCACCAAACGGGCCAGTGGAGCCGAAGTTCATCAGGGCTGCCATCGCCTGCAGATCGCTTTCCGTGTATTTGCTCATGCCCGCACCATCTAGAAATACCTGATCTTGATGGCCTGTCCCGTCGGATCCAGCACCGGGGCTTTGGGCGAGGGGGCGTCATTCGACGTCACCATGCGGATCGGGGCTGCGGATTGGCTAGCGGCACGCGGAGTCTCGGCACCAATCGCGTGCGGCGTCGCCTGCATCGGGGCGGCGACCCCTGCGGCCTTTGTCGCAGCCTTGGTTCTCCTTGTCTGGCCGAACATGGCTTCAAGGATCAGGCGCGGGTCCACATCTGCGTCTGTCAGCGTATCAAAGATGCTGCCGTTTCGGAATACGACCACGCGTGAGCAGAGGCCAATGAACTCTTCCAGCTCGCTCGACATATAGACAACCGAATTACCCTCGGCGGCGAAATCCCTGAGATGTTGATAGAATTCGCGCTTGGTCCCGACATCAATTCCCCGTGCGGGATCGTTGAGGATCAGGATCTTCGGCCGTTGCGAAAACGCCCGGCCGATCAGCACTTTTTGCTGGTTCCCGCCACTCAACGAGGTGATCAGATTACTTCGCGGACCGGTTTTGATCGACATGCGCTGCACCTCGTAGTTGAAGATGCCTTCCAACTCGGGCCAGTTGATCAGGTTCAGCTTGCCGCCGAATCTGTGTTTTGGGTAAAGCGCGAACAACAGGTTTTCGAAGATGCTGAGGTTTGGCAAAATCCCTTCGCGCTTGCGGTCACCCGAGACGAATTCGATGCCATTGGCTTTGGCACTTTGCAGATCGCGGATCTCGGCTGCGCTGCCTGCTCCGCCGGTTTCGGCAATGGGATAGTTTTCCACCGAACCCGCCGCACCGCCCAGAATACGCACAAATGGATCCTGGCCCTGACCTTCCAGCCCGGTCACGCCAATGATCTCGCCCCGGCGCAGATCGAAATTCACCGGCTCGGCATTGGGCCAGACTTTCAGATTGCTGGTTTTCAGAACCATCTGACCGGCCAACACCAGAGCTGCCGTGACCTCGGGCTTCTTGCGGGCCTCGGTCTTGCCGGCCATCAAACCCAGCAGGTTGGCTTCGGTAATCTCGGATTTCGACAGAACGCCCACATTCCGTCCATCCCTCATCACGGTTGCCCGGTCGCATATCCGGATCAGTTCGGCGATCCGGTGCGTCACGATCAGCACCGCAGTGCCGTTGTCGCGCAGCTCACGGATCTTGGTGAACAACCGTTCGGTAGAGTCGAAATCCAGCGCGGCCGAAGATTCGTCGAGGATCAGTATTTTCGGTTTGCTCAGCAGCGCACGCCCGATGGTGATCCAAGCCTTGACTCCAAGCGACAGTCCGGCTGCAAGCCGTTGCGGATCAACATCCGAGCCGACAAGTTCCCGCATCAGAACCCGGGCCCGGGCGATCTTCTCGCCGTTGGGCATTGCCTTGGCCCACAGGCTGTCGGCCCCGGCATAAAGATTCTCGGCAATGGTCGCCTCATCCGCAACCATCACTTCCTGAAACACCATCGCTACACCCATCCTGCGCGCATCGGACGGTGTGGTCGGCGAATGACCCATGATCGAGACCTCGCCACTATCAACCTTCAGCACACCAGCCAGCACTTTGGCCATCGTGCTTTTCCCGCAGCCGTTGCCGCCGATGATCGCCTGGATTTCTCCGAAGTTCGCCCGGAACGACACGTCGTTCAACGCTTTGGTTACCCCAAAGGATTTGCTTGCGTTCTTCACATAAGTAGCAAGTTCCTCCTCGGGCGGCGCAGTGCCCGAGAAGGATTGGTTCATGTTCTGATTAGACGCATTCATCCTTGGCAGTCTTCCTGATAGAACAAGGTTGCTTCTGATCAGGGCTTGTAGGCTTCCGGATCAGCGGGGCGCAGGAAGAAGTTGTCGAGATAGGCCTTGCCACCCCAGACTTCGACACCGGGCATGTACCACCCGGTCGAGTTGCGGTCGCAGTTCTCGTCCAGCAATGCCTTGACGTCTTCGTACTTGATGGTGACCGGCGGAACGAGGATCGACTGGATCTTCGGCCGCGCTGGATTTCGACTCTACCGAACGGTTGTTCACCAAGATCCGTGAGC
>JANOFU010000021.1:0-52561 GCA_031413815.1 Hyphomicrobium sp. | reverse complement strand
TCGGCAATTTGAAAACCGCGATCGTTGGAACATTGAAGTCGATCAGGCCGCGCTATGTATTTCGCTACTTCGCCGAGTTCCAATACCGCTACAACCGCCGCTTCGATCTGCCCGCTTTGCTCGACCGTCTCGCGTGAATCGCCGTTCGCGCAGCACCAAGACCCCGCAGCGCTCTAAAAATCGATTACGTGGCTGGGTAATCAGGAAAAATTTTGCCCTCCCTCACTCCCTCATTATGCTTGCTGCGAACATTTATTCGCGCGTAGATGGTGCGGAGTTGCGACGGCGCTAATTTCAGGAAAAAATCATATGACGACGGTCTATTCTGCCTTGGTGCTTGGCGCCAGTCTTTGTCTTGCGGCGCTCGTCGCGCCTGCGCTTCAAATCGGATCGCAGGTCCCTTGGGGGTCCGGCAGCGCGCACGCAGAACCGGCAGGAAGCGTTGAGAAAGACGCCTTCGAAGCGGCAAAGAGCCTGGGCACCGTTGAGGCCTGGGATGCGTTCTTGTCGAACTATCCCAAAGGGTTTCATGCCGATCTGGCGCGCGCTTATGTGAAGAAGCTAGCCGACCAACCGCAGCCCCCAGCTTCGGTACCAGCACCCATTGATCCCAATAATGATTTCCCGGTTGAAGCGGGATCCTGGGGTGGGGTCGTGCGCGATGGACCCGGTCAGCAGTATGCCAAAGTCGACAGCCTCGATGAGGGTGAGCGGATCACGCTAATGGGCCGGACCGATGCCATTGAGAACGGCTATCCGTGGTTCAAGATTGTCTATCGCGACTCAGGAACGGGCTACAAGTGGGGCGGCATTCTCTGCTCGACAGGCGCTGAGAGGCCGGACCTATTCAAAGTCTGCACGACCGCGCCGCCGAGCGAGAAAAAGAAGGCCGCGGGTTGCAAGGATGGCGGCGAATGGGATGGTCTGCGCTGCCGGCCAGCGGGATTCTTCGGCAAAGGGAAGACCTGCAAGGCCCGCGAGACGTACGTGCCGGAAGCGGGACGCTGCGTTGATCTGGAGGCGCAAGAAGATGGCGAGGGCGAGATCAACAACCCACCTAAGAAGAAGAAAAAGAAAACGTTTTCACAATCTGCGGCCTGTAGGGAACTTGGCCTGATTCTGAAAAACGGCAGCTGCGTCGCCTATAAAAAGAAAGATGTTCAACGGCTCAAGAAACAAAAGAAGATCGGTTGCCCTCCGGGGACCTATCTCAACCCGCTCGGTCAATGCCAGCCCAATGAAACGGGCGGCTGAGGCGCAGCCGCACAAAGCCCAAAACCGGGCCGTTCCGTTGATCAACCGAGATGTGGCGTAAAATCAGCGCCACATCTCTCTATTCAGCTGCCGCAATAATCGCCGGACGCAAAATGGACGTCGCGTCGTCCATCAATTGACTTGGCAGTTTGCCTCGTATTGCCCGCACGCGTTGTTGTTGCCCTGGCTGCACTGGTTCTGCCATGCCTTACAGCCACCCTTCTTCCACGGGGCGACTTCGAAGCCCTGTTTGTCCTGCTTCCATATGCATTTGCCGTTGCGCATCATGTAGTTGTTGTTGCAGTGGCAATCTCCTTCAGCGCTGCGATAGGCGTTCTTTCCGCAGTTTTGGACGAGCACGCACTGGCCGCTCCGCAGCTTATAATTCTTGCCGCAGACGAGGGGCTTCTTCTTTTGCGGTGGCCTCTCATATTTCTGCTGCTTCTCGGGCTGCCGCTGCGGTGCCGCTTTCTGATCCGTTGGCGGCGTGTCGGCAGCTAACCTGCGGAGGTCAACTCTCGATGCTGCCGCGCTTGGCATGAAAATCTGCAAGCAATCACCCGGCCCCGTCGCAATCATCCACGGATGGGTTACAAACGTGTCGAGCGTCAATTCTTGACCAGAATTCAGCCCGCCGTAGTCTTTAGGGCTACCGTTGAAATCGATCCACAGGATCGAGCGGTACATCCCGGACGTGTTGACGAATGTGATCTTTGTTGGAGTGTCTGACGACACGGAGCGTAGCGTGCTCTGTGCCGCGCATGAGACTTCTTGCACCGGGCCAGCAGGCGCCGCAGCTACCGGGGTAGCAGGCGGTGTTGCGGGTGCCGCTCCGGTTTGTTTGTTGAGATAAGCGCGCGCCAGATCCGCGTAAAAGCCTGTCGGATAGGTGGTGAGAAATGCGTTCCACGCCTCTGCAGTTCCAAGCTCTTTGGCACTGTTGAAAGCAGATTGCGCAACGTCGGCCGTCCCTGGATTGGCCCCTGGTGCTGGTTGCTGCCCAGCGCCTGCAATTGCCGTTGAGACGACGCCGGTCAACGACAAGAACACGGCACTGACACATGAAAGGGCAGCGCCCCGGATTGGCAACATGAACCGTCCTCGCATGTGAATCTAAAGACAAGTATGAGCACAACGTTTACATGGATGCTCCAGGAGCTGCAACGGCAGCTTTTCACGGCACTTGCCCCTTCTATTGACGCGGCACCCTGACCGGCAAGATCAGCAACATCCCAGCGATCAAGAACAGCGCGATCGATGCCATGCCCAATCTTTGGTCGCCGGTGATCGTCGTCACGGTCGCGACCAGCAGCGGTGCCATGAACGCGGTCACTTTGCCGGAGAAAGCGAACAAGCCAAAGTATTGCGTGATCTTGTCGGGCGGCGAGAGCCGTGCCAGCAGTGCGCGGCTGGCGGCCTGCACGGGCGCTGCCACGAGCCCCACCAAAACGGCGAACGCCAAGAACACCTGCTCGCCCGCCGAAGAGAACGGCGAAGAGCCCGCAGCCTTTGCCGCCACTTCCGTCGTGTACAGCACGTGTGTCTTGTCGACCGACAGAATGCCCAGCGCGCCGATCAGCAACAGAAGGAGCGACACCACAATCACCGTTTTCGAGCCGACGCGGTCATCGACAAAACCGCCAACAATCGACCCGATCATGCCAGTGAGCGACAAGATGATGCCGAAAATGCCGAGTTCCAGCGCGCTCCAGCCGAACACCGCGGCACCGTAGATTCCACCAAACGCAAAGATCGCCGACAGGCCGTCGGCGTAGAGCATACGGGCGATGAGAAACAGCAGCATGTCGCGGTTGGACGGCAGCGCGCGGATCGTGTCCCACAGCTCGGCCGTGGCTGGGCGTTGCGCCGCAGGCGACGCCGGAAATGCGGCGCGCTGTGACTTCACATCGGGCACAAACAGAAAAAACGGGATCATGAACAGCGCGAACCAGATGGCTGCGAATGGACCGACCAACCGGTCGCCTTCGCGCGTCGCACCATCAAGTGCCAGAAGTGGCTCAAGCCCAAACAGTGTCTTACCCGTCGCCGGATTGGCGACGATCAGGCCAGCCATAATCGCCAGACTCAACAAGCCGCCGGCATAGCCGACACCCCAGCCGATGCCTGATAAGCGGCCAAGCTCACTGGGCGGCACGAGGCTTGGCATCATGCTGTTGGTGAAGACGGATGAGAATTCTGCGGCTGCCGTCGCCACAATGAAAGCAGCGAGTATCAAATAGATTGTGGACATCGAAGCGGACGGCACCGCAATCCACAAAACGCTTAGCGCCGCGATCATCACCACATAAAACAGCGCGATCCAGGGCTTGCGGCGGCCACGGCCGTCGGCGAACGCACCTAGGAATGGACTGCCAATGGCGATCAGCACGCCCGCAGCTGCGGCGGCATAGCCCCACAGCGCTTGACCCTTTGCGACGTCTCCCACAACGTGGTTGGCGAAGTACGGCGCGAACAGGAACGTCAGCACCAGCGTGTAATAGGGCTGGGCGGCGAAGTCGTACAACACCCACGACACGAGCGAACGCATGGGCGCACGCACCGTCGTTGCGGCACCCGGTGTCGGCATCGGCTCGTGCATCGGGTCCCCCGTGAGTGCGATGAATGGCTATGCGGTTTCGTTATCGAGAACGATCAAATGGTTGGGCAGCTCGTTGGGGTCAAACGTGCCGGGTGGGAAGTGCTTCGCCAGCAAATCGCCCGAGGCTTCGATGGCGTGAATGAAGCCATCGGCCGGTTTTCCAGCCGCGATGTTCGCCGTCAGAGTATCGACAATCGCTTGCCACGTGCCCTTTTCGACTTTGGCGTTGATCTTCGTGTCGGCGATGATCTCCGCGTAGCGTTCCGCCGCTGAGACGAAGATCATCACACCCGTACGGCCCTTAGTAGTGTGCAGGTTCTGCACCAGGAACTGATCGACGGCCCGGCGGTGTGCGCGCTGATCCTTGACGCTGCGCGGCACCAGCCAGCGGCGGATCGGACGAGGCAGCAGACATGCGAGAAGGAGAAAGAACGTGACGAGCTGGAAGACGTAAATCCACTGCACTGACAACCACGTGAAATAGATGAACGGCCAGGGCACCAAGAGCGCGATCAACGACGCCCATACGAACGGCGCATAGAGGTAGGTGCTGCTCTCGGCTGTCAGCACGGTCACGATTTCGCCCGACGTTTTGCGCTCAGCCCGCGCGATGGCGTCCGCGATCCGCTTGTGATCTGTTTCAGAAATCAGGGCCATAAGTTCCGTCCCATCCCGTCCGTCGTGAGATTGCCGTCTGCCTCTTTAACTCAACTTACCAGCTTCCCGACGCGCCACCGCCGCTGAAATCGCCGCCGCCACCTGACCAGCCGCCTCCGCCGCCATTGCCCCAGCCACCGCCGTCCCAATGGCCCGAGCCGCCGGGAATGATGATCACCTGGCCATCACCGATGCCGCTGCGGCGGCGCCTGCGCCGGCGTCCATCCTGATCGAAGCTGGACGGATATTGCTGCGGATTTTGCCTCGCCTGCCGACTCTGCACCCACATGATGTAGAGAAAGATCGCAAGCCAAATTGCGAGAATGACCAGCGCCATGGTGTCGGGGCCCTGGCCCTGCCCCAGACCCTTGGCGCGTACTTTCAAACCTTCGGCATCACCGAGCAGAATGTCTTTGATGTCGCGTACGCCAGCTTTGACGCCGCCAGGGAAATCGCCGCGGCGAAACGCTGGCAGTACCGAATTTGTGACGACGAGCTTGCTCAACAGATCGGTCATGACCGGCTCAAGCCGCCGGCCGACTTCGATTCGCACTTTGCGTTCGTTGGGCGCGACGATCAGCAGAACGCCGTTGTCCTGCTCTTTCTGGCCGATGCCCCAATGGCGGCCGAGCTTGTAGCCGAACTCTTCAATGGTGAAGCCTTGCAGGCTCGGCAACGTGACGACGACTAACTGATCCGACGATTTGCCTTCCAGGCCAGCAAGTTCGGTTTCGATTGCTGCGCGGTCAGCAGCCGACAGCAACTGAGCGTCGTCAACGATGCGGCCAGTGAGCGTGGGAAATTTCGGGTCCGCGGCCAAGGCGGTGGCACTATTGGTGACTGCAACAAATAATAAGACTGCAGTTAGTGCCGCAATGGCCGTCGCGACGGAGCCCAAGCGCCGTGCGATGACCCCTCCCCCTCGCGGGGAGGGGTAAGGGGTGGGGGGACCGACACCTGACCAGACCACTGCCATAAAAACTGAAGCCGCAAAGTATACGGAAATCTAAAGCGACGGCCAGCCCTGGTCGTCGCCCCACCGCTTACCCCTCACCGCGAGGGGGAGGGGGATTCATCGGGCGTCGCTTCTTGTCACGTCAGCCGCTCTTACTTCTTCTCAGTTCCGAAATCGACCTTCGGGGTCTTCTGTTCCTCTGCTGGAATGTCGAATGACGCCATCTCAACCTTGTCGGGATACATGAACGACTTCCACCAGCGGCCAGGAATTGTGGTCAACTCGGTGTTGTATTTTCGGACGCTTTCGATGTAGTCCCCGCGCGCAATACGGATTTTGTTCTCAATGCCTTCGATTTGGCTTTGCAGCGCGAGGAAGTTCTGCCCGGATTTGATATCGGGATAGCGCTCGATCACAGCGAGCAAGCGCCCAAGCGCACCACCGAGCTGGCCTTGTGCCTCTTGGAACGTCTTCATCGCTTCGGGGTTGTTCAAGATGTCGGCCGGCAGTTGAATGCTCGTCGCTTTGGCGCGCGCTTCGACAACCTCGGTGAGCACTTTCTTTTCCTGCTCGGCGAAGCCTTTGACGGTCTCGACAAGGTTCGGGATCAGATCGGCGCGGCTTTTGTAGTTGTTCAAAACTTCGGACCAGGCAGCTTTGGCGCTCTGCTCGTAAGTCGGGATATTGTTGACGCCGCAGCCAGCGAGCGGCGCGGACACGGCCAGCACCGCGGCAAGAATCAGCGAACGGCTAAAGCGGGGGGAAGTCATGACAGCCATAGCGCGACGGGCCTCCAGTCGAGGTTGATCCTCCCCGTCGTCTTAATGGGTGGTGTGCAGAAGGGAAAGGGGGAAGCACAGCGCGGTGCCAATCGACCCGGCCCTACACTCCGGGCCATATTGCGCCATCCTTTGCCGCCTATGGGCCCGGCGTAATACGGCTCGCAAGGAGGCGAGCCTATTGACGCCCTAAGGTTGCTACGCTTGCGACGCCCTACGTCGCGGTCGATATGTACAGCATCGCCATGATGACGCAAACGAGCGTGAACTGAATCACGACCCGGGCTCGCATACCGGTTTGCGTCGCGTTCTCACTGGGGCCAGACGCATAGGTCCAAAGGCTATAGAGCAAGACGCCTGATGCCCCGCCGAGCGCAAGGATGAGGGCGTAAGGGGCTGCAACCCGGATCATCGCCACCGGATCTTGCGCCAACGCCTGCGAAAGTCTGTCCGCGATGTTGTCATAACCGAAATAGATGCCGATCGCGGCAAATGCCGCGATGACGCCGCCCAATCCAAACGCGAGAACGTAGCGGACGTTATGGCCGGTCACGCCCGCGCGTGCTTCATCTTGTGTGACTTCGGCCGGCTGGTCCTTTTGATTGGTAGCCATGGTCTGTATCCTCATTCGACGAACATTGCCGCTCGCAGAGGACGACCCTTTGCGAGCTGCGTTCCAAAATTGTGGCGACTATCCCGCGTTGGCTAAACTTGGCCGTACAGGAATCAACGTGGGGAGTGGACTGCAGACAAAACAGGGGACCCCGCGAAATAAATGGTGAACCCTCGATTGGCCTCGGATCGGGGTCAGCGATGTGGACGGGGATCGCGAAGATAAACGAGCGACGTGCGGCGGTGAATACTGGGTCCCAGTTCTCTCCGTGACAGACTGTTCGGCCGGAATGATAGCGGAGCATGGGTGTCAGACACCTCTTAAAAGGTGTTTGACACCACCCGGGCTCCGCCACGCGCCTGACCCAGCAACACCGGTGCATCCTTGCCGGGAAACCTGGGATGCGTACGCCCCGCGTTAACCCTGCGCCTTGACAGGTGGCGTCTCGGGGGATCAACGTCATTTCAACCCACCTATATGTTGGCAATACTGCAACAGCCGCCCCGGCGGCATGCGACGGCATCAAAGAGGCTCGACGTGGAACCACAAGCATCGGAACGCCAGGGACAGCGCTTCGTCCATACCTATCTGGAGTTCGAAACGCCCATCAAAGAGCTTGAGCGTAAGGTGCAGGAGTTGCGCGCGCTCGAAGGCAAGGACAAGGCCGTCTCGATTGCCGAAGAGATCAAAAAGCTTGAGCAGAAGGCGCACACCGCCCTCACCGAAATGTACACCAAGCTGACGCCATGGCAGAAGACGCTCGTGGCCCGCGTGCAGGAACGCCCGCACTGCCTCGACTACATTGGCGCGCTCATCGAAGACTTCACACCGATGGCCGGCGACCGGTATTTCGCTGAGGATGAAGCGATCGTCGGTGGAATGGGCAAGTTCCGCGGCCGCTCTGTCATGGTCATTGGCCATGAAAAAGGCTCGGACACCGAAGGGCGCATCCGCCACAACTTCGGCATGGCCAAGCCCGAGGGCTATCGAAAGGCCGTGCGCCTGATGGAAATGGCAGACCGGTTTAATCTGGCGGTTATTACGCTGTGTGACACGGCGGGTGCGTATCCCGGAATTGAGGCAGAAGAACGCGGCCAAGCCGAAGCCATCGCGCGCTCGACCGACTGCTGCCTGGCCCTCGGCGTACCGCTAATTGCTGTTGTGATCGGCGAAGGCGGCTCGGGCGGCGCCATCGCCATCGCCTCGGCCAACCGCATCCTGATGCTGGAGCACGCGATTTACACCGTCGCCTCGCCCGAAGCCGCGGCGTCCATTCTTTGGCGCGATTCTGCAAAAGCCATTGATGCCGCGACCAGCATGAAAATCACAGCGCAGGATCTCGACACGCTCGGCGTCATCGATGTGATCGTGAAGGAACCTGTTGGAGGTGCCCACCGGGACCGCACGGCGACGTTCAAAACCACCGGCGACGCGATCGCCAAAGCGCTGACGGAGTTCGATGGCATGAGCCCCGACCAAGTGCGCAAACAGCGCCGCGACCGGTTCCTGCAGATCGGCCGGACGCTATAATGTCCCACAACATATTGGATATGCTAGGTTTCTCCGCCAAACCTGTGCCGCAATCGTGTTGAGACTGAGGGTTGACAGTGGAGTTGCATCGGCTGCACACTGTTCGTTGGGGATTCCGTAACGTTAATCAAATGTTTACGGTCTCGAATCGATGGTAGACGCGTCACGCCGGGATGGTGCGTGTGTGCGTTTGTCGATCCAGGGTGGGATACTTTTGAAACTCGTGCGAACAGCTTTGCTGGTTGTGTTCGCGAGCGCAGCGCTCGGTGCCTGCGGAAGTGCGCCCGAAATTCCGGCCGCCGAACAGCCGCTCGCCAAAGAAACTCTCGACCTCATCGGCAAGAAGGGCATGGCGCCTGACAAGCCGATCTTCATTCGCATCTTCAAGGAAGAATCCGAACTCGAAGTCTGGAAAGCGCGCGACGACGGCCGCTTCTATCACTTCAAGACCTACCCGATCTGCAACTGGTCGGGTGAGCTTGGCCCCAAGGTCGCCAAGGGGGATAAGCAAGCGCCCGAAGGCTTCTACACCATCGCCTCGACGCAGATGAAGCCGGACTCGAGCTACTATCTGGCCTTCAATCTTGGCTTCCCCAACGCCTACGACCGCGCCAACAACCGCACCGGCGAGTATCTGATGGTGCACGGCAAGTGCAAATCCGCCGGTTGCTATGCACTGACCGATGCTCTCGTCGAAGAAGTTTATGCTCTCGCCCGCGAAGCCTTCCGCGGCGGCCAGACCAGTTTCGAAGTCCACGCCTTTCCGTTCCGCATGACGGACGAGAAACTGGGCCGCTTCAAGAAGCACAAGTGGTACACCTTCTGGTCGACGATGAAGCAAGGTTACGACTTCTTTGAAACCAACCGCGTGCCACCGACCGTCGCTGTTTGCGAACGAAAGTACGTCGTGAACGTCGTGATGCCCGTCAGCAGCCGCGTTGATCCGGAAGGCCGCTGCCCAGCCTTCCAGAGGCAGGAACTGGAGCCGTTCTCACCCCGGCCCTACGAGCAGCAGATCGCGGACCAGCGCATCACAGTGCCGGGGCCAAAGGGGCGTGCGCCGGCCGATGTCGAAGCCGGTGCCATTGCAACCGCTGTGGCTGCGCCGGTGACGACGGGATCGACGGAGGCAACCGATGTGCCGGCCTCCGCCTCAGCGCTCGGGTTTGCCTCGCAATAACTCCAATTGCCATTTAGCTGCGTCAGGGCTGTGCTTGCGTTGGACCGCTGACACCCATGGTTGAACGAACTCCACAACAGCGTGCCGCCCGCCGCCACAAACGGCGACGGGGCTTTGTTGCGCTTTTTCTGATCGGTCTCGCCATCATTTTCGCCGGCGTCTGGCTGATCCCTGCTGAGGACGCCGACCAGGCCCTCATCCAGGCGGAGCGCCGGCAGCGAGCATTGCGGGCCGCTTTTGGCATGGCTCTGCCGGGCACGCCGGATTTGGCCAATCTCAACGGCCGGCTGGAGCAGCATGGTGTGACGTTAGGTGCGCCGGTTTTTGTGCGGATTTTCAAACGAGAGTTTGAACTTGAAATGTGGATGCTGCGCGATGGCAAGTTCCACCGGTTTGCGACCTATCCAGTCTGCCGCTGGTCTGGCCGCCTCGGGCCGAAACTGGCTACCGGCGACCGGCAGGCCCCGGAAGGCTTTTACTCGGTCGATTCAAAATCGCTCAATCCCAACAGCCGCTGGCATCGCTCCTTTAATCTCGGATTCCCAAACGCGTTCGATCGCGCACACGGCCGGACAGGATCATTCTTAATGGTCCACGGTGGCTGCTCTTCGGTCGGCTGTTACGCCATGACCGATGCCGTCATCGACGAAATTTGGCGGATTGTGACGGTGGCCCTCGACCAAGGGCAAAAGCGGTTTCAGGTCCAGGTGCTGCCGTTCCGGATGACCGAAGCGAACATCGAGCGATATGGCGGACATGCCCACGCCCCGTTCTGGCGCAGTCTCAAGCCCGGCTATGACCTGTTCGAAGCGGAGCTGGTGCCGCCGGTCGTCAGTGTGTGCGGCAAGCGATATGCGTTCAACTCAGGCGCGCGCGCCAAAGATGTGTCAGGGCCGGTCTTGAGCCAGTGCCAGTCACCGAAGCCCGGCCATCAGACCTCTCCCGACGATAAGAAACCGCGAGCCTGAAGTTATCCACATTGGGCACGCCCGGATATCCTTACCGAAAACCCTAGTAGCGGCAGAAAGATCGCTCAATTCATGAAAAACCGGGCCGCCACGTCATGGTGTTGTACTGACGGGCGGTTACGGTCTAGTTTCCGTTCGGACTGGCAATTGTTGAGAGAGAAACCGTGAGCCTCGTTGCGTCGTGTAACCGACTCAGGACCGGCCCCATCACCCATTGGATTGGTGGCGCTGTATTTGCAGTTGCGAGCCTTGTTGCCTCTCATGCGGCTCTCGCTCTCTCCATCGAATTGAAAGACGTGGCACCGGACCGCGTTGAGCGTCAGCGCGCAGCGGCCATGGGCCGGTTGCCGTTGCCGGGAACGCCGGATGTCGCTCGCACCGTTGAACGGTTGGCGGAAAAAGGCCTGAAAGCCGGCGCGCCGATGCTGATCCGCATCTTCAAAGCCGAATCCGAACTCGAAATCTGGATGCAGAAGGATGGCCGCTACGAGCTGTTCTCGACCTACCCGATTTGTCATTGGTCCGGCACGCTCGGCCCCAAGCAGCGCGAAGGCGACAAACAGACGCCGGAAGGCTTCTACACGATCACCTCGCGGCAGCTGCATCGCGTCGGCCGCTGGCCCCGCGCACTCAACTTAGGCTTCCCCAACGCGTTCGATCAGGCGCACAAGCGCGACGGCTCCTACATTCTCGTGCACGGCGGATGTTCTTCAGTTGGCTGCTTTGCTATGACCAACACGGTGATCCAGGAAGTCTACAGCTTGGCATCGGCGTCGTTGCGCGGCGGGCAACGGCATATTCCAGCGCACGTGTTCCCGTTCCGGCTGACGCAAGCCAATCTCGACAAACACAATGACAGCGAATGGGCGGGCTTCTGGGCTAACCTGCGGGAGGGTTATGACTTGTTTGAACGCACCCGGCTGCCACCGCGGGTCAGCGTGTGCCAGAACAAGTACAACATTCTAGATTCCAGCCCGCTGGAGGCGGGCGGCCAGAGCCCTTTAGCAGTGTGCGGCGCGACAGCCGCCGCTATCCGGGCCTCGGACAAATCCGCGTGGCTTGTCCCACTCCAGCCGTTGCCAGCCCCGTTGCCGGCGATCCAACCGCTGTTGGAGGACCGGCTGCCGGTTCCGCCGGAGGTGGACAGCCGGCAAGCGAACCTGCAGGCCTTGGCCGGCCTCGAGCCGACAATCAGCCCAAGTCCCGCGTCCGTCGCGAGCGTGAGCAACGATCAGGATTATGAGCTGATCACGAAGCTCAATCCGCCGGTTTCAGCCAAGACATCATCAGCGCGCTCTCGTCCGGGCGTCGCTGTCTCGTGCGATCTGTCACTCGCAAGCTGCCGCAAGTTTGCCGCCCTCAAATCAAAGAGGCTGGGCCGCACGGCCAAGCTCGCCGCGCGCAAGCCCGTGCGCACCGCAGCCCAATCGAACTAAGCGGCAACCCGGACAAACCGATCCCCATCAATCCGATCCCGCCACTTGCTTGAATCTGACACTGCATGGCATACAGCGCCTGCGTGATTGATTAGCTGACCAAGGCAGAATGGTATGTCCAAGAAGTTCACTGACACCAGCCGCATTGAGCGGATGCTTGAGAATTCACTGTTCGCAAGCCGCTGGTTGCTCGCACCGTTTTATGCGGGACTCGCGTTGTCTCTCGTCTTGCTGCTGGTCACGTTTGTGAAGGAATTCTTCCACCTCGCGTTGCATGCGTGGAGCGCCACTGAATCCGACATTATGCTCGGCATTCTGACACTCGTCGATCTGGCGCTGATGGGCTCGCTGCTGATCATCGTGATCTTTTCAGGCTACGAGAACTTCGTGTCCAAGATCGACCACAGCGGACACGAGGACTGGCCCGAGTGGATGGGCACCATCGACTTCAGTGCCCTCAAGCTCAAACTCCTGTCCTCGATTGTTGCGATCTCGGCGATCCAGCTTTTGAAACAGTTCATGGCCATTAAGGTGATGACTCCCGAGCTGGAGCGGATGTTGTTTTGGATGGTGACGATCCACGTGATGTTCGTCGTCTCGAGTGTGCTTTTGGCTCTGTCCGACCGCATTGCAGGATACGGCGGTGGCGACGCTCACGCACCCGCACCGGTGCCAGGTGATGAGGCCGCGAAAAGCACACCTGCCTTGTATGCTCCGGCAGCGGCCAAGCCAAAGTCATAGTAACCAACGCGTCGCTTGAGGTGCTGCATGGGCCGCGTGGTCGTGATCGGCGGCTACGGATCGTTCGGCCGCCGCGCGGTCGAACGCCTCGCACGCAATCCTGATCTCGGCATTGTCGTAGCGGGGCGGCGGTTGGCGGAAGCTGAACGAACCGCGCACGACTTTTTGGCAATGGGCAAAGCGCAAGTGTCTGCCGCGATGCTGGATTCAAGTAGCACAACTGCGGCAGATCTTCGGTATCTTAACGCGTCCGTCGTCATCAATGCCTCCGGCCCGTTTCAGACCCAAGACTATACTCTCGCCCGTGCCTGCATCGGTGCCGGCTGCCACTATGTCGATCTGGCAGACGCACCCAGTTTTGTCACCGGCATCAGCGCGCTCGACGCGGATGCCAAGGCGGCTGGCGTCCTTGTCGTGTCCGGCGCCAGTTCGGTGCCTGGTCTCTCGTCGGCTGTTGTGGCGAGCTATGCCGAAGCCTTCGATGAGTTTCAAAGCATCGACATTGGAATTTGCCCGGGCAATCGATTTGATCCCGGCGCTGCAACGACCGCTTCCGTTCTCAGCGGCCTTGGGCGGTCCATCGCAACCCGGATCAATGGCAGCGACGCGACAGTTTACGGCTGGCAAGGCCTGTCCCGCCACCGCTTCGGGTCGCTGGGATCGCGATGGCTCGGCCACGTTGATGTGCCGGATCTCATGCTCTTTCCGCAAACGTATCCAACACTCAAGACCATTCGCTTTCGCGCCGGTGTCGAAGTGACAGCGTTCCACTTTGGGCTCTATGCATTGTCCTGGGTGGTGCGCAGCGGACTGTTGAGAAGACCAGAGAGCTTGGCGCCGTTACTGCTGGCCGCAAAGCGCAAGCTCAGCTTTCTCGGCTCCGACAACGGCGGCATCTTTGTCCGCATGGCTGGCCGATCGACGACCGGAGCCCCCAAAACTATTGAGTGGTCGCTTGTCGCCCGCAAGGCTCATGGACCCTACGTGCCCGTGACCGGTGCCGTGATCCTGGCGCAAAAACTTATTGAGGGAACTGAACATCGCCGCGGCGCCATGCCATGTTTCGGGCTGTTCACGCTGTATGAGTTTGCCGGTGCGACCGAAGATCTGGCGTTTGAGTTCGAGCGCTCGCCTTAGCGCCCCTCAAATCCTTCCAGCACGCCCACCGCATTAATACCGATATCAGCGACAGCGTAGCCGCCCTCCATCACAAATAGCGTGGGCTTGCCGAGGCTTGCAATACGCTCGCCAATGCGTGGAAAATCACACGTCTTCAACTTGAAGGAGCTGATGGGATCGCACTCGAATGTATCCACGCCCAGCGACACGACAACGGCATCGGGGCCATAGTGTGAAATGCGGTCGAGAGCGATGTCCAGAGCGGGCGCGTACCCAGTCCAACTTGTTCCCAGGGGCATCGGCAGATTGAGATTAAAGCCTTCTCCGCGGCCCCGCCCCGCCTCATCGGCAAACCCGATGTAGTGGGGATATTCAAACATCGGGTCGGCGTGGATGTTGGCGACCAGAACATCGGCGCGATTGTAGAAAATCTCTTGGGTCCCGTTGCCGTGGTGATAATCCACATCGAGGATGGCGACTCGAGTCGCGCCCCGCTCGATCAGCCTCTGGGCTGCGGCGGCTGCATTGTTGATGAAGCAATACCCACCCATGAAGGTGCTGCCAGCATGATGGCCGGGCGGACGGCACACGGCGAATGCCACCGCATCGCCTGCCGCAATCAGATCCGCTCCCGTCAAAGCGACATCGTAGGAGGCTTTGATGGCGTCCCATGTGCCCGTGACGAACGCGGAGCTGGTGTCGAACGACCAGAAACCCAGCTTGCCATCGATGGTGGCGGGTTCCTTGCGCGGGTCCGTCGCATCGGCCATGCCTGGCGCGCGCCAGACGCTCGGCATACACGGACTATCGTTTCCTGCCGCCTGCCAGTCTGCCCAGGCTTGCGACAGAAATTCAATGTAGCGCGGCAGATGGATCGTATGAGCCGTCGCGAGCGACTGCTCCGTTGGCGCTAAGGCCGGCCCAAGCCTCTGTTCTGCAAAGCGCGCGAGGATCAGCTCAGCGCGGTCAGGGGTTTCAAATGCCGGCACCATCCGGCCGGACATCAGTTCCGTGCGCACGCCGTGCTGTTTGTGAGTGTCCGAGTAGATGGCTTTCATCGCACCGGATGCTTCTTGAACCAGAGCTCACAACGGCATCAATCCAACTTGCCGTGGCATTGCTTGTACTTTTTTCCGGAGCCACAAGGGCACGGCGCATTGCGCGAAACCTTGCCCCAGGTGGCGGGAGATGCAGGGTCCACGTCACCCTCAACCTTGCGTGTTTGCAGCGGCATGCTACGGCGCGGTTCGGGTGCGCCGCCCCGGCCTTTGGCAGCGATGGCGCGATCGATCATGGCCAGTTCGTCGCGCATTTCTGGCGGCAAATCCGACTCAATCTCGTCGAGACCCGTCAACGGATCGATGTGATGCGCCTCCATCGGCGGCAACTCAACCGGTTGCAACATCGGCTGCTGATCGGCCGGCATCAGTTCCACATGCATCAGCTGGCCAGTGGTGGCCTCGCGTAAGCGCGCCAGCATGCTTTCGAACAGAACGAACGCCTCGCTCTTGTACTCGTTCAACGGATCGCGCTGGCCGTAGGCCCGGAAGCCAATGACTTGGCGCAAGTGTTCCAGCGTCACGAGATGCTCGCGCCACAACAGATCAAGCGTGCGCAACAGCACTTCTTTCTCGATCTGGCGGTACAATACAGATCCCAGTTCCGCTTCCTTCAAAGCTGCCCGCTCATCGACCGCCGTGATCAGACGCTCCTGGATTTCCTGATCGGCAATCCCTTCTTCTTCAGCCCATTTGCTGATTGGCAGATCGAGCCCGAATATTCCATCGACGGCCTCGGTCAGCGTCTTGGTATCCCACTGCTCGGCGTAGGCGCGCTCCGGAATGCTCTTGGCGACGAGGTCCTGCACAATCTGGTGGCGCAGCTCACGGACGATTTCGGATACATCCTCCTCGCCCATAATGCCGATACGCTGTTCGAAGATGACTTTTCGCTGGTCATTCATGACGTCATCGTATTTGAGGATTTGCTTGCGGATGTCGAAGTTGCGCGCCTCGACCTTCTTCTGCGCCATCTCAAGCGACTTGTTCATCCACGGATGGGTGATCGCTTCGCCTTCCTGCAATCCCAGCGTCTGCAGGATGCTGTCCATCTTTTCTGAGCCGAAGATGCGCATCAGATCGTCGTCCAGTGCGAGATAAAATTTCGATCGGCCCGGGTCGCCCTGACGGCCCGACCGGCCACGCAGCTGATTGTCAATGCGCCGGCTTTCATGGCGCTCAGTCGCCATCACGTAGAGACCACCGGCATCCAGCGCTATTTTCTTTTTCGCGCTGACGTCTGCTTGAATCGTCTCACGCTGAGCGGCGATCTCACTTTCGCTGGACTCTTTGCCCGCCGCCACCTGCTCTTTGATCCAGTCGCGTAACCGGTATTCGACGTTGCCGCCAAGCTGAATATCCGTGCCGCGGCCGGCCATGTTGGTGGCAATGGTGATTGAGCCGGGCTGTCCGGCCTGCGCGACGATGCTGGCTTCCTGTTCGTGGAAACGGGCGTTCAACACCTGATGCGGGATCGGATCGCCGCCATCCTTCTTGGCCGCAAGCCCCACAAGGTACGTGCCGATGTCATCAAGATACGCTTTGAGCTCAGCCTCTTTCGGGTTCTTGAGCTTCTCTGCCTGATCGCGAAGGCTCTTGCCGAGCGTGTCAATATACGCGCGGTCTTTCAGCAGGGCCGACAACTGCTCAGACTTTTCAATCGAAGTGGTGCCGACCAGCGCGGGCTGTTGGCGGCGATACACGTCTGCAATGGTCGCGACAACGGAGGCAAGTTTTTCTTTCTGCGTGCGATAGATCTCGTCATCTTCGTCGATACGAGCGACCGTCACGTTGGTCGGGATCTCGATCACATCGAGGCCGTAAATGTCGCCGAACTCGCTGGCCTCAGTGTTGGCCGTACCGGTCATGCCGCCGAGTTTGTCATACAGGCGGAAATAGTTTTGGAACGTGATCGACGCCAGCGTCTGGTTCTCAGGCTGGATCTCGACACGCTCTTTGGCTTCCAGCGCTTGATGCAAGCCTTCCGAATAGCGCCGGCCCGGCATCATGCGGCCCGTGAACTCGTCGATGATCACGACTTCGCCAGACTTGACGATGTAGTCCTTGTCGCGCTGGAACAGCTTATGGGCTTTGAGCGCCTGATTGACGTGATGGACGATCGTTACGTTCTCGATGTCGTAGAGCGAGCCTTTCATCATGCCTGCTTCGATCAGCAGCTGCTCCATGTGCTCGTTGCCAGACTCGGTGAGCGAGACTTGGCGCTGCTTTTCGTCCAGCTCGAAATCCTCGGGGGTCAGCTTCGGCATGAGGGCGTCGACGGCGTTATAAAGATCCGCCTTGTCTTCCAACGGTCCGGAAATGATCAGGGGCGTGCGCGCTTCGTCGATCAGGATCGAGTCCACTTCGTCGACGATGGCAAATGAATGACCGCGTTGCGCCATGTCGTCTTTGCGCATTTTCATGTTATCGCGCAGGTAGTCGAAGCCCAATTCGTTGTTGGTCCCATAGGTGACGTCACAGGCGTAGGCAGCCTTGCGTTGCTCGTCATTGAGACCGTGGACAATGCAGCCGACTGTTAGACCCAAGAAGCGGTAAACCTGACCCATCCATTCGGCGTCGCGCTTAGCGAGGTAGTCGTTAACGGTGACGACGTGAACGCCTTCTCCGGCGAGCGCATTCAGGTAGACCGCCAGTGTTGCCACGAGCGTCTTGCCTTCGCCGGTTTTCATCTCGGCGATGTTGCCCTGATGCAAAACCATGCCGCCGATCATCTGCACATCGAAATGCCGCTGACCCAAACTGCGCTTGGCGGCTTCGCGCACCGTAGCGAAGGCGGGCACGAGCAAGTCTTCCAGATCCGCACCATCTTCGAGTTGCTTGCGGAACATCGCCGTGCGGCCGCGCAACTCTTCGTCGGACAGCTTGCTCAGCTCCTGTTCCAGCGCGTTGATGGCATCGACTTTGCTGCGGAAGGTCTTGACCTTGCGATCGTTTGAGGTGCCAAAGATTTTCGCTGCCAGCGAGCCAATGGAGAGCATGTCGCGAGTATTCCTCAATTCGAGGGCTTGCGCCCTCCGGAGTGTGTATCAAACGCCGCCCGTTCTCATCGGCGAACCGGAAGCGGGCGTCGGCGAACGGCGCGGGAAGGCTGTGCTACGGGCCGCGGGGGTCTTTTGTCGCGTCTCGCTGTTACATGCCGGGATGACATAAGGATCGCCCCCGGCGGTTGTCAACGCGTCTCGATCGACAGCGCAACCCTCCGATTTCCCGCCAGATTCGGGCGAAACTTCTCAAATTCGTAACTTGGCAGTGCGCGATGCCATGGTCTATCCATGCCCCGCGACCGGGTTTGCGAGAATGGCAGCACAGGACCGCCCGCCGTACCCCCACGTTTCAGCCAACAGCAAGGACGCGTCACAGTGAAGGTTCCTCAGAAATTCCAAGCTCTTGCAGCCGTGGCCTTAGCCGCATCCGTCCTCATGGGCGCCGGTGTTGCACGTGCGCAGGACGATAAGGTGGTGGCGTCGGTCAACGGGCGCAATATCGTCGAGTCGGACCTTGTGCTGGCCGAAGCCGAAATCGGCGGTGAACTCGGCAACTTGCCGCCCGCTACCAAGCGCCGTGTCCTTGTTGAATACCTCGTCGAAAACCATTTGTTTGCCGATGCCGCGGAAGCTGAAAAGCTCGGCACGGGACCGGACTTCGAAAAGCGCATCGCTTATTGGCGCCAGCGCGCACTCCGCGATATGTACTTCGAGAAGACCGTCAAGAGCAGCATTGGCGATGCGGCTGCCAAGGGCATCTACGAAGACAAAATTAAAGAAATGAAGCGCGAAGAAGAGGTCCAGGCGCGCCACATTCTGGTCGGCAGCGAAGATGAAGCCAAGAAGATCGCCGAAAAAGTGACTGCTGGCGAGGACTTTGCCAAGTTGGCCAAGGAGAATTCTGGCGATGCCGGCTCGAAGGAGCAGGGCGGCCTGCTCGGCTACTTCGGCAAGGGCCAGATGGTGCCCCAGTTCGAAAAGGCCGCGTTTGACTTGAAAAAGGGCGAGGTGTCAAAGCCCGTTCAGAGCCAGTTCGGCTGGCACGTGATCAAAGTTGAAGATCGCCGCGAAAAGCCGCTGCCGACCTATGACGAAGTCAAGGATCGTCTGATTGGCTCGATGGTACAATCGAAGGCTCAGGATATCGTGACGGGCCTCAGGTCGAAGGCCAAGATCGAGTACATCGATCCCGAGATCAAGAAGATGGCGGAAGAAGACGCCAAGAAGCAGGCCGAAGCCAAAGCGGCCATGGACAAGCAGATGAAAGACCAGATTGACCAGGCCGAAACAGCTAAGAAGGCCGGCGAAGTGATCAAGGAAGACAAGAAGTAAACGTCCCTCAATCTTGCAGAATTTTGAATCGGGCCGGTTGCTTTCACCGGCCCGATCGCTTTTGTAGGGGTGCCGACCCTCATTCCGGAGCTAGCCATGGGCAAGGTTACAACCGTTTCGCCATTTGCACCGAAGACTCTGGGTCGCCTCGGGCCGATCGATGGCGTCCGGTTTGCGACCGCCGAAGCCGGCATCCGCTACAAGGGCCGCACCGATTTGATGGTCGCTGTGATGGATCCCGGCACGACGGTTGCAGGCGTGTTGACCCAATCCAAAACGGCTTCGGCGCCCGTGCTTTGGTGCCGCAAAAGCTTGAAGCGCGGCGCAGCGCGCATTCTTGTTGTAAACTCTGGCAACGCCAATGCCTTTACCGGCAAGCGCGGGCAAGCCGCAGTCGAGATGACGGCCGAGTTCGCCGCCAAGGCCGCAGATTGCTCGAAAACGGACGTGTTCGTCGCGTCAACGGGCGTGATCGGCGAGCCGCTCGATGCCGGACAGTTCGCGCACTTGCTTGACGGCCTCACCAAATCAGCCGCGCCCGATGCGTTCGAGGCAGCCGGCCGTGCGATCCTGACAACCGACACCTATCCCAAGTTCGCCACTCGCATGGCCAAGATCAGCAAAACGGACGTGACGATCAACGGCTTCTGCAAAGGTGCTGGCATGATCGCACCCGATATGGCGACGATGCTATGCTTCATGTTCACCGACGCGGCGATCCCGGCTGATATTCTGCAGGGCCTCGTCACTGAGCATACGCAAACGACCTTCAACTGCATGACCGTCGATGGTGACACGTCGACCAGCGATACCTGCTTGCTGTTTGCAACCGGTGCAGCCGGGAATCGAGGCCAAAAGCCGGTCACCAAAAAGGGTGCCAAGAAGCTGAAGGAGTTCAGCGCCGCGCTGCATGAGGTCATGCGCGATCTCGCCATTCAGGTCGCCAAGGACGGTGAGGGCTTGTCCAAATTCGTGACGTTCGAAGTCGAGGGCGCAAAGACAAAAGAAGCCGCCCGGCGCATCGCCCTGTCGTGCGCGAACTCGCCCATTTTGAAGACGGCGATAGCTGGCGAAGATCCCAACTGGGGCCGGGTCGTGATGGCGGTTGGCAAGTCTGGCGAGGCGGCAGACCGTGACAAGCTGGCGATCTGGTTTGGCGAACATTGTGTTGCGCGAGATGGTGAGCGGGCGGCGGAGTACGACGAAAAGACCGTCGCCGCATACATGAAAAACGACGAGATTACGATTCGCGTTCATGCCGGCGTTGGCAAAGCGTCGGCCACGGTGTGGACCTGCGATCTGACTCACGACTACGTGTCCATCAATGCGGATTATAGAAGTTAGGCCACTCAACACGAGGCGCGGATCATCGCGGCCAAATATGGATCCCACGTTCTGGCATGACCGCTGGCACACCAACGACATCGGTTTTCACCAGCCGGCGCCGCATCCCGCGTTGGAGCGATACTGGCACCTGCTGGGCGTCAAGCCCGGGGCGCGTGTGTTCGTGCCATTGGCCGGCAAGAGCATCGACATGGTTTGGCTCGCTGAGCGTGGACACGACGTCGTTGGTGCCGAACTCTCGCGTGTCGCGATTGACGGCTTCTTCGCTGATCGCAGCCGCGCGCCCGGCATCGCCAGTGAAGGCCCATTCACGATCCATCGCGCCGGGCCCTACGAACTCTGGTGCGGTGATTACTTCTCCTTGCCAGTGGCCGCGACGCAGCGAATTTCGGCCATATATGACCGGGCCGCTCTCGTGGCGATGCCTTATTCTCTACAAGTCCAATACGCCGCCAAGCTCGCAGCACTGTCGCCGCGCGGTGTGCCGGTATTGCTCGTCTCGCTGGAGTACGATCCATCGCAGATGGACGGCCCACCTTTTTCGATTCCGCCTGCCCGGGTCGAGACCCTGTTCTTACAATGGTTCGATGTCACTCTGCTGGCGCGTCACGACGGCGCCCCAATGAGCCCAGGAATGAAGAAGCGCGGCCTGACCTGGCTCAGCGAGCCTGTCTACCTCTTACGCCGCAACGGCCGGACCCATGGATAATGTTGTTGTGACGAAATCCTTGTTGCTCGTTGCCGCGGCAGCACTCGTCGATTCTGACAATCGCGTGCTGATTGCGCAGAGACCCGCTGGAAAATCCATGGCGGGGCTGTGGGAGTTTCCCGGCGGCAAGGTTGCGGCCGGGGAAACTCCGGAAGAGGCGCTGGTGCGCGAGTTGGCCGAGGAGCTTGGCATCGACGTGTGCTTGACGTGCCTGGCGCCATTCACCTTTGCCAGTCACAGCTATGCGGATGTCCACCTGCTCATGCCGCTGTTTCTGTGCCGCAACTGGGATGGTGAGATTGCGCCGCGAGAGGGGCAGGCGGTCAAATGGGTGCGCACCTCAAAGCTCAGCGACTATCCCATGCCAGCCGCCGACGTGCCGCTCATCCCGATGCTGCGAGATTTGCTCGGCTAGCCCGCGCAGTAGTACGGCGGCAATGCATTGTTAGCCATGCTGCGAGATTGCGATACCGCTTGCTCGATGACGGCGCACTTCAGAGCCGTTGCCAACATGACCGCGCGGACGCGATCGTCAAAGCCAGTTTTCCGGATCGGGCGAACAGCAGGACGTTTGGCCTGACGGGCAGCCTCGCGCGCCGCCATCAGCCCTTCGCGCAATTCGCGATTGCCCACGACAGCCGGAGATTCGCTGGCCGCATAATCAGGATCTGCTTTCCAAGATGACTCAGTTTGTTGCAAAGGGTCTGGATACAGATGGCGCATCAGCTGCGTGCCATCCTTTTGGTTGAGAAAACGCACGCCGACGCCGTGTTTTGAATGGTGGCGCACTTCACACAGGATGTTAAAGGCGGTGCCATCGATCATCAGTTTGAACAGCCGGTTGGGCACGAAGCCGTCGTCGAATGCAACCAGTGCGCCGCCTTCAGACACGTTCTTGATCTCGCAGGAGATTGACGCATGGCCCGGGATCGAGACAACCGCGCGCGTACTGGTATCGCGCCGCCCGAATTGCCGTCTTTGACTGCCCGCCTGGTGCCACGTCACGTTGCGTCTCCCCGCAGCCAAATGAACGGGCTGGTATGTTGGATCGAGCTCAGATTACTGCGCGAACCTTCAGGAGCCGTAAATGGTAAACTTTTACGGAAGTTTCGCGGGACAACGGTCGGCTTTGGCGCGGCACTCACCCCTTTTTCTGCGGCCGCTTCGCGTTCATGAACCAACTCGGACCGGAGGCGGGATCATTCCAAATCCGCTGCCATTGAAAACCCGCCTTTTCATAGGCGCGAACCGCGCGCTCATTTCGGATCGATGGGAACACGCACACTGCCAACGCCAGCGTGGTCGAAAACACTTCGTCTTTGAGCATCGCCAGCGCGGTATGCCCGGCACCCTTGCCTCGCTGTTCCTCAGACGCAATAAAGATGTCGAGATCCCACGTGCCGGGCTCGAGATCGTCCGGCAGATCGGCGCCCCAAACGGTGGCGTCGATCGCATGACAGTATCCGGCGGGCACACCATCGACCTCAATCACTCGGCAGATAGCGTCGGGTGTTGCCAGCGCGATGCGAACAGCCGACTCGGTCGCGGATGGCGGGCCCCACCAGTCGATAATTTCCGGCCGCTGCAACCAACTGCGAATGAGATCCCAATCGCGGCTGCGGGCAGCGCGCAGGGTGACGTTGGATTTGGGTGGAGACATACTGGTCATGTCTCTAGGCCGTTCCATCAATGACGGAAGTGGCGCATGCCGGTCATGACCATCGCCAAGCCGCGCTCGTCTGCGGCCTTGATGACGTCGGTGTCGCGCATGGCACCACCTGGTTGGATGACGGCGGTTGCCCCCGCGTCCGCCACAGAGATCAAGCCATCTGGGAAGGGGAAGAAGGCGTCTGAGGCCACAACGCTGCCGGTGACGTCGAGTCCCGCCTGCCCAGCTTTCGCAATAGCGATGCGCGTGGAGTTGATGCGGCTCATTTGTCCAGCGCCAACGCCGACGGTGCCGCCATCGCGCGCGAATACGATGGCATTCGATTTCACGTACTTTGCGACTTTCCAAGCGAACAGGAGATCCTCCATTTCGGCATCGGTGGGTTTGCGCTTGGTCACAACCTCAAGCTTTTCGTAAAGTGCGAGATCGGCATCTTGCACCAGTAGCCCGCCGGTGACCTTCTTGTAGTCGAGCCGCGGCGAGGGCTGCAGCGGCCACTGTCCGCACACCAAAAGCCGCACATTCTTTTTCTGCGCGATCGCCTGCCCGGCGTCGTTGGTTACGCTTGGCGCGATGATGACTTCCACGAATTGCCGCTCGACAATCGCCGACGCGGTCTTGGCATCAAGCTCTCGGTTGAATGCAATGATGCCACCAAAGGCAGATTCGGTATCCGTCTTGTAGGCCCGGTCATAGGCGTCAAATTGAGAGGCAGCGACGGCGACGCCGCACGGGTTTGCATGCTTGACGATCACGCATGCCGGACGGTCCACGAATTCCTTGATGCACTCAAGTGCGGCGTCCGTGTCGGCGATGTTGTTGTAGGATAACTCTTTGCCCAATACCTGCTGGGCGCCTGCGACCGTTCCGGCCTCGGGTTTACGCCCACTATAGAAAGCGCCGGTCTGATGCGGGTTTTCGCCGTAGCGCAAATCCATCACCTTGCTGAACTGCACCGAGAATGTGCGCGGGAAGCCTTCCGCTTTACCGTGCGGATTGTCGAGCACCGCGCCCAGCCAATTGCTGATTGCGGCATCATAAGCCGCCGTCCGCGCGTAAGCCTTGTGCGCCATGTTCTTGCGGAACGGCAGCGTCGTCGACCCCGCATGTGCTTTCAGTTCTGCGCGCAAGGTGGCGTAGTCCGCGGGGTCGACTAGAACGGTCACACCCGCATGGTTCTTTGCCGCCGCGCGGATCATCGCCGGTCCACCGATATCGATGTTTTCGACGCAGTCGTCGTAATTGCCATCCTTCGCGACCGTCTCTTCGAACGGATACAAATTGACGATCAGCAAATCGATCGGCGCGATACCGTGCTCACGGGCAGACGCATCGTGCTCCACATTGCCGCGCACCGCCAGCAACCCGCCATGCACCGTCGGATGCAGCGTCTTGACCCGGCCATCCATCATCTCGGGAAAGCCCGTGTGCTCCGAAACATCTGTGACAGCGAGACCCGCCGCCTTGAGCGCTGCGGCCGTGCCGCCCGTTGATAACAGGGCCACACCGGCCGCCACCAAGTCGCGTGCCAGCTCGATCAGTCCTGTTTTGTCTGAGACGGACAACAGCGCCCGGCGGATCGGCATTGGGGATGGCGGCATGGCAGGCTTGGTCCTCATCGTCTCAGTAGGGTGCGAATAGCACACTCGGCCATGGCCGCGAAAACGGTCCCCATAGCCTGCCAACGGTCACAACGTCACGCTTGGCTCAGGCTCTTGCGTCCAGAGCCCAACGCACCTCGGTTTCGCCGAAGGTGGTGCCCCGCGCAACAAACTGCAGGGCCGCGCGCGGGCCGGACGAATCTGCAAAGAACGTGCTCTCTTCGATGGTCAAATTAGCGCCTTCCACAGCGAAACTCCAAGCCTTGCCATCGCGCGTTCTCAGTTCGGCCGTGCCCGGGCGGTCGCCGCTGCGGCATGTTACGTCGGGATGCAGATGAAAATGAATGGCAAACGGGATATCGGCGCGCAAGCGGACACTGCGTTTGGCGCCTTCCAGAGTGTCAACACCTGCCACCTGGTCGCCCGCTGAACTGAGCCGGATCGTCCGCCGATGTAAGAGCCCGAAGCGGTCCTGATAGCCATCATGGCTTGCGGTCAACTCGAGATCGCCACACTTCTCTTCAAGCGTTGCCTTGACGGTCGATGGTCCGCGGATTGGCGCGGCTCCAATGATCTCTTCCAAGAGAGCATGCCGTATGAGTTTTGAGGACGACGTTTCGCCCAGACACAGTGTGTTGTGGCTCGCTGTCGCCCGCGATGTTGGCCGCCAGTCATGATCCGCGGAACCGGGCGCGCCCCCATTGACGAATATCAGCCGCGATCCAGCACTCATCTCAAACGACAGGCAACCGGCGTGCGCCTCACCCGCCATTTCATAAGGTGGCGGCGCACCCGTATCGGCAACCAGCACCGTACTGCCCCGGCTGAGACGGGCATAGGCCGAGTCCGCGGCCGACTCGAGCGGCCGGCTCGATTGGTCTCCATAGGCGAGCACCGTCGCCAGTCCAGCCGGTGAAGCGACCGCCATGCCGTTGAATCGTGCCAGCATGCCGTCGCCCAGCCGCATATACCGCAGCATCGCGTGCATCCCTTGCAGGGCGCGGTTGAGAGCTTCGGGCGGCTGTCGTCCGCGCGAAGCAAAACACTGCCGCAAGGGCAGCAAATCCAGCATCAGTTCCACGAGCACGCCGGGATTTCGGCTGACGTGACCGCCATCGGCAAGAATTTGACGCGAGAGTTCGGTGGCGAACGCCTGCTCGGCCTCCGCCAACCGCCGGTCATGCCCATCGATACTCAAGTCTGCGAGCACGAGAGCGATCAGCGCGACCAACCGCGGATATCCGTCGGGCCCATCGCGCCAGCTTGCCGACAGTCGCACCAGTTGCGATGACAAACTGCGAGCAATCGCGTCATAGGTTTCTTCATCGGCGCCTTCGAGCAACAGGGGTGCGTGTGAGATCCACGAGATCAGGCGGCGGCCCATCACCCCCGGCTCCCACGCAATGCCGGCGCCAGCGCGCTGCCGGATGGTCCATTCGACGGCCAGCTGCCGCGCCGTTACCTGCGCATCATCCTCACCCGCCGCTTCCAGGTGCCGCAACCAGCTGAAGCCATGCAGCGATCGGGCCCACGCCTCATTGGGCGGCTTCAACTCGAAGGGCGACTTTTTGCCAAGAACGGCGATCGTTCCTGCCAGGCCAAACTGCTTGAGTTGAAATTCCTGCCAGAAGCTCGGATCGGCCGTGCGCAGATCTTGCGGCACGATCAGCAATTGTCCGGGCACCGATGAGCCGTAGCGCCAGCGCACGAAGGGCGAATACAGTGTGCGCGAGACCATGGCCCGGCGCGACCGGTCAGCCGCCAGCAGCGCAATCCGCGTTCGCTCGGAAAAGCTCAAGCGTGTCATAGGCATCGGGTAGCCTGCCAAGCTGCGAGTGACAAGGGTCGATTGGCGATTGGTTGTGCGCAGTGCCCGGATTGGCGGTGTCTGACGCCATGCCGCGAAACCGTGCGCTACGGGCTTGACCCCATACCGCAACACGACCGGGCCGATCTCAAGTCTGGCGGCGCAGGCGAGTGGCAAAAAAGCCATCCATGCCGCCGCCCGCTGAGTCCGGCTCAGTGAGATGGAATGGGAGGGTGCGCAGTTCGCCACGATCGTTGAGCCAGTCAGCCTGCCCGCCCACGTCTGCGGCGTCGAGAGCCTCGCGCGTAAACTGTGGTTGGGTCGCGAGAAAGCGGTCGATCTGCTGCACGCCTTCTTCCGGGTCCAGCGAGCATGTACAGTAAACGATTACGCCGCTCGGCCGGACAAAGGTTGCCGCCTGCGTCAACAGCCGCGTTTGCAGTGCCTGTGTGATCGCAAGATCGGTGGGTTTCTTGACGCTCAGGATGTCGGGGTGACGCCGGATGGTTCCGCTCGCCGAGCACGGCGCATCAAGAAGCACAGCATCAAACAGGTCAGGAGGCGTCCATGTGGTGGCGTCGGCCGCGATCAGGTCTGCGGAGAGTTCAAGCCGCGCCAGGTTATCTTTGACCCGCTGCAAGCGCGCGGCCGACACATCGACCGCCGTTACAATTGCGCCGGCCGTAGCGAGTTGCGCCGTCTTGCCGCCGGGTGCTGCACAAATATCGGCAACGCGCAGGCCACGCACGTCACCCAGCAGTTTTGCCGGAATTGTGGCTGCTGCATCCTGCACCCACCACGCACCGGCAGCATACCCGTCGAGATCTTCGATACGGCCATGGGCAGCCAAGCGCACAGATCCTGTTGGCACGACTGTCCCGTCGAGTTTTTCAGCCCACCCTTGCGGATCGGATTTCACGGTCAGATCAAGCGGCGGCGCAAGCAACGACGCGACGGCAATACGGTGAGCTGTGTCCCGGCCATAGACACGCTGCCAGCGCTCCAGCATCCAGCCAGGCACATTCAAGGCTACAGGATCCAGACCTGCCAAGATCTCCTTGCCGCGTTCGGATGTCCGGCGCAGCACCGCATTGGCAAGCCGGTCGAAGCGCTGTGCGCCTGGGTCGGCCTTGCACTCATCGACAGCCAAACTGATCGCAGCATGCGCGGGCGTGTCGAGTATCAGCATCTGGGCCGACGCCGATAGAAGGATTGGCCACAGCTTGCCACGCTTATCGGGCAGAGGCTTGTCGAGGAATGTGCGCAGCACAGCCGACAGTTCGCCATAGCGGCGCAGCACCGTGGCGACGATCAAGCGCACCAGCGCGCGATCGCGCGGCTCAAGCGTGCTGGCGGGATGCGTCTGGAACACAAGCGCGAAGGCTTCATCAAGAAACCGGTGTTTTTCCAGAATGTGCAACAACACATCGGACGCCGCCTGCCGCGCCACAAATCCCGACCTCAAGGCGACGGAGGACTTCGATGTCGTGTCTTGCGACCGTGACGCAGATGATGATGGACGGCGTGCTGGCTTTTTAGGGGGTGCAGGATGCATGCTCAGCCTTGGTTGAAGGCTGTTGGTTAGCCCCATGGGCCCCGCTTGTCACGCGTTTGGCTCCACGGACCACCCCGTGTGCTGGACGTGCCGCCCGCGTGGCTCTCAGACCGCCCAAGTGGGATGTCAAATCCGGCGGTTTCCGGCAACTGGCCCATTTCGCGCGCCAACGCCTCCAACTCAGCAATGCGGTTCTCCGTGTTGGGATGGGTCGAGAACCAGCTGTCGACGCCGCGGCCGTTCAACGGGTTGATAATGAACATGTGGGCCGCGGCCGGCACGCGCTCTGCCGGAATATTCGGAATGCGGCGAGCGGCGGCGTTGATCTTGACCAAGGCTGAGGCGAGCCAGCGAGGATTGCCGCAGATCATCGCACCCATTCGGTCAGCCTGATACTCCCGTGACCGGCTGATGGCCATCTGGACGATGGTCGCGGAAAACGGGGCGAGGAACACCGCGATCAGCGTCGGGATCAAGCCGACACCATTCTGATTATCGCGGTTGCCGCCGAAGATCATGCCAATTTGCATGTACTGCGCAAACATCGAGATGGCGCCGCCAATGGTGGCGGCAATGGTCATCGTCAGCGTGTCGCGGTTCTTAATGTGCGCGAGTTCATGCGCAATGACGCCGGACAGCTCCTCGCGCGACAGCATATCGAGCAAGCCTGTCGACGCAGCGACAGCCGAGCGCGAGGGGTTGCGTCCGGTCGCGAACGCATTGGGTTGCGGATTGTTCAGAATGTAAACGCGCGGCATGGGCAGGTCCGCGCGCTTGGCCATCTCGCGCACGACAGCATAGTACTCAGGTGCTGCCCGTTCATCGACCTCCTGCGCCTTGAACATACGCAACACCAACGTGTCGGACTGCCAGAAGCTGAACAGATTTAAGGCAAGTGCAATGATAAACGCGATCACGATGCCGGTCTGCCCGCCGACAACGGCACCCAGCGCCACAAGGATCCCAGTCAGAACGACCAGCAGCAGGGCCGTCTTGGCATAGTTCATCGGCATCGATGTCTCCGCGCTCCTGTCATTGCTGGCCTAGCTGCGCGATTGTCGCAGCATCCGGACCCGGCCAGCGCTTCGTTCGCTATGCTATATGGGGAGCCTTCGGGTGGGCAACCAGATCGCAGAAATGGGAGACTGTGTCTTGGAAAGGGACGAAGCACCGGCCGAACCGGGGGACAATGCCCCGGAACACCCCTTGCAATGCAAATCGCTGACTGCGGCAGCCCAGCGCGCCGCGGCCGAAGCAGAGGAACGGCGGCGCGTGCGAGATCAAAAGACCGGCCTGGAACGCCCCGCAGAGACGGGCGGACGCGGCGGTTTGGATCCTGTGCGCTATAGCGACTGGGAAAAAGGAGGATTGACCTCGGATTTTTGAGACAGCTTCGAACGCGCACCGTTTCAATTCGAGGCGGGCGTGTATCAAAAATTGTAGCGGTCCGGCTTAATGCCTGCACCAGATTGGGCCATCGTTTCAAGCTGAACAGAAGTGTTACCGCTTGGACGTTGTTTTTTAATTCCTGCGCCTCCCGCTTTATCGGTTTGTTAACGGTTGCAGGCACGCGCTTAAGACTTTTGAAACCAAACACACGTGCCGCCGCGGCCGGACCGCCGTCCAACGCGTTTTCAGGCACTCGACTTGCTTCTCTCCCTTCATCACCGGCCGGATGGCTCAGGGAGAGACACAATGACATCCAAGGTAAACAGTTTCATCCAGCGCTTCGCCTCGGAAGAGCGCGGTGCGGTCGCTATCATGTTCGGCTTGATGTTCATGGTGATAATCCTGATGATCGGTGTCGCCGTCGACCATGGCCGTCTCATTCACTCGCAGGCCAAAATCATTGCAGCCGCAGACGCAGCCGCACTGACCGCAGGCCGCGGGTTGCTCGACGGCCGCTTGACCGACGACGAGATCAAGGCTGCCGCGCTGAAGATCTTCAACGAGAACATCACCAACGGCGGCAAGTTCGGCGACATCAATGGTGTCAACATCTCGGTCAATCGCGCATCTGGCGCCGTGAGAGTCGATGTCGATGCGGAAGTGCCGACGACGATCATGCGCGTTGCTGGATACGAAACAGTTGAGTTGCCCGTGAAGTCCTCAACCATCTTCGATCAGAAGGATATCGAGTTGGGCATGGCCCTTGACGTTACCGGGTCGATGGGTGGTCAAAAGATCATTGATCTCAAAGACGCCGCCAAGGATCTGGTTGACATCCTTCTGCCGGTGGGCGGCACGCAGAACAAGATCCGCATCGGACTGGCGCCCTATGCCGCTGGCGTTAACGCCGGATCATATGCCGCGACGGTCACCAACAACGCGAGCAACAAGTGCGTGCGCGAACGTGGCGGTGCGGATAAGTTCACAGACGCGACGCCGTCAGCTGGCAAGTGGCTCGGACCCCTCGCTGCCAACCGCTGCCCGAGTTCCACCATTGAACCGATGACAACAGATGCCGGCGTTCTCAAATCCAAGATCGATACATTCTCGGCGAGCGGCGGCACTGCTGGCCATCTCGGTGCTGCGTGGGCCTGGTATCTCATATCGCCGGAATGGGCTAGCATCTGGCCGTCTGATAGCCGTCCTGTCTCGTATTCGGATGACAACACAGTCAAAGCGATCATTCTGATGACGGACGGTGAATTCAACACTTGGTATGTCAGCGGAAATGGTGACTCCAGCACTCAAGCGCGCAATCTCTGCGACGAAATGAAAGGTGAAAACGTGGTCGTTTACTCCGTGGCGTTCCAAGCACCACCGGACGCGGCCAACTTGCTTCGCCAGTGTGCATCCTCGGCGGACCACTATTTCAGCGCGACAGACGGTGCCGCCCTGCGCACCGCTTTCCAGACGATCGCGACCAACCTCAACAAGCTGCGGTTGACGCAGTAACGCCAGAACGGTTGAGGTCTCTCCTCAATCGACAGATGGGCGGCGGGGGTTGACGACCCGCCGCCCATTTTTTTTGAGACATCGCGTTGTGTTCAACCACTGTCTTTCCACCAGATGTGGCATCCCTGACATATCCCTGCGCACAGCCTTTGGGCTACGGTCCGCGTACGGCATCCGGAGCTCACCCACGTCATGCGCAAACCAAGACGTCTCTTTTCCCGCCTTCTGCTTCTCATCCTCGTTTCGGCCACAGGCGCTGCGGCGGTTTGGTTTGGCGCCATCCCGCAACGATTCAGTCCGTTCTCCCCGATTTCTCTGGAACAGCCACCCGGTTGGTTCCTCGATGCCAAGCTGGCGACCCTGCGGCGCGACCCCGGCCTGTGCCAATCGGTTTTGAAAGCCCCTCATATTGATGCCGTGACCATTCCCGACAATCCTCTCAAGAAGGGTTGCGGCTGGACCAACAGTGTGAGGTTCTCAACGGTCGGCGGCGCTAGAATCGGCGTCGAACCACTCAGTTGCGAAATGGCGGTGGCGCTGACACTATGGATGAAAAATGATGTGCAGCCGCTGGCACAGGCGGCGTTTGGCCAACGCGTTACAGCGCTCGGCGATATGGGCACCTATGATTGCCGCAACATCGTCGGCAACCCGCTGTGGAAGGATATGCGCAGCCAGCACGCCACTGCCAACGCGATCGATCTGTCGGGGTTCACGCTGGCCGACGGGCGCCAAATCTCTGTGTTGAAAGATTGGTCCGGCAAGGGGCCCGAATCACAGTTCTTGCGTGACGTCCATGCGCGCGCGTGCCGCTACTTTCGCGTTACGCTCGGGCCGGATTTCAACGCCGCTCACAAGAACCACTTTCACTTTGACCGCGGCGTGTTCTGGCGGTGCAAGTAACTCGTACCCCGGGGATTCGGCTCAATCCTGGGCGAGCAGAAACGGTCTATTTATCCTGAACAGCGTTGTTCTGGCAGACCGGCGTGGGTGAACAATTGGTTTAGTCAAATTTTATCGATTTCAGTGCTCTGCTCCCGGACAGTCATACGTGGGAGTAGGTCTCGTGCCATCCAGAAATGTGCAACTTCGCAACTTCGGTTCCGACCAATCGGGCGCCGTCGCAATCATATTCGGGCTATGCTTTGTTGTCCTGAGCCTAGTGCTTGGCTTGGCCGTTGACAGCGCCCGGATTTCCAATGCCACCACCCGCGTTCAGGCCGCGCTTGATGCGGCGGCTTTGGCGGCAGCTAAGAAGATGAATGTCGAAGATTCGACACCGCATGAAATCCGCGAGGCTGCGAGAACCTTCTTCGAAGGTCAGATTCCGACAATGAACGTCAACGACGCTGAGCTGTCGAATTTTAACGCAACGTTCGACCGTGAGGAAGGGACCGTCATCACGAAAGTTGACGTCTCGCTGCCGACTATCATGGGTGCTATTGCTCAGGGCGATCCTCGCCTGCGATTCACGCCCAAGTCGAGTTCGACATTCAAGTCAAAGAAGATTGAGATTGCACTCGTTCTCGATGTTACGGGTTCGATGTGCTCGCCGTGTACGAAGCTCGAAGACTTGAAGGCCGCTGCCAAGCAGATGGTCGATACGTTGTATGCCAAGAATCCAGATCCCGGCGCTATCAAAGTCTCGCTCATTCCCTATTCCGCGTCGGTCAATGTCGGTGGCAGCCTCTTTAGTGAGGTCGCCGTTACTGAGGATGCTGTCGATCATTGCGTGATGGAACGCGAAGGCATCAATATGCATACCAACGCGGTGCCTGCAAACGGAAGCCTATTCGAGACAACGGGTAACACGCCCATCCGGCCGGGCTATAGCTGCCCCGACTCCGAGATTGTACCGCTTACAGATTTGTCGGACGCGAGCGATCGCAACACCTTCAAGTCCGCAATCGACAACCTGACGACGGGTGGTTGGACGGCCGGCCACCTCGGCCTCGCCTGGGGTTGGTATTCAATCTCGCCAGAGTGGTCCAGCATTTGGAGTGGCGATAGCATACCGCGCCCTTATAAGGAAGAAGTCATCAAAGCGGTCATTCTGATGACCGACGGCGAGTTCAATACCTCCTACTGGGACAACGGCATCAACCTCGTTGACGCGCAGCGCACCGACCCCCTGATTGTTGATAGCTCTGGCTACCAAGCCCTTCAGCTGTGCGGCAAGATCAAGGACCGGGCCGTTGAAGAACACGGCCCCGACGTTTTCACGATCAGCTTTCAGGCCCCGCCAGAGGCGGACGCGTTGATGCAAGAGTGCGCTGGCGCCAGCAACGCGTTCACTGCGGACAATCGCGATACCCTAATTCAATCGTTCACGGACATCGCCGAGCGCCTCACAAACCTGAGCTTGACGCAGTAAGTGTGGCGAACTTACCGGCGAACCTGGCACTCACAGAACAAGGGGCGGAGATGACTCCGCCCCTTTTTCGTTAACTCAAAACCACGCGATATCCTAACCAGCCCGCTTATTCTGCCGGTTGGAAATCAAATCATCGACGACGGCAGGATCGGCGAGGGTCGATATATCGCCGAGGTTCGAGAAATCATCCTCCGCGATCTTGCGTAAGATGCGGCGCATGATCTTGCCCGAGCGCGTTTTGGGCAAGCCTGGCGAGAACTGTATGAGATCGGGAGATGCCGTCGGTCCGATGATCTGCCGGACGGTGCCGACCAGTTCTTTGCGTAGGCCATCGTCACCCGTTTCGCCCGCATTGAGCGTCACGTAGCAGTAGATCCCTTGGCCCTTAATGTCGTGGGGATAGCCGACCACCGCGGCCTCCGCGACCTTTGGATGGCTGACCAGCGCGCTCTCGACTTCGGCTGTTCCGAGCCGGTGGCCGGAGACGTTCAGTACGTCGTCGACGCGTCCCGTAATCCAATAGTAGCCGTCATCGTCGCGACGGCAGCCATCGCCGGTAAAGTATTGACCACGGTAGGCCGAGAAATAAGTTTGCACGAACCGTTCATGATCACGGTAGATCGTGCGGGCTTGGCCGGGCCAGCTGTCGAGCAGAACCAGATTGCCCTGCCCTTCGCCTTCAATAAAGGCACCCTTGTCGTCCACAAGTGCCGGCTGCACGCCAAAGAACGGTCGCGTGGCGGAACCTGGCTTCAAAGCGGTCGCGCCGGGCAACGGCGTTATCAGAATGCCGCCGGTTTCCGTTTGCCACCACGTATCGACAATGGGGCAGCGGCCATCGCCAACAACACGGTGAAACCACTCCCAGGCTTCCGGATTGATCGGTTCACCAACGGAGCCGAGCAGCCGCAATGACGACCGGTCAGTTCGATTGACGAAATCATCGCCCAGTCCCATCAGTGATCGAATGGCGGTCGGCGCGGTGTAGAAGATAGAGACATCCCACTTGTCGATTACGTGCCAGAAGCGCGACGGCGTCGGGTAGTTGGGAATGCCCTCGAACATCAGCGTCGTGGCACCGTTCGCAAGTGGCCCATAGACGATGTAGCTATGGCCCGTGACCCAGCCCACATCCGCCGTACACCAGTAAACATCGCCGTCATGATAGTCGAACACGTATTGATGGGTCATCGCGGCGAACACGAGGTAGCCGCCCGTCGTATGCACCACGCCTTTCGGTTTCCCCGTCGAGCCCGACGTATAGAGGATGAACAGCGGATCTTCCGCTTTCATTTCGGCCGGTGGACAATCGGCGGACACCTTGACGATCTCTTCGTGCAGCCACAGATCGCGCCCAGGTGTCCACGGCACGGAGTTCCCCGTACGGCGAACAACAAGCACCTTGGTATCAGCGGCGGCACCTTGTAGGGCAATGTCTGCGTTCTTCTTTAGTGGAACCATTTTGCCACCGCGCATTCCTTCGTCGGCGGTGATGATGAACCGCGAGTCTGCGTCTTCAACGCGGTTCTTCAAACTATCGGGAGAAAAGCCGCCAAACACGATCGAATGAACCGCGCCAATGCGCGCGCATGCGAGCATTGCGTACGCGGCTTCCGGGATCATCGGTAGATAAAGGGTTACGCGGTCACCCTTCTTGACGCCATGTGCCTTCATCACGTTCGCGACTTTGCAAACCCGCTCATGCAATTGACGATAGGTGATCTTTTCGTCGTGGGTTGGGTCGTCGCCCTCCCAGATGATTGCCACCTGATCGGCTCGCGTCTTCAGATGACGATCTATGCAATTGACCGACACGTTCAAGGTACCGTCTTCGTACCACTTGATCGAGACATTGCCCGGATCAAACGACGTCGCCTTCACTTTGGTGTAAGGCTTGATCCAGTCGAGGCGCCGGCCAGCTTCACCCCAAAAACCATTCGGATCCCGAACGGAGCGCGCGTACAGCTCCTGATATTTGGCGTCATCGAGCCACGCCGAGCTCGCCCATTCGGCAGAGACCGGATACACCTTGTCCGACATTCGCAATGTCCTCCCGAAACGTTTTCTTTGCCGTATTATGCGGCCCGGTGGGTCCGTCCACAAGCAATCCGTTGGTAGAATAAGGCGAACCCGCTTTGGCCTCAGATGGCGTCACGAACGAGGCTTTGGTGCCGTATGGACGTTGCACCGTTCAACTCACAACTCGCCCGAAGGGTCTCATCCAGCCCCCGCCAGCCACCCGCCGTCGCTAAGGCGCGCCCGCCAACGTGCTGTTCCGTTTCACAATTGACTAGCATTGCCCGGCATCCGCCAGACAGCGGTTCTCTTGATCAGGGCGTCTTCCAGCTCACGCGTCACGGGCACCTCATACTCAGCCGCCAGCTCAAATCGGCCTTTGGGGAAATAATTGCGTTGTGGGTCGCCAATGAGGATGTGCGCTCCACCTTGATGAGCGGCTGCGATGTAGCCCATTACCTTATCCGCCAACTGGCGCTCGTAGAACAGGTCGCCGACCAGCACCACATCGACGGTCGCGGGTGGTTTTGCCAATAGATCTTCGGACGTTGACCGGACGGCGACACCATTGGCTGCCCCGTTGAGGGCAACCGACGCCAATGCGAATGTGTCAATGTCAGTGGCCAGAACATCGGCAGCGCCGCAGAGTTTTGCAGCGATTGCTGACAGCCCAGAACCAGATCCAAGGTCGAGAACGGATTTGCCGGCAGTTTCGGCAGGGTGGTCCAGAAGATAGCGCGCCAGAGCCTGCCCACCTGCCCATGCAAATGCCCAATACGGGGGCGGCACATTCATTTCCCCCAGTTCGTCTTCGGTCTTCTGCCATATAGGCACAGACTCTTCAGCGAGGTGTAGCCGGATTTCTGGAACGAGAGGCGGCGATAGAAGTTTTGTATTGGCAAGAATGAATGCAGTTGGATCGCTCATCCGCCCAACTTCTTTGCATCAAGCCCGCCCATGCGGCAGACCACTTTCCATTCTTCGGCGGTCACGGGCTGCACTGACAATCGCATCGACGTCACGAGGCTCATCTTGGCGAGCTTAGGGTTGTCTTTGACGGCCGTAAGCGTCACCGGCGTTGGCATATCGCAGACCGCCGCGACGTCAACGCACTCCCACGTTCCGGTGCCGTCATCGGGATCGGGATGGGCCTGCGCGATGACTTTGACAATGCCGACGATTTCTTTGCCGTCGTTCGAATGATAGAAGAAGCCGAGGTCGCCGAGCGCCATGGCGCGCATATTGTTGCGCGCGAGATAATTACGCACACCAGTCCATGGCTCGCCCGTCTTTCCACGCGCCTTCATGGTCTCCCACGAGAATGCGTCGGGTTCAGACTTGAGCAGCCAAAATCCAGTTGAGATGGGCGTGGGCGCAGGGGGTTTGACCATCGGTGTTGGGCGCTCTCAATCCTCGGCCTTCAAGGGGCGTTGCATGAGGCCCGCGATGGCATCATCGACCGTCAAGCGCCCCTCCACGATGGCATGGACAGCCTCAGAAATTGGCATTTCGACATGTTTCTCGCGCGCCAATCGCGTCACAGCCGCGGCCGTGTAAACACCCTCTGTCACGGCTACGCGCGCGCCCATGACCTCGTCAAGCGTCCGGCCCTGGCCCAGCGCCCGGCCGAGACTCATGTTGCGCGACTGCGGGCTGCCGCATGTCAGTACGAGATCGCCGAGACCGGCGAGGCCCATGAGTGTTTCCGGACGCGCACCCATGGCGTCACCCAGACGGCGAAGCTCGGCAAAACCACGCGTGACGAGGCCCGCGTGCGCGCTGGCACCCAGACCTTTGGCATCGACAATGCCGGCTGCAATCGCCAGCACGTTTTTGACGGCTCCACCAAGTTCCACGCCGGTCGTGTCGCTCGACCAGTAGAGCCGGAACTGGCGATAGCCGAGGCGTTCCGCCAGCAGCCGCCCAACGGCTTCGTTCCCGCAGGCAACGGTGAGCGCTGCTGGCAATCCGCGCGCGACGTCGGCGGCGAAACTTGGACCCGAAAGAACTGCGAATGTTGCCGAGGGGCAGGTCTCAGCCACAACCTGACCCATCAGGTGTCCGGTCGCCTGCTCGATGCCTTTGGCACACAGAACGAGCGGCGTACCTGGCCGCACAAGTGGTTCGAAGTGTTGAGAGATCGCCCGCACATGCTGGGCCGGCGCCACCATTAGCACGGCATCGGCACGCGCAAGTTCCGCGAGTTCGCCTGTGGCCCGCAAACCAGGATCGAGTTCAATCCCCGGTAAGAACGTGCGGTTGACGTGCCGCGTATTGATATCGTCGATGGTTTCCGGTTCGCGCGCCCACAGCACCACATCACGGCCAGCCAAACGCAACGTTTGTGCGAGCGCTGTGCCCCAGGCTCCGCCGCCGATCACGCCGACGCTATCGATTGTCACGCCGCCTCCGGGTGTTTGCCGCACGATGCATTACGGGCCGCAGATTGAGAAGATTTCATCGTCATGCGCAAGGGGCTTTCAAGGCCGTCAAGCCTTCACTCCGGCGCCGATCGCAGATGGCGCCGCTCCATCAAGCGGCCAACGCGGACGAACGGCGAAGGACAGCGGATCGGTCAGACCGAGCACAAGCCGTTCCGCACCCGCCCAAGCGATCATAGCGCCGTTATCGGTGCACAGAGCTGCAGGAGGAATGTGCAGGCTATAGCCGCGCGCCGCGGCAATGGTCTCTAACGCATGCCGAAGCCGTTTGTTGGCGGCGACGCCGCCCGCCACCACGAGACGGCGCGGCGCTTCCGTTCCAAGCAGATCTTCGGCGAGCTGCATGCCGCGCACAACGCGATCGGCGACCGCATCCATCGCTGCGGCTTGGAACGAGGCGCACAAGTCGGCAACATCCTGAGGCTTCAACGGCACCAGTGCTTCGGCCTTGCGGCGCACGGCCGTTTTTAATCCGGCAAATGAGAAATGCGCGTCCGCCCGCCCGTGCAGCGGACGCGGCAAGTCAAACCGCGCCGGATCGCCGTCTAAAGCTATGCGCTCGACGGCTGGACCGCCCGGCAGACCAAGACCCAACAGCTTGGCCGTTTTGTCGAACGCCTCACCGAGCGCGTCATCAATCGTGGTGCCAAGGCGATGATACTGGCCGGTTGCACGGACGGCTAAGAGTTGCGTATGCCCGCCTGAAACGAGCAGCAGCAGATACGGCGGCTTAAGCCCCTCGGTCAGACCGACGGTCAGCGCATGCGCCTCCAGGTGATTGATCGCCAGAAAGGGCTTGTTGTGGGCCAGCGCCAGCGCTTTGCCAGTCACAACGCCGACGACCAACCCGCCATTGAGACCGGGACCGGCCGTCGCCGCCACCGCCGACAACTGTGGGAACGTGAGTCCGGCCACCTGCATGGCTTCTGCGATGAGTGTGTCCAGGCATTCGACATGGGCACGGGCGGCAATCTCAGGAACGACCCCGCCAAATGGGCGGTGTTCTTCCCACTGGGAGCGAACAACATTCGACAGAACGCGGCCCTGCCCGGCCGCATCCCGCACCACCACTGCCGCCGCCGTCTCGTCGCAACTGGTCTCGATGCCCAGAACGACGATTTCTTGGTTTGGCGGCGGCATTTGCCCTGCCGGCAGATTGTCGGTTGGCACAGTTTGCAAAGCGTTCCGGCCCCAGGCATACAGGTCTGCCGGTGCTGTAGCACGCCCACGCCCGGACCTGTCAAAAAGCCGGGCGATCCACTGGAGACGATACCTTGCAAGGCACGCCTATTCGTATTGGCACGCGCGGTTCCGCTCTGGCCCTGGCACAGGCGCATGAAGTTCGCGCACGTCTGATGGCCGCGCACGGCCTGCCCGAAAGCGCGTTCGAAATCTGCATCATCAAGACGACGGGCGACATGATCCTCGACCGGCCACTGTCCGAGGTGGGCGGCAAGGGGCTATTTACGAAAGAGATTGAAGATGCGCTGATCGCGAATGACATCGATTTCGCCGTCCACTCCATGAAAGACGTGCAGACCGCGCTGCCCGATGGACTGTCGATTGTCGCGACCTTGCCGCGCGAAGACGTGCGCGACGCTTTCATAAGCCTCAAATACAAATCCATCGACGAGCTGCCCCAGGGTGCCAAAGTCGGTACGTCGTCGTTGCGCCGCCAAGCGCAGATTAAGAGGCTGCGGCCCGACGTTGAGGTCGTTGGTTTTCGCGGCAACGTGCAAACACGCCTAAAGAAACTTGAAGATAATGTTGCCGACGCGACCTTCCTCGCCTGTGCGGGATTGCGCCGCCTGGGACTGGCAGACCGCATCACGTCGGCGGTCCCGGTTGAACTGATGCTCCCGGCCGTTGCCCAAGGCGCCATCGGCATCGAAGCGCGCACCAGCGACGAAGACACACTGCGCTTGATTGCGCCACTCAATGATGAAGCTTCTGCGATTTGCGTGACGGCCGAGCGCGCATTCCTCACGCGGCTGGAAGGGTCGTGCCGCACGCCGATTGCTGGTTTGGCGCAGCTGACAGCAAATTCGATTTCATTTCGCGGCATGACATTGTCACCTGACGGAGCCAAGTGTGTTGATGGAGCTGTATCGGGCGCACCACGGGAAGCCGCCGCACTCGGCACGGCCATGGCGGAGGATATTCTCAGCCGTGGCGGCCGCGACATCTTCGGACCGCCCGTCTGATGTATGTTCTTGTTACGAGACCCGAAGCGGACGCCGATGGGCTGCGCCAGAGTCTTGAACAGCGAGGACATCGTGTCAGTCTAGCGCCGCTCCTAGAGATGAAGCCCCGCATTCTCGACGCGACCGCCGCAACCGGCACACAGGCCACCATCGCAACCAGCCGCAACGCTCTGCGCGCGCTGTCAGGTCAGCCAGTCTTGAGCACTCTGCAGAACCGGCCCCTCTTTGCCGTCGGACCCGCAACTGGGGCGTTAGCTCGGGATCTGGGTTTCATCTCCGTGATTGAGGGCCCAGCCGGTGGCAAAGAGCTGGCGCGCATCATCGCAGCCAACACCACACCGTCTCGTGGACCTCTGCTGTACTTGGCGGGAGACCAAGTCGCGTTCGACATGTCAGAGGCGCTCCAAGCAAATGGGTATGCCTGCCGCAAGGTCACGGCCTACGAGATGGTCGAAGCATCGTCGCTGCCAGCGCCCGTCCTGTCCGATCTTGCGAGCAGCAAAATTGACGCCGTCATATTGATGTCGCCGCGCACGGCACAAGTCTTTGTCCGGTTGGCCGAAGCCGCGGGCCTGACACCAGTCGCGCGCAATCTCAAATTCCTGTGTTTGTCGAATACCGTAGCCAAACCTATGCAGCGGTTAGCGCCTCCGGCCATAGCTGTCGCCAAGATGCCAAATTCGGAAGAAATACTTGCCCTCATCGATCAGATATCGTCTAGATCCGGCTAACAAACTTTAACCTCGGGCATCGCAGCGTTTTTTGCCAATCCGGCGCCCTGGTGCGCTGACGGCCGCCACAACCAAGTGCGGCGCGCGGGCAAGCGCCAATGAGGAGAGTGCCGCGTCCCATGACCGACAAAAATGACACCCCACCCACCGACACAAACCGTCCATCAGACAGTTCCGGCCCGAAACGGCCCCATGCGATGCTGGACCTTAAGGCGACTGAAGTGCGCGATCAGGGAGCACCGAGACCGGAGCCTCTGCGCGCCGAGGCGGCGGTCAAGATCGAAGCACCGGCATCAGGAAAACAGTCTGATGGGGCGGCGAGCGACGGGAAATCTGCTGAACCACCGAGACCCTCAGCATCGAAGTCTACGGGCAACTCCAATCCTATAGCCCCGCCGCGTGGTCCATCCACGGTGGGCCGTTTTGCCTCGCATATTCTGGCGGGCGTAGCCGGCGGACTGCTGGCATTGCTGTCGGGGGATTGGCTGGCCCAGAAAACCGGTTTCGTTGTCGGCAATGCCTCGCTACACGATTCCGCTGCGGCCCTGCAGCGGCGCGTGACCGCGCTCGAGCAAGCCTCCAGTGAGGCCAGCGGTGACAACGTAGCCGTCCGGTTTGCCGCCACCGAAGACAAATTCGCAAAACTGGAAGCGCTATCGGCCGAGATCGCCACCTTGCGCGATGCGCAGGCAGGACTTGCCAGCGAAGCAAAGTCACTGTCGGGGAAACTTGACGAGCAGGCGGCGGACACCAAGACAGCCGACCGGATTATCAAGCTCGAGGCGCAGCTGGCCACACTCGTCACGGCCGCCGGCCCGGATGGGACAAGCGGAGGGCCGATCCCACAACTTGCCGCCATCACAAGCAAGATTGCCGATCTGGAAACGAACTTGAGCACACAGATCGCGGCGCTGCGCCAGACGTTGCCGCAGGATTTTGAGTCGCGCATCGGAACAGTCAGTGAAGTCAGCGAGTCTGCACGATCTGGCACCGTTCGGATCGATCGCGATGTCACAGCCATTCGCACCGACACGGCGCGGCTCAACCAGCGCATCGAGACGTTGAAAGCGGATAGTGAGCGGATGACCCAGACACTCCAGGTGGTCCAAGAAGAAACTAGCAAACTGTCGAGTACCGTCGGCGACGTCCGCAGTGCCCTCGAAACGCAAGCCAAGTCATTTGTAAAGTCCGCTGATATCGAGTCGCAGGTTGCGCCAGTCACCGGCAAACTCGCGCAACTCGAAGAGAACTTGCAGGGCGTGATTAGAAGCGAGAACGACCGCAGATCAAATGCCGAGCGCATCGTCACGTCTCTCGAACTGGCCAACCTCAAACGCGTGATCGATGGGGGGCAAAGCTACGTCGCGGAGCTCGATGCCGTTCGCAACGCTTCCGGCGGGCGTCTCGATCTGGCGGCACTGGATCGCTTCAAAACGGGCGGCGTGCCGTCTTTGACAGACCTGCAGCGCGACAGCCGGACAGCACTTAATGCGATTGTCGATGCCGGGACTGAGATCAAGGACGGTTCGTTGGTCGAACAGCTGATCTCAGGCGCCAAGTCGGTGGTCAGGGTGCGCAAGACGGAATACGCCAAGGACGACGCCAGTGCAGAAGCCATTGCGGTTCGCATGGAAACCGCGCTGAATGAGGGACGGCTGAATGATGTGATGTCACAAGCCGATAAACTGTCTCCGGATGCACAAGCAGCGGCCAAGGAGTGGCTCGCCAGGGTCAAAGCCCGGCAAAGCATCGACGCTGCGATCGCCACGATCGAAAGCCAGTTGAAGTCGTCGCTGACGGCATCGCCGGCTGGTGACGCGGCACCGGACCAGAAGTAGAGGGTGCAGTTATGTGGCGTCTTGTTCTGTTCCTGACCGGCGTTCTGGGTGTGGCGTTCGGCTTATCTTGGCTAGCCGATAATCCCGGCAGCCTTCTCATCGACTGGGGCGGCTACAAAATAGAAACCAGCGTCTTCCACGCGGTTGTGATTCTTGCGGTCATTCTCGCAGCGTTGGCATTTGTCTGGTCGATTTTCCACCAGATCTGGACCAGTCCCGCCGCTGTCAGTCACTTGATAATGAAACGCCGGCAGCGGCGCGGATTGGATGCTCTCTCGTCCGGCATGATCGCGATCGGGGCGGGAGACCGCGCCACCGCGACTCGCTATGCGATCCAGGCGCGCAAGTCGCTGCCCAACGAGCCGCTCACGCATCTGTTGCGCGCGCAGGCCGCCCAGCTGTCGGGCGACAAAGCCACCGCGCGCCGGATTTTCGAGGCTATGCTCGCGGCCCCAGACACCGAGCAACTTGGACTCCGGGGCCTCTTCTTGGAAGCCACCCGCGAAGGCGAGACCGAAGCCGCCCGTCAATTCGCCGAACGCGCGATCAGGCTCAATTCCAAACTGATGTGGCCTGCCGAAGCGCTGTTCGACCTTCAATGTAAGGCGGGGGATTGGGCAGGAGCGCTTGAGACACTCGCAGTAGAAAAACGCAACGGCCAGCTCGAAAAGCCGGTCGCGGACCGCCGCCGCGCGCTTTTGTTGACGGCCCAGGCCATAGCACTAGAAGAAAGCGAACCTGACCGGGCCCTAACGCTCGCACTAGAAGCCCACGGATTAGCGCCCACCTTGATCCCGGCATCGGCGGTCGCCGGACGCTTACTTGCCTCGCGGGGCAACACCTCAAGGGCTGCCAAAATTATTCAGAAAACCTGGGCCAAAGCACCCCATCCTGATCTTGCCGCGGCTTACGCTTATGCCCGCACGGGCGACAGCACACGCGACCGCATGGACCGCATCACGCAGCTTGCGGCGCTCAACCCAAACGATATCGAAAGCCCCCTTGCTGTGGCTAAGACGGCAGTGGAGGCTCGCTTCTACGATGAGGCGCGAACCGTGTTGGCGCCGTTGCTCGAAGACCGGTTGACGCGCCGCGTCGCTATGCTGATGGCCAGAATCGAGGGCGAGCAGAACGGTGACCGCGGCCGCGTGCGCGAATGGCTGGTGCGCAGCGCCAACGCGGCACCCGATCCCGCTTGGACTGCGGATGGCATCGTTTCCGAATCGTGGGCACCGACATCTCCGGTCACCGGTGCGCTCGATGCCTACCAGTGGCGGATTCCGGTCACGGAGCCAGACGGCGACGCCGGGCGCGTTGAAGACCAGCTGGAATCATGGCTCGCCTTGAGCGGACCGCCAGGCGAAAGTGGACCGGCACTGCCCAACAAGGGCCAACGGGGCAAGGCCAACGGACGCAGCGGGATCGTCGATGCGGAACCGGTGCGGGTTTCCACTCAAGCAAGCCGGCACCAGGGCGACCCATCAGAGGGTAAAGCTGCCATCGCCGCTGAAAACAAAGGACGGCTGCGGGACGGCAAAACGGGCCAATCGAAGCCCGTGGCAGTGGACGGTCCGCTGGCCAATAGCGCCGCGCCAGATGTGACTGCGAGAGACGCAGCTATGCCGCGTGCGCCCGACGATCCAGGTCTGGATTTCGATGCCGAACTGGATGATGGGCTGTTCGAGCCAGACCCCCTAAGAAAAACCGGCTCGGATGCTTGAGCGCGCCGTCACGGCTTGGATGCGCAGATCAGTGATAACCGATCCGGCAGCACGCGCCGCCGTCGCCGGTAAGCGGCCAGCGGTTGTGGTCACAGGAGCATCGCGAGGCATCGGCCTGGCCATCGCCCGGGAATTCGCCGAAGCCGGATGCGATCTGGCGATAGCCGCCCGGCAGCGCGATGCGTTGGACGAAGCCGCCGCTTCTATCTCTGCATCCTGCAACGTGAAGGCCGTGCCGATTGCCGTTGATGTGAGTGAAGCCAGCGCCGCCCAAGTCATCCAAACCGCTCTAGACACCTCCGGGCTCTATTGCGACGTGCTGGTCAACAACGCAGGCGTGGGGCTTGCAGGCCCATTCGTTTCACATGACAGCGACAGCATCGACGCCGTGCTGGAACTTAACATCGTCGCACTGACGCGGCTGACCCGCGCGTTTCTGCCCGCCATGTTGGCGCGCGGCAGCGGCGGCGTTCTCAACGTTGCGTCTCTTGGCGGCATCGTGCCGGGACCAAATCAGGCGGCGTATTATGCCAGCAAGGCGTACGTCCTCTCGTTGTCAGAGGCTCTTGCTGCGGAGACGAGTGGTCAGGGCGTTCGCATCACCGCTGTCGTCCCGGGACCCGTCGCGACGGACTTCCATGCAGCCATGGGGGCGGAGCATTCGCTCTATCGCGGGCTCATTCCAGCGTTATCACCGGAAAGGATTGCCAAGTCCGCCGTTCGCGGATGGCGAATGGGCCGTCGCGTCATCGGTCCGGGCATCTTGGCGACGGCCGGAATTTACGGACTTCGTGTTCTGCCCCACACCATCACAGTGCCGCTCGTCCGGCGGCTCTTGGCAATCCCACGCGGAGGAAAACCTGGGAGCTAAGTCCAAAGGGTTACTCCGGTCTTAACCATATTTCTGCGGGACGTTTGCAGAGTAGCAACACTTTGGCGCTCTAATACGTTCCAGCGCCCGGTATTAGGTTTTGCGTTTCCGAGGTGTTTATAGCGGCGGTGTGCGGCCTCACAGGCTTCACGCCGCCGTGTTTGTTTCAGGTGCTGTTCCAGCCCGCCTACTTCGTTTCTTCCGGTGCACGATGATAAACGTCGTCGGTGCGGACGATATCGTCTTCCCCGAGATATGTTCCAATCTGAACTTCAATGAGTTCCAGTGGAACCTTGCCGGGGTTTTCGAGGCGGTGCCACTGCGTTGAGAAAATGTAGACGCTCTCGTTCTCGCGCACGAGCCGTTCCAAATCGCCGATCACAACCTTGGCCGTGCCCTGCACGACGATCCAGTGCTCGGATCGGTGATGGTGCATTTGCATGGACAGTTTGCCGCCCGGCTTCACGTGCAGCAGCTTGACCTGGAAACGTCCGCCGATGTTCAGCGTCTCAAAGAAGCCCCAGGGCCGGTAGTTGCGCAGATGCTGTTCTTGCTCTTTACGATTGGAGCGCTTCAGCGTCGCGACAATTTTCGAAACATCCTGAGCGCGCGACTTGTCAGCGACGAGGAGCGCATCGGGCGTATCGACGATGATCAGGTCTTTGACGCCGATCGTCGCCACAAGACCGCGCTCGGAATGGATGTAGGACCCGGTGGTATCTTCCAACACGGTTTCGCCATGGGCGTAGTTGCCGTGAGGATCGTGCGGGGCGATGTCCCACAATGACGACCAGGACCCCACGTCGTTCCAGCCAACATCGATCGGAAGCATAGCGGCCAGTGACGTCTTTTCCATCACGGCATAGTCGATTGAAATGTTGGGCGCCTCCGCGAACGCCTTGCGCTCGAGCCGTAGAAACCCAAGGTCCTCTTCGCTGCGTGCCAGTGCCGAGCGGGCTGCTTCCAGGATGCGCGGGTCGAGGCGCGCCAGTTCTTCAATGAAGCTGCGGGCGTTGAGAACGAAGATACCGCTGTTCCAGAAGTACCCACCGTCCTTCAGATACCGCTTCGCGGTTGGCATATCCGGTTTTTCGTAGAATGCCTCGACGCCGAACGCGGCGCCCTTGAAACCTTCCAATGACTCGCCTTTGCGGATGTAGCCGTAGCCTGTGTGGGGCTCTGTCGGCTGAATTCCGAACATGACCAGCCGGCCCGTTGCAGCAACGGCCGCCGCCCGCTTCACAGCATCGACAAAGCGCGCTTCATCCTTCACCGCATGGTCGGATGGCATGACAACGAGAATGGGATTGGCACTTTCCCGGGCGGCAACCAGGGCGGCAACGGCGATGGCGGGTGCGGTATTGCGTGCGACCGGCTCGAGGACGATCGATTTTGCCTTGATATTGGCACGGTCAAGTTCTTCTTGAACCAGGAACCGGTGATCGTTGTTGCACAGCAGAATCGGCGCTGAAAAACCCGCATCAGTCCTTAGCCGCGTGAGTGTCGCCCCAAGGAGAGTATTGCCCTGACCGTTGAAAAACCGGATGAACTGTTTTGGATACATCGATCGCGACAGCGGCCAAAGTCTCGTGCCAGAACCCCCAGACAGGATGACTGGAAAAATATCGCTCATCGCTTCGTAGTCCTCCGCGTCCGGCCGCATGAAGGCGGTTCAAACTCTGTCGTAGCAGGGGGACTGAATCGCCTCAAGATATGGTTAACTGTGCACGGCCCCAGGAGTCGGAAAGCCGGAAATTAAGGTCTGCTCAACATCGTGTTTTAGATGTAACCACAGCCACATCTCAAATACCAATCAAGGGAACTGCTAGTCATTCTAAGGTTTTGCCAAGGCGTTGGAGTCATGACGACCAGCCGCTTGCAATCGTCAGACGCAACCGCTATGCCCTGCTCTGGCTGCACGGTCCGCCGCTTTAGCTCAGCCGGTAGAGCACGTCATTCGTAATGACGGGGTCAGGTGTTCGAGTCACCTAAGCGGCACCACTCTTTTCAAAGCCTTAGACGATTTTCCAGAATGCCTAAAATCTCCGGGGTAACGTTGGGGTAACAACGCGACTGGGCGCTGCTGGCCGGTCAGAAACAGCAGCGATGCTGAGTTCGTGTGTGATCTGAAGTAGCGTGTGGGACGAACGGTGCTTCCGGCGGAAGCGGTCAGCTCACTTGGCTTTTAGCTTTTTCCGGTCCTGCAGATACTGGATGGCCCTGACCGCGACACGTGTGCTACCGGCACGTAAGGCTGCCCCCAATTCCGTTTCGAGGGCTTCCTCCTCCGACTCCCCGCTTTTCTCAAGCGGATCCATAATGCGGCATCGTGCCAACTTCGTCTTGAGCGCCAGAGCGCGTACCCGCTCCTCTTCGCGCAGTGGTTCGCCTGCTTTGTCGGCCAATTTTTCTTCTTTTTGAACCCGCTCAAATGCCCGGATTGCCGCTTGCTTATCTCGTTCCGCACCTAGTCGTGCGTACCTCACGCCGTGCATTTCCGCTTCCCCATCAGCAATGTGAGCCAAGGTTGCGTGTGGAAACGCGCTTCGATCGAGCACACGATGCAATGAATCGCGGCTCTTGTCGAATTCAGCGTCGGTCTTGTTCGAGTTCGCCGTGACGATCCCGATGCTTCTCGGGCCTTGATACAACGGCTTTATTGTTGGGTGCGACTCCAGAATGTCCAGTCCTGCCTTGAGCATGTCCATTGACGCGTTATTGATTTCTAGGTCTCCGGCTGCGGCGATCTTCAAAACATCGCCGTGCAGAACCAAGTAGTCTGTCTTCATTTGCAGTTGATCCGGCGCTTCCTTCCGCAGGTCATCGAGACGCTTCAGATGATGACTCGTGAGGGACACAATTAGTTTCGGTAAATTTAGGTAGCAATGCCAGTGACAAACTTTGGCATGCGCGCCAAAGAGAAGCTCTCGTGTTTCTGCTGACCGGGCATCGCGGTGTGCCGCTTCCAGCAACTCAATGACCGTTCCGATCAATGGGGTGAGTGCTATGAAGTGACGACCCGCACCATATATTGTTGCGCGCTCAAGCGTCTGGCGACAAATGGAAACGACGAGAGAAAGTGCGGACGCTTGTACCGCCAGCGGCCATAGTAAAAAATGACTAGGAACACATTTCGGCTGAACTTCTTTCGTCATCGCGCAACAAAAAATACCTTCTTCAACTCTTCCCACCGAGCTTCCAAAGACCAGCGCTTCCATCTGCTTCAGCATCTTTTCGGCTGGCGGGTCCCCGTCACGTATAAATTTACTTTGAAGCGCGCACAGGTAGGTTCGGTTCCTATGAAGTCGACTTGCGAACACTGTACTGTTCCAACCAAGCCTATCGATCTCTTCCCGTACGGCTTGAAATCTAACTTTCCGGTCGTCCTTGCCCGCCTTCATCGAGACACACCCCAAAACACAACTTTTGTTACGATACTGACTACTTCATTTCGGCATACGCTCGGCCCAGTTCAACGAGCCCGGCGCGAAAAAAGAGCCTGATCTTAAGACCAGGCTCTCTGCGGAGATACCACCCTCCGACTCGCGACGTTCCTCTCAAACAGGAGTCGCTAATGGCTATTATCGATGACAACTCCCATTTTGGGAACTTCCCACCTATCGAAAATCGTGTCCTTATAAGGGTTTGCCACTTCTGCGGGTCGGAATTCAAACCTTTCTCCCGCGATCGTAAGGTCGCCCCGCCAACGATCACGGAGGCAAATGTCTCGCATTCGCCAGCGGTGACTGCGTCGTATTCCTATTCTGACATCGACGATCCGGAGCAGGAGTAGCTCGGATGGCAAGCCAACCCCGCCGTGGGCGGCGGCGGAGTGCGTGGGAGCCGCTACACGGTCTCCGTAGACGCCCGCGCGCCACAGACAATCATCCTTACTACGTGGCGCGAGGCAATGAAGGGCCACTGCTGGAAGAACTCGTCGCACAAAGCCCACCCAAAGGCGGCCTCGCCGCCTTTGTCTGCAATCTCGAACACACTCAGGAGACATCGGATGAGTAAGCACGGTGTAGATCTCGAAGCGTTTTTGCCAAATCAGCTCAAACAGCTCGCTGCCGACGCCGCATGATAGTCGATGTCCGCTACGCCACACCCGGCGCGAGGGACGGACGCCGGATGGCCGAGACCGGTGCCGAGGTCCGGGCTCGGTTCACGACGGCCCGGCCGCGTGAAGCGCGGCGCGCGCCAAGCTCATCGCTACTGCCAAGCCCTCCGCGATTGAGGTCACCGACTAGATTTAATGGACGGAACGCCCGCATGTATTCCAATCAATCCGCCGTGAAGTCCATCGACTCCACCGTGTTCGCCAGATCAGGAACTGCCACCGCATCAGAGTTCTCACGAAGATCCCATAATCTGGGCTTTACTAACCCGGCACTTGCTCATTCCCGAATATCCTCGTTGGCTCGTGACCCGAAAAAATTTTACTTTCAAGTCCCGTTAATTTGCGGGGAGTTTCCCACTCATTAGATACCGATTTCAAAAAACTGAGCGCGCAATTTTAAAGGGCTTCTACATCGCAGTGGTTGTTCCGCAAGGTTAGTATTGGTCAGTGCCGCCGGATTGGGTGAATGCTTCATAAGCTCATAACTTCTTCTTGGTTCGTGGCCACAACCCGCGAAGCTAGGTTTCCCCTCAGTCAACATTGACTGAAAGGAAGCATCCCATGTCCAAATCCAAACTTTCGCGCCGTGCCGTCGTGGCCCTAGGGCTGACACTGTCGCTCGGGCTCGCCGGGGCAAGCTGGGCCGCCGAAGTCTCGCTGCTCAATGTCTCTTATGACCCAACACGCGAATTGTACCAGGACTACAATGCCGCCTTCGCTAAGCACTGGAAGTCAGAAACTGGCGATGACGTGACGATCAAGCAGTCGCATGGCGGTTCTGGAAAGCAGGCGCGTGCGGTTATCGACGGACTTGAGGCGGACGTCGTGACGCTGGCGCTCGCAGGCGACGTCGACCAGCTCTACAAGAATGGTGGTCTTATTCCGGCCGATTGGGCCAAGCGGCTGCCGCAGAATTCCGCGCCTTACACCTCAACCATTGTGTTCCTGGTGCGCAAAGGAAATCCCAGAGCTATCAAGAACTGGGATGATCTGGCTAAGGACGGCGTTGAAGTGGTGACGCCAAATCCCAAGACTTCGGGCGGGGCCCGCTGGAACTATCTTGCGGCTTGGGGTTACGCGCTGAAGCAGGATGGCGGGTCAGAAGCAAAGGCCAAAGATCTCGTTGGCAAAATTTACAAGAATACGAAGGTTCTTGATTCCGGCGCACGCGGATCGCTCACCACGTTCACCGAGCGAGGCATCGGTGATGTCCTTATCTCATGGGAAAATGAAGCCTATCTCGCCAGCAAAGAACTTGGGCCCGACAAATTCGAGATCGTCACGCCGACCGTCTCCATTCTGGCTGAACCGTCCGTCGCTGTGATCGACAAGGTCGTAGACAAGCGTGGCACGCGCAAGGTGGCAGAGGCGTATCTGAACTATCTCTACTCGCCTGAAGGTCAGGAACTCGCGGGCAAGCATTACTATCGGCCGCGCGATGAAAAGGCTGCTGAAAAGTACAAGGCGCAATTTTCCGGTGTGAAGCTGTTCACCATCGACGAGGCCTCGCCAGCAAGGGCTTCGTGGTGGCGGCAATCGAGCACAAGGACAGCACCTACGACGACCAGAAGGCCTTCGCCAGTACGCTGTACAACCGCCCGTTCGATCAACTCTTCGTCCTCAACGAGATGGATCGTCTCGGCGGAAAGGACTCCGGAACATTCCTGAGCGGCATCGTCGATGGGTCTCGCTGCGGCATCGTTGGTTACTCCATGGGTGGATACGGTGTGGTGAACGTGATCGGCGGCGGCTTCTCCAAGCCCGTCTTGAACCTGCCCATTGCGCCACCGAACGGCCTGCTCGCGGTGCGCGGCGCAGAGAACCCCGTGTACTTGCAGTCCATGGACCCACGCATCAAGGCGGCCATCGCCATCGCTCCGTGGGGAATGCTGCAAGGGGTCTGGGATGAAAGTGGCCTCAAGGGGATCAAGACCCCGGTTCTCTTCGTGGCCGGAAGTGCTGACGATGTGTCCGGGTACGAGAAGGGGACACGGGCGATCTACCAAGGGGCAGTCAACGCGGACCGGTACCTCCTCACCTTCATCGGGGCGAACCACAACGCGGGCGCGCCCATCCCGGCCCCGGTGGAGACGTATGCATCGAAGGAGGGTCGGCCGGCCGGCTTCGGTCACTACGCCGACCCGGTGTGGGACACCGCCCGCATGAACAACATCCTCGATCACTTCGCGACTGCGTATTTCGGCCTGCTCCTGAAGGGCGAAGAGGACAAGCGCGCCTATCTGGATCTGGTTCAAAACGGCAAGGACGCGGTCTACGCGGTGGACAAGGATGGCAAGCCCACGCCCGCACACACCTACTGGAAAGGCTTTCAGCGGCGGACCGCGACGGGACTTGTGCTCGAACACCTGACCCCGGTCCACTGAGTGGGAGTGCCCAACGGTTTTGGAGTGTGCCAGATGAGCCGGGCGAATAGGGGTCCGGGGAGTGAAGGGCTTTCGGGGTGCACGGAACTTTTGCATCTGGCATGTGTCACCGACAGTTCCCATGCCGGAGGGAATTCCCACGCGATGCTAGAGTCACCCGCATGGACAAGCCTGTCGGCACCGAACCCAGAGCAGGGGAGTTGGCGCGGCTTTTAGGTCCTCTTCTTCCGGAGGGACACACCGTGGTGCTCTTTGGCTCGCGGGCGCTCGGCCTTGCCCGCCCGGGTTCGGACTGGGACCTGGGGATCCTGGGCCCTCGCCCCTTGCCTTCTTCGGTGATGCAAGGACTGAGAGACCGGTTGGAGTCGTATCCCACTCTTCACACCATCGAGATCGTGGACCTCGAAACCGTCCCTTCCGAATTCAAGACCGAGGCCCGCAGAGGCGCCGTAGTTCTCGCCGCCCGGTAATGGGCTTGCTGCAACCCAGACGAGACCAATTCGCGAGGGCTCTGGCCAGGCTCCAAGAAGCGGGCCGGGAGGCGCGCTCCCCTCTGGAACGGGATGGTTGCATCCAGCGGTTCGAGTTCACTTTCGAGCTTGCGTGGAAAGCAGTCGCTACAGCACTTTCCGAGGAAGGCGTGGACGCCCCTTCTCCCCGTCGCGCCCTGCAGGAGGCGAGGAGGCTCGGCTGGATCGAGGATGATCCGGAGTATCTGACCACCTCGAAGATCGAAATCTGACCAGCCACACGTACCATGAAGAAACGGCGGCCGCGGTGTTGTCTCGCATGCCGACCCATATCAAGCTCTTCGAGCGTCTTCTCGCCGCCCTGGAGCCGAAGGCCTGAGCGTCACCTGGGACCGCGGGCGTCCCGCCCGCTCGCTCAACCGGGTCAGAGCCTCGGTCGATAGCACAACGGTCGTGTACGGCTGCAAGCGGGCGGGACGCCCGCGGTCCCAGGGATGGGGACGTGTCGCGTCAGGCACTCCGGCCGGCGCGGGAGTTCCCTCTTACGGTTTCCCCTCGACCACCAGGGGTGGAACCGGG
>JANOFU010000020.1:0-8803 GCA_031413815.1 Hyphomicrobium sp. | reverse complement strand
TACCTCGAGGAACAGACCTGTCACGCTTTACACAAATTGAACTCGATGCCGTCGCAAACCAGCTCAAGACACGTCCCAGACAAACACTTGGATTCAAAACTCCCGCCGAGGTATTTGATGAAACCGTTGTATCAACCGGTTGAGGACACCCTGGCACCAGGGATCGAAGGCTGGCGATCATCGTGACAAAGCGGCCTGCTGCCAAGCACCTTTGCGCGATAGCGAAACGGTGTCTGACCCCAATCTGAGCACTGCCGCGACGGGTCACGGACCAAGATTCCGGCGGCCCGATCCGTCACCGTCATCGGCCGGTGTCTTTTGCCGGCAGCGGTCCTCGTATATGGTCGCGCGGCTGGCGCCCCACGCTGGCCAATGGTCCCGTAGCTCAGCTGGAAAGAGCACCGGTTTCCTAAACCGGGGGTCGCAGGTTCAAGTCCTGCCGGGATCGCCACATCGCTGGCACAACAGCCATCCCCCAACCCGGACTCGCCCTCACCACACGCTCTGCGTGTGTCTCTGGCGTCACACGAGGCTCGCAACCCGTATGAACAACTTCCGCGAGCAGTTAAAACGACTATAGATTGTTTATTCACTCGTGCTACAACCAATTTGATTGCCGCCCGTTCACGCTTTCAATCCTCGCGTGTGTCTCTGCGTCCGAGAACGTTTGTCGTTTCCGTTCGTAGAGGGTCTTCCCATGGTCATTCGCCCACGGTCGCTTTTGCTTGCCTGCAGCGCGGCGGCTCTGCTCGCTGCTTGTGCTGTCAGCCCCATTCCTTGGTCTCCCGATGAGCTGGCACTCTCGGCGTCGGACCATGCGGGCCGGGTCGATGCTGCCCAGGAGCCGGTTGGCGGGTCCATCAGCCTTTATGAGGCGATGGCACGGGCGCTGAAATACAACCTCGATCATCATGTCGAGATCGTCCAGACCGCTCTGCGCGTGTCCGAACTCGACCTGTCGCACTACAATATGCTGCCGAACGCCGTGTCGAATTCAGGCTATGCGGTGCGCGACACGTTCAGCGCGTCGAGCAGTTTGAATCTGGTGACTGGTGTCGAGAATTTTGGCGCGTCAACCTCGCAAGACAAGCGCATCGGCACCAACGAAATCACGTTCAGCTGGTCGATTCTCGATTTCGGTTTGTCCTATGTGCGTGCCCGCCAGGCTGGTGACAAGGTGCTCATCGCCGAAGAATCACGCCGCAAGGCGGCCCACCGCCTCATCGAAGATGTGCGCACGGCCTATTGGCGGGCTGTCAGTTCTGAAAAGCTAATGGGCAAGCTGAGGGCGCTGGAAACCCGCACGTTGTCGGCTCTGTCGAGTTCGCGTGCGATTTCAGCCGGCGGGGAAACGTCTCCGATTGCGGCCCTCTCCTACGAGCGCGAACTGGTCGAAATTAAACGCACCTTGCAGGAACTGCAGCGCGATCTGTCGATTGCGAAATCGCAGCTGGCAGCCCTCATGAACCTGACGCCGGGCACCAAGTTTGCGCTTGTCATTCCATCGCAAAGGCAAATCGCGCCGGACATCAAGGCGCCCGCAGCAGAGATGATCGACTTTGCGTTGCAGAACCGGTCGGAACTGCGGGAGAATGCTTATCAGCAGCGCATCAACACCCAAGAAGCCCACGCGGCGTTGCTCGAACTTTTGCCCGGTCTGCAGCTCTACGCCGGGACAAATTTTGACAGCAACGACTTCCTGCTGAACAACAACTGGCTGGGCTGGGGTACCAAAGCGAGCTGGAACGTGATGAAAGTATTTTCGGATCCGGCCAAGTCTGAAGTGGTCGAGATGCAGGACAAGTTGCTCGATCAGCGCGCGCTGGCCTTGACCATGGCCATCATGACCCAAGTGCACATCAGTCGCGTGCGCTACATCAACTATCAGCGGGAACTGAAGACGTCGGTCGAGTATTCCGACGTGCAACGCCGCCTGGTCGAACAAATCCGGGCCGAGGCCGCCGGCGATCGCGTCAGCGAGCAAACGCTGATCCGCGAAGAGTTGAATACGCTTGTGGCGCAAGCCAAGCAGGACATTGCGTTCGCGAACTGCCAGAACTCCTACGCCAACGTGTTTGCCGCCGTCGGCCTCGATCCTTATCCAGATGTGTCCGCAAACGATTTGAGTGTCGCGGACCTCGCGGCGACGTTGAAGCAGCTTTGGTTCGAACGCGGCGACTATCCGGCCAGAGCCAAGATGGCTTCCGCTCAATAGCTGCTGGGTGCTGAGTTGAGGAGCCTCGCCGATGAAGGGTTTTGCTTACGTTATTTTTCTGACAGTGCTGCTGGCTGGTCCGGCTTCGGCGGCTGAGTCCGTTCGCGGTGTCGTGCGGCCGCGGATGCAGGCCAGCATTTCTTCCGAATTAGCGGCGGCCGTTGCCCGGATCGGCTCCAAGGAGGGCGAGGCGTTCAAGAAGGGCGATACGCTGGTGTCATTCGACTGCCGCCGCCAGGAAGCCGAGTATGCCGCGGCAAAGGCTGAGCACAGCGAAATGGAAATCGCATTCGATAACGCGACGTATCTCAGTTCGCATAAAGCCGCCGGCAAGCTCGATGTGGCTATGTCGCGGGCGCGCGTCGAGAAGACGGCGGCGCAACTGGCAGCCCTTAGCGTCCGTCTCGCGCAATGCTCAATTGTGGCCCCATTCGATGGCCGCGTTGCTGAACTGTTGATCCATGAGCATGAAACACCGGTTACGGGCCGGCCGCTGATGACCGTGATTGAAACCAGCAGTCCGGAAATCGAGTTGATTGTGCCATCGGCGTGGCTGCGATGGTTGACCCAAGGCCATCCGTTCACCTTCCAGATCGACGAAACGGGAACAGTCGAGAAGGCAGCGGTTGCCCGGATTGGTGCCGCGGTCGATCCGGTCAGTCAAACGATCAAAGTGTCTGGAGAGTTTGTGACGCCCACTGCCACCATTCTGTCAGGCATGAGTGGCACGGCCGACTTTGGCACCGGGGGCAATTGAATGGCAGCTGCCGTGCGATCCGTTCCCCCGCGCGCTCCACCGGCGGGCGTTGAAAATCCGAGTGCATCAACCGCGGCTCTGCTGGCCCTCCTAAAGACTGAAGAAGCGGCGCGCAAAGCGACCAGTCAAGTTGAACTTCTGACCCTTGCCGTGAATGATTTGATGCGTCTGGCCAATGCGCGCCAAGCCTTCGCATTGAAGCCGTCGCTTCGGGGCTACAAAGTCGCTGCCGTCTCAAGTCTTGCCTCGTTCGATCCCAATGCACCGCTCGTGCAGAGCATTGAGCGGTTGGCTGGCCGGGCGGGCAAGTCGAACACGCTTGAGACACCCCACGTCCTGTCGTCCGGGCCAGCGCAGACGGACTCAGACCCAAGCCTCACATCATATCCGTTCCGCCATTTGTTGTGGTTGCCGATGCTCAGCCGCCGGGGCCGGCTGATTGGCGGGCTCGTGCTGGCGCGCGAAACCTCATGGAGCGACGGCGAGCGTGTCGTACCCGAACGGCTCGCGGAAACCTATGCCCACGCGTTGCGGGCCTTTGTTGCGGAGACCAAGTGGTGGCCAGCGGGTTTCTCGCTCTCGCGAGCCACAGGTTTGGCTGCGGTCTTGGCGGGCCTCGTGCTGCTCATTCCCGTGCATATGACGACTCTCGCCCCATTTGAAGTCGGCTCCAGTCAATCGTTTCTCGTGGCCGCGCCCATCGATGGTGTGATTGAAGAGATCGTGGTCGAAGCCAACGCTCCGGTGAAGACGGGCGATGTGCTTGTGCGCTTGAACGATATCGCGTTGCGCAACCGGCTGGAGATTGCCGGACACGAGGCGGCCGTTGCCAACGCGCGCATGTTGCAGACAACGCAACTCGCATTTGGCGATCCGCGGGGCCGTCATGAACTCGGTATTGCGCGCGCCGAATATGCTTTGAAAATCGCAGAACGCGACTATGCGCAAGAGCTGCTTGAGAAGACGCGAATCCGGGCCACGCGCGATGGGCTGGCGGTTTACGCCGATAAGCACAACCTCATCGGCAAACCGGTCGCGACGGGCGAGCGTATTATGGAGCTCGCCGATCCAAAATTTGTCGAATTGCGCATTGATGTGCCCGTAGGAGATGCGATCAGCGTTCGAAGTCCCTCACCGCTTAAAGCCTTCTTCGATGCCGATCCGCTCAATGCCCGCAGCGGCACGGTGCGCCATGCAGACTATCAAGCGCGATTGCAGGCGGGCGACGTATTGGCTTTCCGGGTGTTGGCGGACCTGAGTGAGGCGGCGGAGGGCTTCCCGCGGCTGGGGTCACGGGGCACGGCACAGTTGACCGGAGACCAAGTCCCTCTGGCGTTCTATCTGTTCCGCCGGCCATTGACCGCCTTGCGGCAGCGCTTCGGGTCATGACCGGGGGCGGAGAGAACGACCAAGCCCCATTGGTTCCCTTGCGCGAAGACTTGCGTCTTCTGCCGGGCCCAACCCGTCCTGACGGGGCGCCAACGTGGTTGGTGTATGATCCCGTCCAACACCGTTACTTTCAGATTGATCAGCACACCCGCGCCATCTTGGATTTATGGCCGGGGGCCTCGACTGCGAGTGACTTGGCGGAGGCGGCGATCCAGAAACTTGCGATCGGCAAAGACGACGTCGAAAATCTCATTGCGTTTGTTATGCGGCATAATTTGACACTCCAACCCCAGTCGGGCGGCGCTTCGGCCTTGTGGGACCAGAAGCAACGCGGGCGGCATGGAATAATCGCCAGTTTGCTGCATAACTATTTGTTTTTTCGCATACCCCTTGTGCGGCCCGACCGGTTCCTGCGCACCACGCTGCCGTTGGTCGAGCCGCTGTTCAGCCGGGTGGCAGCAGTGCTGGTTGCACTGTGCGGGATCATCGGGCTCTATCTCGTGTCGCGCCAGTGGGACATATTCATCTCTGCGGCGGGTGATTTCCTGTCGTGGGAGGGCTTGGTCTGGTTCTCGGCTGCTTTGTTCTTTGTCAAAGCGCTGCACGAGTTGGGGCACGCCTACACGGCGGTGCGGTATGGGTGCGCTGTTCCGGCGATGGGCGTTGCCGTTATGCTGCTGGCACCGATGCTCTACACCGACGTGACAGATGCTTGGCGGTTGACGTCCCGCCGCAAGCGGGTTGCGGTGGCGAGCGCCGGGATCATCGTCGAACTTGGATTGGCATGCCTGGCGACTCTGTCGTGGGCGCTGCTGGCGGACGGCCCGTTGCGCAGCATCGCGCTTGTGGTGGCGACGACCAGCTGGCTGCTAAGCGTGGCCATGAATCTCAATCCGCTGATGCGGTTTGATGGCTATTACATTCTGGCAGATGCATTGGGCTTAGAGAATCTCCTTGATCGCTCGTTTGCGCTCGGCCGCTGGAAGATGCGCGAAGTCTTGTTTGGTTTGGGCGACCCACAACCTGAGCAGGTTTCCGACCGGCATCGCCGTTTGATGATTGGCTATGCCTGGGCCGTGTGGCTCTACCGGCTGATTTTGTTCACGGGCATTGCGCTGCTGGTGTACCACCTGTTTTTTAAAGTACTCGGCATCATTCTGTTTCTGGTTGAGATCATCTATTTCATACTCTGGCCGGTGTGGAGCGAATGTGCAGAATGGCTCAAACGTCGACAGCAGATCGTGGCGTCGCAGCGTTCCTTGATTTCAATGGCCGTTGCCACTGCTCTGCTTCTGGCTTTTTTCGTTCCCTGGTCGGCCCGCGTGGAGGTACCGGCCGTCTTGGAGTACGAGACCCTCAACCGGATTTACCCCGTGCGGCCAGCGCAGGTTGTTGAGGTCCACGCGACCCAAGGCGCCAAAGTCGCAAAGGGCGACAAGCTGGTGGAATTGATGTCTCACGAGATTGAGAGTGAGATCCGCCATACCAAGATCAATCTCTCGTTAGTCGAAACGCGCCGCGCGAGGTTCACGGCCGATACTGTTGATCGTGAGCAAGCGCTGGTCCTTGACCGTCAATTCCGGTCGCTCAAATCCAAACTCTTGGGACTGGAAGCCGAGCGTCAACAATTGACGGTTCGAGCTTCGATGGCGGGGGTTGTTCTCGCAATCGACCCATCGTTAGCGCCGGGGCGGATCGTTGCGCGCAGAGATGCGATGGCATTGGTCGGAGAGCCAACAGCGCTCGCAGCCCGCGGATTTATTGCGGAGTTGGATGTGTCGCGCATTGAAGCAGGAACTCAAGGTCGCTTTATTCCGGACGATCTGACCCACCCCTCGTTCGGTGTCGTTGTGACGGACATTGGTGCCAGCGGCGTTTCGGTCATCGATATTGAGGCGCTAACCAGCGTTCACGGCGGGCCAATTGCAGTCGCCAATAAGCGCGATCGCGGGCTGGTGCCCACGGCGGGTTATTATCCTATTCGTCTCAGTGCCGAAGCCCGTCATGTGCCAGTGCTCCGGTCTTTGAAGGGACTGGTGGTTCTGGACGGCACCCGGGAAAGCATGGCTGGCCGGACCTGGCGGCGGGCAGCCGGAATTCTGGTCCGTGAACGCGGATTCTAATGCGAATTTGCGGGGTCGTGTCCGCCCAATTCGATCAATGAAATACAACTTATAATAGAAATTAGGTTTTGAGAAATTCTGAGGAATTTCCGCAATTCTAGAAACTATTTACCGCCGGATTAACCATCCGTTTCCGATTCCCCGATTAAATACAATTTAAGCGGGCAAATATTGCATTATGTGCAACCATTGATATGCCTTCAAGAGGGAAACGTTGAAATGCTCCACGATCGCAAACTTGCTGGAAACAACCAGAAATTGAAGTCAGCCAAGCAAGTAAATCCATGTGCGCCCGCACTTCCTTTTCAGAACTTGATGGGGAGTTGCTCCAACCGCGCGCTGGAAAGCCGGATGGTGTTCGATGGGGCAGCTGCGGCGACGGCGGCTGATGTGGTGGATAACCAACCCGCACCGGCTCCTGAGGCAACCGGGGCAGGTCCCGAAGCCGGTGGAGCGCTCGATCTGATGGCGGCGGTTTCGGCTGCGGCACCTGCTGCCGTTGCGTCTCAGACCATTGTCTTCATCGACGGCGCGGTGACCGATCCAGGGCTCTTGGCGCAGGCGGCACCCGCAGGGGCGGACGTGGTCGTACTGGATCGCGGGTCAGATGGTCTAGAGCAAATCGCGACCTATCTGTCAGGCCGCACCAACATCGACGCCATTCATATCGTCTCGCACGGCTCGGCCGGCGACCTCGTTCTCGGATCCACGCACGTCAATGCATCCTCGATCTCGGGCCAGCACGCCGATGAACTTGCAGTGATTCGATCTGCACTGTCGGCCGATGGCGACATTGCCATTTACGGCTGCAACGTTGCAGCGGGCGCCGTGGGCGAGACGTTCGTTTCGCGTCTCGCACAGGCCACAGGCGCAGATATCGCTGCCTCTGTTGACGACACCGGCTCGGCGCGCCTCGGCGGCGACTGGGAGCTGGAAAAGACAAGCGGCGACGTCGAGGCCCAGAGCCTTGCGGCCAGCGATTGGGACGGCACCTTGGCGCTGACCAACTCGGGCTCGTGGACGATCGGGTCCAACACCGCCAGCAACACTACCGCTGGCGTCACGACGACCGTGACCTTCACCGCCGGCGCGGGAACGAGTTTCACCGGTCTTTCCAACGCAACGTTGAATAACATTGCCGCATTTGCTAACAGCGCTCAAAACGGCGCGTCACTGGGCTTCGTGTTCAATTGGGATACGACGCCGGAGTCCGCGACCGGCCTGCCGCTACCACAAGCTTCGACCGATGGCGGCACGGGCACGGTCACTATCACGTTCTCAACCCCCGTCACCAATCCGATCATTCATCTGGATCGCTTGGGCGGATTCGGTGGCTTTCAGCAAACGGACGCCTTCGGCAATATCATAGTCGAGGAATCGCGCACTAACAGTTCACTCTGGACCGTCACGACGCCTGGCGCAACACTGACCGAGCTGGCCGGCGTCGGTCACTTCGACACGACGTCGACAACCGTTCAACGGACCGCCAACGTCGTGGTGCCTTTTGCCACGACGAATACAGAATCGGGAACCAATGGCTCCACGAATACCGCCGCCGGATCGTTCCGAGTCAACGGCACGTTCTCGACCCTCACATTCCAGCTGACCGGCGTTGGTGTCGAAGGCGGCGGCGGCGATGGCGTGGAATTGCGCTTTGCCGTAGACCCGACACCGATCATCGATCTCAATTCAACCGGAAGCGTCGCAGATGCGAACCGGAATTTCGCGGCGACGTTCACCGAGAACGGCTCTCCAGTCAATGTCGCCAGCTCGACACTCGCCGACGCCAACGACAATGCTGAGAACGATCTCACCACCTTGACGATTGCGACCGCCGCTCCGCTCGACGGCGCGGCCGAAATCGTACGCATCAACGGCTTGAGCTTCCCGCTCAATGCCAATTCCACCCAGACCACGACGATCAGCGGCACGACGCTTTCGATCGCCTACACGGCTGGCACGGGCTTCACCATCACCAACAACGCCGGCGGCGTCGTGCCGCAAGCGGTCTTCGATACTCTGATCCGCAGCATAACCTATGAGAACACCGGCGATACGCCGACGACCGGCAACCGCGCGCTGACCTTCCAGTTGATCGATTCCATCGGCCAGCCATCAAATCCGGCAACATCCACGATAACGGTCGTGGCGGTCAACGACCCGCCTGTCGATGGCGACGAGACCAACACCGTCACCGAGGACACCACGCTGACCGTCGCCGACGGCGCGACCGGCGATCTCCTCAACAATGCGACAGACGTTGACGGTAATGCCTTGTCGATCACCGGCTACACCATCGCGGGTGTGTCTGGCACGCAG